>CAZHZF010000049.1:1742-6740 GCA_964536925.1 uncultured Dehalococcoidales bacterium | reverse complement strand
GCCTTCGGTTTGATTCCCGGTGAGGGCAACCACGGCGAGGATGTGAAGGAGTACTACTTCTACCTCGACAACCTGCCCAGCCACGCCTACATGCGGTACCTGTACAAGTACCCCTGGGCGCCGTACCCCTACGAGGAACTCGTCGAACGGAATCGGAACCGCCCCTCCACCGAGCCGGAGTACGAACTGCTCGATGCCGGAGTCTTTTCCGGCGATCGCTACTGGGACGTGTTCGTCGAGTACGCCAAGGCCTCCGAGGAGGATCTTGTCATACGCATCGAGGCGTTCAATCGTGGCCCGGAACCGCGGCGCCTCCACATCCTACCCCATCTCTGGTTCCGCAACACCTGGGCATGGGACGGCCTCGATCGACCCCCGCCGACGATCGCGCGTGCGGCGGGCACCGACGGCGCGGTCGTCCTCGTCGCCGACGATTCCGTCGGCCCGCAACTGAGCAATCTCGGCTTCACCTACCGGCTGGGGACCCGCTATCTGTACTGTGAGGAGGGCGTCACGCCGCTCTTCACGGATAACGAGACGAATTGCACGCGACTCTACGGGCGCGACGTGCCCTCGCGGAGCCGGCACACAAAGGACGCCTTCCACCGCCGGATCGTGCATGGCGAGATCGAGGCGGTCAACTGGGACGAACGCGGGTCGAAGGCCTGCCTCTGGCGCACGGCCGAAGTCCCGGCGGGAGGATCGACTGTGCTGCGCCTTCGGCTCACCGATGCGCAGCCGCGCCGCCCGCTCGCACTCGTCGATGAGATCGTCCGACGGCGGCGGCGCGAGGCGGATGAGTTCTACGATGCGATTCACCCGCCGAAAGCGTCCGCCGATGAACGGGCGATCCAGCGTCAGGCATTCGCCTCGACGCTGTGGACAAAGCAGATCTACCTGTTCGATACCGCGCGCTGGCTCGATGGCGACCCGGCCTACCCGCCGCCACCCCCCGGCAGGGCGACCGTCCGGAACGCGCACTGGCGGCATCTCAACTCGATGCGTGTGCTCTCCATGCCGGATAAATGGGAGTACCCCTGGTTCGCGGCCTGGGACCTCGCCTTTCACGCCGTCGTCCTCGCACTCGTCGATCCGGCCCTGGCGAAGGAGCAGCTCTGGCTCATGCTGTTCGAGCAGTTTCAGCACGCCAACGGGCAGATCCCGGCGTACGAGTGGGAGTTCTCGGACACCAACCCACCCGTCCACGCCTGGGCGGTGTGGCGCGTCTACAACATGGATCGCATCCGCACCGGGGTGGCAGATCGCACATTCCTCGAACGCTGCTTCCACAAACTCCTCATCAACTTCGCCTGGTGGGTGAACAAGGTCGATCGGTCGGGCAACAACGTGTTCGAGGGCGGCTTCCTCGGTCTGGACAACATCACCGCGTTCGATCGGAGCGAGGGGTTCGGCGGCGACGCGGTCCTGGAGCAGTCCGACGCGACCGGGTGGATGGGCATGTACTGCCTGAACCTGATGCGCATCGCGCTGGAACTGGCGAAGGAGAACAGCGTCTACGAGTCGATGGCCACGAAGTTCTTCGAACACTACGTGTACATCGGCGCGGCGATGAAGAGCATGCACCTCTGGGACGAGCGGGACGGCTTCTTCTACGACGTCCTGCGGCACCGCGATGGGACCTCGGATGTCTTCCGCGTCCGGTCGATGGTGGGACTGATCCCTCTGTTCGCGGTGGAGCGCCTGGAGGAGCAGTGGATCCGTCCGTTCCCTGAGTTTCGCTTCAACCACGACTGGTTCCTCGCCAACCGGCAGGATCTGGTGCAGCATTGCGTGAACACGGTCGTACAGGCCGGGGAGATCGTGCGTGTGTGCACGCTGGTCGATCTGGAGCAGATGCGCCGGGTGTTGACCCGGGTCTGCGACAGCGATGAGTTCCTCTCGCGGTACGGCCTGCGGAGCCTCTCCCGCGCCCATCTGGCCGAGCCGTTCAGCCACAACGGGCGGACGGTCGCCTACGAGCCGGCCGAGGCGCAGACGAAGATCAAGGGCGGGAACTCCAACTGGCGGGGACCGGTCTGGTTCCCGACCTCGTTCCTCATGATCGAGTCGCTGCGGAAGCTCGCCAAGGCGTACGGGCAGTCGATCGAGGTCGTCCCCGGCATTACCTTCGGCGAGATCGCGCGCGAACTCGCCGACCGCCACATCGCCCTCTTCACACGCGGCGAGAACGGCCTTCGCCCGATCTTCGCGGTCGATAGCCCGTTCCAGCACGATCCACACTGGCGGGACCTGATCCTGTTCCACGAATACTTCCACGGTGATACGGGCCAGGGCCTCGGCGCCTGTCACCAGACCGGATGGACCGGCCTCGTCGCCTCGCTGATCGACGAGTGGCGACGCTGACAACGGCATCGGCAACACGGCCTAAGATCCCGCCAGGAGGGTGGGGGTGACAGAGCGCGCGCCGGGCACATCGGTCGGTGCCGATCTCTTCAGGCAGGTCATGCGGCGCTGGGCGACCGGCGTCACGGTCGCGACGATCCGCGACGGCGAGGAGGTACGCGGCATCACCCTCTCCTCGTTCACCTCGGTCTCGCTCGACCCGCCACTCGTCCTCATCTGTGTCGACAAGCGGGCGCAGTGCCATGACATGGCGATCCGCGTCGGGCGCTTCTGCATCCACATCCTCAGCGAGGAGCAGCGTCTGCTCTCCGATCGGTTCGCGGGGCGCCGCCCCGGCGAGCACAGCCTCTTCTCCGACTGCAGCACGCGCAGCACCGCGTGGGGCGCGCCCATCATCGACGGATGCCTGGCGTATCTCGACTGTCGCATCGCCGAGGCGGTCGATGGGGGCGATCACACCATCTTTGTCGGCCACGCCGAGAGCGGCGAGGCGACCGGGACCGTCGATCCGCTGCTGTTCTTCAGCGGAAGGTACAGGCAGATCGCGCCGCCCAGTCCGTACGACGCGGGGCCACCGCCGCCTCCGCCGGAGGACGCGTTCGCCTGGGCGTCGCTCTGACGCGGGGTATCTACTCCGCCGCGGCGCGAACCGCGTGAGACGCGTTCGCCCGTTGGGCGCGGTTGTCAGATCGCAACGCGACGTGCACACTTCGCGATATTTATGGTCGAGTTAGGGCCGCTCCGCACCCGGCCGGATGCCCGGCCGCGTGTATGGGGCGGGGATAGGCTGGGCCTTGGCAGCGGCATGGGCGAGGTCTGGGTCGCCCACGACGGGTCGCGTCTGATCGATCGAGAGGAGACCCTCGGCGAACTCACCGCGTCGTGGGGACGCCGTCTGGTCGGGCGGCGCGGCGTCTGCCGAGCGCACGGGCGCTTCCCGCTGCTCGTGAAACTCCTCGACACGCGCGATTGGCTGTCGATCCAGGTCCATCCCGACGACGACAACGCACGACACTTCGCGGGCGAACGGGCGGTCGGCAAGGCGGAGGCCTGGCACATCGTGCAGACGGCTGGCGCGACCGCCCGGGTGATCGCCGGTCTCCTCCCGAGCGTGACTCCGACGACCTTTGCGCGCGCGATCGGGACGGTGGCGATGGAGGGACTCGTCCGTTATGTCGAGGTCGGGCCGGGGGACACCGTCTACAACCAGCCTGGTCTGGTCCACGCGCTCGGGCCGGGTATCCTCCTCTACGAGGTACAGCAGAGTTCCGACCTGACGTATCGCCTGTGGGACTGGGGCAGGCCAGAAGGTGCGGGACGCGCCCTGCATCTCGTCGAGTCTTTGCGTTCGACTGTTCCCGACGCCGCTCCGATGGTCACACCCCGCGAGAGTGTTCCGCCGGGCCGCGGGACACTCACCCATTGCCCGCACTTCATCCTCGAACAAGTCGGGCCGGAACCCGCGATTCTCTCTGGCTCGGGAGAAACCTGCCTCGTCGTGACGCTGGTGGAGGGGACCGCGATTCTGCGGGCCGATGCCTCGGAGACATCGCTGGGGTGCTACGAGACGATCGTCATTCCCGCGGACGGACCACCCGTGAGTCTGGTAGGGCGGGGCGACGGGTACCGGGCACTGGTCGCAACCCTCCCTTAGGGATCGCGCGGAGCGCGCGAACGCGCGTGTAGACTGCCGGCCACGCGGATGGGGTGAGTCCTTTGGACGGATTCCGTAGGTTCCTCATGCGGGGGAACGTGGTCGATCTCTCGGTGGCGGTGGTGATGGGCGCGGCGTTCGGCGCCGTCGTCACCGCGGTTGTGACGGGCCTCGTCACGCCGCTCATCGGCGCGTTCGGTGGCCTGCCGGATTTCGCCTCGTGGACGTTCACGGTCAACGGGAGCACGTTTCAACCGGGACTGGTGGTCAACGCGCTCCTCTCGTTCATTGTGGTCGCGGCAGTGATCTACTGGTTGATCGTGATGCCGGCGAATCGTCTGGCCGACAGTTTGCGTCCGCCGGCCGCGCCGGCCGCGCCGACGACGAAGGCCTGCCCGGAGTGTCTGAGCACGGTGCCCCTCGGGGCACGGCGCTGCGCCCACTGCACGAGTCAGCTCGCGGCCTGAGGATCCTCCGCCGCCGACGGTTCGACCGCGGGGCGGTCGAGACGGTACCGGTCGCCTTCGATCCGGCGGAAGCCAAGGCGGGTCAGCAGGCGCCGCGAGGGCAGGTTCTCTTCGGCCGTCCCGCAGACGAATGCCTGTATGCCCATCTCCGCGAATGCGTAGCGGAGGATCGCTCTACCCGCCTCGGTCGCGTAGCCCCGGCCGTGGTAGGCGGGATGGAAGATGTAGCCGAAGTTCCGCGTTCCCTCTGCCGGCGGTGTCGCCTCGTCGAGCGCGAGCAGTCCGACCAGTCTCCCGGTCGTGCGTTCGACAACGGCGAGGTATCGATCGCCCTCGGCGAACCAGCGCGCGATCCCGGCGATCTCCGCCTCGCCGGTCGGCCAGGGACGGTCGTACTGTGCCAGATCCGAGGCCATGTGTCCGACGATCATCTCCCGAAGCGCGACCGCATCGTCGGCCCGGAAGTTGCGGATGACGAGCCGCTCGGTCGCGATCGGCTTCACGGGAGACCGA
>CAZHZF010000049.1:0-1642 GCA_964536925.1 uncultured Dehalococcoidales bacterium | reverse complement strand
GAACAGGACGCGAGCATTGCGTCCAGTGCGGCCGAGGGCAGGCGCAGGCGATCGAAGTGGGTGATCCGCTGGCTCGCCTTCAGCGTGAATCGGAACGTGTCCGGCGTTCTCTCGCGCCAGCCGTCGATCGTCGATTCATTCGGAATCCGGTAGAAGGACCCATCGATCTCGACCGCCTCGAAGCGCGATGCGTAGTAGGTAAGGAAGTCCGCAGGTTTCGTCCCTGCCGGATAGAAGCCGGGCCGCCACTCCGGGTAGCTGAATCCGGAGGTCCCGACGTAGGCGCGCGCCACAAGAGGAGCCTACACCAGCGGCGGTGGCGCCTGATCGAGGAACCGCGCACGGAGATGCGGAGTCGGGACACGGCAAACGCTCCGACGCCCGAACCAGCGGTAGCGGTTGCGGGCGATCAGGTCGTAGAGCGCGTTGCCAAGGGGACGGGGCAGAACGATCAGCCCGTAGAGGAGCGGCCAGAAGCCATCGAGACGCCGGGCGATCCGCAGGGCTGCCCGCGAGCCCGTGTGTGCGCGGCCGGACTCGATCAGAACGATGCTATCGATCGCGCCGTCGATGCGATGCCGCCGAATCAGCTCCTGCGCGAACGGGCTCTGGAGCGAGGCGAAGCGGAATCGTCCGCGGGCGTCGCGATCGATGATGAACTGCACCGCGCCGTCGCACAGGTTGCAGAGGCCGTCGAAGAGGACGATCGGGCCGGGATCGGGCGACAGGTCCACCGCCGGACATTGTGGCGCCGGAGCGATCCCAGCGGCGTGATTCCCGGGCGGGCGGCGGAACGCGGGCCCCGCCCGGGCTTCACTCAGACGAGGGCGACGGCGCGCTGATCCTTCACCGAGCGATAGGCCGCATCGATGACCTGCGTCACGACGAGGGCATCGCGCCCTGGAGTCATCGGTTGCTCACCGCGCAGAATCGACTCGCAGAAGCGGACGGCGATCTCACCCATCGGCGGGAAGGTGATGCCGCGCTCGAAGGGGAGCACCCGGGTCGTGACCGGACGGAAGATATCGTCGCCGACATGGGCCGGCGGGTTGACCGCGTTCCGATCGAGCCGCTCGGGCGCGATCTTCCTGGTCGGGTTCAGTTTGAGGCCCGCCTTCGTCCCGAAGATCCAGACGCCATCCGCGTCATCCATGTTCGAGACCCAGGCCGACTCGATGACCGCCGATCTGCCGCCCTCGCACTGGAGCATGATGACCGCGTGATCCTCGACATCCTGCGGCGCGTCAGACGGCGGCGGTTCCTCGGTGAACTGCCTCATCGCCGCGGTCACGGAGAGCACCTTCGGGTTACCCATCATCCAGAGCACCGAGTCGATGGTGTAGACCGACCCGTCCATGATCACACCACCGCCCGCGCGCCGATGATCGAGGAACCAGGCCGACTGCCGAAGGATGTGATGCCCGGGTCGACCGCGAAACCGCAGGGACGTCGAGCGGACGTGGTAGACGTCGCCGAGTTCGCCCGACTCCCACATCGCCCGCGCCTGCGTCTGCGTCGGGGTGAAACGGCCGCGACCGGAGCAGCAGGCCAGGTACTTCCCGACCCGTTCGGCGGTCCGCACCATTCGATCGGCATCGGCGGGATCGAGCGCGAAAGGCTTCTCGGTCAGGACGTGTTTGCC
>CAZHZF010000048.1:1118-21610 GCA_964536925.1 uncultured Dehalococcoidales bacterium | reverse complement strand
CCCGCCGCGGTCGCCGCGAAGGCGATCTCCAACCGCACCAACTCCTCGACCCACAGGATGTCCATCGTCTTCGGCGGGGTGATCCCGAAGTCGGTCATCTTCAGTTCGCCCTTGGCCGTGCCCGTCAGTGCGCTGCCGTCGAGCGACCCCGTGACGGTGAAACTGACCGGCTTCTCGACGCCCTTGATTGTCATCACGCCCTCGAGCGTCGCGGTGAACTTGCCGTCGGTCCGCTGTGCCGGTTCGAGCGCCTTCAGAGCCGAGGGGACAAACGTGATTGCCGGGAACTGGAATGCGCCCAGCGCGGTGCGTATCTGGCTATCCCGGTTGCCCGCGTCGGTGCGCAGACTCTTTGCGTCGAATTCCACCAGACTCTCCGAGGCGACGATCGCCGGTTCGGGGGAGAGGGTGATCTTGCCCGTGAGCGCCTTCGAGACGCCGGTCGCGTCCTCAGGAACCTTGACGCCAAGGAACTGCTCCTGCACCTTCATCGTCACCGTGGAGCCGTCTGGAGTCAGGGTGAAGGTCTGCTTCTGAGCGAGCCACGGTGCACTGGCCGCGGGCTTCGCGGCGGCCGCGGGCGCCACCACCGCCGCCGGTGCGGCGGCAGTCGTCGCGCTGGGCGCCACGGCGGGCGCGCAACTGAGCACGATCAGTCCGATACCGATCGTTCCCAGCGTCGTGGCGGCGAGCGGTGCCAGCCGGCCGCGCCAGGCTCCGCGCGATGGCTCGGACGTCCCGTCGGCGATCGATGTCATACGTAACCTTCCCTCTTCTCGTACGCGACTTTCCGCCGGACTGTGGCTATACAACCGATAGTTCGTCAAGCAATTCCGCGAGCGCGCGAGGCGGGTCTGCGCGGGGGACGCGTGACAGGAAGAACTGCATAGTCGGCGCGACGAGGCCCCGCGTTCCGAACGGGAATCGCCGGCCGTGACAGGTAGAACTTCCGAATGCGGTGGCGCGCTATCGTCCCGGGTCGTGATGAGGGTGTCGATCGACTGGGTGGAGCGGTGGCGTGCGCTGGCGAACGCGCGCCACGAGCAGGGGCGCCGCCTCGACCGCCTGCACGATCGCCCGGACGTATGGTCCCACGGCCGCGCCCGCCGCTTCGACCGCGCGGCGCACGCCCATGCCCTGGCCGATCCGCTCCTGGACCGACTCCTCGTCGTCGGCGCGGGGCGGACAATCCTCGAGGTCGGTCCGGGCCCGGGTCGGCACACTGTCCCACTCGCGCGGGTCGCTCGTCGCGTGATCGCTGTCGAGCCCTCCGTGGCGATGCGCGAGAACCTGGCCACGAACCTCGCGGCCGCGGGCGTGGAGAACGTCACCGTGGTCGCCGGCGGCTGGCCGGCGTGTGCGAGCGCGGTGGGGCCAGTCGATCTCGCGCTCTGCGCCCACGTCCTTTACCCCGTGGTGGAGGTCGCGCCGTTCCTGGACGCCCTCCATGCGATCGCGCGCGAGACGATCCTCTGTCAGATGCACTTCGGCCAGCGCGACGGCCCGTACCGCGATCTATTCCGCGCGATCTGGGACGAGGACCGCTGCCCCGCGCCGGGTGTGCTCGACCTGTTCAACGTCGCACACGCTCTCGGCTACGCGGCCGAATTCGCGCTTGCCCCGGCGCCCGCGTTCCGCACGTTCCCGACGTTCGAGAGCGCGCTGGAGATCGCGCTGCAGGATACGCTGAATCCGGAGGGCCAGCGTGCCCAGGATCTCGCGGTGGCGTTTCTGCGCGAGCGGCTACAACGCCAGGGCGATGGATTCGCCCTCACCACCGACTCCCCGCGGTCGGGTATCGTCTCATGGCGCGGAGGGGCGGAACGATGAGACCCGGTCGCTACCGCCACTTCAAAGGTGGCCTCTACGAGGTTCTGGGTGTGGCTCGCCATAGCGAGACGCTGGAAGAGATGGTCGTCTACCGCGCGCTCTACGACTCGCCGGAGTTCGGGCCGAACAGCCTGTGGGTCCGCCCTCGCGCGATGTTCGCGGAGACCGTGCTGGTGGACGGTCGTGCCGCGCCCCGATTCGCACCGCTCGAGGATGCGGACGAGAGTCCTGCTTGACATAGGCCACATGGGCCATCTGGCGCCGATGCCGCCCGTTCGACTCTCACCGTACGAGGATGACGGGACGAACGATGGTACCGGCGACGCGAATGTACGAAAGGCGACTCTGCCGGGTTGTCCGGGAATGTCTCGCCGCACGAAAGGACCTGCTTCTTGAGATGAGCGGGCTCGACCGAGCGCCGGCGCTGGCGACCATGCGCGGGCGCCGCCTCGGCGAGCGATTCCTCGCGCGATTCGATGCGCTGCGCTGGGAGCTCGAGGCAACCCCGGTACCGCCAGACGGCACGCGCTGCCAGGGTGCTCTGCGTCGCTGGCTCGACCTTCACCTGAAGGCCTGCGACGCACTCGCCCGCCTGGGATTCGGCAGCGATCTGCGGCCGATCGGCGTGGCCGCGCGCCATCTCGGAGACGCTCGCCTCGTCGCCCGGGAGTTCAATCAGGCGCATCGGATCTTCGCGACGCCTCTGGCGGCGTAGCACAGTTTCCCCCTGCGCGGCGCCTCCGACCGACCGATCATAGGCGGATACCGCGCGGCTGGCGGTATTGATCGGCGTGGCGATGCCCGGGTTCTCGACTGTCCGTCGCGGTACCCGGACGGACGTGCCCACGAACTTGTGCTGCCCTCAGGAAAGGGTCAGTCTGCCTTCAGAGAACACTCAGGGTCGATCGGTAGTTTCGTTGATGGGCGGCGGACCGCGGAGGTCGGCGCCGGTCTGCGAACCAGGGACGGTGTCTAGAGAAGAGACCGCGACTCCGCGTCACGCATCGGAACTCCAGGAGGCTATGAGATGGCAACGATTGCGCAGCCAGCGCCACGATTGATACCGCGCGCCTGGACACTCGCGGCGATGACGACGGGCTTGAGCATCGCTCTCCTGTCGCTCGCGATGGCACGGAGCCCCGATGCTCCCGCAACCCACCTCATCTCGATGGCCGAGAGCGGTCGCACAATGGCACGGGCCGGCGACGCAATGGAACGGCATGGGCGCACGATGATCGCCGACGCATCGGTGGCGGATCAGGGCTGGCGCTGGGTGGTCGACGGGCGGGCTGTGGCGCAGGGTGGCGCCTGGATGGCGATGGACCCCACAGCCGGGTCCAGCCTGGTCACCTCACCTGCCACCATCGCCTCCCAGGGCAACCGCGGCGCTCTCGAGCGCGCGACACGTGCGATGCTTCACGACCCGCGGGGCGCCACCGACCTCGAGGCTCTGCGATGGAATGGTCTATCGATGCGCGACGAAGGCCGAAACATGGTGGACCACGGTCAGCGGATGGCCGAGGACCTGGGGCGTATGAGGTCACAGCACCGACTCGATGCGGACGCAGAGAACGAACTCGCGGAGGCCGCGGCCCAGATGCGTACCGTCGGCGCCCATCTGGAGGCAAACGGGCAAGCGATGATCGATGAGGCGGATCGACTGTCTCGGGCTTTCGCCCTCCGGTGATCGAGGCCACCGGCTCGACCTGAGCAGCAAGTAGGCCGCGGCAAGCCGCCGCGGTCACCTGGGGGCCGCCCCGGCTGGCAACCACGGGTGCAAGCCTACTGCCCGGTCGATCCCTAAGAGACGGCTCAGGCAGGCTTCAGCCTGTGTTCAGGTGAACGGACGACAGTCGTGGCCGGAGGTCGACGATGCAGGGGAGTCACGAACACGGCGGACACAGGCACTCCTGGTGGATCATGATGCTCTGCATCGCCCCGATCGTGGCGATCGCGGTTATCAACGTTCTCGGGCTGCAACTCTCGAGCGTACTCCTCTATGCAGTCATCCTTCTCTGTCCGCTCTCGCATCTGCTGATGATGCGAGGGATGCGGGAGGGGGACGAGGACCGTCACCGACATGCTGACGATGATGTCGCCGCGGCGACTGAACCGAGTCCGACGAGTTCACGGAGATGATTCGCGTCGATGTGGATCCGATCCTCATCGGGTTTGGACCGTTTGCGATCAGTTGGTATGGGCTGTTCGCTGCCCTGGCTATCGCGGCGGGTGTGGGCCTGACGCGCTCCGAGGCGAGACGGAGGGGCCTGCCAGACGGCTCGGTCCTGGACGTGGTGCTGTGGGTCGTGGTCGGCGGGCTTCTTGGTGCACGGATTCTGCACGTTGTCGATCGTTGGGATTACTACGCGGCCCATCCGTACCAGATCATCGCGGTCCAGAACGGGGGCCTGGCGATTCTGGGGGGCATTGCCGGCGGCATCATGGCGGGCGCAGTCGCGGCGTTGCGGGCGGGCCTGCCGGTGCGCAGGCTCTTCGATGCCGCGGCACCTGGCGCGGTTCTCGGACAGGCGATCGGGCGACTCGGCTGTCTGGTAACGGGAGATTCGGTCGGTCCCGCGACAGACGGCACGTGGGGGGTCGCCTACGCGAATCCACGGGCGCTGGCACCCGAACTCGGGGTCGCCTACCAGCCGACGTTTCTCTACGAGGCAGGCTGGGACCTCGTCATCTTCGCCCTGCTGTGGACGCTCCGGAACCGCGCGCTACCGGACGGCCGACTCTTCGGGATCTACCTGTCCCTTTACGCTATCGGAAAGTTCCTGCTTACCTATCTCCGGACAGAGACGATCTGGCTGGCCGGACTGCAGCAGGCTCACCTCGTCGCGCTCGGTGCACTCGTCGTCGCAGTGGCGTGGCTCGCCTGGCGCCCGACGACTCCGCTGCCGAGTCCCCGGTCATCGGAGTAGAGGCAGGGTCGAGACGTCTGGGCATCGCGTTCCCGATCGCGGCCGCTGACGTCGGAGTCTCGCTTCACGCTCACCGCCTCATTCGGCATGCGAGAGAGTTACCCTGAGGCAGGCGAGTCGGCGACCTGGAAGACGTCTGCCGGGAGTGCCTCGGACGCTGGCCCCCTTTGGCACGGTCCACATCAGCGGGGCTGGTGCGGGCACGGCACGCCGAGCACGACAGATGACCCCGAAGCTTGCGGCGCAGATCGATGTCAACTCCGGCGAGTCGCTCGACTTCGGAATCGGCGCCCGTTGGGCGAAGTTGTGTAGCCGTCCAGGTCCTCGGGAGGACCTGCGGTGCTAGTGCGAACGGAAAGTCGAATGGGTGCACGGAACGCCCGCTCAGCGCATCCCCGCTCGAGTCAGTGCACCGATGGATTTGATGGCGACGGCCGGGTCGATTGGCGGGACCATCGAACTGACTTTCGTCGTGCGGCGACACATGCCGCAGGACCGGCGTAGCACAGGCCGTCATCGCGGTGTGGGATCCGATCGTCGCGCGGTTACCCGCGACCAGCGTTCGGGTCGGACACCACGCGACTCTCGTGCCCGCCTCCGTTCGGCTGAACCGGCCGATCCCGTGGCGCGATCGGCGGTCTACTCGACCACAAGCGTGCCGCGCAGCATGCCCATCTGGCAGGTGAAGGCGAACTCACCCTGCCGCTCGGGCACGAATTCGACGTGCACGACCTGGCCTTCGGGGAGCCTCATGCTCTTGCCAAAGTCGCCGAACACCACCATCTCGGAGCACGGCGCCGACTCCTCGCGCCGGAAGCTCAGGCGCACCGGCTTGCCGCGCTGGACGACGATGAGGTCGGGCGTGTAGCCGCCCTTGACCAGCACCATCGCCTCCTGATAGCCGCTCGAGGTCAACGGCGCGCGATGCCCACCCCTGCGCGGTCCCCAGAAGAACCAGGCGATCCCGATCACGAGCGCGAGTCCGCCGAGAAGAACGAGGAGTTGATCGGCCGTCATCGCTTTCTCCCTCAGGTGCCCTGCCGGGCCTTCCAGCGCTTGAGACGGTTGGCGTTGGCGATCACCGTCACTGAGCTGAAGCTCATCGCCAGTGCGGCGAGCAGTGGTGAGAGCAAGATGCCAGTGAAGGGGAACAGCAGCCCCAGCGCAATCGGGATGCCGAGCGCGTTGTAGACGAACGCGCCGAACAGGTTCTGGTAGACGTTGGCCATCGTCGCCTGCGAGATTGCGACCGCGATCACGACGCCTCTGAGGCTACCGCTAATCAGCGTCACATCCGCAGCCTCGATCGCGACATCGGTTCCCGTCCCGATGGCGAAACCGATGTCGGCCTGCGCCAACGCTGGCGCGTCGTTGATACCGTCGCCGACCATCCCGACGCGCTTTCCTTCGAGTTGGAGCGCCCGGATGTTGCGCGCCTTGTCCTCGGGCAGCACCTCGGCCAGAACGCGGTTGACGCCGACCCGTCGCGCGATCGCGTCGGCCGTGCGCCGGTTGTCTCCGGTCATCATCACGACCTCGAGCCCGAGCCGCCTGAAGGCCGCGATCGCGGCGACCGAGTCTTCCTTGACTGAGTCCGCTACGGCGACGATCCCGGCCGTGGTGCCGTCCACTGCTGCGAACATCGGCGTCTTGCCGTCATCGGCAAGTCGGCGCGCCTCGACTTCGAGCCGTCCGAGCTCAACGCCGCGTTCCGCCATGAGCTTCGCGTTGCCGAGCAACACCCGTCGTCCGGCCACTTCGGCCTCGACGCCGTGGCCGGGAATCGCCGTGAAGTTCGCCACCTCGGGTAAGCTCAGTCTCCGCGCCATCGCACCCTCGACGATGGCTGAGGCGAGCGGGTGCTCGGAGTTGCGTTCGACCGCCGCGACGAGGCCCAGAAGTGCGTCCTCGTCGAACCCGCTCGCGACCAGCACGTCTGTCACTTCCGGCTTGCCCCTGGTGATCGTGCCAGTCTTGTCGAGCACGACTATCTGAAGCCTCGATGCGGTCTGCAGCGCCTCGCCGGAGCGGATCAGAATGCCGTTCTGGGCGCCGAGGCCGATGCCCGTCGTCAGGCTCATCGGCGTCGCCATCCCGAGCGCGCAGGGGCACGCGATGATCAGAGTCGTCACGGCCACGATCAGCGCCCAGGTCAGCGGCGGCTGGGGCCCGAAGACATACCACACCACGAAGCCGACTACTGCCAGGATCATGACTGCCGGCGTGAAATAGGCCGAGACGCGATCCACGACCCGTTGCACCGGTACCCTCGACCCCTGTGCGTCCTGAACCAGCCGGATGATGTTCGCCAGTGCGGTGTCCTTGCCGACCTTGCTCGCCCGGAAACGGAAGCTGCCCGTCGCATTGAGCGTCGCGCCGATCACCTCGTCGCCCGGCTGCTTTTCGATCGGGATCGATTCACCGGTGATCATCGACTCGTCGATAGAGGACCTCCCCTGAAGGACGATCCCGTCGACTGGGACCTTCTCGCCCGGGCGCACGAAAACCTCGTCGCCGACCAGCACCTCCTCGACCGGGACATCCAACTCGGCGCCGTTCCGGATGACGCGGGCCGTCCGGGGCTGCAGGCCGATCAGCTTCTTGATCGCCTCGGAAGTGCGTCCGCGCGCCCTGGCCTCGAGCGCCAGGCCGAGCACCACCAGCGCGGTGACGACGACTGTGACGTCGTAGTAGACGTCAGCCATCTCGGCCGACGGGAAGAGCTCCGGGAACAGCAGGGCGACCGTCGAGTAGAGCCAGGCTACGCCGGTACCAGTCGCGATCAGCGTGTGCATGTTGGCCGAGCGGTGCCTGAGGCCCTGCCACATGCCGACGAAGAACTGGTTGCCGCTGTAGACGAGAACGGCCAGGCTGGCCGTACCCATCGCGACCCAGACCCACCAGAGCGCCACACTGCCTCGCGGCAGCAGGTCGCGAAGTCCGGGGATCAGGTATGGGTAGGAGAGCACCATCGTCGGAATGCCGATAGCGGCGCCGAACCACCACTTGCGCATGAGCTGCCGGTACTCGCGTGCTTCGGCTGCCGCCTCCTCGTCGGCGCTGGACCCATCTGGCGGCGGCGAGGGCATCCGTGATGGGACGACTAGCGGCGCGACTCCTAACGGCGAACGTCCTGGAGCCGGCGTGCCCGCCTCGGCGACCCCGGACCGGTACCGAAGCGCGACCTGCCAGAGAAGGTACGCGACACCCGCCAGATTCATGGCAACCCCGAGCCAGAGGAGCGGCGTCTTGTACGCATTGAGGAAGATCGCCATGCCTGAGACTCCGAGTATCGGGAGGACTTCGGTCAGATGGTGGGCACAGCACGCAAGCATCGCGGTGGTGCTCGTACCGGTGCTGGCAGCCATACCTCCGGCAGAGATCGGTGCCTGCATCTCCCGCACGTACGCAAATAGACTCACCTGCGTGCCGAAGCCAGCCACGATCGCCGCGACAAACCAGCGGTCATCGGACAGTTGCTGCAGGGCGTGGTCCCATCCCTGCGCAAGCGTGATGACTGCGAGATAGAGGACCATCAGTCCTGCCGCGGCGATGATGCCCAGAATCGCCGGCCGGCGGACCTGGTGACTCACGGCAGTCGCGGTGGCGTCGTCGAGCAGATACCCGGCGTCGGCCACCGCGCGGCGGAGCGCGTCCTTCGACGCGCCAGGCCCGAGGGTCACCGTCGCAGTCGCCGTCACAAGTTCGACGGAGGCCGCGCGGACACCCGGTACCGCGCTCAGCGCCTGCTGCACTCGCCGCTCGCACGCACTGCAAGTCATGCCGCGCACGCCGAAACGCTGCTCGACTGCTGCGTGCCCGGTCGTTCTCGTCCCGGCTACTGTGCCCAACGGAAGCTCCTCTCCGTCACCCCGGCTACGTCGCGAATGACGATCTCGAACCCTCCAGCCCCACTCGTCAGCACGGGCCTCCCATCAGCCCCGTTGGCAGAAAAGACGAGCGCGCCAGCGCGGTGGTGGCCGCCGGGTCCGGCGCTCCACGTCGTCGGGCGGACTTCACGGCCATCGCTTGTGCGCAGCACGGCGAGCCTCGTCAGGTCGTAACCATCGAGGTCGACCGCATGGGTGTCCAGCACCACGTCGAACACCGGCCCGGCTGCGGCGCCCCGCCAGGTGACCTTCACCGTCACCTGGCCGCCTTCGTTCGTCTGGGTCGGACCGACGGTCAGCTCCGGCGAGGCCCCTGGCTCGCTGGCGCACGCAGCGAGCAGGAGCAGCATCAGCAGAAGCGCCGCGCCCGCAGCGGTGATGCCCTTTCGCTCCATTGGCCTCCCTCGCATCGCGTTGTGAGGAGAGCCTATGGTGATGGGCTGAACCATCCCTGAGTCATGTCTGAGAGATGACTGAGCGCGGTCATTACCCGGCCTGCGCACTCACAGTTGCCAGACCCAGTGCCCCTCGCTTCTCCGAAGGGCTGAGCAGCACGGCACCCGCCAGCATGCAGAGTCGGCGCCGCCTCAGCCGCGGCCACTGTCACGGCAGACGCGCCGCTAAGAGGGCAGAGGATCAGGACGATGAAGATGACTGCTGCTGGCGCGTTTGCGCACTGCCGTCGTCCAGGTCATCGCCCGCTGCCGGAGCGCGCGCGGCAAGCCGCACCAGGAACGCCGGCGTTTCCGCTGCGTAGCGAGCATACGCGTCTCCGAACCGCCCAAGCGCGTCGCGTTCCTCGGCCCGCGCCAGTCGGACGTACATCACCGCCAGGACTGGGAACATGACGAGCGTCAGCACCGTTGGCCATTGCAGCAAGAACCCGAACAGGATCATCAGGAAGGCCACGTATTGGGGGTGACGAATCCTGGCATACGGCCCAGTCACGGCGAGGTGTCCGGCGATCTGGGCTGCGTACAGTACCTTCCACGACGAGGCCAGCAGGACAAATCCGCCGGCGATCAGGAGATTGCTGGCGAGGTGCAGCGGGCTGAGGTGCGGGTCGCCGGTCGTGCCGAGAAGTGCTTCCCACAGGTGCCCACTATTGTGGGACAGGATGTCGAGGTCGGGGTAGCGGCTCTGCAGCCACCCGGCGAGCACGTAGACTGTCAGCGGGAAGCCGTACATCTCGGTGAAGAGGGCCAGCAGGAAGGCAGAGAAGGCACCAAGCGAGCGCCAGTCGCGGCCGGTTCGCGGCTTGGCGAAGCTGTACGCGAAGACGACGAAGACGACCGTGTTCAACGCGACCAGCGTCCAGAGCCCGTAGGCGGGTGTGTCGGTCATCGGTCGCCCTGGGTCTTGCCCGACGAGCCGCCCCCGTCGGTTCTGTGATCGGCGCGATGGCCCCCGTGCATGAAAAGGTGCAACAGCGGGCAGAGCAGCAGGAGGCCATAGGGCACGGCGCCGAGGGCGTGGGCGGTGTGCTCGGTGAGGACGAAGAAGGCCGCGATCGCGAGGAAGGCGATGAGTGCTACTCCTGTCCGCGAGCGCAGGAACGTGCCAGGACTCGATCGGTCCGAATCATGTTCGCGGTGCATCGGTTATCTCCCCGGGCTTCGACGCCGTGTGGGGCAAGTCCCCGTCAATCGTGATCCGGCCGGGCAACCGCCGGGAGTAGGGCACCCCGGGCCTCGAATCTAGCGCCGGATGCGCGGCCAGGACGCACTGGCGGGACACCATGTCGTGGTGCGCCTGGTCCAGCGTCGCGCCCCTGTCCGTGCAATGCCTGCAATGACCAGTGCGAGATCGAAGGCGCGAGCGACGCACCGACATGGTCTGGGAGCGTCGGCGTTCGGTGCGGTAAGAACGGAGCATCTTGTGACCGTTCTCGCGCCGTCTTCCAGCACTGCTGAGCATCCGCGGGCCTCCTGACCAATGCTGGCTGGGTCGTCTGAATGCCCGTTGAGGCCAGCCTGAGCGGACGCTGAGCGCGCAGGCAGCCCTGGGGAGGGTTCGTAAGCAGACGTCAGCCGCGACATCGGGGCTCACCGGCATCGCCTCGAAGCAAGTGGTCCATCGCGCTGCGGCGGCCCGCGCTCAGGGCGCACTCAGTCGATGCTCAGGGCACGCTCAGACGCGCACCCGACACTCGCTGTACGGACCGGAGCGATGGCCGGTCCCGAGGAGTGGAACAGTGGGCGCGAAAATGAATCTCGTCAGATGGGCCGTCGGAGTGACAATCGTGGCTGGCGCGTTCCTCGCGGGATCGGCCGCGGCACAACCAGCGGTCCAGGATCGGCTCGGAATGCCCTGGAGGTCGGTGACGCGCTCGGGCGTCGGCCCAGGCGTTGCCGACCGGGGCACCGTTCTCGGGATGCACGCGATGCGGGATCAGGGCCTCGACGACGCGGTGAGTCTCGGACTCATGACCAGGGCTCAGGCCGATCAGATGAAGTCACACCACACGCAGTTCGCCGGGCAGGGTGGATTGTCGGGCACCGGATTGATGCCCGGAATGACAACGATCCACACGATGCCGGGCGCGACGGGGCCGGGAGACGGCGGTATGACGCCGAACATGATGCCGGGTGGGATGGCGTCGGAGGCGGATGGGATGTCGCCCTGGATGATGTCGAGCATGGGCGCAACTGATGGATCGCTCGCTTGCCAGGGGGTGGATGAGGCGTCAAGATAGGGGCACAGCATCAAGGGGACCACCGTATGCAGCGGGTCCTGGTTGTGGACGACGATCCCGCAGTCACCAGCGTGCTCATGCGAGGACTCTCCTACGAGGGGTTCCTTGTCGACGTCGCCGGGAGTGGCGAAGAGGGATTGACACTCGCCCGCGAACGCGCGCCGGACGTGGTCGTGCTCGATGTGATGATGCCGCGGATCGACGGACTCGAGGTACTGCGTCGCCTTCGGTCGGCAGATCCCCGACTGCCTGTCCTGATGCTTACCGCGCGCGACGCCCCGGCCGATCAGGTCACGGGGTTGCGCACGGGAGCGGATGACTATGTTGTCAAGCCGTTTACGTTCGAGGTGCTCGTCGCGCGCATCCACGCGCTGCTCCGCCGACGCGATGCCGAGCAGCCGATCGTGCTGCACTTCGCCAATCTCGAACTGGATACGGGCACCCGTCAGGCGCGTCGTGGCGATCGGTCGTTCGAGCCAACAGGGCTGGAATTCAGCCTGCTGCGGCAATTCATGGAGCACCCGCGCCAGGTTCTCTCCAAGGACGTCCTCCTCGAACGTGTATGGGGTTACGACTTCGGCGGGAACGCCAACATTGTCGAGGTCTATGTGATGCAGCTGCGTCAGAAGTTGGGCGAGCCACGCCTCATCCACACGGTACGTGGAGTTGGTTACGTACTCCGAGAGGTATAGGCGGGCGTGTCGATCCGGCTGCGCCTGGCGCTGTGGTACGGGGCGCTGACCGCCGTCGTTGTCCTCTTCGTCGCGACCGTGACGTATGCCGCTCACACACGCGGCCATTACGACGACCTCGATCATATGCTCGTCGGAATTGCTCGGCATGCCGCCGAGGAGTACGCAGGTCGCGGCCAGGAAACCGTCTCCGACGCTTCGCCGCCATCGCCCGGAATGGTCGTGCGTCTGCTCGCCGCGGACGGACGTACGCTCGTCAGTTCCGCCGGTGCCGAGGGAGGCCCGAGGGTCGATCCGTGGCGACCACCGGATGGTGGGGCGCCGTTCGACACGATCGCCGCACTGGCGCCGCCTCTCGCCGCAGTCGACACAGGGGTCGGGACCCTCGGTGTCGTCCCAGGCAACGACGGGCAGCGCTGGCGCGTCTACATTCTGCCGCTGGAGGATACGGGCGATCGACTGGTCGCTCTCGCGCCGCTGGGCGATGTCGATGGCTCGGTTGAAATGTTCCGCCGGCTCGTCTTCATCCTCGTGATGACGGGGGCCCTGGTCGCGCTCGGTGCCGGATACGCGCTTGCGGGTCGGGCGCTCCGGCCTGTTGCCACACTGACCGACACCGCCGGACAGATCGCTCGATCGCACGACTTTGGCCACCGCGTGCCAGTACTGATGCGGAAGGACGAACTTGGCCTGCTTGGCGCGACATTCAACGGCATGCTCTCCAGTCTCGAGGAGGCATACGAGGCGCAGCGCCGTTTCGTTTCGGACGCCAGTCACGAGTTGCGCGCCCCGCTCACGGCCATTCAGGCCAACCTTGAGTTGCTCGAGCGCTATCCGACCATGGCCGAGGATGAGCGCAGAGAGGCGATCGGCGAAGCGAGCCGCGAGGCGCAGCGTCTCGCGCGTATGGTTGGTGATCTGCTCGCACTGGCGCGTGCGGACGCGGGCGTCGCGTTGCGGCGCGACCCTGTCGCGCTCGCCGAGGTCGTACGCGAGGCGTTCGAGCAAGCGCGGCACCTCGCCCGAGGCCAACGGCTCAGTCTCAACGGCGTCGAGCCCCTCACCGTGGTCGGCGACCGCGACAGAATCCAGCAACTTCTGCTGGTTTTGCTCGACAACGCGCTCAAGTACACACCGTCCGACGGTGAAGTGCGTATCGGAGTCCGGCGCGTCGGGGCAACGGCGGAAGTAAGCGTCGTCGATACGGGCATCGGGATCAGTTCCGAAGACCTCGGTCGCGTATTCGAGCGCTTCTATCGCGCCGACCCGGCGAGAGGACGCGACACGGGCGGTACAGGTCTCGGTCTGCCGATCGCGCGCTGGATCGCCCAGCAGCATGGTGGCGACGTAATGCTCGACAGCGCCCCTGGCCGTGGCACCGTCGCGACGGTCCGCCTGCCGCTGTCCGAATGACGGCATTCCCTCAAGGAAGGCTCAGTCGCGGCTCAGGGTGCCCTCAGGGATGGGGAGCAAGCTCGGAAGAGACCGCAGGAGAGCTACGGATGGTGATCAGAGAGCCGGGACCAACATCGCGGGCGATCTTCCCGCTGACTGGTGGCGTGTGTCCCGCAGCGACCGCGGCACTTGCCGAGCGCCTCCTTCTGGCGCAGCCGGGCGTGCGACACGCCTATGGTAATCCGGCGACGGAGTGTGCCTACGTCGAGTACGACACCGGCACTACTGATCCGGAGCGCCTCGTCGTCGCGCTGGAATCGGCCGATCTTGTCAATCGACCGCCTTCGACGGCAGGCCGATGGACGGCCTTGCGCCCACTTGCCCTGTCGGCAGCGGGCCTCGCGATCGTGGGCACCAGTCTGTACCTGCTGTCTCTGCACGCAGGCATACTGCCCGAGGTCGGGTCGCTCGCCCGGGCGCTCCCGGCGCCGACAGAGGCCGCTGAGAGCGTGATCACCCGCGCCGTCTGGGCGTTTGGCGGGATTGCGATTGCGACCGGAATCCTGACACTGTGGCTCGCATGGGCTGGGCCGCCGCGCAGCGTATCGGACGCGGGCGTGCCCAGCGCCTTCGCCGGTGCAGTCGCACTGGGATTGATGGTTGCTGTGGCCACCGTACGCGGTTCGCAGTACGGCTGGGCGCTCGTCGGCCTGGCATTGCTTGCCGTGGCGGTCGTCCTGTTCGCGGCCTACAGCGGGCGGGAATCGGAGCATCAACGATGCACCCAATGACTGCCGGTTCGAGGGACGGATCGGTCGCCGGGCAGCGGCTTACTCCGGAACTCGTGGTACGCGAGTTGCGCGCCCAGAACTTCGCGATCCTTTCGACCGTCAACGAATCGGGCGGACCCGACTCCGCGGGCGTGAACTACGGAGTCGCGGCATCAGATCGACCGTTGACCCTGTATGTGATGACGCGGAGGCACCTCAGGAAGGCACGGAATATCCTCCGAAACCCGGCGGTCGCCCTGGTCGTGCCTGTGCCGAGGAAGGTTCTCTGGTTCGTCCCTCCCGCGACCATCCAACTACACGGCACGGCCGAGGTTCTGGATGCCACCGATCCGGAAGGAACGGAGGTGTTCCGACGCTTCCTTATCGGGCGGCTCATTCTCGCTGCGTATGGGAAGTTACGCCGTCGTGGCGAGACGCGGGACTGTTTTCTACGGATTGCGATAGCGCCTGAGGTGCGCACGTACGCCGTGGGGTACAGCGCGTGGGAACTCCATCGAGACATCGAACGGGGCGCCGGGTCCGTACGGCTCTGGAATGACGGGTTGTAGGTGTCCAGGCGGCCCGCGACCGGGGCCGCGTGCGCTTCCACGGTCCGCTAGCCTGGTGCCAGGGCTGACCCGCCGCTGCATCGCCGGAACCGGCCCCTGGGAAAAAGACCTCTACGTCGTGCGAGGTTGCAGCGTCGCCTGGGTCGTCGGACCGCCCGGCCGCCCATAATCGCGGAAGAGTGCGCCCCATTCCGTGCGATCGAAGGCGCGGATGATCCGCTGGCCGATCGTCGGGTACCACAGGAGATCGTGGTAGACGTTCGAGGCGAACGGTGCCCAGACGACGAGCGGCGAGTGGAGGAGGATGCGCTCGAGGGGCTGGAGCGGGCCGCGACGGAGCATTTGATCGCCCCAGATCACGAACGACTTCTTGACCTGGAAGCGCGGACTCATCTCCGGTACCTCGTCGCCGACGATCTCGATCTGACGGGGATCGGCGCAGCCCAGGCCGCGCTCGTGCGCCATCCGCAGGTAGGGGATCTCCAGCGGGTCGAAACCCATGATCTTCGCCGCGATCGCGTCGATCGCGACCTGGTCGGCCGAGGCGAGGATGACGTTGCCGATCCGCGGGATCATCGTCCGTGGTCCGGCGCCATCTCCGGCGACGGTGCCGTCCATCACCGCGAACATCGCGGGGTGGATCTCCCGCTGCATGAGCACGAGGTCGACGAGGACCTCGTGCATGTGCTTGTGCGCGTAGTGGCGCACCTCCCGGAGCAGGCCGCCGAACGCGTTCTTGATCGCCCCCGTGGTCGTCGCGTGGCCGTGGGTCTTCACCGTGGGGAGGTGAACGATCTGCCGTCCGTGGAACATCTTCGGGATGACGATGCCCTCGGGGAAGATTCGGTGGAGGACGAGGAGGGGCGTCTTGAACGGGTGCACATCCCACTCGACCTCGGTGAGCGGCTGGAACGGCACACCGTGCCGCTCGAGCACGGGCATCCACCGGTTCGCCTCGGCGCCCTTCCGGGGATCGGTCACCACCGTCTTGTTCTCGATGGGGATGATCCGATCGCGATCGAACCCATCGGCGAGCATCGTCCCCAGCACTCCGTCGACCTGCCATGGCTGACTCGAACATGCCGGGAAGTACTTCGTCCAGGAGAGATTGAGCTTCAGGAGAGTCGTCCGATCGCGTCGGATGGTGTCCTGGTAGCCAGCCAGGTGCATCACCCGGCGATAGTCGTCCACCACGGTCGCCGGTCGGGTCCGAAGGACCGCGACCTTCGGCGCGGGCTGACGGTAGTCAGGATGCTCGTGCGACACTGCACACTCCTCGGAGGGGATCCATCGGGACGAATCGGGCGCCCGGGCGACCGATCGGTCGTCGGCGATTGTAGATTTCGGCGCGCCGAGCGCCTCCGTTTACCGGGCGCACGTCCGTTGCCGCGCCGGCATCACGAGGCGAGGCTGGGCGTCGGCTCCACGCGAGGGATTTCGGTCGGCGCCGCCCGGGCCTCCTCCTCGTCGAGCACGGGTTGCAGCGCCGCGATGGCCACCGCGATCTGATCCAGGTCCGGCTCGCGCGTTGTCAGCCGCTGCACGATCAAGCCCGGCGCGAGCAGCGCGCGGACCGCGCTGCTCCGCTGATAGCGCGCGCTGGCCCAGCGAATGAACTCGAAGGCGATGCCCGCGACGAGGGGGATGAGGAGGATGCGCGAGAGGATCCGCCACTCGAGATCCGGGCGCCCCAGGAGCGAGAAGAGCACGAACGAGACGAGGACGACGATCATCAGGAACGTCGTGCCGCACCGGGGATGCTCGATCGGGTAGCGCTGGACCGATTCCGGGGTCAGCGGGGCTCCGGCCTCGTAGGCGTTGATGGTCTTGTGTTCGGCACCGTGATACTGGTAGACCCGGCGTATCTCCTCCATCCGCCCGATCGCGACCATGTAGCCGAGGATGATCCCCAACCGAATGATCTTCTCGATCAGGTTGCTGACGATGTCGGACTCGATATAGGGATCGATCGCGCCGATCACCAGGACGGGCAGGACGAAGAAGAACGCGATCGCGCCGCCGAGCGCCACGACCATCGTCGTCCAGAGCGCCACCTTGGGAAGGCCCTCGGATTCGGTGGACGGCGCCTGATCGTCGGCGCCCGCGGGCTTCGGCTCGCGCGCCGCGACATCGGACGCGAACATGAGCGCCCGGACGCCGAGCGCCATCGTGTCCCAGATCGCGACCGCGCCGCGAATGAGGGGTAGCCGGGCCCAGCGCGCGGTGTAGAGGGCGCCATCCAGCCGCTCGCGCTGCATGACGATCGAGCCATCGGGCGCGCGGCACGCGACCACCGCGGTGCGACGGCCGCGCATCATCACACCCTCGATGACCGCCTGGCCGCCGTAGAGGTTCGGCGTGGGGATACCCTGGGTCTAGGTGGCGGAGGTCTGGCGTTGGCGCATGCGGCGGAGGAAGCGCTCGACCTGACCGCCGGTATCGACGATCCGCATATTGCCGGTATAGAAGGGGTGGCACTTCGAGCAGAGCTCGACGCGCAGTTCCTTCTTCGTCGCGTGCGTGGTGAACGTCTCACCGCAGATGCAGGTGACCGAGGCTTCGTGCCACGCCGGGTGGATTCCCTTGCGCATCGTCGCTGCCTCAGCCCGCCGCGACCGGTGCGGCTTCGGCGAACGCGTACACGCTGACCTTCTTCTGGTCCGGCTGGCGGTGCCACTCGAACTTCACTTCGCCGTCGATGAGGGCGAACAGGGTGTGGTCCTTGCCCATCCCCACGTTGGTGCCCGGGTGCACGCGCGTGCCGCGCTGGCGGATGATGATCGTTCCCGCGCGCACGGCCTCGCCGCCGAAGCGCTTCACACCGAGGCGCTGTGCGGCACTATCGCGGCCGTTCCGCGAGCTCCCTACGCCTTTCTTATGGGCCATCGTTCCCTCCTGTTCGTCGCGCTAGGAACCGGCGACGATCTCGCGCACGAGCAGGCGGGTATACCGCTGCCGGTGGCCCGTCTTGCGCCGATAGCGCACCTTCGGCTTGTACTTGAAGACGATGATCTTCTGACCCTTCTCCTCGGCGGCCTGCACCCGGGTGAGCACCCGCGCGCCCGGGACGGTCGGCGTGCCGATCGCAGTCCGATCCTCCTCGCCGATGGCCAGCACCTGATCGAGTTCGACCGTGTCGCCGTCCGCCACATCGGGGAGCTTCTGGACCAGGATGGACTGGCCCACCATCACCCGGTGCTGCTGACCACCGGTCTGGACGACTGCGTACACGGCTGACTAACCTCCGGCTCGGAACGGCAAGTATACGAGGGGCGCGATGAACGGACCAAAGATCGCGATGGTCGGCGCGGGCTCGGTGGTGTTCGCGCGCGCCCTGATGAGCGACATTCTGTCGCTTCCCGCGCTCGCCCACAGTGAGATCCGCCTGCACGATATCGACGCACGTCGCCTCGAGACCGCCGAGATGACGGTCGCCTCCATCGCCCGGACTCTCGGCGTGGCGCCGACGATCAGCGCTTCGCTCGATCGCGCCGAGGCGCTCCGTGATGCCGACTACGTGATCAATGCGATCCAGGTGGGCGGGTTCGACGCGACGCTGCGGGATTTCGAGATCCCGAAGAAGTACGGTCTGCGCCAGACGATCGCCGATACACTGGGCATCGGCGGCATCTTCCGCGCCCTACGGACGATTCCCGTCCTCCTCGATGTGTGCGCGGACATGCGCCGCCACGCGCCCGGCGCGCTGCTCCTCAACTACACGAATCCCATGGTCATGCTCTGCCTGGCCGTGGAGCGGGCGGGCGGCGTGCCGTGCGTCGGCCTCTGCCATTCGGTCCAGCACACCGCGCACCGCCTTGCCGAGTACGCGGGCGTCGCCGCGGAGGATGTGTGGTACCGGGTGGCCGGGATCAATCACATGTCCTGGTTCCTGGAGTTCCGCCATCGGAATGGAACCGATCTGTATCCCGCGCTCTGGACGGCGTCGAACGACCCGGCGCGCTTCGGGCGGGATCCGGTGCGGTTCGAGATGATGCGCCGCCTCGGGTACTTCGTGACGGAGTCGAGCGAGCATTTCGCCGAGTACCTGCCCTACTTCATCAAGCGGCCGGCGGAGGTCGCGCGGCTGTCGATCCCGCTGGATGAGTACATCCGCCGCTCGGAACGGAACCTCCATCGGGCCGAGGAGGCGCGGGCCCGGCTCGACCGCGGCGAGGCCGTTGAAGTGCGGCGGAGCGACGAGTTCGCGGCGTACATCATCAACGCGATCGAGACGAATCGCGACTGGTCGTTCCACGGCAACGTCGCGAATCGCGGCTTGATCGACAACCTGCCCGCCGACACGATCGTCGAGGTGCCCATCCTCGTCAACGCCGCGGGTCTGCAGCCGGTCGCGATGGGCGCGCTGCCGACGCAACTGGCGGGGATGAATCGGACGAACATCGCCACGCAGCAACTGGTCGTCGAGGCGGTGCTGACCGGCAATCGCGATCATCTGTACCAGGCCGCGATGCTCGATCCACTCACGGCGGCGGTTCTGACCGTGGACGAGATCTGGCGGATGGTCGACGAGATGTACGAGGCGCACGGCGACCTGATGCCGCGCCTCACCGCCCGAAGGCTGCACCCGATCCCCGCGCTGGCGTAGGGCCAAACCCCGCGGCAGTCCAGGCTCGGCTCGGGCCGGGGATCAGATCGCGGTGCGGCGCCACGACTCCGGGGAACCCGTGGATGCGGTGCCGTGGACGAGGGTGCTGGTGCGTGGAATGTCCCCCCAGGATCGTGGTGAGGACGCCCTCATCCCCGCCGTGCCCGGCGGGAGAAGGAGCTCTACCCGCGTCAGACCGACAGGCTCAGGCGGATCGCGCGGTCGACCTCCCGCATACGTTCGGGCGAGAGCGTGCCGGCGCGCCGCCCCAGGCGCTGCTTATCGATCGAACGCACCTGATCGAGCAGGACCTTGGATGGCTGGCGCAGCCCGGCCTCTCCGGCAAGAACGAGCGTCTCGAACGGATAGACCCGTTCCGTGCCTTGCGAGGTGAGCGGCGCAACGATCACGCGCGTCGAGTGCTCGTTGCCGATGTCGTTGGAGATGATGACCGCGGGACGGGTCTTGGCGATCTCCGAGCCGATGGTCGGGTCGAGGTTGACCCAGTGGATCTCACCGCGCCGGGGGAAGCTCACCCGGAGGGCCAGCCATCGGTATCAAGGGTCTCCCAGTCGGCGTTGATCTCCGCGCGGTCTTGCCGGGTCGCCAGGTACCCCTCCCGCATCGCGCGCTCGATCTCGTCGCGTTCCAACGCTTCGACCTTCTCCGACAGCGCCGCGTTGATGAAGCGATTGAGCCGACGCGGCGGCACAAACCGACGTACGCGCTCCACCAGGTTCTCGTCCAGGTGGACTGTCGTCCTGACGGGCATGGCGTCCTCTTAGGTGTTGAGATCTGACGCTATTTTAGATGGTGATGATGATGTCGAGGCCGACTTCTGCACCGCGGCAGCGGCGGTGCTGGTGCGTGGGGATTCCCGGCGATGCTCGTGAGATCGCCCTCATCCCCGCCTTCTCCCAGAGGGAGAAGGAGCCTCACGCCCGGCGCGGCCGTTTCGTTCGAGCGTGGTGCAGCGGCACGACCCTGCGGGGTTCGTGGCGAACGTGGTGCAGCGGCTCGAGGGTGCCGGGGCGTGGAATGTCTCCCCGGGTCGTGGTGAGGGCGCCCTCATCCCCGCCTTCTCCCAGAGGGAGAAGGAGCCTCACGCCCGGCGCGGC
>CAZHZF010000048.1:0-1018 GCA_964536925.1 uncultured Dehalococcoidales bacterium | reverse complement strand
TGGTGAGGGCGCCCTCATCCCCGCCTTCTCCCAGAGGGAGAAGGAGCCTCACGCCGGCGCGGCCGTCTCCTTCCCGTGTACTGCGGCGGCACGACCCAGCGGGGTTCGTGGCGAACGTGGTGCAGCGGCACGACGCTGCCGGGGTGTGGGGTGTCCCCACAACAGCCCCCTTTTCTTCCCCTCCGCCGGTTGGCGCCGGCCGTGCGAACGGGAGCGGAGCCTCTCAGTGTCGCACAGTCTCACGGAATGTGATACAGTCGTGAGACTGTGGAAGAGCGAAGGGAACTGCTGTCGATCCGCGAGGCCGAAGCTGCGTACGACGTGAGCCGGTCGACGCTCTATCGGTACGTGCAGCAGGGGCGTCTGACGCCGCGGCGACGGCCGCACGATCGCCACACGTATTTCGCGGGCGAGGATCTAGAGGAGGCGCTGCGGCCAGCGCGCGCGCCAGCCGCAGGCACCGCGTCCGCGCCGCAGGGCGACCGGCTCGACGATGTGTACCGCGAGCTAGGCCAGTTGCGGCGCGCGAGCGTCCTCGATGCGCCCGCCCGTGCCGCCGCCGATTCCGAGGCCTGGGACGATCTGCTCGGCGCGGTCGCCGAGGTGTCGGCGCGGTGGCGCGGGCCCGGGGCCGTGGAGGAGATCCGCGCGCAGCGGGGGTGAGCGGTGCTCCTGACGATCGATAGCGCGGTGTTTGTCGCCGCGCTTCGCCGTGAGGAGCCCGCCCATCCTGCCGCGCTCTCACTGCTGGTCGCGATGCGTCGCGGACGGCACCAGACGGTGCAGCCGTTCTCGGTGCTCGTGGAGGTGGTCGCCGCGATCCGACGGCGGACCGGCGCGGCCGATCTGGCCGCGAGGATCGAACGCGATCTCCTCGCACTGGAGGCGCTGCGCTTCATCGAACTGGATCGTGCACGCGCGCGCGAGGCGAGCGCGATCGCCCGCGCCGCCGCCCTCCGGGGGATGGATGCGCTGGTGGTGCAGGATCCATTCAAGATCGGCTATGAGTCTGTTCGTA
>CAZHZF010000047.1:0-22465 GCA_964536925.1 uncultured Dehalococcoidales bacterium | reverse complement strand
CCGCACCCAGAGGGGTGTTGACGTCCACGCCCTCGGCGATCAGCCCGGCGACCGCGGCGTGATCTCCGGCGCGGCAGGCGTCGACGAAGCGTTTCAGCGTCGTACGATTCACCAGGCACTCCCTGGTGCAGGGTCCGTCACGCGCGGGAACGGTTCACGCGCGGCGGCGTCGGGTTACAGCCGTCCCTGCGCAGCGCCAGAACCTCGGCGAACCTGGCTGGTGTGGCGGGTCCGTACTGTCCACGGTCAGCCATCTGTGGCACGTGAACAGATTACGCGATCTGGATCAGGCTCCACTTCGGCAGCTCTCGACCGACCAGATCGCTCGCGCCCAGTGATGTTTCCCAGGAGGAAAGGACTTCCGGTATGGGGGATGTGATGCCGCAGAGGATGACATCGTCCGGATGGATCCCGGTCGCACAGACGATCAGCGCGGGTCTCCGCTTACGACCGGATAGATCGGTGAGCGGGAACGGCACCAGGACGACTGAACCGGGGCCCACTGGTCTACTCCACGTCGACCTGGTCCCACACGTCGTCGTCCGGATTGTCCCAGCCACGGAAGGCACGCTCGCTCACGGTCAGCCATCCGAAAGGCTTGGCGCGTCGTGCCTCCGCCTCAACTCCTGCGGCCAGCGCTCCCTGGTCGAGCGGCGAGATCAATGCGAGCGGATCTCCATGCTACGTGAGTACGATGCGCTCCCCCCGCTTTAGCGCAATAACATCGCCCGTGTGGAGCTTCAGGTCTCGCGCTCCGACGCGATGGATCGAATCCTCCGGCGCTCAGTGTCTGTAGCTACATTGACAGCACTTTGTTCTGGGGCATTCCGGGGGTCGTACCCTGCGTACGCGGTCCGCAGGCCGCTGAGGTGACTCACCGCGCGCCCTGCTCTAACCCGACAGGAGCGACGTCACAATGAGTGAGATCCCACACGGCTGCGTCATCGGCGAGGACGGTCTCAGCCGCTGTGGCTGGTGCGTCGGCGACCCGGCCATGCGCCTCTACCACGATACGGAATGGGGTGTGCCGGTGCGGGACGATCGAGCGCTGTTCGCCCGGCTCATGCTCGAATGCTTCCAGGCCGGCCTCTCCTGGCAAACGATCCTGCGCAAGCGGGACAACTTCGACCGCGCCTTTCACAGCTGGGATCCGGTTCGCATCGCCGCCTACGACGACGCGGATGTGGCCCGTCTCCTCGCCGACCCCGGCATCGTGCGGAATCGGCTCAAAGTCAGCGGCGCGATTCGCAACGCGCGCGGTTACCTGGCGATCGAGCGAGAGCACGGCTCCTTCGCCAGCTACGTCTGGCACTTTGTCGGCGATGAGCCGCGGGTAGCCCGCCCGCGAGCGCGTCACCTCGGGGAACTCGTCCCCACGACTGCCGCTTCCGACGCGTTATCGAAGGGGCTCCGCGGCTACGGCTTTACCTTCGTCGGGTCGACGATCTGTTACGCCTTCATGGAGAGCGCCGGCCTGGTCGACGACCATCTGGCGGACTGCTTTCGCGCTGCCGGCTGAGGTAGCGAGCGCGTCGACTCGGCCAGAATCCACGCATCTGATGCATGTGGCCTGTTCAGGCCACGACCTCCGGGAATCTGCTGATGCGCGCACGCCGCGGCCGCCGGATCGTCACTCCGAGGGATGCCTCGAGTCTCCGGTCGAGCAGCCCGCAAGACTCTCGATGTCCGTTGAGGAGGCGCGCGATGGTGAAGGTGATCCAGGACGCGAGTGCGGACGTTAGACATTCACTCAACGGTGGCCGTCGTCGCCTTCTCACTGGACTCGGTGCGCTCGCGCTGTCCACGCTGGCCGGGATGTCAAGCGCGGCGGAGTCTGAGGCCGCCGCCGTATCGGGTCCGTCGATGGCACGGGAACCGATCCGTCTACCACCGGAAGCACCGGACGAGGCAGTACTCCTGCGGATGCAGCGCGAGCTCCAGCGCGCACTCGCGAAGCCGGTCGAGCAGCGCCGCTGGGGGATGGTCATCGATCTCCGGAAATGCGTTGGCTGTTCGGCCTGCACCATTGCCTGCAAGGCGGAGAACCGACTCCCGCCGGGTGTCGTGTATCGCCCGGTGGTCGAGGAAGAGATCGGGGAGTACCCAAACGTCACACGTCGGTTCATTCCGCGACCCTGTATGCAGTGCGAGGATCCACCCTGTGTGCCGGTCTGCCCGGTGGGCGCGACGTACAAGCGACCCGACGGCATCGTCGAGATCAACTACGAGCAATGCATCGGATGCCGCTACTGCGTCACGGCATGTCCTTACTCAGCCCGCACGTTCGACTCGGGTGACTTCTACTCCTCGGGAACACCCGCGATGCAGCCGTACGAACAGTTGCCCACCCGGGAGTACGGCCAGGTCTACGATCGTGCGAAGGGCGCGTCGCCCGTGGGCAACGTACGGAAGTGCACGTTCTGCCTCCACCGCCTGAACGAGGGCATGTTGCCGGAATGCACCACATCGTGCATCGGCACAGCGACGTACTTTGGCGACCTGAATGATCCGGACAGCCTGGTGTCCGAACTGAGCGCCAGGACGAATGCGACCCGCCTGAAGGAAGAACTGGGCACGAAGCCCAGGGTCTTCTACCTGATGTGAGGGGGCCCACGATGCGCAAGGCGACGTTCATCCTCGCACCACTCTGGATCGTGGCATTCGCCGCGGGCCTGTACGGGCTGACCGTACGGGCGCTCACCGGCCACGAACAGGCGAACTATGGCAGCTACGTCCCGTGGGGTCTCTGGGTTGCGCAGTACATCTATTTCGTGGGGCTGAGCGCGGGCGCGTTCCTGCTCTCGTCGCTCGTCTACGTCTTCGGTCTCAAGCGCCTCGAAGCGATAGGCAGATTGGCGCTCTTTACCGCGTTCGTCACCCTGGCGTGCGCACTTCTCGTGATCTGGCTCGACCTCGGTCATCCGCTCCGCTTCTGGAAGGTCTACACGAACCCGCAACCCGCCTCGATGATGGCCTGGATGGTCTGGCTCTACACCGCCTACTTCCTTCTCGTCACCGTCGAGCTGTGGTTCGCCACACGCGCGGACCTGGTCGCAAGCGCGCGGGGGCGGGGAATGAGCGCCACGCTCGCGCGCATCCTCACCTTCGGCAGCACGAATCCCGACGGGACGCGAGATCTCGGGACATTGCGCATCCTCGGCATCCTCGGTGTTCCTCTCGCGATCGCGTTCAGCGGCGGCGTCGGCGCACTGTTCGGGGTGATCGGTGCTCGGCCCTACTGGAATAGTGGCATGTTTCCGATCCTGTTCCTTTTCTCTGCCCTTGCATCGGGCAGCGCGCTGCTGGCGTTTGTGGTCGCGTACTTCTGGCGGGATCAGCGCGCACCGCAGTATCGCGACTCCGTGACGTTGCTGGGGCGGATTGCGCTCGGGCTCCTCGCGCTCGACCTGCTCATGGAGTGGGCGGAGTTCTCGATCAACCTCTACGCGTCGATCCCGGCTCACGCCGATGCCTACCGTGCAGTCATGTTCGGTCCCTACTGGTGGGTCTTCTGGATCGGGCATCTCGGTCTCGGTGTGGTGGTGCCAATCCTGATGCTCCTGCTCTGGCCGGGATCGCCGCGAGTCGTCGGCGCGGCCGGCCTCCTCATCGCCGCGCTCTTCATCGCTGTCAGGGTGAACATCGTCGTTCCCGGACAGGTCATCCCTGAACTCGCTGGCCTCGAGCGCGCGTTCACCGATCAGCGCCTGACCTTCGCCTACGCCCCGAGCTCGACGGAACTGCTCGTCAGCGTCTTCGTGATGGCGCTAGGCGTCGCCGTGTTCTTCATCGGCACCTGGCTACTGCCCCTCACGCGCGGTACCCACGAGCGTGTCGCAGGGGTAGGCGCCGAGTGACCGGGCCGAATCAGACGGAGGGAATCGACATGGAGACAAAGACCGACTCCGCCGTGATGGAGGTCCCGGGCGCGGGAATCACCCGACGCGACTTCATCAGGACGAGCGCTCTGCTAGGCGGCTCGGTTCTCCTGACGTCTCAGCTCGCCGCCTGTGTCGGCCAACCGGTGCCGGTCAACGCGCCGGAGGGGCAATCAAACTATCCGCTTGCGAGGCCGGAGAATCAGATCTACTCCGTCTGCCTCAACTGCAACACGGGCTGCGGAATCAAGGCAAAGATCGAGAACGGCGTCCTCGCGAAGATCGACGGCAACCCCTTCAGCCCGTGGACGATGACTCCGCATGTCTCGTACCGGACGAGCGTTTTCGATACCGCCCGGGTGGACGCGCCACTCTGCCCCAAGGGCCAGGCCGCGATCCTCACAGCCTACGATCCGTACCGGATAACCCGAGTTCTGAAGCGTGCCGGCAGGCGTGGCGAGCAAAAGTGGGTCTCGATCCCGTTCGAACAGGCGATCGCGGAGATCGTCGAAGGCGGCCGCCTCTTCGCGTCCGTGCCCGGTGAGGAGAACCGGGTCGTTAGCGGCCTCCAGGATCTGTACGCGCTCCGCGATCCCAAGATCGCCGCCGCGCTGGCGGCGGACGCTAGCGCGGTAGCGACGAAGAAGATGACTCTTGCCGACTTCAAGGTCAAGCACGCCGCGAACTTGAAGTACCTCATCGATCCCGACCATCCTGACTTCGGCCCGATCAACAACCAGCTCGTCTTCACCTGGGGCAGGCTGAAGGGCGGCCGCTCGGACTTCATCACCCGTTTCACCCGCGATGCGTTCGGCTCGACAAACGCACACGGCCATACGACGGTCTGTCAGGGATCGCTCTATTTCACGGGAAAGGCGATGAGCGAACAGTTCGTTGAAGGGAAATGGACGGGAGGTAAGAAGTTCTACTGGCAGGCCGACACCGCAAACGCAGAGTTCATCCTCTTCGTCGGCGCCAGTCCGTTCGAGGGGAACTACGGCCCGCCGCTGCGGGTGCCAAAGATCGTGGACGGTCTGGTTGAGGGGGATCTCAAGATCGCGGTTGTCGATCCCCGACTCTCCAAGACCGCGGCGAAAGCGTGGAAGTGGCTTCCCGGCAAGCCGGGGACCGAGGGGGCTCTGGCTCTGGGGATGATCCGCTGGGTGATCGAGCACAAACGGTACGATGAGCGGTTCCTCCGCAACGCCAATCGCGCCGCGGCCACAGCGGATGGCGAGCCTTCCTTCGCGAACGCGACGTGGCTGGTCAGGGTGGAGAACGGTGTACCCGGACCTTTCCTGCGCGCATCCGAGATCGGCCTGCCAACGGAGAAGCGCCAGAACGCCGCGAAGACTGGCGAATGGACCTACGACCCATTCCTCGTGATGGTGGAAGGGAAGCCGACACCGTTCGACCCGTACGACACGGGTCGTGCCGTCGAGGGCGACCTCTTCGTCGACACCACCGTGAACGGCATCGCCGTCAAGTCTGGTCTCCAGGTCATCAGGGAGTCCGCTTTCCAGCGGACGATCGAACAGGTCGCGGAGATCGCTGGCCTCAGGGCAACGGACATCGTGGATGTCGCCCGCGAGTTCACGTCTCACGGCAAGAAGGCGGTCGCGGACATCCATCGCGGGGTGAGCCAGCACACCAACGGCTTCTACAACGTCTTCGCCTGGTATACGCTCAACGCGCTCATCGGCAACTACGACTGGAAGGGTGGGCTGTCGCAGCTATCGACATACGATCACACCGGAGCAAAGCCGGGCCAGCCTTATCCGACAGGGCGTATGGCGAACAAGGCGGTCCCATTTGGCATCTCCATCATCCGCCACGACGTCCAGTACACGGACACTACCCTCTTTACCGGCACGTTTCCTGCGCGACGCAACTTCTATCCGCTCGCCTCGGACATCTATCAGGAGATCGTGCCATCGATCGGCGACGCGTACCCCTATCCGGTGAAGGCGCTCTTTCTCTACATGGGCTCGCCCGTCTACGCGCTCCCGGCCGGGAACACGAACATCCCGATTCTGGCCGATGTCGAGAAACTTCCCCTCTTTGTAGCCAGCGACATCGTCGTCGGGGAGACCTCGATGTATGCCGACTACATCTTCCCCGACGTCAGCTTTCTCGAGCGCTGGGAGTTTCAGGGCTCGCATCCCGCGGTGCCGCAGAAGGTTCAGCCAATACGCCAGCCAGTCATCGGTCCGCTTGTCGAAACGGCAACGGTCTTCGGTAACGAGATCCCGATTTCGCTCGAGTCAATGTTGCTCGGGCTTGCCGAGCGTCTCCGCCTGCCCGGATTCGGCAAGGATGGGATCGAAGCCGGCGTGAGCCTGAGCCGGCCCGAGGATATGTACCTGCGGATGGTGGCGAATGTCGCGGCGGGGGAGAAGGCGGATGGCTCCAACGCGGTGCCGGATGCCTCGCCCGAAGAGATCCAGCTCTTCCTCGACAGCCGGAGACACCTGCCGAGAACGGTGTTCGATCCGGATCTCTGGAAGTCCATTGTGGGCGAACGATACTGGCGCAAGGCGATCACCGTGCTCAATCGCGGTGGCCGGTTCGATGATTACGAAGCCGGCTACGACGGCGCCCGCCTCAAGAACGCCTACGGGACACTCATCAACCTGTACCAGGAAAAGACGGCGAAGATGACTCACGCGATGACAGGCAAGCACCTTGCGGGCTTCGCCACGTACCTCCCTGGGCCCTTCGACGTCACCGGCAAGCCCATCGAGGATGAGAAGGACGGCTACGATCTCAACCTCATCACTTTCCGCGACATCAGTCATACCAAGTCGCGAACGAGTGGCAACTACTGGCTCCAGGGCATCCTGCCCGAGAACGCGATCATCCTCAACAAACGTGATGCGGACCGCCGAGGCTTGCGGGAGGGGGACATGGTGCGTCTTGTGTCTGCGACCAACCCGGAGGGCGAGTGGAACCTCGGGAACGGCCGGGTCGTGCCGATGGTGGGCAAGGTCCGGCCCGTACAGGGAATGCGCCCAGGTGTGGTCGCGTTCTCGCTCGGCCACGGTCACTGGGCGTACGGTGCCAGCGACGTAACGATCGACGGCCAGGTTGTGAAGGCGGACGCGCGCCGTGCTACCGGGTTCCACGGCAACGCGGCGATGCGCATTGACCCGTTTCTCAAGAACACGACGCTCGTGGACTCGTTTGGCGGGTCAGCGGTGTTCTACGACACCATGGTGAAGCTGGTGAAGTGACGCGGGGGGTCGCGGGCGCGGGTGGCCTCCTCCCTCGCGCCCGTCACCCGTGCGCCATCGGGGTTTCTGCTGACGCGGCGTCGCTGGGTGCCGGATAGAGTGGCGCGATGCTGCAGGTAGCTGGGGCGGTTCACCGGGAAGCTCCCAGGGCCATGACCCCATCCGGGTCAACGCCCCTACGCGTCGATACCGCGAGCAATGCTTGTCTCCGAGATGCCGATCTCCGCGGCGCGCTCGATGCAGCGCTCGCGCGTCTGGCGACGCTGCACGATCACCTCTGCCCGCGGCAGATCCTCGGGGTGCGCATCGGGCTCCACGGGGCAGCGCTCCTGGGTGCGGAGGTGCCGCGGAGCGACAAGAGGTTGTTCGCCTTCGTCGAAACCGATGGCTGCTTCGCCGATGGCGTGCTCGCCGCGACCGGCTGTTCGCTCGGGCATAGGACGATGCGCTGGATCGATCACGGCAAGGCCGCCGCGGTGCTGGCCGATCGCTTGACTGGACTGGCGATCCGGGTGTGGCCGCACGAGCAGGCCCGGGAGTGGGCGGCCGACTTCGCACCCGACACGCCGGACCGCTGGCACGCCCAGCTCCGTGGCTACCGGGTGATGCCGGTCGAGACGTTGCTGCGCAGCGCTTTCGTCTCGATTGCTCCGCCTCGGCTCTCCGCCGTCCATCCACCGCCGCGCGTGGAGTGCGCCGCGTGCGGCGAGGAGGTCATGAACGGCCGCGAGGTCGTCCACGGCGACGCATCCTTGTGCCGCGCCTGTGCCGGCGAGCGCTACTGGTCTCTACGCTCGGACGACCGGAATCTTCTGCCCAACGGGCTCGGTTCGTCCGACACGAGATCGCCGTAGGCGACGCGGCGTCGTTCGAGCGATCACGCGATCAGCGCAGGCCGTGCCGCGCGAGGCCGCCACCATGCAGCGTTTGTACCGCCTAGATGAGGTCGGCCACCAGAACATCCCGACCGCCACGATCAGGACCGCGAACCCGGATGAGTATCAGCATCCCGCGCACGGTGCCCGGCCTATGCATGCGCCAGCGTCTCGCGGATCGTCAGCCGCGCCGCCGCGGCGACGGGCGGCACCCATGCGAATGGACGCGGTCGGCCGAAGATCACCGGGCGGGGAGTGTTCCAGTGACCCAGGAGAGGCCCAGTCCGACAACCGGGGCCGCCACCCAGCTCATAGCTCGGCGCGATGCCGCCACAGGTCGTCCGGGTGGTCGCCGCCGAAGCGCACATGGTCGTCGCATATGCAGAATGGCCCCCTTACCCCGCCGCGGTGGATGTGTGCCGCGCGCCGGCCGTCGCCGGGAGCAGCAGCACGCCCGCGCCCAGCAGCGCGATCAACGCAAGCGCCCACCAGACTGGCACGTAGGTGCCCAGGCCGTCGTAGAGCGCGCCGATACCGATGGGAGCGAGCGCCCGTGCGACCGCCCCGGAGGCGACCATCGCGCCGCTGATCGCGCCGTAGTGCGCCCGGCCGTAGACCTCGGCGAGCAGTGCCGGACGCGCGGTCGTCAACGCGCCGACCGCGGCGCCGAACACGATCGCGAACCCGAAGATCCCCACCTCGCCGGGAATCAGGAGTAGTAGCCCGAGCGCGAGCGTCTGCAAGATGTAGAGCAGCGCCGTCAGGTGACGCAGGGGGATCCGATCGGCCAGCGGGCCGAACAGGACCCGCGCCGGCGACTTCATCGCCCCGATCAGCCCGGCCGCGGCCGCGGCCAGTGTCGGGTCGTGCCCAACGCCCACCAGGTACGGCACGAAGTGGACGTGCTGCGCGATCGCGATGATCGTGCCCAGCGAGAACGCGAGCGCGAGCCACCAGAACGCCGGTCCGCCGAGCGCCGCGCGGACGCCGATGGCGCGCTCCGGCCGCGCCGCCACCACGGCCGTTGGACCGCCATCCACCCTCAGGCCGAGATCCTCCGGCCGCCGCCGCACGACCAGCGCGTGGAGCGGGATGGTGACGATCGCGAGCAGCAGCGCCAGGGTGACGAGCGTGCCGCGCCAGCCCTGCGCGATGACCAGCCAGGCGGTGAGGGGCAGAAAGATCGTCGAGGCGAACCCTGCCATCGTGGTGATAACCGTCATGGCCTGACCGCGCCGTCGCTGAAACCAGGCCGCCGCGACCGCGAAGGAGGGCTCGTACAGCACGAGCGCCATCGCCAGGCCGATCCCGATCCAGACCGCATAGAACGAGGCGAGGTCGCCCACGGTCGCCCAGGCGAGGAGGAGGAGAACCGACAGGATCGAGCCGACAGTCATCAGGGCGCGGGCGCCGTGACGGTCGATCCAGCGTCCCACGGGGAAGGCCGCGAGCGACGAGACCGCCAGAGCGAGGGAGAATGCGCCGGTCACCTCGGCGCGCGACCAGCCCAGTTCGGCCTGCATGGGGATGATGAGGACGGAGTACCCATAGTAGACGATACCCCACGAGGTCGTCTGGGTGATCCCCAGAACCACGACCAGAGGCCAGCCGTAGTAGACGTCGCGACCGAGGACGCGCAACCGGGCCGATCAGCCGCGGCAGCAGGAGTCGTCGCAGCAGCCGGTCCCGGCCCCGACCGCCTCCGGCCGATTCGCCGGGTCGCCGCCGCAGCAGGCGCTGCCGCACCCGCAGGCCTCGGCCGATGGCGCCGTCGTCTCCCTCGGCCGCGCGAGCGGGATCGTCAGGGTGAGGCTGCCCCGGCCCCGTGCCGTCGCGGGCCTGAGCAGGGGCAGTGGTTCACCCCGCGCCCCGGCCGGGGCCACCCCACAGCATCCCTCGTCGGCGCCACCATCTCCGGAAGAGCAGACACCCGTCTCCGGCAGGATCAGTTCGACGCGATCGGCCGCGGCGACATCGCCGGCGAGCGCCGCCACGACCGAGCGGACCTGCTCGTATCCCGTCCGCATGAGGACCGTCGGCGCCCGGCCATAGCTTTTCGCGCCAACGAGATACAGATGCGCCTCCGGGTGGGCGAGTTCGCGGTGCCCGTGTGGCGGGACCGATCCGCACGAGTGGACGTTCGGATCGATGAGCGGTGCCAGGCGGACGGGGCTCTCCAGTGCCGGGTCCAGTTCCAGACGCACCTCACGGTGCAGAGTCAGATCCGGGCGAAAGCCCGTCGCGACGATCGCCTCGTCGTAGGGGCCGATCTCCTGATCTCCGTCCGACAGAACGATCCCGCCGGCTGTGATCCGCACCGCGGCGGTGGCGAATCCCGTCCGCAGCGAGACGATACCGGCCGCCACAAGCGCGCGCGCCCGCGTCCCGATGCCGCCACGGGCCGGAAGTTGATCGGCGTCGCCCCCGCCGAAGAGCGCTCCCGCCTTCTCCCGCCGGATCACCCAGGCGATCTCGGTTCGCGGCGCGGACTGACGCAGTTCGGCCAGATCGAGCACGGCGTGCATGGCCGAATGCCCGCTGCCGACGACCACCACGCGGCGGCCAGCGTACCGGTCGCGGTCAGCGCCCAGGATGTGCGGAATGCCGTAGACGAGGCGATCGGACGCCTCGATCTCGCCGAGCGCGGCCACACCGTCGGCGCCGAGCGGGTTGGGTGTCCCATAGGTACCGGAGGCGTCGATCGTCGCGCGGGCAAGGATCTCCCGCTCGCCACCCTCGGCCGCGTAACGGAGCACGAAGGGGGCCTCCTCCCGTCCGCGCGTCTTCATCCGGTCCAGGCCGCGCCGTCGCACCGAAGTCACTCGGGCACCGTACCGGATGTGGGGCGCGAGGGCGGGATGCGCCGCCAGCGGCGCGAGGTACTGTTCGACCAGTTCCGCGCCGGTCGGGAGTCGTTCGGGGTCCGGGGCCCTCCATCCCGTTGGCTCCAGCAGGCGGACCGCGGCGGGATCGATGTTGTACCCCCAGGGCGAGAAAAGGCGCACATGACCCCAGGTGCGCACGTGCGCGGCCACCCCCTCGCCCGCTTCCAACACGACGAAGGGGAGGTCACGCTCGACGAGGTGCGCCGCCGCGGCCAGACCGACCGGGCCGGCCCCGATCACGGCGATGGGCAGAGAGTCGCGCGGGGTCTCCATCGAAAGTGCTCCTTCTTCCAAGGTGCCTACGCGGCGCAGCAGACATACGCGGTATCAGCCGGTGCGGGCAGGCCACCGGGCAGGGTGACCCTTAGCCGCATTCGGCCAGCGATCCACGAGGGGGACCACGCGCGACCGCCGACGCGTTCCGGCGTAAGCAGGCGGTGCCGCGCGGCCGAGGCGATGAATCCGGCGTGTCGCCGGGCCGCCTCCTTCTCGAGGTCGAACCAGTCCGTCATGACGAACTCCTTACATCGATGGATTTCAATGTTTTGGTCGGCGGAAATCAGGCCAGGTACTTCCTCAGACCCTCCAGGGCGCTCGGATTCAACCTGTAGTAGACCCACACGCCACGCTTCTCGGCGAGAACGATCCCCGACTCACGCAGGATCTTCAGATGATGCGAGACGGTCGGCTGCAGCACGGTGCAGCACGCCGAGAAATCGCACTGACAGACCTCCCCCTCCTCGCGCAACTGCAGGACGATCCCCAGTCGCGTCTCATCCGAGAGTGCCCTGAACAGGCGGGCCTCCGTCTCGAGGAACGGCCATCTCTCGCGGGCCGGCGTCCGCGGCGGGCAGCAAGCCTCAGGCGTCCCCGCGTCGCACGAGTCGGTCGCGAGCGGCCGCATCGCGGTATCGGTCATCGAGCCGAAGTGTAGGATGAGACATTGATACATGTCAATGTTTAGTCCGAGGCTGGCCGAGTGAGGCGCACCACGATTCACGCGCCCACGCAATAGCATGGCCCCCCGGCGTCATGGCGATGCCGTCTGGAGGGGATAATGCCCGAGGGTCTGGCCGCGGTGACTCAGCCCGGTAGCCGCGAGATGCGGGTTGTCGCCTACCCCGTGCCCGAGCCGCGTCCGGACGAGATGATCGTCCGCGTAACGATGGCCTGCATCTGCGGGTCGGATCTGCACATGTGGCGGGGCGAGGTGCCGTGGTTCCAGCCTGCGCCCGGCATCCAGGGGCACGAGATGATCGGGCGAATCGAGTCGCTGGGCGCCGACCGGCAGACCGATAGCCTCGGCCAACCGCTCGCACCCGGCGATCGGGTGGCGTACTCCTACTTCATTCCGTGCGGCACCTGCCCGGCCTGCCTCAACGGCGTGAGTGGGTGCCCGAATCGCTACCGCGCCCGCAACAGCGTCACCGCCGATGCGCCGCCTCACTTCCTGGGCGCATTCGCCCAGTACTACGTCGTACGCACCGGACAGTGGGTCTTCAAGGTCCCGGAGGGCCTGCCCGACGAGATGGTCGCGCCGCTGAACTGCGCGCTCTGCCAGGTCATCTTCGGCCTGAATCAGATCGGCGTCACTCTCGGCGACACCGTGGTTATCCAGGGCGCTGGCGCCCTCGGCGTCTACGCCTGTGCCGTCGCGCGCGACATGGGCGCCGGGCGGGTCATCGCGATCGATGCGATCGAGGAGCGCCTCACCCTGGCACGGGCGTTCGGCGCCGATGAGACGATCAACCTCCGCGAACTGACCACCCGCGAGGCGCGGGTTCGTCGAGTCCGCGAACTCACCCGCGGTGCCGGCGCGGATCTGACCGTCGAGGTGGTCGGGATCGCCGGAGTCGTTCAGGAGGGTCTGGAGATGACGCGCGTCGGCGGCCGCTACCTCTGGATGGGGAATATCGTCCCTGGCATGACCGCGGAGATCGTGCCACACGATGCGGTTCGGCAGCCGAAGACCATCCGCGGTGTGCTTGCGTACGATCGGTGGGTCATCCCCCGTGCCCTGGATTGGGTCAACCGTGCGCGCGACCGCTATCCGTTCGAGCGCATGGTCGGGGCGCGCTTCCCTCTCACGCGGATCAATGAGGCTTTCCAGCACGCCGAGTGGGCCGCCGGGAGCGGGAGCGTCGCCCGCACGGTCATCCTCCCCTGAGTGGCGGCGCGGCCACGGGAAGTGGTGTCGTCCCGGCCCGGCGTGGTATGACTGACCGATGGATGCACTGACCGAACTCGTGCGCGTCGCGGGCCGGGCGTTGGACGAGGTGATGCCCGCGGGTCCACACGCACGGCCCGATTACACCCGGGCGGAGCGTACCGGCATTCCCGAGGTGATCCTCGCCGAGACGAAGGCGGATGAGGATCTCGTCCGCATCGTGGGGGGCTTCCTCGATCGACGATCGCGGGCGATCGTGTCTCGCGCGCGCCCGGAGCAACGCGCGCTCCTCCAGGTCGAGTTCCCGGGCGCGGTCTACGAGGAGTACGGGCGCGGGCGCACCATCGTCCTTCGGCGATCGGGCGGCGACGCGCCTCCGACCGGCGGCGATGTCGGCATCCTGGCGGCGGGGACGTCGGATGTGCCGATCGCCGAGGAGGCCGCGGTCGTCGTCCGGGAGATGGGCTGTCGCGTTACGACCGCGTACGACGTCGGCGTTGCGGGTATCCACCGCCTCGTCGAACCGCTGCGTGCCATGACGTCCGGCGGCCTCGATGTCGTGATCGTGGCCGCGGGGATGGATGGCGCCCTCCCCTCGGTCGTCGCCGGCCTGGTGGCCGTCCCGGTCATCGGTCTCCCGGTGTCGGTGGGCTACGGCCTGGGCGGTCAGGGCTTGGCGGCGCTCATGTCCATGCTCCAGACCTGCGCGCCGGGTCTGGCGGTGGTGAACATCGATAACGGTGTCGGCGCGGGAGCGACGGCCGGACTTATCGCGCGCCGAGCCGCGCTGGCCCGCGGGGAGATCGTCGCGCTCGCCTGATGCGCGGCGCGCCGCGCGACGACGCGCCGCAATCCCTGGGAGCTGGCTTCGGTGAGTCAGCTACTCGACGATGTCGTGATGCGGCTCGTAGATCGCGCCGAGCACCAGTCCAAAGACGATGTGGGAGAGCAGGCTGCCAATCGCCGCCTCGATGCCGGCGCCGATCGAGAAGAACCCCGGCGACGGCTCGATCGTGAACGCCAACAGGGGCACGCTCACGATCTGCGCGACCAGCCACAGACCGATGCCCCAGTAGACGCCCGCCCACTCGACGTTGCCGTGGAACCGCTGACGATACATGCCGAAGAGAATGCCGATCACGAATCCGCCGATGAGGAGCGTCATCAGGAATCCGAGGATCCCGTTGGCGACCTCGACGGTCTGGTGGAAGGACATCGCCAGCACCTGGAATCCGCCGACCGCGTACAACTCGGCCGGTCCCCAGTCGCCGAGATCGAGGCCGAACCAACGAAAGAACGTGGGGATCGCCTGGACCCAGACCCAGCCGAAGAGGATCGTGCAGAACGCGCTCACCGATCCGGCGGTGACCGCCCGCTCGACATTCAGCGCCGTTGTCGCGGTGAATCTGCTCGCTGCCAAAGCCACTGATCCTCCCGGGTGGTGAAGCTGGGTGGGCGTGCACCGGAGGGCGCACGCGCCGGCGCAACACAATACACCGGACCGCCCGCGATGTCTACGGGTCGTCGGGCCGTTCTGGCGTCAGAAATGCATCGGAGTGCCGCGGCGCGTCGCCGGAGCGGCCGGCCACGTTCGCCTAACGGTTCACCAGACTGATCGCCAGCGTCGCGCTCGGGCCCTTCGCCCAGTCCACCTCGGCGAGCGTCTCCGCGCCACGGCCCGTCCAGGTCTGTTCGACCTTCACGTCGGAGACGTGGTCCCGTGCGGTGGGACCCTTGAGGAAATAGCCGTAGCTATTCGCCGTGGCCGCGTTCATCGGCAGGTTGGCCACGCGGAAGGACCACCGGCGCTGCTGAGCCGGATGGGTCTGCACCATCGTCGCGGATGCCTCCAGCAGCATGTCACCCAGTTCGCTGAACGTCCCGCGCATCTCGTAGGTGCGCACGCTCTGATCCTGGAGCGTCTCCTGACGCGTGTAGGTGAACGAGCGATCCCTCCACACGACGGTCGCACCCGCGGTGGTGCCCCCTGCCTCGAGAAGCACCGATGACGTCATACGGGGTGGACCATCCACACCGGTGCGCGCGTATGTGCCTTCGCCGCTGAAGCTGAGGTGGAAGAGGTTCGCTTCCTTCATCTGACTCAGGAAGTCGACGCGCAGTCTCACCCAGCGACTGACCCCTCCCACGTGGACCGCGACGCCGATCGGCGCCACATTCTGCGGGACGGTCACCTTGATCTCATCCGCCTTCCACGACACATAGCGCCCTGGGGCGATCGTACAGTCGGCGGTGGTACGCGCCGTCCTCCCACAGAAGCCCACGGCGCTGTCGGTCCGGGTGGCGCCGAAACCCAGACCGGTGATCGTCACTTCCTGGCCGATCCGCGGCGTGGCCGGAACGACCCGTGTGACTCCCAGTGGACCGCCTATCGAGAAACTGACGCTCCGGCTCGCGACCCCTCCCCCGATGAACCCGGTCGTCCACGCGCCGTCGCGCAGTTGTGGCCGACTGATCAGTTTCGGCGTCCCGGATGTGGGCGCCTGGCTGGCGCCGGCCAGGACGACCACGTCCACCTCGCCCCGCGGACTCTTCCGCGTATCCGGATCCAGCAGGCCGCGCGGGACCTTGAGCCTGATCTCTCGATCGCTCCAGGAGATCACCGGTGGCACGAGTCCCCGCGTCCCCTTTGCGTCATACAGCGCGATCGCACCCGGTCGTATCCCGAATCCCGTTCCGCGGACGGTGAGTTCCTCCTCATACCAGGCGGCCTCGGGCGCGAGGCCGGCGATCACCGGCGGTGGGATCAGGTCGACGATCGCGCAGCCGCCGGTGTCGGATCGCGTCACCCGCGCCGCGACCGGCTCACCCTCCACCGCGACGACCCAGGACGCCGATCCCGCGGCGGCAATCGTCTGCGCCGATCGACCGCGGGCGGCTCCCTTTCCCTCCAGATGCAAACGCAGATCGGCCGATGCCGCCGCCAGCGCCGGCACGGTCGCGGTGATGGTGTATTCGGCCGGACCGCCTGTGGCGACAAGCTGAACCATCGCTCGGGCGAGCAGCGCCTCTCGGGTCAACTGGAATCCGCTGGGCCGGAGACGGTTGATCGCGGCCAGTACCGCATCGTCGACGCGCAGAACGCCGGCGCCCATACCGGTCGGTATCGGCACCGAGCGCTCCGTACCGGTCACTCCGGGCCCGGCCGTCTTGACGAGGATCTCCTTGATCTCGGCCGCGGAGAGATACGGATTCACGGATTGGATCAGCGCGACCGCCCCGGCGACCTGCGGCGCGGCAAAGCTCGTCCCATCCCAGTTCTCCGCGCGACCGCTCTGCCCGACCCCGACCAGAATGCTCGTGCCCGGCGCGGAGAGGGTGATCTCACCGGCGCCCGTCGCGAAGTTGGAGAACGATGCGCGGTTACCCTCGCCGTCGAGCGCGCCGACGGTGATCAGATTCGGGAGCTTCTGGCCCCAGTAGTCGTTCTGACCATCGAGCGCCGCGCCCTCGTTGCCGGCCGCGGCCACGAACACCACCTTCGGATACTTCGCGGCAACACGCTGGAGGAACCGCCGATACGCGGCGGCCATCGGCGCATGGGCGGGATCGGGCTTGCGTGGGCCGTACGAGCAGTTGATGACTGTCGAACCGGCACGGATCTGCTCGATGATCGTGCGGAACGCGCCGAAGCTGTACGTGACTCCACCGACAGTCTCCCGGCTCAGGTCCTGAGCATCCGGGATCGCCACCCGATTGGGCCGTGCCGGAGACTCGAGTATTGCGCCAACGCGCACCTTGAGTTTGTCGCCGAGGACGCCCGCGACGCCCGCGACACCGCCGTTGGTGTGATCGGCACCGAGGACATTCGAGACCGCGGTGCCGTGGGTCAACTCCGCGGATTCGGTCAGATCGATCGCGTCCAGGCCGCCGACGCTGACCCGACCCTTCGATTCGTCCGAGTTCTTGTTCAACGCCGTATCGACCACCCCGGCCTGCACGGTGTGCAGCGGGACTCCGCTGAGACGGATGATGTTCCAGGCATCGGCCAGGCCGATCATCTCGTTGGCGCGGTTGTTCCCTCCCTGCCGGTACAGCGGATCCTCGCAGACGGGGCAGGGCTGACCGGTTGCACCCTGGGTGAAGAAGATCCTTCCGATGGGAAATGCCAGTTCCACGCCGGGTGTGGCGGCCGCCCGCGCAATGGCGGCGTGGAGCGGGTCCGCGGCGTCGGTGGCGAGTTCGAGTTGATATGTGTCGGCGAGCGCGATCTCACCGACGATGATCGCACCCAGATCGCGGGCGAGCCCTTCGACGATCGCACGGCCGGATCCCTCCGCGAGCATCACCCCGAATTGGTTGCCAAGGACCGACCCGTAGAGCGGCGAGGCGACCTCTCGATCCGCATCGCCTGGCGCCGCGGTGGCACGGCCGGGGTCCGGTGGTGGCGCGGACGGCGCGACGGTCGGGTAGACGAAGGGCGGGACCGCGGGCGCGGGAGTGGGTCCCGTGCCGCCGGAGACCACCGCGGCAGTCGGCGCCAGAAGGGGGTCGGGCGACTCTGGGCTCGCGCCAACCGGCGCCGCGCCGGAGGATTGTGCGGAGGGCTGCGTGGGCACCGGCGGTGCACCGCACGCGAGGACGAGGAGACCCACCACGAGCATGAGGCGCAGCACCGCGAGCGCCGAGGACGGGCTCCAGAATGCGCGGTGTGGTGCGTGCCGCCGGGCGACGCTTCGTATTGCGCGGAGGGGCGTCGTCTCCATCGCCTGCACCTCGGCGGCCGCTCGCGGCGTCCAGGTTCCACGGTATCGACGCGCGCGCGGTGCTGGCGTCGGTATTTTTCCCGCGGGCACCCGCCGCGAGGCTCGGGGCGCGGGCCGCCCCATGGCGCCCTCGCGCGCGTCACTTATCGACGGATGCCGGCGGTGGTCCGGCGCGCGCCGCTGTGATCCGGGGCTAGTCCCCGCCGGATCTCAGGCGTGCGGCGGCGGCGCCACGACCTGACCCTCGTCGAGGGCACGCGCCGCCGCCGCCGCGAAGTGGCGGAAGCGGTCGCCGCCGAGCGGGATGCCCCCGAACCAGCGCGTCACGACGACCAGGACGCCGCGAGCATCCCTCGCGCGCAGAACCTCCAGGATCACCCGACCCGCACCCGCCTCCCGCCCTCGCCCGGAATAGCCGTCGCTCTTGTGCTCGATCAGCGCTCCCCTCTCATCGACAAACCGGTAGGCGAGCGCGTTGTGCGAGGCGAATCGGTAGGCCTTATCGCGCACCAGACCGGCGAGGGCTCGTTCCACCTCCGGCTCGTCGCGCACGGGGAAGAGGTGCGCCGCGAAGATCGATCCGCGATCCACGATCAGCCGCTCGAGCCGCACCGTCCGATACGCACCGAGCGCGGGTGGCTCCTGAGCTACCCGCCGGGGTCGGGTCAGAGTCCGAGGCGGTCGCCGATCGCCGCCAGCAGTTGGGATGGCCGGAACGGCTTGGCGATATACCCGTTCGCGCCGACCTCGACGCTGAGCGCGCGATCCTCGGGCTGAGTGCGCGCTGTCAGCATGATCACCCAGGCATCGCGCGTGAGCGGGTTGCTCTTGATCTTGCGACAGGCCTCGAACCCATTGAGACCAGGCATCGCGACATCGAGCAGGATCACCCGGGGCTGTTCGCGCAGCGCGATCTCGTACGCCTCGTCGCCATCGTTGGCCGTGATCACCTGGTAGGGGGAGTTCCGCAGCGTCGCGACGATGAGCTCGACGATCGCCTCGTCGTCGTCCACGACCAGTACCACCCGGCCATCGCCGGACGAGCGCGAGGAGGTGGGATCTGCTGCCACGGTAACTCCCCCTAGCCCGCGGCCGGCGCGGCGAACGCGGATGCGGTCTCAGCGACTTCGGAGATGGGTGCGGGCGGAAGTATGAGGGCAAACCGGCTTCCTTTGCCCGGCTGACTGGTCACCCAGATGCGACCGCCATGGAGCTCGACCAGCTGCTTGACGATGTAGAGACCGAGACCGGAACCACGGATGTTCCGCGTCGCCGACGAGGCGACGCGCTGGAAGCGCTCGAAGACCCGATCGAGCTGATCCGGCGGAATGCCGATCCCCTCATCCTGCACCGCGATCTCGATGCTCTTCCCGTCGCCATGTATCTGACTCGAGATGGTGACGGTCCCCCCGGACGGCGAGTATTTGACCGCGTTGGAGATCAGATTCGTGATGATCTGCGTGAATTTGGCCGGGTCGGCGAGGATCTGCTGCGCCTCGGGTCGGATGTCGAGCGCGATCGCGTGCTTCGTCGTCGCCGCGGCGATCGGCTCGCCCACGTGGCGGGCGATCTCCGCCAGATCGAGCACCTGCAGGTCGAGCGTCACGCGGCCCGACTCGATGCGGGACACATCGAGCAGGCTATCGACCAGCGCGTTGAGGTTCTGCGACTCGCGATTGATGAGATAGATCCACCGATCCCGCTGCTCCTCGGTGATCGACTTGTCGTTGAGCAACTCGCTGAACCCCACGATCGCGGTCATCGGCGTGCGCAGTTCGTGCGACGCAATCGAGATGAACTCGCTCTTGATGCGGCTCAGTTCCTCCACAGCAGCGACACGGGCCGCCTCCTGCGCCAGACGCGCGTTCTCATCCTCGGCCGCCTTCCGCTGCGCGATCTCATCCTCCAGCGCCTTGTTGAGTCCCCACAACTGCCGGATGTTCGCGCCGGTCCGGTCCACATACTGCTTGATCGCCAGGTGCATCATCGCCGCCGGGGACATGAACGCGATCGCCCCGAACCAGCCGAAGCTCTGATAGCTCAGAGCCAGGATGAGTCCGAGCGCTCCCATCACCAGATAGTGGGGCCAGAGCCAGCGGTAGTTCGCGTGCCACACGCTCCAGGGAGAGCGCTTCTGAATGAACCCGAAGACGACCATGAGCGGCAGGTGGTTGAGCGTGTAATAGGCGAGGCCCGCCGCCAGGGCGGGGACGATCTCGTACTCGATCGCGGTTGCCCCCACCTGGCCGTTCGGGACCATGAGGCGGAATGTCGCGCTGGCACCTTCCGCGGCGAGAAGGGCGACCGCGAAGTTGAACAGGGCGCGGTGAATCGGGCTGTTGGCGCGGATCTTGGCCATCACCGCGAAGGTGAGCGCGCAGAGCAGCGCCCCCATCGCGCCGGCAACGATGCTGACCGCGATGATCGGAACGACCGTGATCGAAGTCTTGCCCCGCCCCTCGATGTCGATCGCATATTGCTCGGCGACCACGATCAGGATCGCGAACAGGACCAGGGCCTCCCAGCGCGTGAAGGCGGGACTGGTGAGGATGTCCCACGCCGTGAGGCCCAGGCTGGTGAGGACGAGCGTGGCGATGAAGCCGAGGATGAAGGGGTGCATGTCCGGCGGGCGGGACGCCGACACCGGCGCTGGTGTGGGTGCGGCAGACGTCGTGCTCGCCGCGGGCGGAGGGGGCGCGGGGACGCTCCGCGGCGTCGGCGGTGTGGCCGGGCTCGGCGCCGCGACGATGGGGGAGACCCGAACCGTCGGCGGGGCTTCGGGTCGTTCGGGGGCTCCGGGTGCGGCGGCTGGCGCCTGTACCGCGTGGGCGGCGGCTCCGTTGGTCGCCGGCGCGGAGACGGTTGGAGGCAGCGTCCGATCGATCGTGGTGCGCGCGGCATCACCCGCCGATCCGTTCGCCGCCGCCTGCTCTCGCGTCGTTGCCACGTCGGGCGTGGCGGTTGCGGGCGCGGTTTCCGCCTCGTGTGTGACCGCCGCGATGTGGGCGCTGCGCGCGGCGGCCTGATTCGCCGCCCACTCGACTCCCAGCTGCCGGCTGCCGGATGTGAAGGCGACGACCTGGTTGCGCCCCGCGACCTTGGCCTGGAACAGCGCGAGATCGGCCTCGGCCAGGAGATCCCCGGCGGGGCCGGTGCCGGAATCGAAGGTCGTGAACCCGATGCTGATCGTGACGCTGGCCGACGATCCGCCCTCCGGATCCGGCACCTGTAGTTGACGTGCGCTCTGGCAATAGCGCTCGGCGACGCGCAGCGCGCCGGCCGCTGGGGTGCCAGGCAAGAGAACACCGAATTCGTCATCGCCCAGCCGCCCGACGAAGTCGCTCGTCCGGTGCCCGCGGGCGACGAGGACGGCCACAGCCTGCAGAACCGCGTCGCCCAGGGGGCGTCCCCGCGCGCGGTTGATCTGATTCAGTTCATCCACATCGATGCGCAGGACGCTCACGCTGCCCCCGGCGGAGCCCGACTGGACCTTCTGTACGGTCTGCACGAGCAGTTCGTTGAACTGCTCCCCGCTGACGATGCCGAGCGGACTATCCTCGGCGTCGCGCCGCGCGGCCAGGGCGTGTGCGGAGAGGTACGCGAGAGCCAGCGGGATCGCCGCGGCGATCCCCGTCAGGGGGCTGACCGTCCACGCGGCCGCGATTCCCCAGCCTCCGGCGACCAGCGACGACTCGATGAGCAGCCGCAGTTGTTGGGCCCCGCGGGAGGCGTCAAGTCCCAGCCAACGGCCCGACGTGAGGGCGATGATTCCGTTCCGCGTCACACCGACGAGGAGGGCGAGCAGGATCAGCGTCCGTCCGTCGGCCGCCACCGCCGCCGGGTCGGCGGGCATCTGGAGCGCGAGTCGCCCGGCATAGGCGGCCCCGATCGCGACGAACCAGGCGCTGCCCTGCGTCACCTGCGCCGGCCAGGTCAGCGGACGCCTTCCGATCGCGGCCAGCATCGCCACCAGGACGACCAGGGAAGCGACGTAGGACGGGAACAGGATGAGCGCGGCGAACACGGGCGCGGCGAGGAGATAGCCGCTGTCGCGATCCGACGGGCGCGACGCATAACGCTGGATCGCGATCGCGGCGATCCCGAGCGCGAACGCGGCCCCCCATTGGATCGGCGTCAGCTCTCCCAGCGTCGTCGCCACGAGGTAGGCGAACGCGGCGGCACCACCGATCCAGATCGCCAGGACGCGTGAACTGGGCCGCTTCAACGCCGGTGTCAGCGCTCTCTCCCCTCTCGCGCGATCGAACCTAGCTTATCGCTTCATCGATGGACGGTGTTGTGAGAAACGGGCACGCCCCGCGCATCACTCGGGCAAAGGCGAAGGCCGGTGGTGCGTCTGGGGCACACCACCGGCCTCTGAGCCGCGAAGGAAGGGAGGGTTTACTCGATCGCCGACGCCGCCAGCGTGGTGTCGCCCGCGCCCTCGGTCGCCTCGGGAACCAGCTCGTCCCCTTCGAACGCCGCGTCCGCGTTCACCACCGTCTCCACCGTCGTGCCATCGCTCTCCGGCGCGACTTCCTCGTCGGTGCTCTGCGTCACCGCCGACTGCGCGGTCGTCGACTGGCTGCTCGTCGATTGCGCCGCGGCCGTGCTCCACGAGGTCGTACTCCACGAACTCGTGCTCCAGGACGACGTGCTCCACGAGGAGGTGCTCCAGGAACTCGTGCTCCAGGATGACGTGCTCC
>CAZHZF010000046.1:0-22771 GCA_964536925.1 uncultured Dehalococcoidales bacterium | reverse complement strand
TCGGCGATGACGAGCATGGGTGGAGCGATCGCGGCGTGTTCAACTTCGAGGGCGGGTGCTACGCCAAGGTGATCCGCCTCTCGCCGCGGGCGGAACCGGAGATCTACGCCGCGACCCGTCGGTTCGGGACCGTCCTCGAGAACGTCGTGGTCGATCCACTCACGCGCCAGATCGATCTGGCCGACGCCTCACTCACGGAGAACACCCGGGGTGCGTATCCGGTCGAGTTCATCCCCAACGCGGTCGTTCCGGCGCTGGCGCCGCATCCGAGAACGATCCTCTTCCTGGCCGCCGACGCGTTCGGCGTCCTGCCGCCGATCTCGCGGCTCAGCCCCGATCAGGCGATGTACCACTTCCTCTCCGGCTACACCGCCCAGGTCGCGGGTACCGAGGTGGGACTGGGCGCCGAACCGACCGCCGTGTTCAGTGCATGCTTCGGGCATCCCTTCCTGCCCCTTCACCCCACCGTGTACGCCCGTTTGCTGGGCGAGCGGATCCGGCGGCACAACGTGACCTGCTACCTGGTCAACACCGGATGGAGCGGTGGCGCGTTCGGCACCGGTGCGCGCATGCCGATCGACCTCACCCGCGCGCTCGTCCATGCCGCCATCGAGGGCGATCTCGACACGATCCCGGCCTATCGCGAGCCGTTCTTCGGCCTCTCCGTCCCGGTGCGGTGCCCGGGACTCCCCGCGGAGCGACTCGATCCTCGTGCCACGTGGGCCGATGGCACCGCCTACGACACGCAGGCGCGGCGGCTGGCCGCGATGTTCCAGCGTAACTTCCAGCAGTTCGGCGAAGTGGACCGGGCGATCCGTGAGGCGGGACCACCCGCTGCGTGAGATCGTCGAGGCCGCGCTCCAGGCGAGTGCGGACGACGTAGCCGACTGGCGCGCCGGGCGACCCGGTGCGTGGGGACGGATCGCCAGCCAGGCCGTCCTCGCGGTGCGCCGCGCGCGAGGGCGATCGCTCACCGAGGCTGAACGGCGCGCGGTCTGGGCGATCGCGTGGGCATCGCTCGCCGCACCCGATCGGTCGCAGCGGGAGGTTACGGGCGAAGGTGGACTTTGACCGACCCGGTCGATTTGTCCGCCGCGACCCGGAACGCCTCGGGCGCCTCGGCCAGCGGGAATCGATGGGTAACCAGGCGCTCCACCGGCGCCCGGCCGGAGGCGATGAGGTCGATCGCCATGTCGAAGTCGTGGCGGCCGTCGATGACGCCGTAGCAGATCGGGAACGTCGCCCAGAGTTCTCGTACCACCGGCCGGATTAGATTGACCGGCACCGGGTCCGGGAAGATCCCCAGGACGACCGCGGTTCCCTGGATTCGCGTGACTTCCCAGGCGAGATCCACGGTCGTCGCGTGACCGCCGACGGTCTCGAAAGCGACATCCACGCCGCGGCCGCCGGTGCGATCGAGAATCGCGGCTTGCGCCTCCTCCGGGGTGGACGTGCTCGTCGCGCCCAGCGCCATAGCCATCTCGGCCTGGTGCGGGTGGCGCGCCACAACGTGCACTTCGCCGGCCCCCAATCCTCTCGCGGCCATTAGCGTCACGAGGCCGATCGAACCGGCGCCGATGACAGCCACCGATGCGCCCCGCGGCATCCGCCCCCACCGCACGCCGTGCACCGCGACGGCGAGCGGTTCGATCAGCGCGCCCTGCTCGTCGGTCAGCGTCTCCGGTATGCGGAAGAGGCCCTGCGGCCGCCGTTCGAACGCGCCGGCGAACGACCCGCCCCATTTCGGCACCGACCGGGTCGGGCAATGGAAGAACTGCCCGTTGCGACAGGCCGGACACGTGCCGCAACTCACCCCCGCGCACACGATATCGACCGCGACGCGATCGCCGATCCGCAGCGGACCCTCATACGAGTCGGGCAGATGGACGATCTCACCGGCGACCTCGTGCCCTTCCTGAACGGTCTGCGGCGCGGCCCGGCCGTGATAGGGGTGCAGGTCCGAGCCGCAGATCCCGGTGACGAGCGTACGGATGATCGCGGTGTCATCCGCCTCACCCGGCTCGTCGAGGTCGCGCATCTCGATCGTGCGGAGGCCGGTCTGGACGGCGGCGAGCACGCCTCATCATATCCCACCGCCGGCCTGCCGTCGGGCGTCAGGTGGGTCTTCCCCGCGCGACGACCTCGTGGCGCCATCGGGTGAACCACGCGTCCACCGGGATCAGATCGCTATCCCGGAGCCACGTCCCCTCCTCCGCGAGGCGGCGCTCGACCTCATCGAGCACCAGCCTGGCCGCCCAGACGCGGAAGGGCGCCAGATCGGGCAGCGGCCCGGCCGCGGCGCGATAGCCGGCCCGCCAGCCGGCCGCGAGCACGGTGCGCAGGGCGGCAAACGCGATCGAGCGCACCGGTGTCGGGAAGAACAGCAGGAGGGACTCGGTCCGCGCCAGATCGAGCGCGCGTGGACCCACGCGCACGTTCGTCCAATCGATGATGCCGGCGATTCGCTCCCCCTCCATCACCAGGTTCCCGGGATGCAGGTCGAGGTGGAGCAACGCGCGATCGGCGGTGGACTCGATCGCGCGCTCGATCGCGGGTGGCAGGCGGTCGGTCACGGTGCGCCACCAGCGTTCCCCGTCGCCGAGGTGCCGTGGCGCGATCCTGTGCGCCCGCGCCTGGAGTGCGCCCAGCGCGCGACCGTACTCCCATGCCCTCCACGGCGACGTGCCCAGGCGGTCCATCATCGTCGTGCCGTCCACCCAGGCTGTGGCCAGGTAGGGGCGGTCGTTCCAGATCCCCGCGTGGACCACTTCGGGTACGGGTAGCTCGCCCTCGCGCGCGTCGCGATGCGCGGCCAGAACCCGCTCCGCCGCGGCGTGCTGATTCGCACGGTACAGCCGCAGCGCCAGCGTCGGCCCCGACTCGGCGACCACACGCCAGATGAGGGTGTCGGCACCGCCCGTCACGGCCCGGAGCGAGCGCGAGGCGACACCGATGTCGTCCAGCAGGCGGATCGGATCCGTCCCGTCACTCACGCCCGAATCGTAGGGCGGGCGCAGGGACACGAACGTAGAATCGCGCGCGATGGAAACGACCACTCGCCAGCATCTCGAGACACGCATCGTCCACGCCGGGCGCGATACCACCGACCGCACCGGTGCACTCGTCCCGCCGATCCATCCCGCCGCGGCTTTCGCGCGGGAGAGCCTGGATGTCACGCCCGCGTTCGTCTACTCGCGCCGCGGCAACCCGACCCGGCGCGCGCTCGAGGATGCGCTGGCCGAACTGCATGGTGCCGGGCACTGCTTCGCGTTCGGATCGGGGATGGGTGCGGTCTCGGGGGCGGCGATGCTCATGAAGTCCGGCCAGACCGTGCTGTTACCGGATGACGTCTACACGAATACCCATCGCCTCTTCACCAGCCTGCTTCCCGGCCACGAGATCCATCCGCGCTTCGTCGACATGACCGATCCCGCCAACGTCGAAGCCGCGCTCGGGGGCCGGAACGTCGGGATGATCTGGCTCGAGTCGCCCACGAACCCCTCGATGAAGATCATCGATATCGACGCGGTCGCGGCGATCGGACGGCGCCACGGCATCCCCGTCGCGGTGGACAACAGCTACTGCTCGCCGTACTTCCAGAGGCCCCTGGACCTCGGCGCCGACATCGTCGTGGAGAGCACGACGAAGTATCTCAACGGGCACGACGATCTCATGGGCGGGGCGGTGCTGGTGAACGATGGGGCGATCGCCGAACGTCTGGCGATGATCCAGTACGTCGGCGGCGCGGTGCCCAGTCCCTTCGATTGCTGGCTCCTCCTGCGCGGGATGAAGACGCTGGCCCTGCGGATGGAGCGCCATCAGTCCAACGCCCTCGCGATCGCCCGGTATCTCGCCAGCCATCCGCGCGTCGCGTCGGTGCGCTACCCCGGTCTGGAGAGCGACCCGGGCCACGCGGTCGCCCGTCGGCAGATGACGGGCTACAGCGGGATGATCGCGTTCGAGGTGCGGGGTGGCGCCGAAGCGGCGCGCCGGGTCGTCAACTCGGCCCGCCTCTTCCAGCGCGCCGGAGGCCTCGGCGGCGTCGAGTCGCTCATCTCGTACCCGATCATCGGCTCCGGCGCGAGTCAGGCCGGGACGGCGATGGCGCCGAGCAGCGCTCTGGTGCGCCTCTCCGTCGGCATCGAGAACGTCGAGGATCTTGTCGCGGACCTGCGTCAGGCGCTGGCGGCGTGACCGCGCCGATCTACATCCTCCGCGGCGAACTCGTCGGACTCGCGCTGCCGGATAAGGACCTCGTGCCGATCTGGACCCGCTGGATGAACGACCTCCGCGTTACCTCGAACCTCCTCGCGATGACCGCGGGACCGATGACCCGGGAGATGGAGGAGAACTTCTACGCGGCGCACACGAACAAACCGAACGACGCGCTGTTCGCCATCTACGAACTCGCGAGCGACGCGCCGATCGGCTCGACCGGTTTGCACGAGATCGACCATCGCAACAACAAGGCGACGTTCGGGATCATGATCGGCGAGCCCCGGTTCTGGAATCGCGGCTACGGGACCGAGGCGACACGCCTGACGCTCGATTACGCCTTCAACGTCCTCGGCCTCTACAACGTGATGCTCACCGTCTACGGGTACAACGCGCGGGCGATCCGCGCCTACGAGAAGGCGGGATTCAAACTCGTCGGCCGCCGCCGCTCCGCCCGTCGCGTCGGGCAGCGACGTCACGACGAGATCTACATGGATGTGCTCGCCTCCGAGTTCACGTCCTCGGCGGTCGCCTCGATTTTCGGCGAGGGGATCCTGTAGCTGCCCGGACCGCGGCTCTACAGGACCAGGGTGGGCACCGGTTCGTACCGGTACTCGATGGAGCGGGCGGTCTCACGGGCGGCGTCTCGGCCGTGGAGGCGCGAGATGACGTGGAGCGCCATGTCGAGCCCGGCGGAGACGCCCGCCGAGGTGATGATCTTCCCGATGTCGACGACCCGGTAGTCATCGCGCACGTCGATGGCCGGAAACTGCGCGCGCAGGGCGGGAATCTCCACCCAGTGGGTGGTGGCCGGCCGCCCGTCGAGCAGGCCCGCCTCGGCGAGGAGGAAGGCGCCGGTGCACACCGAGGTGACCAGCGTCGCCACACCGACGGTGAGGTCGATCCAGCGCATCACCGCGGGATCCTTACGCGCCTGTTCGACGCCGTAGCCGCCCGGCAGCACGATGAGATCGGGCGTCGGGCAATCGTCGAAGGTGTAGTTCGGCCGCACGAGGAGGCCGCCCCGACAGGTGACGATGTCGGCCCGCGCCGCCACGGTGAAGACCTCGAACGCGCGTGGCCGTCTCGCGCGATCCTCGCCGCCGGGAACGCGCGCCGAGGCGAGCACCTCGAAGGGACCGCAGAAGTCGAGGACCTCGACGTCGTCGAAGATGAGGATCGCGGCGCGGCGCATGGCGGCCCCTCCTGCGTGGTGCGTCTCAGCGCGAAGATCGCACCTGTTATACCGATCCACCGTGGCACGTTGGGCACCCGCCTGGATCCGACCGATTGCGGAGGGGTGGAGTCTCCTCCTGCCGCTGGGTGTGGCGGCGGCGGCCCTGCTTCGGCGATGGCCGCTCGCGAGTGCCGCGCTCGGCGGTGCCGCCGCGGCGATCGCGTGGGCGCTGCGCGATCCCGAACGACAGATCGTCCCCGGCCCGACGTGGCTGGCGCCAGCGGACGGGCGCGTCGTCTCCGTGGCCGCGGTGGAGGATCCCTGGGTCGGCGCCGCCTGGGAGATCGCGATCTTCCTGGCGCTCTGGAACGTGCACGTCCAGCGCATGCCGTACGCGGCCCGGATCGCGCGGATCGAGGCGGTCGCTGGCGGTTTCCGCCCCGCGTTCCTCGCCGGCGCGGCCACGAATAATCGGCAGATCCTCTCCTGCGAGACGGAGCACGGTCGCGCCGTGCTCGTCCTCATCTCCGGCATCGTCGCGCGGAGGATCGTGCTGTGGGTCTCACCGGGCGATCGATTGGCGCGCGGCGAGCGCCTCGGGATGATCAAGTTCGGCTCTCGGGTGACGCTGCGGATTCCCCGAGCGTTCACGCCGTTGGTGCGTCCCGGGGACGCCGTGCGGGCCGGGCTGACGCCGATCGCCCGTCCCTCCTGACGCCGCGATCGTCCGCGCGATCGGCGCGTCGCTCCGGTACGATACGCCTCGGAGGGCGGGTTCATCGCGAGAAGGAGACAGCCCCATGGCCCAGACCGGCGAGACGAAGATCCTGCTGGACGAGAGTGAGATCCCGACCCACTGGTACAACATCGTTCCGGACCTTCCGGTGCCGCCGCCGCCCGTGCTGCACCCCGGCACCGGGCAACCCATCGGCCCGGCAGACCTGGCGCCCCTGTTCCCCATGTCGCTCATCCTCCAGGAAGTGTCGCGGGAGGGGACAATCGAGATCCCCGACGAGGTACGCGATATCTACCGGCTGTGGCGGCCCTCGCCGATGTACCGCGCCCACCGGCTCGAGAAGGCGCTCGGCACGCCGGCGCACATCTACTACAAGTACGAGGGCGTCAGCCCGGCGGGGAGCCATAAGCCGAACACGGCCGTCGCCCAGGCCTACTACAACAAGCTGGACGGCATCCGCCGCCTGACCACCGAGACGGGCGCTGGCCAGTGGGGCAGCGCGCTCTCCTTCGCCTGCGCCCTGTTCGGGCTCGAATGCACCGTCTACATGGTCAAGGCGAGTTACTTCCACAAGCCGTATCGGCGGTCGATGATCGAGGCCTACGGCGCCCGGATCTTCGCCAGTCCCTCGCCGGAGACGAACGCCGGGCGCAAGGTGCTGGCGGAGAGTCCCGACTCACCCGGCAGCCTGGGGATCGCGATCTCCGAGGCGGTCGAGGACGCCGCGACCCACGACGACGCGCACTACTCCCTCGGCTCGGTGCTCAACCACGTCCTCCTGCACCAGACGGTGATCGGGCAGGAGGCGCTGAAGCAGATGGAGAAGGCCGGCGAGTATCCGGATGTGGTCATCGGCTGTGTCGGCGGCGGTTCGAACTTCGCCGGGCTCGCTTTCCCATTCGTCGGCGAGAACGTCCGGCGCGGGCGCAAGACGCGCATCGTCGCCGCGGAGCCCACCGCCTGCCCCACGCTCACCCGCGGTGTCTATGCCTACGATCTGGGCGATACGGTCGGACTCACGCCCCTGGTCAAGATGCACACGCTCGGGCACACGTTCATCCCACCCGCGATCCACGCGGGAGGGCTGCGCTATCACGGCGATGCGCCGCTCGTGTGCCTCCTCCTCGATCAGGGGATGATCGAGGCTGTCGCGCATCCGCAGACGAAGATCTTCCAGGCGGCGGTCACCTTCGCGCGCACGGAGGGGATCATTCCGGCGCCCGAGTCGGCCCACGCGATCCAATCCGCGATCGACGAGGCGCTCCTGGCGAAGGAGGCGGGCGAGAGACGGGTGATCCTGTTCAATCTCAGCGGGCACGGCCACTTCGACATGGGCGCCTACGACGCGTATTTCGCGGGCAAACTCGAGGACTACGACTATCCCGAATCGGCGATCCGCGAGGCCCTGACTCACCTACCGAAGGTCGGCTGAGGGGGATCGGCGAGGGGAGGATGACGCTCCTCCCCTCGCGCGGCGTCACTCGATCGATGCGACCGGGTAGTCCGCTTCCTCCACCGCGGCCTTGATCCGCGCGACGGTCACACGGGATTCGTCGTACTCAACCGTCACCCGGTGGCCGGGAATATCCACCGCGACCGAGGCGACGCCCGCCATCGGTTGCAGCGCTTCGGTGATCGCGCGCTCGCAGTGCTCGCAGGAGATATCGGGGACACTCAGAACCTTTCGCATGGAAACACTCCTCTCGTCTCTTGGATCAGTGTGCGATGAGCCGGCCCACGATGGTGCCGTCGACACTCACGGGATATTCACCGGGCGGCGCCTGGACGCTGAAGGGCGCGGCCCCGGCCGCGGGTGCGCGCGTCGCCACGCGCTGACCGGCAACTGTCACCACGATCTCGCGGGAGACACCGTCGGCGTTCAGGATCGAGAACCGCGTCCGCTCGCCCGCGTGGACGGCGATGACGTCCGGCGCCATCCCACCGTCGCGGATCACGATGGCCACGGGCGGCGCGGCCGCGCCATGTGCCTCGACCTGCCCGAGACCGGCCCACATTGCCACCGCGCCGACCGCGAGCGCCACGGTGGCGATTGCCAGCAGGTAGCCCGAATCGCGCAGACGGTCGATCGGCGAGGGATGGGCGAAGCGCCCCATGTCGGTCGGCCGCGCGAACTGGCGCAGGCGGAGCGCATTGGTGACCACGCTCACGCTGGACATCGCCATCGCCGCGGCGGCAAGCAGCGGACTCAGCAGGAGGCCGAAAAGCGGGTAGAGCGCGCCCATCGCCACGGGAATGAGCAGAACGTTGTACGCGAACGCCCAGAACAACCCCTGGTGAATCGTCGCCAGCGTGCGCTGGGAGAGGGCGATCGCAGTGGCGAGCGCGCGAAGGTCGGAACCGACGAGCGTGATGTCGGAAGCGGCCATCGCGACGTCGGTACCGGTGCCGATCGCGATGCCGAGATCTGCCTGCGCCAGCGCGGGAGCGTCGTTGATGCCATCGCCGACCATCGCGACCACCTGGCCGCCGGCCTGTAGGTCCGCCACGCGGCGAGCCTTCTCCTCAGGCGCGGTGCGCGCCAGGACGTCGTCGATGCCCAGCGACGTCGCGACCGCGTGCGCGGCGCCCTCGGAGTCGCCGGTGAGCATCATCACTTTCGGCCCGAGCGCGCGCAGATCGGCGATCGCGCCCTTCGCCTCGGGACGGGCGACGTCCGCGACGGTCAGCATCGCAGCGGATCTGCCGTCGATCGCGGCATAGACCGGCGTCGCCCCTGCCTCCGGAGCAAGGCCGCGCAGCGGTTCGGTGTTCAGACCGTACCGCTCGAGCAGGCCGAGCGTGCCCACCAGAACATCTCGACCCGCCACGCGGGCGTGGAATCCGAGGCCCGGCACGGCAACAAAGGACTCGAGCGCGCCTTCCACTACGCCGCGCCGCTCTGCTTCGGCGACGATGGCGCGACCGATCGGGTGTTCCGAGCCACGCTCCGCCGCGGCGACGAAGGCGAGCACGTCCGCCTCACTCGAGCCCGGCGCGACCTGCATCCCCACGAAGCGAGGTTTGCCGGCCGTCAGCGTGCCCGTCTTGTCCAGAACGATTGTGTCGATCTTGCCGGTTCGTTCCAGCACAAGGCCGTCGCGGATCAAGACGCCAAGTTCGGCGCCGCGCCCCGTGCCGACGATGATCGCGGCCGGAGTCGCCAGACCGAGCGCGCATGGGCAGGCGATGATGAGGACCGCGATCGCGGTCTGCAGCGCGAATGGCAGGCGCGGTTCGGGGCCCAGCAGCAGCCAGCCCAGGAATGTGGCCGCGGCCAGGACGAGGATCACCGGCACGAACACCGCGGCGATGTCGTCGGCGAGACGCTGGCTGGACGCGCGTGACCCCTGGGCTTGCTCGACGAGACGGACGATCTGCGCCAGCGTGGTGTCCTTCCCGACGCGCGTCGCGCGGACGAGCAGACTACCGGTGCCGTTGATCGTCCCCCCGATCACTATCGCGCCGACGGTGCGCTCGACCGGCACGCTCTCGCCCGTCACCATCGATTCGTCGATCGCCGACCAGCCCTGGACGATCTCGCCATCGGTGGGGATCGCCTCGCCGGGTCTCACCCGCAGCAGGTCACCGGCGCGCACCTGACCGATGGGAATGTCGCGCTCCTCGTCGTTTCGCAGGACGCGGGCGGTCTGAGGGCGCAGACCCATCAGGCGCTCGATCGCGGCTCCGGTCTGGCCCCGCGCGCGGGCCTCGAGCCACCGGCCCAGGAGGATGAGGCCGATGATGATGACGGCGGTCTCGTAGTAGAGATCGGGTGTCAGGCCCCACGCCGCGGTCAGGTCAGGCCACAGCGTCACGAGGGCGCTGTACCCGTAGGCGACCGAGGTCCCCACCACGACGAGGGTGTGCATGTTCGTCGTGCCGTGGCGCGCCGCAGCCCACGCCGCCCGATAGAAGCCGCCACCGGCCCACACCTGCACGATCGTCGCGGCGATGAGGAGCACTGGCGCGGCCTGCCGCATGTCCAGGCCCAGCGGCAGGAACATGATCGCCATCATCAGCGCACCGATGGCGAGGCTCACCTGCCACCGGATCCGCAGCGCGTCGGCCTCATGTTGTCGGCTGATCTTCTGCCGCTCCGCCGCGTCGTCGGCCTCGACGGCCGATTCCTCCGGGGAGGGCACCACCCCGTCGTCGGTGCGACGCGGCGCGGTGAGGACGTCGCCCACTCCGTACCCGGCCTTCTCCACCGCCCCGCGCAGGTCGGCCACCTGCACGCCCTGGAGCGGATCGACGAGGACCGTCGCCCGTTCGGTCGCCAGGTTGACCTGCGCCTCCGCGACGCCGCTGACCCGGCCGAGCGCCTTCTCGACACGACGCACGCACGCGGCGCAGGTCATACCGGTCACGGCGAACGTGATGCGATCCCGCTCGACAGCCTCGACACTCATGGCTTACTTCCTGGAGAGATCGAAGATCTCGCGCAGTTCGCGGGCCATGTCGGCGTCGCGTCCCTCGGCGAAACCCTGCGGCACGCACGTCGCGAGATGACCGGCGAGCAGACTCGACTCGAAGCGCTGGAGCGCGCGTTCGACCGCGTAGGTCTGCTTCAGGATGTCGACGCAGTACTGCTCCTCATCGACCATCTTCCGGATCGCGCGCAGGTGACCCTCGATCGTCGCGAGTCGGTTGAGGAGGGACTGTTTCTCGTTCAGGGCCACTGCCTCCGTCTACCCACCCCCCTGGGGGAGGGGGTGCGCGGAAGTGATGATATCGCGGCGCTGGGGGATTTACAACCAGATCGGGTTCGACCAGGCTCGCCGCCCCGCCGCATCGACGATCGTCACCCGGCAGTAGCTGTTGGCGAACTTCGTCAGCGGAAGGGTCGCGGCCCGCAGTCCCGCACCGGGGTCGATGACGCGCTCGTTCCGCGCGCCCCGACCGTGGACGATGATCGCCCGAGCGGCGGAGCATCGCACCTCGAGCGCATCGCCGGCGCGCTGGATCAGGTCGATGGTCGGTCCGGTCGATGAGTAGTAGTGGCCAGCCTTCAGTGCCGCGACAAGCGCGTCCGGATCCAGGCTCGCGGCCCGCACGTGCACCCACCCGCCCCGATAGTCCTCGACCTTGAAATGCGCGTCATCGGTCGCGCACGCCGTAAGGCGGATGCCCCGTTCGAGCAGGAGATCGCACATCGAGAAGCTATCCCCGCGATCGACCTCGACCTCGCACCCGGTGTTCCAGACCTCCACGGCATGCGCTGCGTCGAGCGAGATCGCGTCCTCGATGCTGAGGTTGTACCAGTAGGGATGGGCGATCGAGACGAATGCGCCGGCCGCGCGGGCGCGGCGCGCGAGCGCCGGTCCTCGCTCGCCGGCGACGGGTGGCGCGAAGTCGAGTGGCAGGCCGTTGGCCAGGATGTGCCAGCGCTCGCCGTTCGCAAGGGCGGGGGCGTGGAGTTCCGCACCGAGGATGGTCGTGAAGCCGGGCCGCCGATACGGACGGGTATCGACGATGGGGAACCCGTACTCTTCCAGAAAGTGCTCGGTGAGGCTTATGAAGTCGTAGCCGTGGTCCCGATAGGTGGCCATCACCTCCTCGGGGGACCGTGCCCCATCCGAGAGCGTCGAGTGGCAGTGCAGGTTTCCGCGGTAGAAGGTCCCGGGCAGCGTGAATGGAAGTCGGTCCATGGGGCTCCCTGAAGGTGGTGACGCCATCCTACCACCTGGCCTCCCCCGGTCTCCGAGCCGCGTATCGTCCGGTACCCTCCTGATGGACGACTCGAGCATCGTTCGTCTGGTGCTCGCCCTGTTAGGGTGCGCGCGGAAAGGAATCGCCGCATGGCACAGAGATCGCGCCTCACCCTGACCAAGAGCGAGGTTGAGTCCGACGAGGCGATCGTCGCGACGATGCATCCGCGCGCCAGCGAGGTCGCTGCTGCCGTCCTCAGGCGCGGAGGTAACGCGGTCGACGCGGCGGTCGCGGCCGGTTTCGCGATTGGTGTGGTCGAGCCGTTCAATAGCGGTCTCGGTGGCATCGCTCAACTCGTGGTGCGGGACGGGAAGACCGGCTACACAGCGGCGATCGATGGCACCTCCACGCTGCCGCGTTCGCTCGACCCCGCGGCGTACCCACTCGCGGGCGGCGGGACCGCGGGTATGTACGGATGGCCGGCGGTCGAAGGTGACGCGAACAACACCGGCTACCGCGCCGCGGCGGTGCCGGGTACGCCTGGATGCCTGGTGGAGGCCCATCGCCGGTTCGGGCTCCTGCCGCTCGACGAGGTGATGGCCGGTGCGATCGAACTGGCGGAGGGCGGTTTCGACCTCGACTGGTATCCGGCTCTCATCATCGCGGCGCAGCAGCAGCGACTCTGGGCCTACCCGGGGACGCGGGCGGCGTACTATCGGCCCGACGGATCCTGCCACGCCCCGGCGCTCTTCACCGCCGCGGCGGATCGGTTCGTCCAGAAGGACCTGGCCGCGTCACTTCGGCGCATCGCGGCCCAGGGTCACGACGGCTTCTACCGCGGTCCGACCGCGCACCGGCTGGCCGAAGCGATGCGCGAGAACGGCGGATTCCTCGACGAGGAGGAGATGGCGGCGTACCGCGTGCGGGTCTGGGAGCCGGGTCTGATCGGCTCGTACCGCGACTGCGAGACGATCCAGGCGCCGCAGAATACCGGCGCACCGACCGCTCTCCAGGCGCTGCGCGTCCTCGAGGGGTTCGACCTCGCCGCCGAAGGGTGGGGCACGGCCCGCGCGGTGCATCTCCTTGCCGAGACCTTTCGCCGTGTCTTCCAGGATCGTTTCGCGTACCTGGCCGATCCTGTATTCGCGCCGGTGCCGCTCGCCGGCCTGGTCTGTCCGCGCTACGCCGAGCGGCGGCGCGCCGACATCGATCCAGAGCGCGCCACTCCCGCGGTCGGACCCGGCGACCCCTGGCCTTTCGATGTCCCGGCCGGGGTGGCGCTCTCCGGCGTTCGGCAGGGAGGGGGCGAGGGGAACACCACCCACATCGTCGTCGCCGACCGCGATCGCACCCTGGTCTCGCTCACGTCGACGCTGGGAGGATTCTTTGGCAGCGCCGTCGTCGTTCCCGGCCTGGGCTTTCCCCTGAACAACGGCCTGACGTGGTTCGATCCGCGCCCGGGCACCGTGAACGCGATCGCGCCCGGCAAACGGATCCTGTGGGCGGGAACCCCGACCGTTCTGGCGCGTGAGGGCCGGCCGTTCCTGGCGGTCGGGGCGCCCGGCGCGCGGCGGATCATGTCCGCGGTTGTGCAGGTGGTCTCCAACATCGTCGACCACGGGATGGGTCCCCAGGCGGCGGTCTCCAGTCCACGGGTCCACTGCGAGGGGCCGGACACCGTGATCGACAGCCGCTTCGGTGAGGAGACGATCGCTCGATTACGGGAGATGGGACATCGCCTGGACGTGAAGGTCGAGGATCTGGGCACGTCGAACTTCGCCCGGCCGCTGGCGATCGTCGTGGACCAGGCGACCGGCCGCCTCCGGGCCGGCGTCCACGTCTACAACCCGGCGACCGCGATCGGACTGTGACGGTCTCGCTCAGACCCGCGTGACGATGATCGGCTCGTCCTTCGTGACGACGAGCGTGTGCTCGTAGTGCGCGGCGAGGCTTCCGTCGGCGGTGCGGAGTGTCCAGCCGTCGGGATCGGTCTTCACCCACGGTGATCCGGCGGAGATGATCGGCTCGATCGTGATCACCTGACCCTCGCGCAGGGGGTCGCTCGCGCGCCGGTCGTAATACATCGGGATGCTCGGTTCCTCGTGAATCGTGCGCCCGACGCCATGACTGTGGAGTTCGCGCAGTACGGTGAACCCGTGGCGACGGACCTCGGAATCCACGGCGCGCCCGATCTCGTAGATGGGGCGGCCGGCACGCGCCGCGCGTGCCCCACGCTCGAACGCAGCCTGCGCCGCCGCGGCGATCCGACGCTTGCGATCGCTCATCGGCGGCACGGTGAGAGTCAACGCCGTATCGGCGACGTAGCCGTCGAGTTCACCCGTCACGTCCAGTTTCAGCAGGTCGCCTGGCTTCAGCGCCCGTCCGCCCGGGATGCCGTGGACGGCCTCGGCGTTCAGGCTGATGCAGTTGTGCCCCGGGAAGTTCTTGAAGAGGATCGGCGCGGAGCGCGCGCCATGCTTCTTGAACTCAGCCGCGCCGACCTCATCCAGCTCCAGCGTGGTGATCCCCGGCCGAACCGCCTCGACCATCGCTTCGAGGGCCAGCGCGCAGATGCGTCCGATGCGCTGGATTCCAGCCAGGTCTTCGTCGTTCTCGATGCACACGGCCCGGTGAGGATAGCGCAGGCACCGCCCGGCCCATGGTGATCTGCTACCGCTGCGCGTCAGCCAGTGAGCGGTGTGGGCAGAACCCTCAGCGTTCGGCCTCTGCGCCAGGGCACCCGTGCGAAGCGCGGATCCAGCGTCAGGACATCCGGGCAATTGTGGTGTCGCGCGATGACGACCACCGAGGCATCGGCGAGCGTCAGGCCGAGTTCGGCGTGGCGCTGGATCGTGTCGCACGCTTCGGCGACGTTGCCCGGTCCGAAGGGCACGATCTGGAACGCGCCCAGCGCCAGATCGTCCAGGAAGATCCCCTGGGCGAGGTCGCCGCCCAGGCGCAGGAGCGCCCGATCGACGATCCCGAGGATCAACGGTGAGACGAGGCGTGGTCCGGGCCGGCTGAGGATCCGCGCGACATCCGCGTGACGCTCGGCCGCACGATCGTAATTGGCGATCAGCGCGTCGGCGCCCACTACGATCATCCTGGGTCCGCCGGGTTCGGCATACCGCCATTCCGTCGCGCTGCGTGCGGGTCGCCACTATCGAACACCCCCGATCGGGGCGCCGTCTGGCCGTGACGCTCGATGAAGAGGCGGATTCCCTCGCGGATGATGTCGGCTTCGGTCGATCCCGTCACCGTCGCGGCAGAACGAAGAGCCGATTTCAGATCGTTGGGCAGGCGGATCGTCGTCTTGAGCACGGTGGCCCACACTACCACAGGCGCCGCTCCGTGCGCGGAGGTCGCGCTATTCGATGGCGAGCCGTGCCGCCCAGGCCGCGAGGTCCGGGCTCGTAGCCACGGCCCGGTGGAGATCGTCGCGCGTCAGCGCGTAGTACTCCGTGGGACTGGCGGCCACCAGATCTCCCTCGGAGATGCCGGCGCCGAGCAGGTGCCCGATCGCCGTCTCGGAGCGGACGAGCGTGCCGGATCGGACGACGATCCAGAGAGTGTCGGACCTCCGGTCGGAGTCGGTGGGTCCGCCCTTTGCGACGTGGAGGACATCGCCGGCGGCGACTCTCCGCCGGGTGAAGGCGCGTGCGAGCCGCTCCAGAACAGCTCCCGGCAGATCCCGTGTCGCGCCGGCGAGTCGGAGCGCGTCGGCGACGAAACGCGCCGCGAACTCCCGTTCGACAGCCTCCTGCACGACCGGGAATCGGGCGAGGAGGCCCCGCAGATCCGACTCGCGGAGTTCGAGCAGCACGGCCGGCGTCACCGTCACGACCGTCGCCGTGCGCGGCTGGTGAGCGAGGAGGGCCATCTCGCCCAGGATCTGGCCGGAGGTCAGCGTCGTCACGGCGCGCTCGCCGCCGTCACCTTCTCGCACCGTCACCGCGAGACTGCCGCGGCCGACAAGGAAGAGGCTGGTACCTGGTTCACCCTGGCGCATCACCGTCTCGCCATCGCGATAGACACGGGTGCGCAGGCGCGCCGCGATCGCACGGAGCGTGTCATCGCCCAGGCCCGCGAAGTAAGCGACGCGACGCAGCGCCTCGACGGGGCCGATCCGCAATTCGTCAATGGGCAGAGCGAGGAGCTCGTGCAACTCCTCTTCGAGTGCGGCGGCACGCTCCTGTACGACGCGCTCCGCGAGAAGTCCCGCCTCGGCGAACTCCTCCATCGCGTCGCGCCGCGCGTGGAGCGCGAATCGTCGTTCGGCCATCGCGTCGACCCGGGCGACGTACTCGGGAAACTCGGCGGCCATCGCCTCGATCTGGTGGGCCACGTCGTGCCTCTGTGTCGTCACCCGATCGCGGATCGACGCGAGCGCCGTCGGGTGCGCCTCCAGTTCGACGAACGCCGCCAGGGCGTGCTCTGCCTCTCGCAGCGCGATCTGCCGCGCGCGCAGACTCTCGAAATGGATGGCCATCGCGGCGACGCGCCGACGGTTCAATTCCGCCCGACCGATGCCAGTCGCGGCAGCGACCCGTCCGATCCACCCGCCTGCCCACCGCCCGACACTGGCGGCGGAGCGGCCCGTGGATCGGCGATCCCCGTCTCCGGACATCCATCGCCGCGCGTCGGTCTCGCGCTGGACCCGGTCGAGGCAGTCGCGGAGCGCGGCCTCACCGAGATCGCCGGCGTCGAACAGGCGCTGATAGGCCCGACGTTCCACGAGCAGGGCGAACCGGGCGACCAGTCGCTCCTCCTCCTCGATCGGCAGAAGACCCGTACGCCGCATCTCCGCGAGTTCGGTCTGCAGGGCGGCACGCGCGGCGTGCTGCTCCTCGATCAGATGTGCGCGCGCCAGTTCGGGCAGGTCTTCCCGCGCGCGAGAGATCCGCGAGTCCACCTCCCGCTCCACGAGCGCCAGGCCGGTGCGACGCTCGGCGAGTTCCTCACGGCTATCGCGCATCAAGCCCAGCGCCCGCAACAGCGGCCCGGTGGTCGGTCCTCCGAGGAGCAGTGTGAAGAGGACCACCACGAAGGTCAGCCCGATCAACTCGTCCCGGTATCCCAGTTCGGGCGGGATGCTCAGCGCGAGAGCCAGCGCGAGTGCCCCGCGCAAGCCGCCCCAGAAGAGCACGACCTGATACGTCACGGAGACCGGTTCGCCGAAGAATCGGTTCCCCAGGGGCAGGAGAGCGAAGATGCCGAGCGCCCTGCCGACGAGGACCGCCGCGATCGCGACCGCGATGAGACCGCCGAGCGCGCCCAGGCCGACGAGATCGACGCTCAGCCCCACGAGCAGAAAGATGAGCGCGTTCGCGACGAAGGCGAGGTACTCCCAGAAGTGCTCGACGCGGGGCAGCACGCGCGGGGCGAACTTCGTGCGGCCGGCGTTTCCGAGCAGGATTCCCGCGGTGAGCGTCGAGACCACTCCGGAGACGTGGAAGAGATAGTCCGCGGCCGCGAAGGACGCGTAGGCGAGGACGATCGTCAGCGTCATCTCGACGTCGACGTCGTGATCGAATCGATCGAGCAGGACCGTGCAGAGCCACCCGAGCGCCGCGCCCACGATGGCCCCACCGATGAAGACACGCAGGAACTCCAGCGTGCCGGGCAGGATCGCCTCCGGTCCGAGCGTCCCCGCCAGCGCCATCGCCAGCAGGATGCGGAACAGCACGAGAGCGGTGCCGTCGTTGAGCAGACTCTCGCCATCGACGAGCATGGAGAGACGCTTCGGCGCGCCGACCTCCTTGAAGATCGCCAGGACTGCGACCGGATCGGTCGCCGAGATCAGCGCGCCGAAGACCAGGGCGATCGCCAGGGGGATTCCGCCGAAGGTCGCCAGCGCCCAGCCGACGACCGCCGTTGACACGAGCAGCGAGGGGACCGCGAGCAGGAGGATCGGACCCAGATTCTCGATGAACCGCCGCGCGTCGATGTGAAACGCGGCCTCGAAGATGAGAATCGGGACCAGGACGAAGATCACGATCTCGGGCGAAAGACGGATCTCCCCCAGCGCGCTGATGCCGAGGGCGGCCGCGGCTTCGCGCAGCGCGAGGCCGATGAGCACGAGCGCGACCGTGAACGGCAGCGCCAGGCGCCGCAGCGTCGACGAGGTGAAGGATGCCGCGAAGAGGAGCGCGGCCAGAGCGAGGATCAGTTCCGGCATGTGCAGCGCGGCGGCGGCATCCTCGCCGCCGGTTTCGGCGGACAGCAATGCCAGGGGGATCGCCCCCATCATCAGAGAGAGCGATGGCATCTCGGCCGCTCCGGATCGTTCGTGGCGAGCGCATTCTTCCACCGATCGTCGTCGGCGTCTACGGGCGAATTGCGGTACGTCTCGCCCTCAAGTCAGGGGCGAGAAGGTCTCCAGTAGACAAGTTCGCGCAGGACCTGAGCGAGGTAGGACGCGCCCCAGCGCATCACCTGAAGTTTCCGTACGCCGCCGATTCGGGCTGGCTCGAATCCGGCGATCTCGGCGCACCGAAGCCGTGCCTTGGCTGCCCGGATCGACAGGATCGGCTCGACGCCGATCACCGTATTGAACCACCGCTCAGGCGTGTACGTTTCCTCCCGGTGCAGGTCGAGCTGGTAGAAGAGCTCACGTCGCCAGGCTCGGAACATATTCATGGGGTCCGAGTACGCGCCGCCGTGGAGCGTGTTGATGAGCACCGTGAACAGCCAGTTGCCGAAACGGGTGATGAGATCGTCGTCTTCGCTCTTCAGGCCCTGGTAGTAGCGCGAGGCGATGACCATGTCGTACCCCTCGCGCATCCGCGCGATCAGCTCCGGAATCACCTCGGGGATGCAGTTGCCGTCCGCACTGAAGGTGATAACGACGTCGCCGGTCACCCTCTCCATCGCTTCGATGTAGGCGCGGCGGATGCCGGGTCCGCGCTGGATGTAGACCTCCAGGCCGACCTCTCGGGCGTAGGCGACCGTGCCATCGTGGGACTGCCCATCCACGACGAGGATCTGGTCGCACCACGTGCGGTCGATCCTGGGAATGATCTGGCGCATCCCCTCCTCCTCGTTGAGGCAGGGGATCATGAGCGTGACCTTCACGGTCGACGTTGCGAAAGGCGCACGGTTCGTGACGGCACGGAGTACTCCTCATGCGCGCTCCGCTGAGGCTCGATGTGGCGTTTCAGCCCAACTTGACCGTAACCGGAGGCGCGGCCAATACTAGCGCGCCCGTGTGTCGACGATCGGCGTGATGCCGGCGCAGGCCCGACAGCCCTCCCTTCGTGTCGCCGCCTGCCTCATCCTGGCCCTCCAGATCGCCGCTGCGATCGTCTTTCGCGGTGCGATCACGATCACGGGCGATGAACCGCACTACCTGATGGTGACGCGCAGCGTGCTGCAGGATGGCGACTTCGACGTCGCGAATCAGTATGCCGACGGCAACCACCGCGCGATCGACCCCGTACCGCTCTCACCGGTCGGCGCGACGAACGAGCATCGTGGCGATGGCCGCCTCTACCACGTGCGCCTACCCGGGCAATCCCTGTTGATTCTCCCGGCCTATGCCCTCGGCGCGCTCGTGGCCCGCGCGGCCGGACTGAGCTCCGCGTTCGGTGGGTACTGGGCGGCCGTGTCGTTCCTGGTGCTGCTGACCTCGCTGTTCTGGGCCCTCCTCTTCCGCCTGGCGCGCGATCTCACCGGCTCGGCGATGGCGGCACTGGTCGCGGTTCTCGCGCTCTCGAGCCTCCTCCCGATCGTTCCCTACGGATCGCAGATCTACCCGGAGATGACCGCCGCACTCACCACTCTGGCCGCGATGTGGGCGATCTGCCTGGCTCGCCCCAACATCCGCGCCGCGCTGGTCGGTGCCAGCGCGATCGGGATCCTCGCCTCGCTCCACCAGCGATTCGCGATCGTCGCGCTTGCGCTCGCCGCCGCCGCGGTCCTGATCTTCTGGCGACGGAACGCGGACGGGCGCACCGTCCTGATGCCGTTCCTGGGCGTGCTGGGCCTGTTCGCCGCCGCGATCTCTCTCTACTCACAACACGCCTTCGGCAGCCTGCTCCCCTCCGCGGGATGGAACCAGAGCGACCTTCCGATCTCCCGTCTGGAAAACCTGGGACGCGGCCTCGCGCTGCTGTTCCTGGACGATGGGCGAGGTCTCCTCTCGTGGGCGCCCCACATGCTCCTGATCGTCGCGCTGTGGATTGCCGCGGCGCTGCGCGGTGATGGGGCAGGCCTCTACGCCCGTGTCGGGCTCGCCTGCTTCCTGGTGACGGCGATCACGAGCGCGACGACCTTCGGGATCGGCCGGGATATTCCGCCGCGCCATCTGGTGTCCGTTCTGCCTCTGGCCGCGTTCCCCCTTGCGGTGTGGCTGGCATCGCCCGTCCGGCGCTGGCTTGGTCCCGTCCTCGCCATCGCTCTGCTGCCGGGCGCGCTTCTCACCACCTACGGCGCCGCGGATGTCAACCGTCTCCTGGATGCCTCTCTGGGAAACCGCGCCTGGATCGAGTTCTCGAACGATCTCCACCGCGCGGTGGGGATCGACCTACGCGTGATCGATCTGTATCCGGCGGTGCGCCCCTTCGAAGCGGTCGTCTTCCGTGAGGGCTGTCAGCGAGACGGCGGCGTTGCGACGTGCCCGTTCCCCGCGATGCCGCCGCCGGGCTCCTACGAGGTCCGCGCGTACGTGCGGATGGCCGAGGCGACCGCGCCACCGATCACGATTCGGGCCCGTGCCACTGCGAGCGGGGGGAAAACATCGGTCCTCGCGACGAGGGAGGTGGCGGAGAGCGATCCCGACGGCATCCCTCGCATCGTCGCCGCGCCCAATCCGCCCAGCCCCCTCGATCCGATCCTGCGCTCACGGGCGATCGCCGCGACCGGGCTCACCGACGATATCGTGGTCGCGACCTACCGCGAGGGAGCCGCCTTCTATCTCGCCCATCGGCAGGCGATGACGCCACGGCAGGTCGAGGAGGCGGTTCAGCGCCTCGCCGGCGCACGCGGCGTCCCTCCGCCCCAACCCGGCGTCGGTACGACTCTCCTGAGCGTCTACGCCGAGGTCGCCGGCTCTCCCCTGTACGGGGTCGTTCAGGTCCCCTTCGATCTGCCCCGGGGCGCGCACCTCATCGTGGAGATCTCTTCGGACGATCCCTCCCTGGAGGTTGGTGGATACACCCTCGTCCGAACGCCACGGTGGGCGCCCTGGAAATGAGGCGACGATGGCTCTGATGCGCGACCTCGACGGCAGCGCGCTCGGGCGGGCGTGGCGCTGGTTCCTGCCACTCGCGATCGCGGTCCAGGTCGTTGCCGCGCTCCTGTTCCGTCCGGCGATCACGCCGACGGGCGACGAACCCCATTACCTCATGGTCGTCCGGAGCATCATCGCCGACCGCGACTTCGACGTCGCCAATCAGTACGCCGATGGCCACTTCCGCGTCATCTACGGTGGCGATCTTCCGGCCGACTTCCAGGCCCACGACTACCGGGGTGATGGTCGTCTCTTCTTCGCGCGGCCGCCCGGTCAGCCACTCCTGCTGGCGCCCGCGGCGGCGGCGGGCAGCATCCTCTGGCGGATCGTCGGGGCGAACCCGGTCGTCGGCGGTTACATCGCGGTCGTCCTGTTTCAGATGACGGTCGCGGTCCTGTTCTGGCTCGTCCTGGCGGAGTTCGCGAGCACCCTCTCCGGGAATCGCGCTGCCGCGATGGCCTCGACGATCGCGGTTGGCGCCACACTGCCGGTCCTGCCGTACGGGTCGCAGATCTACCCCGAACTCACCGCCGGGCTCCTGATCCTGGTCGCGCTTCGCACGATCCACCGGGGAAGCACCACTCCTTCCGGGCTCGCTCTCCTGGGGCTGGCCGTCGGGATACTGCCCTGGCTCCATCTGCGCTACGCGCCGGTCGCGCTCATCCTCGTGGGATTCGCGGCCGGGCAGTCGCTTCTGCGGCGCGCGGGAACGGCGCAATCCCTCGCCGCGCTGATCGGGGCGCTGGTGTCGGCGATCCTCCTCATCGCCTACTCACTGCACGCCTACGGCAGCCCTCTTCCGACGGCGGGGTTCAGCCACTTCCGGGATCCGGTCTCGAGCCCGGCGAATATCCCGCGCTCGGTCGGGTTCCTTCTGTTCGATGAAGGCCAGGGCCTCCTTGCGTACGCGCCGTTCTATGTCGTCGCGTTCCTCGTCTGGCTCGGACAGATCCTCCTCGCCGCGCGCGCCCTGCGCGTGCTCTTCCTGGCAGCCGCACTCATCGGCCTCACCGCGCTCGTCACCGGCGCGAGCGCGATCACCGATTACGTCGGCTTCGAGATCCCGCCCCGGTACCTGGTGTCGGTCCTGCCGCTCGCGGCGCTGCCGCTGGCCTGCGCGCTCGCGACGCGCGTGCGCGCGGTCGTCGCGGCGGCGGCGCTCCTGCTGCTCGTACCGTCGCTGGTGGCGACCGCCTATGGGGCGGCCGCGCCGGTGCGCCTCTACGACATCGGTCTCGGCAATCGCGTCTGGGCCGACGCGAGCCTCACCCTGTACCGCAGAACGGGGATCGATCTCCGCCCGAACGAACTATTCCCCAGCTATCGGCCCCTCGAGGCGACGATCTACGCCTCTGCCTGTCTCGCCGAGCCGCGCGATGCCCACACCTGTCGCCTGCCGATCGTGGCGCCACCCGGCGAATACGAGGCAAGACTCTTCGTTCTCAGCGGTGACGCCAGCAGCGGTCTCGCGCTCACGTTCGACATCGCCGCCATCGATTCGACCGGCGCGACGGTCACTCTGGCTTCGCGCTCTGTCCGGGGCGACGATCCCGACGGTGTTCCCCGGATCGTGCTCGGGCCGAGGCCGCCGAACCCGATCGATCCCGAATTGCGACGGCGCGCGGTCGCCGCGACCGAACTGCCCGACTCGGTGGTCGTCGACGCCTATCTCGTCGGTGCGACCTACTTCCGCCTCAACCGCAAGGTTATCCCCACGCCGGAGTTCGATGCGCGGGTGCGCGAACTCACTGCCCGCGCCGGCGCG
>CAZHZF010000045.1:0-24367 GCA_964536925.1 uncultured Dehalococcoidales bacterium | reverse complement strand
ACTACAGGTTCAGCTTCTCCACGTTCCGGCGCACCTCGCCGGCCGTCCGATGGAGGGCGGCCTGCTCCTCGCCGGTCAGCGCGATCTCGACGACCCGTTCGACTCCCGCGGCGCCGAGAACCACGGGAACCCCCACGAAGAGATCGTGGATTCCGTATTCGCCGGTCAGGTACGCGGAGCAGGGGAGGATGCGCTTGCGGTCGAGCAGGATGGCATCGACCATCTCGGCAACCCCGGCGGAGGGGGCATAGAAGGCGCTGCCCGTCTTGAGCAGGTCGACGATCTCCTGACCGCCCTTGCGCGTGCGCTCGACGATCTGCGCGAGTCGCTCCGGGCCGATAAGCCGCTGCACGGGCACCCCGCCCACGGTGGTGTAGCTCAGGACGGGGACCATGTCATCCCCATGGCCACCGAGGACGTACGCCTGCACGTCGCGCACGGAGACCTTCAGTTCCTGGGCCAGAAAGGTCCGGAATCGCGCCGTATCGAGGATCCCCGCCTGGCCGACTACACGCTGTTTCGGCAGGCCGCTGCGGACGAGCGCGAGTTGCGCCATCGGGTCGAGCGGGTTGTTCACCATCAGGAGGATCGCTTCGGGCGAGTGACGCACGATCTCCGGAACGTTCTCTTCGACGATCTTCTGGTTCACGGAAAGGAGATCGTCGCGACTCATGCCCGGTCGCCGGGGCGCGCCGGAGGTGAAGACCACGACATCGGATCCCGCCGAGTCGGTGTAGCTGTTCGTGCCGGAGATGCTGCAGTCGTACCCCTCGACAGGACCGGCTTCGAGGAGATCGAGGGCCTTTCCCTGCGGCAGACCTTCGACTACGTCGTAGAGGACCAGGTCCGCATATCCGCGCTGCGCGAGTCGCATCGCGGTGGTGCCGCCGACGTTCCCCGCGCCGACGATCGTGACTTTCTTTCGCGTGCCCATCGTCCTCAGCCCCTCTGCAACCGCTCGACGACCGCGTCGGCAACCTGAGATGTCCCCACGGCGGTGGGATCGTCCGGCCGCGGCTTCATGTCGTAGGTGACGTGCTTTCCCTCGGCGATGATGTCGGTGAGCACCTTCTCGAGGCGGTCGCCCGCGGCGTGCTCGCCCAGGTGCTTCAACATCAGCGAGCCGCAGAACATCAGCGCCATCGGATTCACCTTGTTCTGACCGGCGTACTTTGGCGCAGAGCCATGGATCGGCTCGAAGACCGCGCCCTCCTCGCCGATGTTGATGCCCGGTGCAATCCCCAGACCGCCGACGATGCCCGCGGCGAGGTCGGACACGATGTCGCCGTACAGGTTGGGCATCACCAGGACGTCGTACAACTCGGGTTTCTGCACGAGTTGCATACAGATGTTGTCGACGATGCGGTCTTCGAACTCGATGCCAGCGTTCGCCTGTGCGACAGCCGTGGCCGTATCCAGAAAGAGACCGTCGGAGAACTTCATGATGTTCGCCTTGTGGACGGCCGTGACCTTTCGCCGACCGTGACGCCGCGCGTAATCGAAGGCGAACCGCACGATCCGCTCGCTGGCGTGGCGGGTGATGACCTTGATGCTGATCGCGGCGTCGTCGCGCAACCGCGGGCGACCGAGTTGCTCCATCGTCGCGATCAGCGAGGCGGTCTCTGGCTTGCCGACATCGAACTCGATTCCCGAGTACATCCCCTCGGTGTTCTCGCGGACGATGACCAGGTCGACGCCCTCGAACTTCGAGCGGACGCCCACGTACGTTTTGCACGGTCGCACGTTGGCATAGAGATTGAGCGCCTGGCGCAAGCCCACGTTGACGCTGCGGAATCCCTTGCCGATCGGTGTCGTGATCGGGCCCTTGAGCGCGACCTTGTTGCGCTGGATCGACTCGATGACGCGATTGGGCAGGGGGTTGCCCCCCTCCTTCTCGGCAGTCTCCGCGCCCGCGTTCTGGATCTCCCAGTCGATCTTCACGCCGGTGGCGTCGATCGCGCGGCGCGCGGCCGCGGCGATCTCTGGGCCCGTGCCGTCGCCGGGGATGAGGGTGATCGTGTATGTCATGCGCTCTTTGCTCCTGTGGTCCTGCCGCGGCGCGAGGTCAACGCTCCTGGATCGGGATGTAGCTCCGACCGCGCTCGCCGATGTACTCCGCGCGCGGTCGAATCAGACGATTGTGCGTCAACTGCTCCATCGCGTGGGCGGACCATCCCGCGATGCGGGAGACCGCAAAGATGGGAGTGAAGAGGGGGCCGGGAATGCCGAGCGCGGTGAAGGTCGACGCCGAGTAGAAGTCGACGTTGGGGAAGAGCTTCCGATCGCTCTCCATGACCTTCTCGATCTCGACGGAGCTCTCGTAGAGTGACATATCGCCCTGCGCGGCAGCGAGGGCGCGCGACATGTCCTTCAGTTCGCGCGCGCGCGGGTCGTAGACCTTGTAGACACGATGGCCGAAACCCATGATGCGCTCGCGGCGTGCCAGGGCCGCACGCACCCAGGCGGCGGCGCGATCGGGCGTGCCGATCTCGCGCAGCATTTTGATCGCCCCCTCGTTGGCTCCGCCGTGTAGCGGCCCGAACAACGCGCCGAGGGCTGACGTGATCGCGGAGTGGTAGTCGGAGAGGGTCGCCATCGTGACGCGGGCGGCGAAGGTGGAGGCGTTGAACTCGTGATCGGCGTGCAGCACGAGGCATACGTCGTACACGTGCTCGGAGACCTCATCGGGCCATTCACCGTGGAGGAGGTAGAGGAAGTTCCCGGCGATGCTGCCCTCACGCGGTTCCAGGATCGGCAGATCGGCCGACACGCGGTGAATCGCGGCCACGAGTGGTCCCATTCTCGCGGTCGCCCGGATCGCCTTGCGGCGCACGGCTTCGATCGAGCCGTCGCTCACATCCTCGTCGTAGATCGCCATCGCGGAGAACGCCGTACGGAGGATGGCAGTGACGGGCGCGCCACGGGGAAAGGACCGAAGCAGGTCCACAATCGGGCCGGGCAGCGCCATGCTCGCCTGAATGTCCGCGCGGAACCGCTCGAGCGTGGCGCGATCGGGCAGATCCCCGTTCCACAGGAGGCACGTGGTCTCCTCGAAGCTCGAGTTACGCGCCAGATCGCGGATGTCGTAGCCGCGATAGATCAGGACGCCGTTGAGACCATCGACATCGCAGATCGACGACGATGCCGCGACGACTCCTTCGAGTCCACTATCCGCGACGACCATGACCCCCTCCGGAGCGGTTCGCCATTATACCCGTGAGGCAGCCCGAACAATCGCGGTGAACTCGCCGGCACGCAGACTGGCACCACCGACCAGCGCACCGTCGATTCCCTCCGTGGCGAAGAACTCCGCCGCGTTCGCGGCCGTGACGCTGCCGCCGTACTGGACGCGGAGGCTTTCGGCGGCGGCCGATCCCCACAGGCTCCCGACCGTCGCGCGGATAGCCGCGATCACCCGCCGCGCGTGCTCGGCGGTCGCGGCACGGCCGGTGCCAATGGCCCAGACCGGTTCGTAGGCGACCACCAGTGCGGTGTTAGCGTTATGGCCCTCCAACGCTGCCCTTACCTGACTCTCGACCGTCGCGACGGACGCGCCGGCGTCGTATTCGGCCAGGTTCTCCCCGACACAGAGGATGGGCGCGAGCCCGTGCGCGCGCGCCGCCGCGAGCCGGCGCCCGACCGTCGCGTCGGTCTCGCCAAAGTACTGGCGCCGCTCCGAGTGGCCGACGATGACGTACTGGCAGAGTTCGGCGACCATCGCGGGCGATACCTCGCCGGTGAAGGCACCCTTCGGTTCCCAGTGGAGATTCTGCGCGCCCAGTTTGAGGGCAGAACCCGCGATCTCCGCCGCGACATCGGCGAGCCACACGAAGGGCGGGCAGAGAACGCGATCGACGTCCTCCATCGGCGCGAGCGCGCCGAGGAGATCGGCGGCGAGGTGGCGCGCCTCCGCGCGCGTGGTGTTCATCTTCCAGTTGCCAGCGACGATCGGGCGACGTGCCATCAGGCCTCCAGTGCGGCGATACCGGGGAGCGTCTTCCCCTCGAGAAACTCGAGTGAGGCGCCGCCACCGGTCGAGACATGGGTCATCCGGTCCGTCAGGCCTGCCGTCTCGAGTGCCGCGACGAGGTCGCCACCACCGACGATCGATCGGGCACCGCTGGCGGCGACTCTCTCGGCCACCGCGCGCGTTCCCGCGGCGTACGGCGGCCGTTCGTACGCACCCAGCGGACCGTTCCAGACGATTGTTCGCGCCGATGCGATCGCGGGTGACCACGCCTCGACCGTTCCCGGCCCCACGTCGTAACCGGCCAGACCTTCCGGTATGCCGGCCGCCGGAACGATCCGGGTCTCACCGGAGTCGATGGAGGCGGCGGCAACCGCATCGGTCGGTAGCGCGAGGCGCGACCCCGCCTCGGCGAGGATCTGCCGGGCGACGTCGTACGCGGCTGGCTCCACCAGAGAGCGCCCGACCTGACCGCCACGCGCGGCGATGAGCGTGAATGCCATGGCCCCGCCGATGCAGAGCGTATCGACGACACCGATCAGGTTGCGGACGATGTCGATCTTGGTGGAGATCTTGGCGCCGCCCACGATGCCGACGAGCGGACGTGCCGGGTTGTGCAGGACAGACGAGAGCGCCGCGATTTCCCGCTCCATCAGCAGACCGGCCGCGGCCGGGATGTACGCCGCCACGCCGACGGTCGATGCGTGCGCGCGGTGGGCCGTGCCAAAGGCATCGTTGACAAAGACATCCGCCAGCCGTGCCAGGTTCGCCGCGAAGGCGGGGTCGTTCTTCTCTTCCTCGGCGTAGAAACGGACGTTCTCCAGGAGCAGGACATCGCCGGGTTGGGCGCGCGCCGAGGCGATGCGCGGTTCCTCGCCAGCGCAGTCGCCGACAAATGAGACCGGGCAGCCCGCCAGTTCAGAAAGGCGGCGCGCCACCGGAGCGAGGCTGAAGCGCGCATCGCGTCTGCCCTCCGGCCGTCCCAGATGCGAACAGAGAAGCGTGATGGCGCCCGCCTCGCGCAGGTAGGCCAGCGTGGGCAGTACGGCGCGCAGGCGGCTCTCATCCCCGATCGCGCCGCGCGCATCGATGGGAACGTTGAGATCGGCGCGTACGAGGACGCGCTTCCGGGTGACGTCGAGATTGCGGAGGGTGCGCCTCAAAGACCGCGCCGCGCGATGAACGCGACGAGATCGGCGACGCGGCAGGAGTACCCCCACTCGTTGTCGTACCAGGCCATCACTTTGAGCATACGCCCGTCCAGGACCATTGTGAGCGATGCGTCGACGATCGATGACGCGGTGTGGCCACGGAAGTCGCTGGAGACGAGCGGTTCCTCCGTATAGGCGAGGATCCCCTTCATCGGTCCCTCGGCGGCGTCACGCAGCGCGGCATTGACCTCCTCCGCGGTCGCATCCCTCTCGAGGTCGGCGGTGAAATCGACGACCGACACGGTCGGCGTGGGCACACGCATCGCCATGCCGTGGAACCGACCTTTGAGTTCCGGGATCACGAGGGCGACGGCGCGGGCCGCGCCACTCGATGTGGGAATGATGTTCGTGGCGGCGGCGCGCGCGCGACGCGGATCGTCGTGAGCGACGTCCAGAATCCGCTGATCATTGGTATACGCATGTACGGTTGTCATGAGGCCTCGGGCGATGCCGAAACGCTCGTGAACCACCTTCGCGACCGGCGCCAGGCAGTTCGTCGTGCACGACGCGTTCGAGATGATCCGATGGCGCGATGGGTCGTACGCGTCATCGTTCACGCCCAGCACGATGGTCAGGTCCTCATTCCGGGCGGGCGCGGAGATGATCACTCTTCCCGCTCCTGCCTCGAGGTGGGCACGCGCCTTTGTGCCGTCGGTGAAGCGGCCCGTCGACTCGATGACGATGTCGACCTTGAGGTCGCGCCACGGCAGCGTCGCCGGATCCCGCGCCGAGAGAACCCGGATCGCATGGCCGTCCACCACGATGCAGTCGGACGTGGATTCGACCGAGCCCCCATAGGGTCCATACGTCGAGTCGTATTTGAAGAGGCGGGCGTTATCTCCCACCGAGGTCAGATCGTTGATCGCCACCACTTCCACGTCGCCGTGGTGGCGTTCGAACAGCGCCTTGGTGACCTGGCGGCCGATCCGACCGAAGCCGTTTATCCCTACGCGGACCGTCATTCTGTCTCCTTATGTCACACGCGGAAGGCGGCCCGCCCCGGCCAGTGGGCATCTTCGCCCAGTGATTCTTCGATGCGCAGCAGTTCGTTGTATTTTGCCACTCTTTCGCCGCGAGACGGGGCACCCGTCTTGATCTGCCCCGCGTTCGTCGCCACGGCCAGATGCGCGATAGTCACATCCTCCGTCTCGCCGGACCGATGGGAGACCACCGCGGCCCAACCGGCGCGGTGGGTCATGTCGATGGCGTCCAGCGCCTCGGAGAGCGTGCCGATCTGATTGACCTTCACGAGCGTGGCGTTGGCGCTCCGCTCGCGGATCCCGCGGGCGATCCGCTCGACGTTGGTCACGAAGAGGTCATCGCCCACCAGTTGGACGCGGCTGCCGACGCGCGCAGTGAGTTTCGCCCAGGCGCCCCAATCATCCTCCGCGAGAGGATCTTCGATCGAGACGATCGGGTACTTCGCGACCCACTGGTCGTAGAGATCGACCATCTCCTCACCGTCGAGGGTTCTCCCCTCGCGGGCGAGGTGATAGGCGCCATCGCGAAACAGTTCGGTGGCGGCGGCATCGATCGCGATGAGGCAGTCCTCGCCCGGCCGATAACCCGCCTTCTCGATCGCGGTGAGGATCACCTCGATCGCGGCGGCGTTGGATGGCAGGCTGGGCGCGAAGCCTCCTTCGTCGCCGACGCCGGTGGCGAGCCCTCGCCCATGGAGAACCGCCCGGAGCGCGTGGAAGACCTCCGCCCCCATCCGCAGCCCGTCCGAGAAGGTCGCAGCCCCGGCGGGCATGACCATGAACTCCTGCAGATCGGTCGAGTTCTCGGCGTGCCGCCCGCCGTTGAGGATATTGAGCATGGGCACCGGAAGCGTCCTCGCCGATGTGCCACCGATGTACCGGTAGAGCGGGACACCGAGGAACTGCGCCGCCGCGTGCGCGACGGCCATCGAGACGCCCAGCAGCGCGTTCGCGCCGAGGTGCGACTTCGTCGGCGTGCCATCGAGGTCCCGAAGGGTGCGATCGATTCCCACCTGATTCAGCCCATCGGCACCGGTCAGCGCGGCCGCGATCGTACCGTTGATGTGAGCGACCGCCTTCCGGACTCCGAGGCCGCGGAAACGGCTGCGCTCGCCATCACGCAACTCCAGTGCTTCGTGGGCTCCCGTGGATGCACCGGACGGCACCGCGGCGCGCCCCACCGCGCCGTCGGCGAGCGTCACCTCGACTTCGACGGTGGGGTTCCCTCTCGAATCCAGGATCTCTCGGCCGCGGATCGCATCGATCGGCATCGGGCTCACGCTGTCTTCACCCCTCAGAGAACGAGTGCGAACATCAGGTCGGCGACGTTGGTGTTGGTCGGCCCGGTCTTGATGTGATCGCCGAGACGCTCGAAGAATGTATAGCTGTCGTTGTCCGCCAGCGTTGCGGCGGCACTGAGTCCCATGTCGCGCGCGCGGGTGAGTGTCGTGCCATCGACCATCGCCCCCGCGACATCGGTTGGCCCATCAACGCCATCGGTCGTGAAGGCGATCACATGGGTATCGGCGAGGTCGGCGATCTTGGAGGCGGCGGCCAGTGCGAACTCCTGAGCGCGACCGCCCCGACCGCGGCCCCGGACGGTGACAGTCGTCTCACCGGAAACGATGACGCACGCGGGGCGGGCGACCGGCGCGCCGGTGATCGCTACCTCACGGGCCACCGCGCCAAGGAAGATCCCCGCCTCACGCGCCTCCCCTTCCACGAACGTCGTGAGGAGGAGGGAATTCAGGCCGCGGCTCTGGGCCCGACGCGCCAACGCGCGCGCAGCGATCTCATTACTCCCGACGACGACGTTGTGCACGCGCTGAAAGATCGGGTCCCCGGTCTTTGGCGTGTCGGGGATATCGCCTCTCGCCCCGGCATCGAGGTGTGCCTGTATCGCCGCGGGCACCTGTCCCGAAAGCCCATGCGACTCCAGCGCGGCGCGTGCCTCGGCGAAGGACGTCTGATCGGGCGCGGTGGGACCGCTCGCGATCGTATCGATGGGCGATCCCACGACATCGGAGAGAATCAGACCGCAGACCTCGGCGGGAGCCGCTGCCCGGACCAGGCCGCCACCTTTCACGCGCGACAGGTGCTTCCGCACGGCGTTGATCTCGTTTATCGTCGCGCCGGAGCGCAGTAACTGGTTTGTGAGACGTCTCTTATCGCTCAGCGTGACTCCGGGGATCGGTGCGACCATGAGCGCCGACCCGCCGCCCGAAATGAGTGCCAGGACGAGGTCGCGACGACCTGCGCGCGCGCAGAGATCGAGGATCGCTTGCGCCGCCTCCACGCTCCGGTCATCCGGAATGGGATGGCCCGCCTGGATCGTGCGCACGCGGCGCAGCGGAGCGGTCTGCCCGTACCGTACGGAGATCACGCCATCGGCCAGGCGATCTCCCACGATCTGCTCGATCGCCTGCGCCATCGGCGCCGCGGCCTTCCCGGCACCGACGACATAGATGTGATCGATCTCGCGCAGGTCGTAGGCCCTACGGTCGATCGTCAGGATGTCGCCATCGCGACGGACGTGTTCCCTCACCGCGGCGGCTGGCTCGACCGCGGCCAGAGCCGCTCGGACCAGATCCATCGCCATCGATTGCATCGCGCGGCGGTCGTGCGGCGGAGTCTCAGACAACGTGTGTATTCCGGGGCCGGAGTCTGCCCCGCACGCGGAGCGGCCGAAAGTCTATCACGCCCCGGTAAGATTGCCGGCGTGAGCGAGCCGATCTACCTCGATCACGCCGCGACGACACCGATTGCCCCCGAGGTGCTCGAGGCGATGCTCCCCTTCCTTCGGGACGAGTTCGGGAATCCCTCGAGTATCTACGAACTTGCGCGGGGCGCACGTCGGGCCCTGGATGACGCGCGTGAGTCCGTTGCCGAGATCATCGGCGCACGCCCCGGCGAGATCGTCTTTACCTCGGGCGGCACGGAGAGCATCAATCTCGCCCTGAAGGGTCGCTGCTGGGCCGCGGGACCAAAGACGCCCCACATCGTCACGTCCTCGGTGGAGCATCTGGCGGTGCTGAACACCTGCGCGTACCTCGAGCGGCACGGATTCAGAGCCACGCGCGTGCCCGTTGACCGCCACGGCCAGATCGACCCGGAGGCGATCCTCTCCGCCGTGACCCCGGAGACGGCCCTCGTGAGCCTGCAGCACGCGAACAACGAGATCGGGACGATTCAGCCGGTCGAGCGTGTGGGCCGCGCTCTGCGGGAACGTGGCGTGCCGCTCCATGTGGATGCGTGCCAGTCTGCGGGGACATTGCCGATCGATGTCGAGGCCCTGGGCGTCGACTTCCTGAGCCTGACTGCCCACAAAATGTACGGCCCGAAGGGCATCGGGGTGCTCTACGCTCGCAGGGGAGTCGCCTATCACCCGACCGCCCACGGCGGATCGAACGAGCGCGGGCGACGCGCCGGAACGGAGAACGTGGCGGGCGTGGTGGGTCTCGCCGCGGCGCTGCGCCTGGCTGTCTCGGCGCGTGAGGCGAACAACGAGTATCTGGGCACGCTGGCATCCACGCTGATCGATGCGACTCTGGCGCGGGTCGCGGGCGCGCATCTCACCGGGCATCCGCGGGAACGGCTCCCGAGTTTCGCGTCGTTCGTTGTCGAGGGCATCGAGGGCGAATCGATGCTCCTCGCGCTCGATGCGCGTCGGGTGTACGCCTCGAGCGGGGCGGCCTGCACCTCTGGAACGCTCGACCCGTCGCACGTGCTCACGGCGATCGGTCTGCCGGCGGACCTGGCGCACGGCAGTCTGCGGATGACCGTCGGTCTCACCAACACACCGGAGCAGGTCGAGCGCGCCATCGAGCACCTTGTGGCGGTGGTGGAACGGTTGCGATCGCTGGGCCAGCGCCGATGAGCGGACGTCTGGCGGGACGATCCGCGCTGGTTGCCGGTGCGGGCTCGCGCTCCGAGGAGATCGGCAACGGACGGGCGACGGCGATCCTCTTCGCGCGCGAGGGCGCCCGGGTGCTCTGCGCGGACCAGAGTCTCGATCGCGCGCGGGCGACAGTAGACGCCATCGCCCGCGAGGGCGGCGTTGCGCGGGCAGTCCAGGCCGACGTGACCCGTCCCGGGGACTGCGCTCGCCTGGCTCGTGAGGCCGAGGAGGCCTACGGAGCGCTGCACATCGCCCACTTCAACGTGGGGATCGAGGCGCGGTCCCCGCTCGATCGGCTGACGGACGACGAGTGGGCGCGGGTCCTCGACGTAAACCTGACCGGCGCGATGCAGTTCGCCCGCGCGGTGGCGCCGCGCCTGGCCGCGGCGGGCGGCGGCGCGCTCACCTTCGTTTCGACCGTCGCCGCGCTGCGCACGACGCCGCTGACCGCATACGCGGCGTCGAAGGCGGGTCTCCTCGGTCTGGTCGTCTCGCTCGCCGGTCAGCTCGCGGCGGACCGCGTGCGCGTCAACGCGATCGCGCCGGGCCTGATCTACAGCGCGATGGTCTCCGGCGGCATGAGCCCCGAGACGCGGGAGCGCCGCCGGCTCGCCGCGCCCATCACCGACGAGGGGACGCCCTGGGACGTCGGATGGGCGGCGGTCTTCCTCGCCTCGGAGGAGGCGAGGTGGATCACGGGCCAGACATTGGTCGTCGATGGGGGTTTCACCATCGCGACGCGTGATTACGCCCTGTAGGTCGCCCGGGCGGACCCGCCGACAGGAGTGATAGGCGTCGACAGGCTTTCAGTTTGGCTGTCAAACCGCCCCAGAGGCCCACATGGAGGCACTTCCCGAGTGGAAGCCTCAGATCAAACCGCTGGCTGCCGAGCCTGGATTCGAACCAGAATCAGAGGATCCAAAGTCCCCTGTGCTACCGTTGCACCACTCGGCATCGGTCACGGCGGCCTGTCGCCCGTCCGGCTACGCGCGAACCTACGTGAAGTTCTTGTGCGCGCCCTTCTTGCTCGAACAGGCCAGCGCGAGTTGCTCGAACGCATCCTCCGAGACGATGCGGGGAGGTTCGTATGGCCGCTTCTTGCGCGGCGGCTCGGCGTACGTCTCCGGCCGTTCCTTCTGCTCGCTCATGCCCGCCCCACTTCCTCTGCTGCCTAGGATAGGAGCCGCTCACCCGCCGAGCAAGCGACAACTCTGTGACATCGGACCGGTGCCGAAGGTGGGGGTCGAACCCACACGAGGTCACCCTCACCGCTTTTTGAGAGCGGCGCGTCTGCCTGTTCCGCCACTTCGGCAGGTTCCTCAGGCCCGTCGGGCCTGGTGCGGGCGAGAGGACTCGAACCTCCACGAGGAGTGGATACCCCGCCAGCCCCTCAAGCTGGTGCGTCTACCTATTCCGCCACACCCGCGCGCGAACGACGGCTCGAAGTATACCGGCGGCTCTCCGCGAACCGCCAGCACCCCTGCCGCGCGGTCATGCAGCGCGATTGCTCCTCGCGATCCCGCGGCGGGGTTTCGAGGAGGCAGTAACAGTGGTACAGGGCCTCTGTAACTCCCCAGTCCTCGCGATAGTAGCGGCAGGCGCCCGGGTACCTCCGCAGGTCCGGCCGATCGAGCATCGGTGCCGATTCTACCTCTCAATTCCCGCCAATTCGCGCCGTGCGACCGACAGTGCATCGGCGACCTCCCCGGCCAGTCCGCCGGAGTCCCCGTACCTCTCCGCGAGGATCTGCCCGGCACGCGCGTGCATATATACCGCCAGCGCCATGGCCTCCGGCGTGCGGAGGCCCTGTGCCAGCAGACCAGCGATCGCCCCCGCGAGGACATCACCGGTCCCGCCGGTCGCGAGGAGCGGGTTCGCGACCAGGCTGATCGCGACACGTCCGGGACACGCCACGATGGTGTTGGCTCCCTTGAGGACCAGGCAGCAGCGCCACGCCTCGGCCGCGTCGCGGGCGACCCCGATCCGATCCGCCGGCAGGGGCCGGCCAAGCAACCGGGCCATCTCGCCCGGGTGGGGCGTGAGCACGCGCCCCTCCGGCAGCAGATCCCACCAGCGGTCGCGGCGGGCCAGGATGTTCAGCGCATCGGCGTCGATAACCCACGGCGCGGCGTGACGCAGCGACTCGCTACCCAGCGCGTCATCCAGGATCGACACCGCGCGGTCGGATTGCCCCAGACCGGGACCGATCACGATCGCGCGATACGTCCCGGTATTCGCGGCCGCGCGTAGCGGTTCGCTTGACTCCTCCAGCGGCAAATGGATCAACTCCGGCGAGGCGGCGATGGCCACCTCCGCGGGATAGGCAATCGTTGCCAGCCCCGCGCCGACACGGAGCGCAGCGCGGCCGGCGAGCACGGGCGCACCGCGATACTGCGCCGAACCCCCGATCACCAGGACGTGCCCGAATGTCCCTTTGTGACCGTCGGACGGTCGTGGCGGAAGCAGCCGCCGGGCCATCGCCGCGTCCAGCGCCACGGGCGCGTCGACCGGCCAGGCACCCTCGGGAACGGCGATGTCGCAGACCACGACCTCCCCGGCCCGCTCCGGACCCTCGCCGATCAGCAGGCCACGCTTGACCGCCCCGAGAGTCAACGTCACGGCACAGCGAGGCGTCCGCTCATCGGCCCGACCGGAATCCGCGTCGAGCCCTGACGGCAGATCGACCGCCGCCACGGGACGACCGCTCGACGTCGCGAGTGCGAGCAGCGATGCGACCGGGCCCGTCACCGGCGCCTCGCGCCGCTGCCCGATGCCCAGCAGCGCGTCGACGAGAATGTCGGCCCGATCCATCTCCCTGGCCAACAGGGCTGAGTCGATGCCATCGCCGCAGACAAGGGTCGTACCGCCCGACTCGTTGACGAGGTCGACCAGCGCGCTCCCGGTGCGGGCGCGACTGAGGATGGCGCAGACCTGGCGACCTCGCCGCGCCAGCCAGCGCGCCGCGACAAGTCCGTCGCCCCCATTGTTTCCAGGCCCGACCAGCACGACGAAGGCTCGAGCGTCACGCGATCTCGGGTGCGCGAGCAGCGCATCGGCGATCGCGCGACCCGCGACCTCCATGAGCGCGGGGCCGGTCAGTCCTCGCGCGTCGCACCACGCCTCGGCGGAGCGCATCTGCGCGACCGAAACGACTCTCACGGCGGACTCGCCACGACGAAGGCGATCGCGTGCTGCCGCGTGTGGGCAAGGCTGACCTGGAATGATCCGACGCCCAGGCGCTCGGCGGTCTGCAGCGCGCGCCCGTGCAGCAGCACGGTGGGCGCCGCACCGTTGGCGCGCACGATCTCGATCTCGCGCCACTCGACCGGGCCGATGCCCGTCCCGAGCGCCTTCGCTACCGCCTCCTTGGCGGCGAATCGAACGGCCAGTTCTGGGGCGCGATCACGGCAGTAGGCCCGCTCCTCCGGGGTGAACACCCGATCCAGGAACCGCTCGCCATGGTGGGCAAGCGCCTGTGCCACGCGATCCACCTCGATGATGTCGACGCCGATCGCGGCGGTCATCTCGCCGCCTCGCTCTCGATGATCAGCCGCGACCAACCCTCGTACCGCTCCCGCTCGGCGTGCAGTTCGTCCCACGAGAGGAGCCGCGGATCGGTCATCTTCCCCTCCTGCGACAGATCGGCGCTCGCCGCCTGCAAGCGATAGACGAATCCCACGTGGACGCGCGCGACGGCGCTGTCGTCATCGCGCAGATAGCCGAGGAACCGCATTTGTGGGTCGGTTATGCCCCTGGTCTCCTCATCGATCTCTCGGCGGGCGGCCTGAGCGAGCGCATCGACCGAACTACGCCGCACGGCGCCGAGGTCGGCGGGCAGGTCGGTGGGATTCACGTGCCCGCCCACGCCGATGGAGCGGAAGCCGTGCAGGCGCGATTCGGACCCACGAGGCGTCCGGGCGTACGAGAGGATCCGGTCGCCCACCTGCACGATCACATACGGGATGATCTGCCGCCAGGCCTCATCGCCCTCGGCGAGATCGCGGCTCATCCAGCGCGCGCGCTCCAGCGAGACGATCGGGCGGTCCGAACGGGCGAACCCGTGCGCGAGGCCGGCCAGATCGAGCGCCTCTGTGGGGATCACCAGGACCGACTCCTCGCGCGTCATCGCCGACGATACCCTCCACTCCCGCAGAGCCATCCGTATACTGGGCCACGGTGGAAGTCATCAGGATAACCCCGCGGGGTTACTGCCACGGTGTGGTCAAGGCGATCAACATCGCGCGCGACCTCGCCGGGTATGTGGAGGGGCCGATCTTCGCTGTCGGCCAGTTGGTGCACAACCGCTACGTCGTGGAAGATCTCGCGCGACGGGGTATCACGGTCGTCGATGGCGAGGATCGCATGTCGATCCTGGAGTCGATCGAGAGCGGGTCGGTCATTTTCTCCGCGCATGGTGTATCGCCCGAACTGCGCCGACGAGCGATCGAAAAGGGCTTGCGCTGGTTTGATGCAACGTGCCCGGATGTGGTGCGTACGCACGATCTGGCCCGGGCCAAGGTCGAGCAGGGCTACTTCATCCTCTACATCGGCAAACGGGGACACCCCGAGCCCGAGGGCGTCCTCGGCGAGGTTCCGTCCGACCGCGCGCTGCTCATCGAAGAGATCGCCGATGTCGATGCGCTGTCACTCGACGAGGCGAAGATCGCGATCCTCACCCAGACGACGATCTCGGTGTGGGATACGGAGGCGATCGTAGCCGCGATCCTCGATCGGTATCCGCACGCCGAGATCCACAATGAGATCTGTCGCGCGACGCAGGAGCGTCAGGCTGCCGCCGTCGAGATTGGCAGCACGTGCGACGTGGTGATCGTCGTCGGCGACAAGCGCAGTTCGAACTCACGTCGTCTGGTCGAGGTGATCCAGCAGAGAGCGCACCGACCGGCATACCTGGTCGACGGAGTCGCGGAGATCGAGCCGCGGTGGTTCGAGGGCGTCACCCGCGTCGGTGTCACTTCGGGCGCTTCGACCCCCTCGGAGGTCACCCGCGCTGTCATCGAGCATCTGCAGGCGCTGAGCCCCGTTCCGGCGTGAGTGACGCGGCGGCGGCCGCCCCGCCCGGACCTCGGGTTGGTCGGCTCGCCGTCGGGTCCTGGGTCCTTTACGACCTCGCCAACACGATCTTCTCCCTCAACATCGTCTCGCTCTACTTCGCGCTCTGGATCGTGCGTGACATGGGCGGACGCGATGCGGACTACGGCTTCGCATCCGCGATCTCGCAGGTGTTCGTGTTCGTCAGCGCACCCTTCCTCGGCGCGCTCTCGGACCAGATGCCGCGCCGGGTGCCTCTGCTCGCGATCAGCACCGCGGTGTGCTGCCTCGCCACGGTGTTTCTCGGTGCGTGGGGCCCGGCGATCGGACTGATCCTGTTCATCGTCGCCAACTACGCCTATCAGGCGGGACTGGTCTTTTACGACGCGCTGCTGCCAGACGTCAGCAACGACGCGAATCGCGGGAGGATCAGCGGTCTCGGCTCGGGCATCGGCTACCTGGGCTCGTTCGTCGGGCTCGGCGTGGGAATGCTGATCCTGACGTCCGATCCGCAGGGCAAGCCGACCGTGTTCCTCTGGACCGGTTCTCTGTTCGCGCTCTTCTCCATCCCGTGCTTCCTGTTCGTGCGCGAGCGTGTGCGCGGGGCCGGACAATCGATCGTCGAGGCCGCGTTACGGGCGATCAGAGAACTGCGCGACACACTCGCTCGGGTGCGCTCCTATCCTGGACTGGGGCGATTCCTCATCGGGCGCGCGCTCTACGCCGACGCGACGACCACGATCATCGTCTTCATGGGCGTCTACGTCACCCAGGAACTCGGGTTCACCGAGCGCGGCGCGGAACTGGTCCTCGCCGTGGGCATCGCCGCGGCAATCGTCGCCGGCCTCGTCTGGGGCTGGGTCGTGGATGCGATCGGCGCGCGCCGCACGCTGAACCTCGTGCTCGGTGTGTGGGCGATCGTCTTTGTCGGCGCGGCCGCGGTCGCCTATCTGCGCCTTCCCACCTATCTGTTCTGGATCATTGCGCCACTGGCCGGGGTGGGCCTGGCCGGCACGAGTACCGCTGACCGTCCGCTCCTCCTGCAACTCGCGCCGCGAGATCGGATCGGCCAGTTCTACGGTCTCTACGCGATGATCGGCCGCTTCGCCGCGATCGTCGGGCCCGCGCTCTGGGGGTTCATCGTCGACATCCTGGGGCTTGGCCGGCCGGCGGCGGTGCTCAGCCTGCTCGCGATGGTCGTCCTTAGTTATGTCGTGTTACGCCCGCTCCGGTCCATCCTCGAGCCGACCCGCTAGCGGTGTCGGCGCGTCACTCGCGATCGAGGCGCTTCCTCCCGGCGAACCCGCTATCGAGTTCGTGCCACCAGTCGATCCGTCGCTCGCCGAGGCGCCAGCAGAGATAGACGACCCGACCGCCGCGCTGGTGTCGGAAGTCGATCAGACCGACGTGCGGATCCTTCAGTTCGACCCCCAGCTTGTTGAGCGTCTCGATCTCCGTCCGGAGGATCTCGATCGCGCGATCGTGCTCGAGCGCCTCCTTCCACATCCGCATGGGCAGTCGCGGCCGCTTCGGATCCTGGAGCGACGGCTCGGGCAGATAGCGCGCCTCTCCCTGCACGGTGGCGAAGGCGACCTGAATCGCGCGCAACCGCGGGATCAGGTCCGGAAGCAGTCCCTCCGCCTCCGCGAGCGAATAGAGCCGCTCACTCACGGGCGCGGGACATCGAACGAGCAGACCTCTCGGCTTCCCGCGTCGCAGATCCAGAACTTGCCCTGCCAGATCGTCATACCGTGCGGTTCCGGCCCGTCGCACCCCACCGCGTCGAGGATCTCGCCGGTCCACGGGTTGAGCTTGAAGATGACCCGCCGATTCGTGTCCACACACCAGAGGTTCGCATCGTACGGGTCCCAGGCGATCCCGTGAGGCCGGTCGCCGTGGCTCGAAATCGAATGGACGATCCGCCCGTCCGCCGGGTCCATGGTGAAGATGCGACCGAGCCGGGGCACGTTGAACCAGAGCCGACCTTCCCGCCATTCGAGACCGTGCGCGCCGCCGGTCGTGTCATACGGCGGATGAGGGAATGCCCGCAGTTCTTTGCCCGCCCTGTCGATGCAGAAGATGTCGTATCCGAAGGTGGATGCGATCCAGATGTTGCCGGCGGGATCGAGGGTGATCCCGCTCGCGTGATGCCCGCGGGTCTGGATCTCCTGCACGATCGAACCGTCCTCGTACCGCAGAAGGTGCACCTTGTTCGGATCGATCTGGTCGATGACCCAAAGCCCCTCCGCGGTGGCCTGCAGGCCGTTCGGCTGGTGGCCGGGAGTCTTCCAGTGGATGACGGGATCGACCTTGGAAGCCATGTCGTTCTCCTGCGCGATTGTGTTGTGCGTGGTGCCGCCCTGGCTCTAGCCTCGCGGAACCGCGTCCCGCCGCGTCGTGCGGGTGGGTGCTCAGATCACCTCGAGTCCGTCCGCGTCCGGAAGCGCCGGGCGCGGAGTGGATGTCTGCTTGAGATAGAAGAAGGCCGTGGACGCGATGTCGTCCCGGAGCGGCAGGTATCGGCGGCCAGAGCGCCAACCCAGCGCCTGGATCGTCACTCGCAGGTCGCTCTCGAAGCGCACCGGATCCATGATGTGCCATCGGTACATCCCGAAGCGCGCCTGCGACCGGTAGAGGCCGTCGGGCTTGATGACCTGCGAGAGCCCGAGGAACGGCGTGGTGAAGACGGTGTACCCCTGTCCGGGGACGTCGAAGTTCCAGGCGCCACCGAAGTAGTCCTCCGTGCCGGTGCCGCAGATCGTCGGGAACTCGCGATCGCCGTCCATGTAGAACTTGATCTCGCCCTCGCCCCACCATCCGTTGTTGTTGACGCCCCAGGCGATGTAGGTGCCCACGTAATGTCCGGCGCCGCGGATGCCGTCAAGGAGCGTGTGGTCGGTCTTCTCGGGGAGCGGGTTGCTACGCCGGAACTGGGCGTGGAAATAGGCCAGGTCGTCGGGCACGTCGGTGAGCGTGTAGTTGATCTGGTAGTAGACCGTCGCGTCCTCGCTGGCGCCCGGTCGAGGTAGTTCGCCGATCGGGAAGTTCCCCGGCCGGGCAACATTCTCGATCGTGATCCTCGCCGCACGGCGGAACGGCATCTCCCAGAAGCAGTTCATCCCTCCGTTCGGATTCACCGCGACGGGCAACGAACTGACCTGGCTGAACTGGCACCAGCCGTTGCAGAAGAAGTCCCCGATTGGCGCCTCCACCGCCGGCTGCGCATCGCCATCCCAGTAGAAGCGCAGGACGAGGCGACGCCAGTTCTGATAGTGGGTCGTGATCCATATCTGCTGGATCGCGCCCGAGCCGGTGATGTCGGCGAGCGTGAAGGTCTCCCCCGGCTTGATCCGCACGCTAGGCGAGATCTTCCAGGTCTGGCCCAGGTCGCGGCCCGGCTCGGCCCCGGTTCCCTCGGTCGCCATGCCACCGCGGCCTTTTTCACCGGTGTAGTTCTCCGCACTGATCGACCGCGTGCGCGCGGACGAGAGCCGTGCGAGTTGGCCGAGGCCCAGTCCCAGACCGTTGTACGTCATCGTGACAATCTCTCCTCGTGGTGGTCCCAGAGCAGGGCGATCTGCCCGACTGTGTTGGCGTGCTCCCAGTTGTGCTGCACGACGTGCGCGATCAACCAGAGGAAGCTGCGCCCGTCGGGCCGCGTCGTCCTCTCGAGTCGCGGGGTACCGGCCAGCCGAACGAGTCGTGCTTCCTCGCGCCGGACCCCGGCCAGCGCGGCGAGCAGATCCGAGACTGCCGGCGCGGGATCGTAGGGCATCCGCGGCGCTGTGGGCGCGTCGCTCTCGCCGACCAGGCGGGCGAGCGCCCGGACGACATCACGCGACTCCCAGTCGAGCAGATGGGAGATCAACTGGTGCGCGCTCCACGTGCCCAGCGGAGCGTCGTTCGCGAGCGACGGGGGCGCGGCACGGAGGCGCGCCTCCGGGATCATCGCCGCGAAGCGCGACACCTGTGCGGTGGCGCGCTCCAACTCGTCGGCCAGCCAGTCGGCGTCCGGTCGCTCCATCGGTGCGGAGGTGCACGGTATCACAACCGGGCGACATCCGACGCCTGCCGACCGCGTCAGTACGCCCACGGGCGCGATCGCCAGCCCAGAAGGAGGTTCACCAGGAAGGCGATGGCGAGCAGGATGATTCCGAGCGCGATCGCCAGGCCGAAGTCGCCCCGGCTCACCTCGAGCGCGATCGACGTCGTGAGGATGCGTGTGTGCCCGAGCAGGTTGCCTCCGACCATCAGCGAAGCGCCGACTTCGGCAATCGCCCGACCGAACGCGGCCGCGACCGCGACCGCGAGTTGCGGTGCTGCCGCCCGAGCGAGTTCGAGGGCGACGATGCGATCCGCCGCGCCATCGGCACGCAGCGCGGCGATCAGATCGGGGTCCATCGCCGCGAGGGCGGAGCGCGTGAGGCCCGCGGCGATCGGCATCGCGACCAGGAACTGCGCCGCGACCATCGCCTGGGGCGTGTAGAGGAGGGTGAGCGCACCGAGCGGCCCGGTCCGCCACAGGAGGATGGTGACGACGAGGCCCACCACAACCGGCGGGAGCGCCATCCCGGTGTTGACCAGGACCTCCAGGAGGCCGCGCCCCGGGAACGCTCGCAGCACGAGGGCGGCACCCGCGGGGATCCCCGCGAGTGCCGCCAGGAAGGTCGCGCTCAGCGACACGGCCAGCGACCGGGCCACGATCTCGTAGAGCGCCGGGTCTCCCCGCGCGATGAGACCGAACGCCTGGCGAAATCCCTCGAGGATGAGGTCCAACGGACAGGTTCAGGCGCCTACCTGATCCTCCGCCTTGCCCGCGTCGGGGAAGAACAGCGGTTGCCCGAATCGATCCTTCCCGAACTCACCGATGATGCTCTGCGTCTCCGGCTTCACGAGGTAGTCGGCGAGCGCCTTGCCCCCGCCGAGGTTGATGGGGATCGCCGGGAACTTCGATGGATTCACGGGCATCACGTGATAGATGTTCAGCAGTTCGCGTGCCCCCTCGACGTGGATCGCGGAGCGAAGCGATGCCCGGCGGGCGAGGTAGGTCGCGCGATCCGCGATCGTATAAGCATCCTTCTGGTCCGCGAGCGTGAGCGTCGCACCCATCCCCTGACCGGAGAGCAGGTACCAGGTCTGCCCCTTTGCGGCGACTCCGGCACGCATCCAGAGCGACTTCTCCAGCTGGTCGGTACCGGAGTTGTCATCTCGGCTGACCCAGGGTGAGCCCTTGCCCGCAACCTTACGGAGCGCGGAGAGGACATCCTTCTCTCCTTTGATGCCCGCGGGGTCGTCCGGCGGGCCGACGACGATTAAGTCGTTGTGCATCACGAGGATGCGTTCCGTGCCGTTCCCCTGCGCCATCCAGGCCTTCTCCGCCTCGGGAGCGTGGACCAGAACGACATCCGCCTCACCGCGGGCGCCCAACGCGAGCGCCGCACCCGTCCCGACACTGATCGTCTTGACGGTATAGCCGGATTCCGCCTCGAATCGGGGCACGAGCACATCGAGCAGCCCCGAATCCTGGGTGCTGGTGGTCGTGGCCAGGATCACCTCGCGCGTCCCGCCCATACGAGGGACGGGAGTTGGAGTGGACGCGGCGGGTTTTGGCGCCGCGGACGGTGACGCTGAAGCGGTCGTGGCGGTGGGCGCGACGGTCGCGGTCGGCACGGGGGCCTGGCAACCCACGGCGAGGAGCATTGCGATCGCGAGGGGAACGGTCAAGACGCGCTGCAACACCGGATAGTCCTCCTGTTCAGGTTCGCGATATCAGAGAGACGCACCGCGCCCCACCTCGGCGCGCGCCCAGGCGAACCGCGGCCGCGCGAGACGGACCGGTTCGTCCGCCGACTGGGCGCGGCAGCGCACGCCGAGCGGTGGGATCGACCCGCGGACCGCGCGGGCGTTGGCCCAGAGGCGTCGATGACGCGGCCGCGGGGGTGTCGGGCGTTCGGCCAACGTCTGCATAACGGGGCGATGGAAACGCCTACGCCAGGAGGTCCTGGAGTTCGGCACGCACGCGACGATCGATCATCGCGGAGATCCCGGCCGTCGCGCGATTGAACCTCTCGACGACATCGCGTGCGCGCGCGGTCAGGCGGCTGCTCCCACCCTCGGCGCCGCCACTCTGCGTCTCCAGGATCGGGAATCCGAGGCCCTCCTCGGCCTCCTTCAGTTTCTGCCACGCGGTGCGATACGGCACGTCCAGGCGCTCCGCGGCCTGGACCAGAGAGCCGCATTCATCGATCGCGACGAGCAGTTGCACTCTCCACTCGGAGAGAACGACACGTCCGCCGCGCTCGAACCAGATCTTCGACCGTGGCTCGATCGGGGCGAGCGCACCGAGGGCGCTCTGCCGGACCGAGTCGGCGGGGACGGGGTGCATCTCCATCGTTCGGCAGCGCCAAGCATAACGGGTGCGCGCCTCCGATGCGGGCGTGGCGACTGAGCAAGCGCGCCTGCCCGGAACGAACTACGCTCCTCCGACCTCCGGAGGAACGCCATGGAGCATCTGGCTCGGGTTCGCTATCTCGCGTTCGACGTGTTCGGCACCATCCTCGACCTGGGTGGAAGTCTCACGCCGTATCTGACGCGCATCCTCGAACGACACGCCAGTCCCTATCCGCCCACCCGACTCTGGGCCGACTACCGTTACCGCCAGCGCATCGAGCAGTATCAGGACAACATCCTCGCGCTCGGCCACCACGGCTATCGGGACTCGGCACGGCGGGCGCTTCTCTACATCCTCCGGGCGGCCGGAGTCCCCTTCACCGCGGCAGACGTCGCGGAAGTGATGGAGGGCTGGCGGAACCTCAATCCCTTCGCCGACGCCGTGCCGGGACTCGCCCGACTTGCCGGGCGGTACCGGCTGGTGGTGCTGTCCAATGGCGAGCCGGAGTTCCTCGAGCATCTCGTCCGCGATCGGATTCGCTTCCCGTTTCACGCCACGCTCTCGGTGAACGCGATCGGCGCGTTCAAGCCGCATCCCGGGGTCTATCGGCTGCCGCTCCGCGCATTCGGCATCGATCCCGGGGAGTGCCTGATGGTCTCGTCGAACTCCTTCGACGTGATGGGCGCGCGCTCGTGCGGCCTGCGCGGGGCCTATGTCGATCGCTACAGCCTACCCTACGAAGAGACGCCTTTCACGCCAGACCTGACGGTCCGCGACTTCGCGGAGCTCGCCGACCGGCTCCTCTGATCATCCGGCGGGCGGCACGGGTTCCCCGAGCGTGAGCATCAGACGGTTCGCCCAGTTGAAGAACGCGGCGGACTGAATCACGTCGAGGATCTCGAAATCGCTCAGACCGAGGCTGCGCAGACGCGCGATGTGTGACGGCGCCGCTTCCGAGGGCGTACGGGTGAGCGCCGCGGCGAGATCCACGATCGCGCGCCATCGGTCGTCCAGTTCGGCCGTGATCCCCACATCGAGAAGGCGCTGCACGTCGTCGGCCCGTTTGCTGATCTGCGCCGCCTGTCTACTGTGCACGGAGGCGCAGTAGATGCAGCCGTTTACCCGCGAGGCGACGGTGGCGGAGAGTTCGCGCTCGGCGCGCGGCAGACCTTCCTGCCCGTAGAAGATCCCCATGTCGGTCGCGGTGCGTTCGCCCAGGACCGGGTGATCGAGCGCCAGCAATCGAAAGTACGGTGAATCGATGCGTCGGCCGGGAAGGACCGCGCGCTGGGCGTCGGACGCTTCCGCGGCCGCAAAGGGCTCGATCCAGGGGGACCAGCCGACCTGCGCGAGCGTGAATCCGACATCGGTGGCGTCCCGTGGGCCGACATTCGGTCCTGACGACGCAGGGACGTCTCCGCGGAGCAGCGCCAGGCCGATCAGAACACGGATATGGAAACTGACGAAGGCGATGATCTGTGAGACGGTCACGATCTCCGGCGCGGTGAGGCCGGCCGCCTCCAGCGCGCGGATGTCGCTCGACGCGGCTGCCCCGGGCCGCAGAACGAGCAGGTCGGCGTGCGCGAGCATCGCCGCGAGACGCGCTCCACCCCCCGGCGAACCGGGGCGACGCGCGACATCGACCAGAGCCTCGCCGTCCGGTGCCGAACGCAGGGCGTCGGTGTAGTGGCGGATCATCCGGTCCTCGCCGTGGTGCGCCGCTACCCGTAATGCGATCGCGAAGCGCTCCGCTCGGGTGACCGTCGTCACCGACTCATTGACGAACAGCGCGTCGTAACTGCCCTGCATGTGCGTCGTCGCTTCGGGCCGAAGCGCGCGCAAGCGGGCAAGTGACGAATCGGGCGTGATGCCCAGCAGGGTGTCGATCACATCGGCCACGCGGAATCCCTCCCTGGTAGGTTCAGTCGCCGCCGCTCGCGGCCATCGGGGTCGCCTGAGCAACCGCTCGAGACCGCTGCCAGCCCAGCGCCGGTGCGACGCGGTGGATGAACAGTTCGAGCGAACGCAGCGTCTTCTGGTGGGACCCGTCGACGGGATGCACCTGGATCATCAGGTCCGTCGCGTGCCTCAAGAGCGGCTCGCCACTCAGACCGGCGATGACCTCGTCGGGACTGCCGATGTGGAAGTCCGACCAGGCGATCAACTCCTCGATCGACTCGTCGCCGCGGAGCCCCTCGCGCACGCCGGCGGTGGTCGCGTGTCGTCGCATCCCGTTTGTGGCATCGGCGATCGCCTCTTCGTGCGTGGGCGCGACGTACACGGTCCGCGACATCCCGATCCGCGGCGCGGTTGTCGTGTTCGTCCAGTGCGCGAAGTAGGCGTCGACGATCGGCGTCTGGATCTCGCTGAGCGGCTGGCGGTGGCCGTGGGCGGCGCCTGGTGCCGGTGGGGGACGCGGTTGGGTGCGCGAGAGGAGGAGGCCGGACGCGTGCTCCGCGGCGCGGACGCCACCGTCGACGTGGAAGGTCGCCTCCCACATCGTCTGAACCAGGCGCGGCGCCGGCGGCCACAGCGTTGGCCCGCCGGGGAACAGCGGCTCGCCCAGGAGCGCCTGCCGCGCGGCTTCGAAGTGGGTGTTGTACAGCCGGTGACGCTCCTCGAGATTGCGCCCGAAGATGGTGAAGGCAGCCGGACCGCCGCCGGTGCCGAAACCCAGTTCGAGCCGTCCTCCGCTGAGAACGTCCAGCACCGCGGCATCCTCGGCCATTCGGAGAGGATCTTCGAGCGGCAGCGTGATGATGCCGGTGAGGAGCTTCAGCCGAGTCGTCCGCATCGCCGCGGCCGTGAGCAGAATGAGCGGTGAGGGCAGGCCGCCCTCGTTGTGGGCGTGGTGTTGGGCCACCCAGCCGG
>CAZHZF010000044.1:0-25152 GCA_964536925.1 uncultured Dehalococcoidales bacterium | reverse complement strand
ACACCCCGGTACGACAGGTCGTCGGCCCAGAATTCGTGACGCGGATGCTCGTGCACGCGCCCTCTCGGGTGCGCGTCCGGTGCGGTCAGGGTTTCGCCGTGGGATCGGAAGGCGTGATACCGAGCGGTGACGCCCGCGGCAGAGTGAATGCGCCGAACTCGCCGAGCGAGGCATAGGGCCCACCACCGTTGGCGAGGATGCGCAGGCGCATCCAGCGATACGGACGCACGCCGGAGAGGACGTGCCGCTGGATCTCGAGCGAGTCGGTCAGGGCGAACTCGCCAAGCGAGAACCAGGGGCCGTCGGCGGACTCCATCGAGATCGAGACCTCGACGAGGCGGACCTGCGTCTCCACCGGTTCGAGCGGCTGCTGCTGAAAGTGGAGTTTCTCCACGCGCCCAGGGTCCTCGCGCCCGAACACGATGTCGACCGGGAACCGATCGTCGGCCGTGCGATATCCGCCGTATGTCTCGGCGACATACTCGTCGTTCAGGCGCGTCGCCTCGTGACCGGACATCTCGGAGGTGACCATCACCACGGACGCGCCGAGGACAGTGGAGGTGGTATTCACCCCCTCCGGGGTCTCGAACGTCCCCATGAGGGCGTACCGCATCCGCGCGATTTCCTCGGGCTTGAGGGGCGTGTCCATCAGTTTCCGCGCCCCGAGCGCGATCGGGATCATGATCGCGATGACGATGATGGAGAGGATGATGAAATTACGCGCGGTTCGACCGAACCGCTCGACCCGTTCGCGCCAGGTCGGGTTCTCGAGGCGATACTTCTCCTCGAGTTCGTCCACGCACAGCACGCACATCCCGCGCGCATCGAGCGTGGTCGCGCATTCGTCGCACAGCGGCCGATCGCAGCGCGCGCACTTTCGGGTGGCGCGACGATGGGGGTGATCCGCGCACCGCAGGCGCGTCTCGGATGCGGCTCTGATCAATGTCGTTTCTGGACCGAAATTGTAGAAACCGTGGTCGGCGGGTAGCATCCACGGTGGATGGGCGGGCCGACCCGGCGGAGATTCCTCAGCGGCATCCTGCTGGGCGCCGGCGCGCTGATCGCGGCGTGTCGCGAGGCCATCGCTCCACCGGCCGCCGCGCCACCCGCCGAGGGCGAGGCGATCGATTCCGCGCAGGATCGGGCCGCGATCGACGATAAGACCCGCAATCCACCCGCACTCGCGTTGGAACCCCCGGATTCAAACTTCACGAACCCCAACCCCATCTTCATCCCGCCGCAGACGATCTTCCGCCGCTGGCGGGTCAACACGGTCGAAGACCACACAACCGTCGATCTGCCTTCGTGGCGCCTGACGATCGATGGGATGGTCGAGCGGCCGCGGACACTCGATTACCAGCAGGTGCTTGCCGAGCCATACCACCGGCAGACGTCCGATCTTCACTGCGTCGAGGGATGGGGCTTCACGGATATCGACTGGGAGGGCATCCGGCTCTCGACCATTCTTGATGCCGCGGGCATCACCGAGGAAGCCACCCACGTCAACTTCTTCACGTTCCCCGGCATCTACTCGGATAGCCTGACTCTGGATCAGGCTCGACTGCCGGACACGATGCTGGCCTACCGCGCGAATGGCGAACCGCTCAAGGAGCAGCACGGATACCCTCTGCGCCTCGTCGTGCCGACGATGTACGGCTACAAGAGTGTGAAGTGGCTCGATCGGATCGAGGTCGTGCGCGGGCGGCATCTGGGATACTGGGAGCAACGCGGATGGCGGCCCGATCCATGGATTCGGTAGGATCGCCCGGCGCGCGAGTGGCGGAATGGCAGACGCGTCAGACTTAGGATCTGATGCCCTTCGGGGCGTGGGGGTTCGACTCCCTTCTCGCGCACCAGAATGACCTCGACGACGATCCTGCTCCTCCGCCACGCCGACGTGCACAATCCGGAACTCCTGTTTTACGGGCGTTCGCCCCGCTTTCGGATCAGTGACCTGGGGGTGGAACAGGCGCGCTTCCTGGCCGGTGTGCTGGGAGACGAACCGCTCGCGGCGGTCTATTCGAGTCCGATGCTCCGCGCCCGGCAGACGGCGGCGATCGTCGCCGAGCGTCACCCCCGGGCGCGCCGCCATCAGGCCGAGGCGCTCAACGAGGTCCGCACCGGGTGGAAGGGCGCGCCGCCGCACATCCTACCCGCGCGCATCAACCTGTACGAACCGCCGCACTCGCCCGGAGACGAAACGATCGCCGATATCTGGCGGCGGATGGAGCGATTCCTCCAGCGGCTCGCGCGGCGCCACACGGGCGAGATCGTGGCGTGCGTGAGTCACGGCGATCCGATCGTCATCACGCACGCGGCGCTCCGCGGCCTGCCGCTGTGCCTGGATTCGATCCGTGGCGACTTCTACCCGCAGAAGTGTTCGGTCACCCGGGTGACCGTGGCGCGGGGGCTGCCGGTGGCCGTGTCCTACCGGGACGTGATCGGTGAGTCAGCGCCGGAGCTCAAAGCCCCGCACTGACTCACCGAACCGACTCTCAGGTGCCGTTGCTGTGGAGCACCCGGAACACCCGCTCCGGCGTAGCCGGGAAGGTGTACACGGGCTTGCCGATCGCGTTGACGATGGCGTTCCCCACGGCCGCTCCCGGGGGGATGATCGGCGGCTCGCCGACGATCCTGGCGCCGTACGGGCCCGCTTCGGTCGGTACCGAGGTCAGGACAGTTTCGATCTCGGGCAGGTCGCCACAGGTGAGGAGGCGGTAGTCGAGGAGCGTCGGATTCGCGACGCGGCCGTCCTGGTTGTAGATCAGTTCCTCGGTGAGGGCCATGCCGATCCCCTGCACCGTCGCGCCCTGCATCTGCCCTTCCACGGACATCGGATTGATCGCGGTCCCCGCATCCTGCGCCGTCACGATGCGACGTACCGTCGTCTGGCCGGTCTCCCGGTCGACGTGGACGATGGCGCACGTGGCGGCGTAGCCCGGGAAGGGGCGGCCGGGTCGGTGGGCACCGCTCCCCACGATCGGACCGGGACCCTGCATCGCCAGGTCGGCGATGCGGCGGTAGGTGAGGGCTTTGCCATTCGGCGCCTTGACGACGCCGCCGTCGACGGTCAACTGCGACTTTTCGACGCCGAGGTGGCGCGCGGCGAGATCGAGCATCTGCTCGCGGCACGCCTTCGCCGCCAATGACGCGGCGTGCCCCATCGTGTAGAGGATCTGGCTGCCGCCCGCGGCGGGTGAATGTGGGCCGGAGTCGGTATCGGCGGTCACGACCTTCACCAGCGCCAGCGGCACCCCCAGTTCCTCGGCCGCGATCTGCGCGAGCGAGGTTGTGGATCCGGTGAGGTTGTTCGTGCCGGTGATGATCTGGAACGTCCCATCCGGGTTCGCCCGACAATAGGCGCTGGCCGCCCCCGCGCCGCCCGGCCAGGCGCCGATCGCGTACCCGCGACCCTCGTCCTTCTTCAGCGCCTGCTTCGAGATCGGATGGTTGCGGAGCGCCTCGAGGACGGAGCGACCGCCGATCGCGGGAAGCGTGTTACCGTTCGGCCACTTGCCCCCTTCTTCGATGACGTTCCGCAGGCGGAACTCGAGCGGATCGACGCCGACCTTCGCCGCGAGCGCATCGACCGCCGCCTCTACGCCGAACGCCACGTTGGGTGCGCCCGGGGCGCGGTAGGCGCCCACGCTCGCCTTGTTCGTCAGAACCTCGTAGCCATCGAGTTCGAAGTTGGGAATCTCATACGAACCGGCGAGCAGGATCGTCGCGATCGACATCGGGGCGCCCGGGTAGGCACCGGTATCCATCACCACGCGCGCCTTCATCGCGGTGATCTTCCCGGCGCGATTCGCACCGAGCTTCACGTCGGTCACCGTGTACGGCGCGGGCGTGGCCGCGACGAGATCCTCCGAACGCGTCAGGACGTGCTTCACGGGCACACCCGCCTTGCGCGCGAGGAGCACCGTGAGCGGGACCATCACGCCGAACTTGGCGCCGAAACCGCCGCCGATCTCCGGCGAGACCACCTTGACCTTCGAGATCGGCACTTTCACCATCCGCGCGATCATGTCGCGGATGTGGAACTGCGCCTGAGTCGAGCACCAGATGGTGAGGTTGCCCTGTGCGTCCCAGGCAGCCAATGTGGCATGGGGTTCGAGATACGACTGATGGACCGAATTGCTGATCCATCGCCCTTCCACCACGAAGTCGGCCTGGGCGAATCCCGCGCTGACGTCGCCGCGCTTGAAGTGGACCTGCGATGAGACGTTATTGAGCTCGGCGGTCTCATCTTCTTCGGCGAGGCCACCGGCGCCCCCGGCGTGGATCTGCTCCTCGCTTCGATCGATGTGGACGCCTTCCTCGGCACCCTCGTGCACGATCGTGGCGGTCTCACGGCGGATCGATTCGAGCGGATCGAGGATCGGCGCGAGGACCTCATACTCGACCTCGATGAGCGCGGCGGCCTCCTCGGCCGCCTCCCGTGTCGTGGCCGCGACCGCCGCGATTGGATGCCCGGCGTAGAGCACCTGCGTGCGCGCGAGCACGTTCTGATTGCGTGAGGTCGGCTCGCGCTCGAGGTCCTCGATGTCCTTCGCGGTGAGGACGCACACGACACCCGGATACGCCTCGGCCTTCGAGACGTCGAGCCGGGTGATCCTCGCGTGGGCATGCGGGCTGCGGACGACCTTGGCGATCGCCGTACCCGGCAGCGTGTAGTCGGCGGTGAACTTCGCTGCGCCGGTGACCTTTTCCGGTCCGTCGATGCGGGGGGCGGGCTGCCCGATCACCTTGAACTGCTGGGCGGTACGAACGGACGGACGATCGAGAACTTCAGACACTCTTCCCTCTCCTTACATTGCTTCCAGCCGGGCGCGGCGGGTCACTCCCCTTCCGGCTCCGGCGGTAGCGGGATCTCGGTCAGCGATCCGGCGCGCGTGAGGGCGAGTTCTCGCCCCTCGATCACCGCGAACAGGCCCTTGACGATCTTGTCGTAGCCCGTGCATCGGCAGAGATTCCCGGCGATGCCCATCCGCAGTTCATCCTCCGACGGGCGGGGATGGTCGCGCAGGAAGGCGGTGGCCATCATCACGATGCCGGGAATGCAAAAACCACACTGTGTGCCGCCGTATTCGACGATCGCGGCCTGGATCGGCGTGAGGCTCCCGGGGGAGGCCAGACCCTCGACCGTGGTGACATGCGCGCCGTCGGCCTCGACCGCGAGGGTGAGGCAGGAGTGCATCGCCTTGCCGTCGACATGCACGGTGCAGGCGCCGCAATCCCCGGTCCCGCACCCTTCCTTGGTACCGGTGAGACCCAGATCTTCCCGCAGATAGTCGAGGAGGAGCTTCGCCGGTTCAACCTGGCCCGCAGCGCGCCGTCCATTGACGGTGAGGCTGATCTGATGAAGTGGCATTCGTGCGTGACTCCTAACCGGCGTTCGCGCGAGCGCGGCCGAGCGCGATCTGCGCGACGCGTCGTGTGTAGACCTTCAACAATTCCCGGCGATAGTCCGCGGTCGCGCGCACATCGCTGATGGGGCGCGCATCCGCCGCGGCCGCCTCGCCCGCGCGGGTCAACGCCGCCGCATCGAGCGTGGAGCCGATGAGCGCCGCCTCCGCGCCGCGCGAACGCAGCGGGACCGGCGCCACCGCGCCGAGCACCACCCGGGCGTCGGCCACCGTTCGGCCGTCATTTGCCAGACGAAGCTGCACGCCGACAGCCACGACGGCGATGTCCATCTCCCGCCGAGGTACGTGGCGGAGGTAGGCGCCGCCCGACCCCGCGGCCGGTCGCGGTACGTCGATGCGCGTGAGCACTTCGCCGCGCGTCAGCGCCGTCTGCCCGGGACCGCGGAAGAACTGCTCGATATCGATCGAACGCGTGCCCGCCAAACCACCGATCTGCGCCGTCGCGGCGAGGGCGACAAGCGCTGGTGAAACATCCGCGGAAGGTGCGGCGTTGCACACGTTCCCGCCCACCGTCCCCCGGTTGCGGATCTGGATCGAGCCGACGAGTTCGGCACCGTCGCTGAGGATCGGCCAGTGGCGGCGGACCGCCTCGTTCTCCGCGACCTCACCGCAGGTGACCATCGCTCCGATCGCCAGCGAGCCGTTGGCGGCCAGTTCGTGTAATTCGCGCACGCGACGGAGCGAGACCACCAGCGGGACGACACGGCCGCGCTCCTTCATCTGGATCAGCAGGTCGGTCCCTCCCGCAAGGGGGCGCGCGTCCGACCGTGATGCGAGCGCCTGCGAGGCCTCGGCCACACTGGTTGGCGATGCGTAGTCGAATCGTCTCACCCGAGAAGTGTTCCTCCCTGTACGCGGAATGACCTAGATGATCTTCTCGATGCCGGCGACGAGTAGCCTTTCGTCGAGCACCCCTAGTTGTACCGCATGGATGTAACCGTCGCGGCCAACGAAGTAGGTTGCCGGTAGTCCCCGCACGCGATAGAGCTTGGTGACCTCGCCGGTCTCATCGAGCACGGTGGGCAGGTTCACCTTGAGTTCCTCGAGGAACGCTCGCACGCTCGCCGCATCCTCCTGAAGGTCGACGAGGAGGAATGTGAGCCCACGTCCTGCCTCCTTGTCGGCGAGTGCCTGGAACGTTGGCAGCTCGAACCGGCACGGCCCGCACCAGGTCGCGAAGAAGTTGACGACGACCGGTTTGCCCCGAAGGCCGCCGAGTTGCATGCTTGAGCCATCGAGCGCGGGCAGGGTGAAGTCCGGTGCCGGGCGGCCGACGATCGGCGCCGGCTCGGGCGCCGGGCTCGCACACGCGATGGCCGACAGCGCCGCGATGGCCAGGAACTGTCGGCGCGTTCCCCGCATCGCGATCGATTCTACGCATCGTGTCCGGTCGGGCCGCGCCAATCGCGAGGCTGCCCTTCGCATCGGCAGAGTACCCGCGGCGCTTTCTTACGTTGACAGCGCGGAGGCCCCGCGTAGAATCGCCCGAGGCATGCCCGCTCCGGAAACCAGTGCTCTTGCGTCACTGGCGAGAGGGCGACCCGATGCGTCGCTTCTCGATGCGATCCTCGAGGACTGGTCCCGGCACGTACGCGTTTCGCTGGGCGGGCGGGTGCGCCACGGCGTGACCTTGAGACGCGCACGCGCCAATATGCGCCCCGTGCTCACGCACATTCTGGCTGCCCTCGCGGACCGACAGGCGATGCGGGAATTCGACGCGGGAGGCTCCGCTTTTGGCGCCGCCCATCACTTCGGCGAGTTGCGCCTCCAGCAGGGCTTCCAGATCACCGAGATGCTGCACGAGTTCCGGCAGCTCAGGCGGGAGATCGTCCTCCAGGTAGTGGATGCCGGCGGTGAGGCCGCCGAGTCGATCGATCTCGTCCGCAGGATCGATGACGCGGTCGATCGTGCGGCGATCGCGGCCACGGGTTCCTTTCACGCGATCGAAGTCGAGACACTCGCCGAACTGGTGGCCCAGGACCCCCTCACCGGCCTGTACGACTACGGGTACTTCTGGGAGCGGCTCGAGCAGGAGGTCCAGCGGATTCGACGGCGGCGGAGCCCGCGTGGGCGACCGGGCGAGCAGGCGGTGCTCTGCTTGCTGCTGATCGACATCGACCTGTTCAAGACCTTCAACGATCGGTACGGACACCTCGCCGGTGATCTTGTGATCAAGCGGATCGCCGCGATCCTGGCGGCGTCGGGCCGTCGTTCCGACGTCGTGGCTCGCTATGGAGGCGACGAGTTCGCGCTGATCCTGCCGGATACGCCGACCGAGGGGGCGATGACGATCGCGGAGCGCATCCGCGCGGCCGTCGCGACCGAGTCTTTCGCGTCCACGGGCGGCAATAGCGCTCGGATGACAGTGTCTGGCGGCTGCGCGGAAATCGGCGCCGAGGAGATCACGGCTCGCGAACTCGTCGGGCGGGCCGATGGCGCGCTCTACATCGCGAAGTCGCGCGGGCGGAACCAGATTGTGGTGTACGACGAGAGCATGCCCAGTCTGACGCCATGAGCGGAACTATCGGATCGCGTCGCGACGCTACCCCGTCGATGGCGGGTGGGGCGGAGTAGGTGGCGCGTCGTCGCGGAGCGCCACCGCGCGGTCGCGGGTCCGGCCGCGGTCGGGCCGAGGAAGCGGAGCCCGCCGCACCACCACAGCCGCCCATCTGGGAACGGATCATCCTCAGTCGGAACTTTCGCCGCGTCGTGGGCATCACCTTCGGCGCCGCCGCGATCGCGATTCTGGTAATGCTCGTCGGCCCGGGTGCGATCAGTGCCGGGGCCGGGGATGCGGCCGTTTTTGTTGCGGCGCAGGGCGGGAGCCTCACGCAGACCGTCACGCGGGCGGTCGCGAGCTCGGTACGGAGCGAGGGCCGCCGCCTATGGATCGAAACGCCCACGCCACGACCGACCCGACTGCCCACCGCAACGCCGTTGCCCACGGCGACACCCTTACCCACCCCGCCACCTCCACGGCGGGAACTCTCGACACCCGTGTCGGCGACCACGGTCAAACCGCAGACGCCGGCGAAGCCAGGCGTGGCCGCGCCCGTGCCCCAACTGCCAGTCGATGATGCGCTGGCGAGTCAGCGCGAGTACTTCGAGATCCTCAGCAATCGCGATGTCCGTCGCGCACTGCAGTACTGGGCGCCGACGGCCGCCCCCGAAGCGCGATCGGCCCTCGATTCGGCGGCGGACCGGCAGGAACGGTACGTCGTACGTAACCTGACGCCACGGCCGGCGCCGCTCGCGGGGGTCCTGAACGTTGTCGTCGATCTCGAGATCACCGATGGCACGGGCCGCGTGACTTCGACGCAGCACATCTATCAATGGCAGATCATCGAAGGGCAGTGGTACATCACGGGACGGCTGCAATGAGCGCGATCGAGAGCCTCTGGACTCTCCAGGGGATCGATCGTGAGATTGATCAGGCGATCGCGCGCGGCACGCGCGCCCGCTCCGCGATCGGTCAGGTCACGCTCGAGTTGACGCGCGCGAGAGAGGCGCACGCGGCTCGGTCGGCGGCTCTGGCGGAGGCGGAGCGCGCCCAGCGCGGGCTCGAGTGGGAGGTGGCCGACCGTACGGCTCGGATCAAGACCCTCGATGAACGGCTCTACTCGGGGACGATTCGCAATCCGAAGGAGTTGACCGGATTGCAGACCGAAATCGAGCATCTGCGCCAGTCACTCGCCGAGGTAGAGGAGCAAGCGCTTATCGCGATTGACGCCGCCGAGGCGGCAAGACAGGCCGCGGACGACACCGAGTCCTCTCTGCAGCGCGAGACCGTAGCGTGGGAGGAAGATCAGGCGCTCCAGCGGCGAACGCTCGATGAGGCCCGCAGACTCGTTGCGGCGGAACGCGCGCGACGCGAGGCGGTCGCCGCGCAGATTCCGGCGCCACTCCTGGCCCGGTACGAAGATCTTCGGAAGCAGAAGCAGGGTATAGGCATCGTCGCGGTCGATCGCGGAACCTGCACCGGATGCCGCACCAGCCTGCCCACCGCGACAACCCAGGCGGCGCGCACGGGAAACATCGTGACGTGCTCGTCGTGCGGGCGGATCGTCTATGGGGGGCGCTAGCCGGCGGTTGCCCGGAGATCGTCCAGATGGGCGCTGACGTGGCCGAACGGCCGGTCGGGCGCGCCGAGAACCCCGGCGATGAACTCGCCCAGCGGGCGCCGCCGGGGAAGCGCGAACGAGGGGACGTGGCGCCAGTCATCGTCGGTGAGTGCGTCGATCCGGGCGATCAGGGCCCGCCGCGCCCGATCCAGGCGCTGCTGCGCCGCGGAGAGTCCATCGTTCCGGTGGGCGATGACGTCCTCCAGGTTCGCTCGGTCGATCGTGCGGTCGCGGAAGATGGCCACGACGCGCGGCGGATCATCGGTCCGCCATCGCTCGATCGCCTCGAGGGCAAGCTCGGTCCAGAACGCGATGTGACCGATCGCATCGGCAGCAGACCACCGCTCATCACCGGGCGCGGCTACGTGATGTCGCACCGCCTGGGGCAGCGCCGCGATCACTTCATCGAGCGCGGCATCGTGCGCGGTGAGGATCTGGATCGCCTCGGCGCGTGTCGTCACTCCCGACTTCTCCTCCGGCGGCAAGAAAAGCAGGAGGGCCACCTGGGGTGGCCCTCCATCGCATCGAGCGGATTCTCCGACCTCAAATCGGCGCTACGCCGGGTGCGGCCGCACGCACTGGCGATCCCGCACCATACCGCGGACCATCCGCTCGCGGTCGCGCATGGCCCCACGTACTCCCGTGGGGCCGGCTCAGTCGACCTGCCACACTCCCAGCATCGAGAGCGGCTTCTTCCAGTTCATCCGCACCTGGGCGACCCTCCTCGGCGGGAATCCGCGTACGCCGGGCTCGGCGTCGCTCTCTCCACATTACCGTGGCGGCGGACGCGGGTCAAGTGGCTATCTGTAGGAAAAGAGTCCCCCGCCCGTCTTGCGGCGAGGCGCTCAGCGCGCACCACCGCCGCGCGCCCGGCCGAACTCGCGATCCCACGCCGAGAAGTTGGAGAAGAGCGCATCGAGGGCGCCGAAATGCCGCCTCTCGACCGACCACTCCCGCCGCGCGGGATCGTAGGACCGGTCGGACGCGGGGATGACGGCGCGGAAGTCCTGCAGGAACGCGCGATCGAAGGGGAAGTTGAGGACGAAACGCCGGCCGTCCGGGGTGATCCGCAGATCGGCAACCCAGGGTCGATCGTCGTCGCGCGCACGGGCGGCCTCGGCCATCCGCATCTTGAGGTCGATGTTGCATCGGATGTCGGCGCGCAGTGCCTGATTGTCGCATCCGTTATGTCGACAGACGGACTGCTCGACGACGGGGCAGAGCGTCTTCGGGTGATCGCGGAACCAACGCTTGATCGCCTGGCGCGCCGTGCGCATTTACGGGGGCAATCGTAGGGGCGATAGTAGAATCGCGCACACCCGGAGGATCTTCCGCATGGCAATCGCCGCCGTTGACCACCTGCAGAGCACCGTCCAGTCGATCGAGCGTGAAGTCGCCAAGGTCATGGTCGGGCAGCAGGAGGTCGTGCGCGGCGTCGTGATCGCTCTGCTCGTCGCCCGCGGGCACTGTCTACTGGAGGGCGTGCCGGGTCTCGGCAAGACTCTGCTCGTGCGGGTGCTCGCCGAAGTGCTCGATCTGAGCTTCAGCCGCATTCAGTTCACGCCCGATCTCATGCCCGCGGACATCGTGGGAACGAACATCATCGCAGAGGACGCATCGGGAGAGCGGTTCTTCCGGTTCGAGCCCGGCCCGATCTTCGCGAATCTCGTCCTGGCGGACGAGATCAACCGGGCCACGCCGAAGACGCAGTCGGCGCTGCTGGAGGCGATGCAGGAGCAGACCGTGAGCGTGGCGAAGACGATCCATCCGCTGCCACGCCCCTTCTTCGTCCTGGCGACGCAGAACCCGATGGAGATGGAGGGGACCTATCCGCTCCCGGAAGCGCAACTCGATCGGTTCTTCTTCAAGCTCCAGGTCAACTACCCGAGCGCTGAGGAGTTGAGCGAGATCCTCGTTCGCACGACGGGGAATGTTGTCCCACGCGTGCGGAAGGTCGTGGACGGCCCCGGCCTCATCGAGACGGGTGAGATGGCACGCGAGGTCCCGATCGCGCCGGCCGTCCTCGACTACGCGGGTCGTCTCGTGCTCGCCACCCATCCGGGTCGCGAAGGAGTGCCCAAGATCACCAATGACTACATCCGCTACGGCTCGAGTCCGCGCGGCGCGCAGTCGCTGATCCTGGCGGGCAAGATCCGTGCGCTGCTGGAAGGCCGCAACCACGTGCTGCGTGAGGACATCCAGTCGGTCTGCTATCCCGCGCTGCGGCACCGCCTGATCCTGAACCTCCAGGCCGAGATGGAGGGAATCACCGCCGACAACATCCTGGATGAGATCCTGCGCCGCGTTCCCGAGTAGGGCGCAATGGCGCTGATCCGCGTCGGCATCGTCGGCACCGGTCTCAGCGCGAGCCAGCATCTCACCGCGCTGCGTCAGATGCCGGAGGCGTTGGTGGTTGGCGTGGCGGGCACCTCGCCGGAGAAGGCACGCGCGTTCGCGGCGAACTGGGACATCCCCTCGGCGTTCCACTCCGTGGCGGCGCTCCTCGCGGAGGGCGCCATCGATGTGCTGCACACGTGCGTCCCTCCGGATGCGCGGGTCGCACTGGTGCGTGCGTGCGCCGCCCGGGGCGTGCACGTTCTACTCGAGAAGCCGATGGCTCGCACGGTCGCCGAGGCCGACGCGATCATCGACATCGCCGCGGCGGCGGGCATCACGCTCGGCGCGATGTTCCAGAATCGCTTCACGCCCCTGGCCCAGCGGGCGCGCGAACTGGTCCTGGGCGGCGAACTCGGACGGGTCATCATCGTCGAGTTGAGCGCACGGTGGTACCGGGAGACCACGTACTACCGGGGCAGCGCCTGGCGTGGAACGCGCGAGCGCGAGGGCGGTGCGGTGCTCATCAACCAGGCGATCCATGGGATCGATCTGCTGCAGTGGATCTGCGGGCCGGTCCAGGAACTGAGCGCGCGGGTCGCCACCCAGGTGCAGCCCATCGAGACGGAGGACACCGGGCTCGCGACGCTGCGGTTTGCGAATGGCGCGCTCGGCTCCATCGTCGCGACAACCGCGGGTTGGCCGGGATTCTCCGATCGGCTGGAGATCCAGGGAACGGACGGCTGGGCACGGCTGATCCAGGCGGAGGGGCGCCTGGAGTGGCAGCGCCGGGGGATGCCAGAGCCCGTGGTCGAGCAGGCGACGTCACAGGTGAGCGGTGGCAGCCGCGACCCCGCCGCGACTCCAAGCGCGGGACACGTCGCCGCGTTTCGGGACCTCTACGCCGCGCTCGCGGCCGGCACCCGTCCGGCGCTCGATGGCATCGAAGGTCGACGGGCGCTCGCAATCGTGGAGGCGATGTACCGTGCGAGTCGCGAGGGCGGATGGGTGCGTATCGATGAGCGCTCTACTCGCTGAAAGAGGGGCAATCGCGAGCCCGGTGCGCCCGGCCCGCGTTCGGGAGAATTGCCGCGCGTTGCCAAAACGCCTTGTTTGACAGGCAGTGGGTATCTGGTATTCTGTGCGTGGCGCCCTCTCTGGTTGGGGCGACTCTTCTATGACCCGGAGGATGGACTGACAATGCGATTCTCGCTTCCGAGGCGACGATTCCTGCTCGCAGGAACCGGTGCACTCGGCTCGGTGCTCCTCGCCGCCTGCGCGGCGCCGGCGCCGACCGCGACACCCGTTCCGGCAAAGCCGGTCGCGCCCGCTGCTCCGGCGGCTCCCGCCGCCCCGGCCGCGCCCGCGCCGACTAACACACCCGCTCCGGCGGCAGCGGCACCGGCGCCCACAAAGCCGGCCGCCGCGGCTCCCGCCGCCCCCACCGCCACACCGGTTCCGGCTCCGACCAAGCCGGCCGCGGCGGCTCCCGCCGGTGCTACCGCGACCGCGACTCCGCGGCCGTCGTACACCATCTCCGGTCAAGGCCAGGTCAACCTGACGTGGCAGCTGAGCGCGTCGGACTTCTGGATCGCCGGGACGGCCAAGGTTCTCCCGGACTTCACGCAGAAGTACACCAAGGTCGGGAAGGTCACCATCCAGCCGACCCCGGACGACTGGCAGAACAAGCTCGTCGCCTCGATGGTCGCGGGCACGGCCCCGGACGTGTTCGACATGTGGGGCGACATCATGCCGCCGTACGTCGAGCGCGGGCAGGTCATCGACTTCGAGCCGTACGTCAAGCGTGACCTGAAGCCCGAGGACATTCGGGACTTCTACGAGTGGCAGTGGCGCGACTTCGTGATGCCGTGGTTGAACAACATCCGCTTCGGCATGCCGCGGTACGTGAACATCATGTTCACCTGGTACCGCAAGGACCACTTCGATGAGGTCGGGCTGAAGTACCCGGATCTCACCTGGGACCACAACACGTACGCCGACGCGGCCCGCAAGCTGACCAAGAAGGGCGCGAACAACAAGACCGAGCGTTACGGTCTGCTGTATCCGACGTGGGGCTGGGACCGCTACTGGTACAAGCCGGTGATCTGGGGCGGCAGCACGGTCGATCCCAAGGACAACACCCGCGCCACGTTCGGCGAGGAGAAGGCGCTCGAGGCATTCGAGTGGTCTCGCAAGCTGATGTGGGACGAGCAGGTGATGCTCCAGCCGCTCGACATCAACCGCCAGTCCTCGGTGCTGCACTTCCCGACCGGGAAGTTCTCCATGAACGAGGAGGGCATCTACCCGTTCGAGATGGACAACGGCATTCAGGGCAAGTTCCCGTGGGCGTACGCTCACACGCCGAAGGGCCCGACCGGTAACCGCAAGGTGCTGGGCACGACCGACGGCTACGCGATCTGGAAGGGCTCGAAGAACCTGGACGATGCGTGGGAGCTCGTGAAGTGGGCCGCCGGCCCGGTCAACCAGCTCGAGGTCGTCGTGAAGGCAGCCGGACGCGTGCCGGTGCGCCACTCGACCCTCGCGCAATGGGAGTCCGAAGTCGTCAAGGCTCGCCCGAACCTGAAGGATGTGAACCTCAAGGTCGCTGTCGAAGCGATGGAGATGGGCTATCCGTCGGGACGCGAGTTCTTCAAGGACAACATCGCCGCCCAGCAGCTGATCGTTCCGGCTCTGGAGAAGATGTTCGTCACGGGCGGCACGCCGACCTCCTACATGAAGGAAGTCGCCGATGCCGTGACCAAGGCACAGAAGACCGGCACGCGCTAGGTCGACGGTGTCTCGGTCAGTCACAGTCCTCGCAGCGCTCGGGGCGGCAGCACTCGCTGCCGCCCTGGGCCTCCTGCCCCCGACCGGCTCTGAGGTCATCGACACCGCACTTCGGGCAGTCGGGGTGGCGCTCGCGCTCTACGTCCTGCTGTTCGTCATCGCGGCGGCTTCCGAACGGGGGATGAGCCAGCGGCGCGCAGAATCGGTCATCGGCTGGATCTTCGCCTTCCCGTACCTTCTTCACCTCATCCTGTTCCAGGCCGGAGCGATTCTCTTTAGCTTCTATTTAAGCCTATTCTCGAGCGATCTCCTTCAGCGGCACGAGTTTATCGATATTGATAACTATCGCTATCTCTTCCAGGATGAACCACTCTTCTGGATAGCCGTCAAGAACACGCTGATTTACACACTGATCTCCGTGCCGCTCGCGACGGTGATCGCGCTCTCCATCGCGGTTCTCTTGAATCAGAACATCAAGTTTCAGGGCATCTTCCGAACGCTCTTCTATATGCCCGCGCTGGTGACCGGCGTCGCGGTCGCGATCGTGTGGATCATGGTGCTTCACCCCGACTTCGGGATCTCCGCGATCGTGTTCGAGTTCTTCGGTCTGAAGAGTCCGCGGTGGTTCTGGTCCGAGGACTGGGCGCTGCCCGGGCTCGCCATGATCGCGCTCTGGGGCGCGGGCACGAACATGCTGCTCTACCTCGCGGGGCTCCAGTCGATCCCGTCACAGGTCCAGGAGGCGGCGAGGATCGATGGCGCCAATTCGTGGCAGGTGTTCTTCCGGGTCACGCTCCCACTCCTGACCCCCACCGTCTTCTTCAACGTCGTCCTCAACATGATCGGTTCGTTCCAGGTGTTCACGCAGGCGTTCGTCCTGACGAACGGCGGCCCGAATAACGCAACGCTGACCATGGTGCTTCTGATTTATCGGAAGGCCTTTCAGAACTTCTCGTTCGGATACGCCTCGGCGATCGCGTGGGTACTGTTCGTCGTGATCTTGATCATGACCTTCATCGTGTTCCGCAGTTCAAACCGCTGGGTGTATTACGAAGGAGGCCTTCGACGGTGAGTTCGATCGCAATCACACGCCCTCGACCGATGAGTCGAGAGCGTGTGATCCGGGGTATCTGGCGGATCGTTCTGTATGTCGGCATCGTCGCGGGGACGATCATGTTCACGTTCCCGTTCCTGTGGATGATCAAGTCGTCGGTGACTCCGGCGGCGGAGGTTCTTCTCAACCCACCGCGACTGCTTCCATCCCAGGTCGTCTGGGAGAACTACTACCTCCCCTTCGAGCGGCAGCCTTTCGCGACCTTTTACGTCAACACCACGTTCATCACCATCACGGGCATGATTGGGGTCATTCTCTCGAGTTCCGTGGTGGCTTTCGCGCTCGCGCGCATGCGGTGGCCGGGCCGAGATAAGTTCTTCTTCCTCATGATCTCCACACTTATGCTGCCCGCGCACGTCACCCTCATTCCCACCTACGTCGGCTTCGCCAAGGGACCTGAACTTCTCGGGCTGACCGGCCAGGGCGGCTGGCTCAACACCTTCATCCCTCTCCTCGCCCCGGAGTGGACCGGCAGCCCCTTCATCATCTTCCTCATGCGACAGTACATGATGACCATCCCGCTGGAGATGGACGACGCCGCCCGCATCGATGGCTGTGGCTGGTTCCAGTTGTTCTGGCGGATCATCATGCCGCTGTCCGCACCGGTTATGGGTGTGGCCGCAATCTACTCGTTCCAGTACCACTGGAACGCCTTCGAGCGTCCATTGATCTACCTGAATCGCATCGACCTGTTCACGGTTCCCCTCGGCATGGCGATGCTGAACGGTCGCTACGGCACCGACTTCGGGGGCCTGATGGCGATGTCGACGATATCGCTTATACCGGTCATGATCGTGTTCTTCCTCGCCCAGCGCTACTTCATTCAGGGCGTGGTCGTCAGCGGCGTGAAGGGCTGAGTCCCTCCCAGAGCGCCCTGGCGAACGTCTCCGTGATCTGAAGGTCGTGGCCCGCATCGTGCACCCGTACGATGCGGGCCACTCTCACGATCGTCGCCAGCCTGGTCGCGACGATCTCGAATGCCGGGTGGGACCGCCCGCCGAGGTACACGTGGATGGGCACGGAATCGGTGGGTGACCCGCGCGCCGGGCTGTAGGACGCGGGAGGTTCCCGCCAGCGCAGCGCCCTGGCCTCCCGCACGATGGCCGGCCACGCGGGCTTGCTGGCCAGTGCTCGGCTCTCTTCCTCGCCCAGCACCGCGCTCAGGAAGCCGCGCGCGACCGCCTCCGCCGAGAGATCGCGCCGACCGAAGAGGCCCTGCGTGGCCTGGAGAAAGGCGGACACACATGGATCGTCCCCGGCGATGCCGAGCAGTGGCGGCTCGATGAGGTGAAGCGATCGTACCCTCCCGGGCGCCTGGCGCAGTGCGTCCAGAGCCACGACCGCGCCGGAGGAGTGCCCGACAAGATGCGCGTCCACAGCCCCACACGCATCGACCACGTCGAGCAGATCCTGCGCCTCTCGCGCGATCGTCAGTGTGCGGCGCACGGTGGGGCTGGCGCCGTTTCCGCGGCGATCGACCGCCACCAGACGATACCCCGGGAGATCGCGGCGCATCAGTGCTCCCCACGCCGCCCGGCCGTTCTCGAGGTCGCCGTGGATCAGCAGTACCGGGTCGCCTTCGCCGACAGACGTCCAGTGGAGCCGTGACGGGATCTGGCTCACGGCGCGTCGCCAAACCAGCGACGGATCTCCCCCCGGCGCAGCTTACCCGTGGACGTACGCGGCAACTCGCCGACGACGCGGAACGCGCGCGGGATCTTGAAGGGAGCAAGGCGCTCCCGGCAGTACGCGGTCAGGTTCTCCGCAAGTTCAGGATGGGGCGCCCCACGCGTGGTCAGTGCGCACACCGGTACCTGGCCCCAGGTCGGGTCAACGCGGGCCACCACACAGGCATCCTGGACGTCGCCATACCCGCGTAGGATCGCCTCGACCTCCGCCGGATACACGTTCTCCCCGCCAGAGACGATGAGGTCGACCCGCCGATCGAGCACGTAGAGATAGCCGTTTGGATCGATTCGGCCGTAGTCTCCGGTGGGAAACCAGCCGTCGGCATCGACGATCGGACGGATCGTCTCGCCCTCGCAGTACCCGGGGCTGACCGTCGGCCCTCGCACGAGGATCTGCCCGGCCCCATCCGTCGAGTCGTCGCGGTCAATCCGCAGGTCGACGCCCAGGAGCGGCTTGCCGGCGGACCCGGGATGGGAGAGGGCATCGGCGGGCGCGAGAGTGGCGACCTGCGAGCAGCATTCGGTGAGGCCGTACGTCTGCACCACCGGTATGCCGCGCTTCGCCGCCCGCGCCAGCAGCGCCGGCGGTGCGGCGGCGCCCCCCAAAAGAACGCAGCGGAGCGCGTGCTCGCGAGGCGCATCTCCCTCCAGCAGGCGCTCCAGCATCGTGGGCACGAGGGAGACGATGGTCACGCGATCGCTGGAGATGGAGGCCCAGACTGCTTCGGGGTCGAAACGTGGCTGCAGGACCACCCCGATTCCGTAGATCGCGGCGCGGAAAAGGATTGAGAGCCCACCAATGTGGTAGGCGGGAAGCGTGAGGAGCCATCGATCGTCCGCGCCCACACCGAGGTTGAAGGAAGAGGCACACGCGCTCCACCAATGATTGCCATTCGTGATGACTGCACCACGAGGACTGCCGGTCGTTCCAGAAGTGTGAAGGATCCCCTGCCAGTCCTGGAGACTGATGGTCGGCAGGCTTCCGGGCACGCGGATCAGGCTCTCAACCCGTGTGGAGACGATGTCGTCGAGGCTCGCCCCGCGCGTCGCGGGCGAGACCTCGCGACCGATTATGCGCTCCCCGTTCGTCTCATCCACGAGCAGCACGGAGACAGCCGCGTTCTCGATCTGATAACGCACCTCCAGATCCGTCAGTCTCGTGTTCAGGGGGACGAGGATCGCACCGATACGCACGAGCGCGTGCACGAGAACGACGAAGGAGAGGCTATTCGCCGCCAGGATCCCTACTCGCGTGCGACGCGCTACGCCCAGATCGGCGAGCGACCCTCGGGCCTGCTCGACCAGAGCGTCCAGTTGTCGGTAGGTCGTCACGCCGGTCGATCCGATCACCGCCGGCGCATCCGGGAGGACAGCGGCCCGGTGGGCGATCCAGTCGGTGACAATGAGACCTGTTCCCGCCGGGTTCACTCGTCCAGTCCTTCCGCCAGGAGCGCGCGATCGCTGAGGTCGGGCAACAGCCCGAGCCCTGGCGCCTCGGCGAGTACCATTGCACCATACCGCACCGCCGGCTCACCTCCCGTGAGGTCGGTCGCGAGCAGTGGCGCGGTCGCCAGGCCATGGGCGACGTCGGCGCGTTCCGTCCCCACCGCGCAATGCAACGCCGCGCAGACACCGATGCCGCTCTCCAGCACGCTGGTGATCACCGGTGTCATCCCGGCCGACTCCAGTCGATCGATCGCGAGGCGTGCCCGTCGCGGCCCGCCGATCACCGCGGGCTTGACGATGACATAGGGCACGGGACACGCGCGTATGACCCGCTCGAGGTCATTCAGGGTGGCGACGCTCTCATCGAGCGCGATCGGGACACCGAGCCCGGTCAGGGCGCGGGTCCCCTCGATATCGTCGCGCGGCAGAGGTTGTTCGACATACTGCACGTCGAGACGGGCTACACCGGCGATGACTTCCGCTGCCTCCGCCCGCGACCACGCACCGTTGGCGTCGAGCCGGAGTTTCAGATGCGGTGCACGCGCCCGTGCGCGGGCCACCCTTGCGATGTCATCCGCGGGAGCGCGGCCACCGACCTTCAGCTTCACCACCGTGAAGCCGCTCGCAACCGCCTCGTCGATCGCCTGGGCGATTGTCGCTTCATCCTCACCGCCGACGAGGGCGTTGACGACCGCCCGCACGCGAGTCGCCGGACGGAGCAACGCGGCGAGCGGGAGCCCGGCGCACTGCGCGTCGAGGTCGAGCAGCGCGGCATCGAGTGCCGCCGCTGCGGGCGCCGTCGCCGGATCGGTGGCGAGCCTCTCGATCGCGGAGGACAGGCCGTCCCGTTGCACCGTGGATCCGAGTTGGGCGAGCGCGGAGCGGGTGAGCGCGAGATCCCCGCCGAACTGGAGCAACGGCGCGCAGTCACCCCAGCCCGCGAGGCCGTCGCCGGCGAGGCGGACAAGAACTCCCTCGCGTGCAGCATGCATACCGGCGCCGGTATGCAACGACTGGCGCAGCGGGATGAGGTACCGATGGAGGGCGAGATGCCAGGACATCACCCCGTCGGTACTGGAACCAGCAGCAGAGCAAGCGCAAGGAGCACGCCGAAGCTCAGGTGGAGCATCCCGGTGCGCTTCAGCGCCGCGTTCAGGCTCGCCGCCGTCGCATCGTGCGCCAGGACTGCCCGGAGGACCAGGAGGGCAAGCGGAAGCGTGAGCAACGGCAGCCAGTACAGACTACTCCCGGTGGCGTTCGCAAGCCACATGCCCAGGACCAGAGCGTACGCGGCCGCGACGAGGGCGACGTACTGGGCACGGGCCACGCCGGCACCGAGGCGGACGGCCAGCGTCCGCTTCCCCGCGGCTCGATCGGTCTCGATGTCCCGAAGGTTGTTCACGACGAGGATCGCCGTGACCAGGCAACCGACTGGCAGCGAGGCCAGGATGGCACCGGACGTGAGATCGTCGCTCTGGAGGTACGCGCTTCCCAGGACCGCGACGACACCGAAGAAGACAAACACGAAGAGATCGCCCAGCCCCACATAGGCGAGAGGCCACGGTCCGCCGGTGTAGGCAAAACCGCACACGATGGACAGCATCCCGATCACAAGGATGGGCCATCCGCCCACCATTACCAGATAGACACCGATCAAGCCCGCCCCACCAAAAGCGATCAGGGCCGCAAGGAGAACGGCGCGGGGCGTCGCCAGACCCGAACTCGCGAGCCGCCGCGGACCGAGGCGCGCCGGTGTGTCGGCCCCAGCGCGGAAATCGGCGTAGTCGTTGAAGTAGTTCGTACCGACCTGGATCAGAATCGCCGCCGCCAGCGCGGCAATGAACGGCGCGATGCGCACCTGGGCCGCCGTGGCGCCGACCGCGGTGCCGACGAGGACCGGCACGATCGCGGCGGGAAGGGTCGCCGGTCGAGCCCCGGCGATCCACACCATCGGTCTCACGGGAAGCGTGGGAACTGGCGGAAGTTCGGCTCTCGCTTCTCGAGAAAGGCCCGCTTACCCTCGCGGGCTTCGTCGGTCAGGTAGTACAGGAGGGTCGCGTCACCGGCCAATTGCTGGAGTCCCGCCTGTCCATCGGCATCGGCATTGAACGCCGCCTTGAGAAACCGGAGGGCGATCGGGCTCTTCTCCAGGATCTCCCTCGCCCAGGCGATCGCCTCATCCTCCAGGCGGTCGAAGGGCACCACGGCATTGACCAGGCCCATCGCCAGCGCCTCCTGCGCGGTGTACTGGCGACACAGGTACCAGATCTCGCGGGCCCGTTTCTGGCCGACGACGCGGGCGAGGTGGGCCGCACCGTAACCCGCGTCGAAGCTCCCGACCTTCGGCCCCGTCTGCCCGAAGCGAGCGTGCTCGGCGGCGATCGAGAGATCGCACACGACGTGCAGAACGTGTCCGCCACCGATCGCATAGCCGTTCACGACCGCGATGACCGGCTTCGGGATCGTCCGGATCTTGCGCTGAAGTTCCAGCACATTGAGGCGCGGGATGCCATCCTCCCCGACGTAACCTCCCTCGCCGCGCACCCGCTGATCGCCACCGGAGCAGAATGCCTTATCGCCCGCCCCCGTCAGCAGGACCACACCGATGTCCGCCGCCTCGTGCGCCCGATCGAAGGCGTCGAGCATCTCGGTGACGGTCTTCGGTCGAAAGGCGTTGCGCACCTCGGGTCGATTGATGGTGATGCGCGCGACGCCGTCGAAGTGCTCGTAGAGGATGTCTTCGTACGTGGTGACACTGGTCCAGGGGTAGGTCACGGTGTGGAACCTCCAAGAAATCGATCGACTGCCGAGGCAAAGCGGACGGGACTCTCGAGATGGACGGTGTGACCGGCCTCGGGAACGATGACCAGTTGGGCACATCGGACGCTCCGCGCCAGTTCCGCACCGATCGTCTGGTAGCGCTCGTCGCGCTCGCCCACGATCACGAGCACGGGCATCGCCAGCTCGCCGAGCCGATCGTGAAGGGCCGGCGCTACGCCCTGTCCGCCACCGCGAAGACTGCGCGCCAGGCCCTGAGGATCGTGACTGAGGCGCAGGGCGCGGAGGCGTTCTCGTTCCGCCGCGGGCAGCTCCGCCTGGCTCGCGAAGAGCGGCACCCGCTCCCAGCGATCCACGAATGCGGTGATTCCCTCGGTATCGAGCAGCCGAGCAAGATCTTGGTCGGATCGTGCCCGGACCACACGCGCGTCGGCATCCGGTATGCCCGGGGAAGCGCTCTCGAGGATGAGGCGCCGCACCTGTCGCGGGTGATCGAGCGCGAGTTGTAGTGCGACGCGTCCCCCCATCGAGTAACCGAGCAGGTCGAGCGGCGCTTCGCCCAGCGTTTCGATGATGGCGGCGAGATCGCCTGCGATCGCAGGGAGCGTATAGCGGCCTAGGTCTTCGGCGACATCGGTCCCGCCGTGTCCGGGGAGATCGACAGCCACGGGGCGGCGTCCCGCCGACCGGAGTCGCTCCGCGAGGTGATCCCACGATTCGGCGCGGCCGGTGAACCCGTGGATGAGGAAGATGTCGGGCGTCCCGCCGCAGTCGAACCGCTCGACGCGATACGTGAGGCCGCGCACCGAGATCCCCGTCACCTGCCAAGCGCCTCACGAGCCGCCTTCACGCCCTCAGCCCACACCTGGCGATGGAGCTCCGCGTTCCGTTCGCGGGTCGAGGTCACCTCGATGATGCGCCGCTCCCGAGCAGTCGCGCAGGACGCGACTGCTCGACGGAACGCGGCCCAATCCGGCGGTCGCTCGTATCCCATGTCGTAGAGATGGGCAACACGCGCGAAATCGAGGCCGTGAGGCGTACCGAAGAGTCGCTCGAAGTGCCGGGGGAGAGATGCCTGGGACAGGAACGAGAAGATCCCCCCGCCATCGTTGTTCAGCAGAATCACGTTCAGGGGAATACCTTCCATGCGGGCGACAAGCAGCCCGTTCATATCGTGGTAGAAGGACATGTCCCCGATCGCCAGAAACACGGGCCCATCACCCGCCGCGGCGAGTCCGACTGCCGTGGACACGACGCCGTCGATCCCGGCGGCTCCGCGATTCCCGAGGAGACGCACGCCGCGCCCGAGCGCCGGGTAGAAGGCGTCCAGATCGCGGACGGGCATGCTGTTGCCGACGAAGAGGCTGGAGCCCTCGGGGAGCACCTCGGCGAGCTCGCGGAAGGCTCGGCCCTCGAACGGTTCGTCGATCCCGGTCAGGGCGGAATCCAGCGCCTGTCGTGCCGCGCTCGCGACCCGCCTCCACCGCACGGTCCAATCGCGCCCGCACACGCCGCGTCCGGAGATGCGCGTGAGGACGTCCGCGGGATCGGCCCAGATATGCGTGGCGCCGACGAGGGTTGCATCGCGCCACGCCGCGCCATCGTCCACGAGAAGATGCGTGCTGGTTCGCGCGCGGTCGAGGTACTCGAACACCGGGCGAGAGGTCGGCGGCGCGCCGACGCGCAGGATCAGGTCCGGCTCGAGTGCGCGGCACACCGTGAGATCGCGCAGGAAGACATCGGCGCTATCCACGATGCGGGCATCGGAGTCCCGATCGCGCAGTCCGGAGAGGGGATCGGCCACGATCGGAATGTCGCACCGTCGCGCAAGGTCCAGCAGTGCGTCGGCGGCGCGGCGATCTTCCATCGGCCCGGCCACCAGCAATGGACGCTCGGCACGTTCGAGCATCTCGGCGACCTCAGTAGCCTCAGCCTCCGGCAGGGTTCGACGGCCGATCAACGCTCGGGAGAACGGTGCGGGCCGGTCCTCCCCCGGCTCTGGACGCTCGATCTTCACATCCGGCGAGGCCGACGCCACGAGCGGTTCGCGGAACGGGATGTTGAGATGCACCGGCCCTGCCGGCGTGGCGCGCGCGATCGCCACCGCGCGGCAGAGCGTGGAACGCCAGTGCCGCAATGTCTGCGGGGCGGTATCGACCACGGGAAGATCGATCGAGTACCGGACCGCGCTGCCGAAGACGCCGACCTGGTCGATCGTCTGCGCGGCCCCGACATCGCGCGCCTCGGGCGGGCGATCGGCGGTGAGCAGGATCAGCGGTACGCGGCTCAGCGAGGCCTCCACGACTCCGGGGAGGTAGTTCGCCACCGCGGTACCGGACGTGCAGAGGAGGGCGACCGGTTCGGAACGCGCGCGCGCCAGACCGAGGGCGAAGTACGCGGCCGAGCGTTCGTCGTACAGCACCCAGGTTCGCATGTCGGGTCGATCGCTGAGCGCGAGCGCAAGCGCAGTGGACCGCGACCCGGGCGAAATGCAGGCATGTCGTACTCCCGCGGCGATCAGTTCCTCCGCGAGCCAGCCCGCGCCCGTGAATGCCAGATCCAGCGATGCCGGGCTCACGACGCGATGCCGAGCGCCATCTTCATTGGCCGTAGCTTCAGACGCGTCTCCTCCATCTCCTCGAGGGGATCGGAACCCTGGACGATGCCATTCCCGGCGTAAAGAGTTGCCCAGCCCCGATCGTCCAGAAGAGCCGACCGCAGCGCGACGACGAACTCACCCTCTCCCGAGGCATCGATCCATCCAACCGGTCCGGCGTACCAGCCACGTGCGAACCCCTCGCGCGCGCGGATAAAGCGGCGTGCCGCTATGGCTGGAGTCCCGCCGACCGCGGGAGTCGGGTGCAGGACCTGGATCAGGTCGATCAGGTTGGTGTCGGCGCGCGGGCGCGCCTGGATCGGCGTAAACAGGTGATGCACGTTCGGCAGCGAGAGGATCCGCGGCGCCTCCGTATGCGTGACCTCTGTGCACACGCCAGAGAGCCGCTCCCGAATGGTGGAGACGACCACCCGATGTTCGTGGAGGTTCTTGCGGTTCGCGAGCAGCGCCTCGGCGATCGCCTGGTCGGCGGCCGCATCGGCGGCGCGCGGCGCGGTTCCGGCGAGGGCACTGACAGAGGCCAGACCGTTCGCTACCTGCACGAGGCGTTCCGGCGTCGCGCCGATGAAGGTCTGACCTGCCCTTCGGATCGCGAACACGGCGCACGTGGGATACTGGTGCGCGAGGCGCGCCAGCGCCGCCGCCGGCTCGGCCGCGACCGCGGTGAAATGCATCTCGGATCGGGCGATCGCGACCTTCTCCATCGCGCCAGTGGCGATCAGCTCGGTCGCATCGCGCACGTTGCCACCAAAGGTCTCGGCCAGGCGGGCGTTACGGTCTCTCATGGACTCGATGGTGGTTGGGAGTTCCTGCACCTCCGACTGACGTGGCATCGGCG
>CAZHZF010000043.1:0-25660 GCA_964536925.1 uncultured Dehalococcoidales bacterium | reverse complement strand
TCCGTTGACACGCCCCATGGGCGTTCCTACAGTCGGTCGGCTGTGATGCTAGAGACGGACGCAACACTCGATTTCACGAAGCTCGACGGTCTTCTGCCCGCAGTCGTGCAGCATCACGAGACCGGCCAGGTCCTCATGGTCGGCTTCATGAATCAGGAAGCGTGGAACCGCTCCCTCCAGAGCGGTCTGGTCACGTTCTTCAGTCGCACCCGCAATCGGCTCTGGACGAAGGGTGAGACGTCCGGCGACGTCCTGCGCATCAAGCGGATCCTCGTCGATTGCGATGGAGACACCGTCCTGGTGATGGCCGACCCGGCTGGACCGACCTGTCACACCGGGGCGGTCTCGTGCTTCTTTCGCGAGATCTCCCGTGCTTAGGCTGACCCTGCCCAACGGCAGCCTGGAGCCCTTCGCGTTGCGCCTGTTTGACGAGGCCGACCTGAGCGTCCGGCGCACGTCCGATCGCGCCTATAACGCTTCGATCCAGGATCCCCGCTTTACCGCCGTGAAGTTTCTCCGACCGCAGGAGATCCCGGGCGCGGTCGCCAGCGGACACTTCGACCTCGGTCTCTGCGAGACCCACTCGGTGCTCGAGGCGGACGTTCAGGTCGTCACCGCGATGGATATGGGCCCCGGAGGCCGGACGGGCGGAACGACGCGGGTGGTGCTGGCGGTACCGGGCAGCCGGGGATACGGCGAGGTCGCGGACCTCCCCGATGGCGTGCGCGTTGCGACGGAGTTCCCGACGATCACCGAGCGGTTCTTCGCGAGCCACGGAAAGCGCGCCACGATCTCCTTCTCGCACGGCGCCACCGAAGCCAAGATTCCCGAACTCGCCGACGCGATCGTCGACATTACCGAGACGGGCGGATCGCTGCGCAGCGCTGGCTTTGTCATCCTCGCCGAACTCGTCACGAGTTCGCTGCGCCTCATCGCCAACCTGGCGACCTGGGATGACACGGTCAAGCGCGGCGCCATCGGTGCCATTACCACTCTCCTCGATGGGGTGCTGCAGGCGCGCGGCAAAGTGCTCCTCAAGATGAATGTGCCGGAGGATCGACTGGATGGACTGATTGGCGTCCTTCCGGCGATGAAGGCGCCGACCGTGTCGCGCCTCTTCGGAACCCGCTACTACGCGCTCGAGACCGTCGCCGTGAAGGCGACCGTCAACCTCCTCATCCCCGAACTGAAGGCGGCCGGCGCCGAGGACATCCTCGAACTGCCGATCTCGAAGATCGTCGCCTGATCGCGGCGCCGCGGGGGCGGCGATCGGATACCCGGCACCCGTAAGCAGGAACCGGGTCCGCCGTTGTGCGGCGAACCCGGTCCAGATCAGTGTGCGGGCGGATCGATCTAGATGTCGTAGTACAGGTGGAACTCGTACGGATGCGGGCGTAGCGCCACCTGCTGTGCCTCTCGCTCCCGCTTGTACTCGATCCACGTCTCGATCAAGTCGGGCGTGAACACGTCGCCTTCGAGCAGGAAGGCGTGATCGGCCTCGAGCGCATCGAGCACCTCGTGGAGGGAGCCCGGGGTCGACTTGATGTGACGCGCCTCACTTGGCTCGAGCTCGTAGAGGTCGCGATCGATCGGAGTCGGCGGCTCGATCTTCTTCTTGACGCCATCCAGTCCGGCCATCAGGAGCGCGGCGAACGCCAGGTACGGATTCGCCGTCGGGTCGGGGCAGCGGAACTCGATGCGCTTCGCCTTCGGGCTCTGCGAGTACACCGGGATACGCACCGCGGCCGACCGGTTCCGCTGCGAGTACATCAAGTTGACCGGCGCCTCGTACCCGGGCACGAGGCGGCGATAGGAGTTCGTCGTCGGCGCGCAGATCGCCAGCAGCGCCGGCGCGTGCGCGAGGAGTCCTCCGATATAGTGGCGAGCCGTCTCGCTCAGGCCAGCGTACCCCTTCAGGTCCCAGAACAGGTTGGTGCCGTCCTTCCAGAGACTCTGATGGACGTGCATGCCCGAACCGTTATCGCCGAACAGCGGCTTCGGCATGAACGTCGCGGTGTACCCGTTCTGATAGGCGACGTTCTTGATGATGTACTTGTAGAGGAGCAGGCTATCCGCCATCTTGACCAGGGTGTTGAACCGCAGGTCGATCTCGGCCTGGCCGGCAGTCGCCACTTCATGATGCTGCACTTCGACCTGCAGGCCAGACTCGATCATCTTCAGGACCATCTCGGACCGGAGATCCTGCAGCTTGTCGGTGGGCGGAACCGGGAAGTACCCCTCCTTGGTCCGCGGCCGGTAGCCCAGGTTCTTCCCCTCGGCCCCGCTGTTCCAGATGCCTTCGTCGGCATCGATGAAGTAGTAGCCCGAGTGCGACGTCTGGTCGAATCGGATGCTGTTGAAGATGAAGAACTCGGCCTCGGGGCCCCAGTAGCTTGTCGTGGCGATTCCCGACTTCGTCAGGTAGGCCTCGGCCTTCTGCGCCACATAGCGCGGATCGCGCGTGTAGGGCGATCGGTCGGCCGGGTTCGCGACGTTGCAGAGCACGCTGAGCGTGGGGATGCGGCACGCCGGATCGACGATCGCGGTCGTCGGATCGGGCATGAGCAGCATGTCGCTCTCGTGGATTTTCTGGAACCCGCGGATGCTCGACCCGTCGAACCCGAGCCCCTCGGTGAACATATCCTCCTCGAGTTCGCCCACCGGGATCGAGAAGTGCTGCCACTGGCCGGGCAGATCGCAGAACTTCCAGTCGACCATCTTGACACCGGTCGACTTCGCCAGCGCAACGACATCCGCGGCGGTCTTCGGGGGCGTAGTGCTCATGCGTGCTCCTTCAGCATTGTGCGGAGCGCCCGGTCGGGCGATCGGCCGCCGGATCGTACCAGGCAGGGCGCCGTGCTGCCTACGTGCGCGCCTACAGAACCGATGTCAACTCGATTGGGCGATGCGCCCATAGTCGACGCTGCGGCCGAGCACGTCGGCGACGCGGATAGCGAGGTGCAACGCCAGCCGTGCCTCCGCGTCGGAGAGATCGATGCGTGCGATCTCCTCGATCCGCTTGAGCCTATACATCAGGGTGTTGCGATGCACTCCGAGCATCTCGGCCGCGTCGGTGGGCGAGCCGAGGCACGCGAAGTAGGCGTCAAGCGTTCGGACGAGGTCACCCGCGTTCCGCTGGTCGTACTCGACGAGCGGCCCCAGCAGATCGCCGTAATACGCCTCCAGGTCGGCCGAGGATCGCAGGGCGAGCAGAAGTCGGTAGAGACCGAGGTCGGCATAGTGATGCGTTCGGCCGCCCCCACGGATCCGGCTGCCAACCTGAAGCGCGCCCTCCGCCTCCTGAAATGCCAGGCGAAGTCCATCCACTCCTTCGTGGATCCGTCCGATACCCGCGGTCAGCGCGACACCAAGCACTTCGCTGACCGCGCTCCGCAGTTCGTCGGCCAGGGTGCGCAGCGAGCGCCCATCGTCCTCCACGGGCACGAGGCTGACCACGACCTGCTCGTGAATCCCTGTAGGCGCTCGGATCGTCCGGCGGTCCAGTTCGGCGATGATCCGGTCGCGCGCCCGCCGCACGATCAGCGCGGCGCTGCCATCGGGGCCGCCGCCGTCGACGCCGAAAACGATCGCGCCGAACCGCTGGTCCACGTCGAGCCGCAGTCGGCGCGCCCGCGCTCGAGCGCTCTCCACTGACCCGTAACCGCCGCTGATGAGCGCTTCGACCAGATCGGCTTCGAGCCGATCCTCGACATCGAGCACCGCCCGCTCTCGCGCCAGGTCGGCGGCGCACGCCGCGGCGGCCCGACTCACTGCCATCTCGTCGATCGGCGCGATCTGACCGCGGGGACCCAGGATCGATAGGTAGCCGAGCGTGCCCTCCCGGCCGGCGATCGGTGCCACCACCCGTTCCCGGTCCCCTTCAATCGTCAGGCGCATCGTCGGCGGCTCCGAGGCCGCATACGCCAGATCGATCGCCCACCGCTCGATCTTCGCCGACTGACCTGCGAGTGAGACGACGGGATCCTCCCGTTCCGCGGACTCGCCGAACGCGACGTGCCTGACCTCGAACGTGGGCGACTCCAGCACGATCGTCCGCCCTGTGAATCGGGCGACCTTCGCCACGATCGTCTCCACGCCACCGCCCTCGATCGCCGCCTCGGTGAGCACGCGGAAGAGGTCCTGGCTCCGCTGGTGAAACAGGTTGCGACGATCGACGATCGCGCGCGAGACCGCCTGTTCCAGTTCGGGCAGGTAATGTGATGCGGGAAGGGCGAGGATCGGCAGGCCGATGCTCTCGGCCAGCGAGATCGCCTCCGGGGAGATGGGACCGACCACGGCCACCCCGGAGACCTGGTTCAGCGCCATCGATCGGATGACCGCCACGAGGGTCTGCGGAGGATCGAGCACGGTGAGGGTCTCCACCGCCACGAACGCGAGTTCTCCGCCCTTCAAGTGCGGAAGCGCGGGCGCGCGGGCGCGCAGCGTGACGGGCCAGGTGATGAGGCGATCGAGACCCACCGCCCCGGCGACGAGTTCGGTCCCGCGGGGAAGCACCTCGCGCCAGGCAGCCTCGACAGTCAGTCCCGGCACGGCTTCGGCTCAGTTGCGGTAGTGGTTCGTGATCGGGAGGCGTCGATCGCGCCCGAAGGCCCGCGCGGTGATTTTCACCCCCGGCGCGGACTGGCGGCGCTTGTACTCGGCGCGATCCACCATGCGCACGACGCGGCGGACCGTTGCTTCATCGAAGCCCGCCGCCACGATGTCGTCGACCGATCGGTCGAGTTCGACATATGCCTCGAGAATCGGGTCGAGCACCTCGTAGGGCGGCAGACTATCCGTATCGCGCTGATCGGGTCGAAGTTCGGCCGACGGCGCTTTCTCGATCGAGGCACGGGGAATGAGATCGCGGCCCGCGATGCGGTTGCGGTACTCGGCCAACTGATAGACGAGAGTCTTCGGCACATCCTTGATGACGGCGAAGCCTCCGGCCATGTCGCCATACAGCGTCGCGTAGCCCACCGCCATCTCACTCTTGTTGCCACAGGTGAGCATCAGCGCGGGCGCGAACTTGTTGGAGAGCGCCATCCAGAGAGCGCCGCGCATGCGCGCCTGGAGGTTCTCCTCGGCCTCATTCGGGACGGTGCCTTCGAAGATCTCCGCCAGCGTCTCGAGCCCTGCGCCGAACATCGCCTCGATCGGGAGGACGGTGAGACGGACGCCCAGGCTCTCGGCCAGGCTCCTCGCGTCGTCACGACTGCCGGCGGACGAGTAGCGCGAGGGGAGAGAGACTCCCCAGACGCGCTCCGCACCGAGCGCATCCACCGCGATCGCCGCGGTGAGACTCGAGTCGATGCCGCCAGAGAGGCCGATGATCGCGCGGGCAAAGCCGTTCTTGACGAAGTAGTCGCGGGTACCGAGCACAAGAGCCTGGTACACCTCGGCGAGATCCTCCGGCGGCGTGGCGATGCACACAGGCGCGGCCGCCGTCACCAGCGCCCGTGGTGCCGGTTCGAGCGCGAGCGTGACCGGTGCCGCCGAGAAGGCAACCGAGAACTCCTTGCGCCGCCGGGGCTCGCGCAGGCGCGATCGCAGCACGTCCTCAACCGGCAGATCGACGATCAGCAGGTGCTCAACGAACTGCGGCGCGCGCCCGAGTATCTCCCCATCGTGGCCGATGACGACGCTGCCGCCGTCGAAGACCAGTTCGTCCTGACCACCGACCAGATTTACATAACAGACGATCGCGCTGTGATCGGTCGCCCGGGTCGCGAGCATACGCTCCCTCCAGGCGCGCTTGCCGCGGTGGTAGGGCGAGGCGTTGATGTTGATCGCGATCTCGGCACCGGCCTGCGCCTGGGCGCTGAGCGGTCCGGTCGGATACCAGATGTCCTCGCAGACGCTCACGCCGAGTTTCACGTCGTGGAGGCTCAGGACGGCGCACTCCCGGCCAGGCCGGAAGTAGCGGTCCTCGTCGAACACGCCGTAGTTGGGGAGGAGCACCTTGCGGTGAACCGCGGCCACACGACCCTGGTGGAGGAGCGCGGCCGCGTTGTACAGGTCTCCGTCGTGATCGATGCAGCCCACGACAGCCGAGATGCCCAGGCACCCGGCAGCCAGACGCTCGACGCAGCGCTGGCTATCGCGCACAAATGAGGGCTTCAGCAGAAGGTCCTCGGGCGGGTAGCCGGTGATCGCCAGCTCGGGGAAAGCAACGAGGTCCGCCCCGGCCGCTCGGGCGACGCCGATCTGTTCCTCGATTCGGCACGCGTTACCGTCGAGATCGCCGACCGTGCAGTTGATCTGCGCCAGGGCAATTCGGAATCGACGCACCGACGTTGACCTCGCGTTGTTGTGCTCGCTGCACTAAAGGATAATTGGTCCGCCGTCAGGAGGCGGTACCGACGATGCTTGACTTTGAGCGCATCCTCTCTGCCCTCGGGAGCACGATCCTGTGGAGCCTGGTCTCGATTCTTGTGGCGGCACTCCTTTTCGAACTGCTTGAGCGGCGCTATCACCTGATGCGTGAGATCCAGCACGAGAACAACACCGCCGCGGGAGTCCTCGCCGGTAGTTTCGTTCTGGGGATCTTTTACGTCGTCGCGCAGATCGTCACCAGCTAGCGCGGGACGGTGGGCGCCGCCCACGCCCGTCGGGCTCAGGGCCCTGGCCCTGGCCCTGGGTCTGCTGCTTGTCGGCGCCACCAGCTGTCAGGGCATCGATCCGCTCGTCTACACGGGTGAGCAACCGAAGACCGAATCGAAGTTCGTCGTCGACCTCGGGCGTCGGTACGCCGTCGTCGTCGCCGGTAACGGTGTCGAAGCCCGGGACCAACCTGACCCGCGCGCCATCCTGCGCGCGCGCTACGGATTCGGGGCGGTCGTCCTCACTCGTGGCGAGGCGACCGGCACCGACGGCGCTCCCTGGAGGCGCATCGAAGCCGACGAATGGACGCCTCGCGACGGGCTGATCGTCTTCCCCGAGTTCGATCGCGCGGTCGATCTCGCTATCGAACTCCGGGTTTTCGCACCGAGGGCGCTCCGGCAATCGCTCGTTGAGCGAGACACCCCTCCCGGCTACCTCCCGGCCGCGGGTCCGACGGCGACCGCCACGCTCCCTTCCCTGCGCAGGTCCGCGGCGACCCCCACGCCGACGGCGCTGCCACCCGAGGAGTTCTATGGCGTCGTGACCGCGGACACGGCACTCTACGAGCTCCCGGGTGGACGAACCGCCTCGGGCGCAAACCTCACGCGGGGCGCCGCGATCGTGGTGGTCGATCGCGCGACGGGGCAGGACGGTCGGGTCGCGCTGAAACTCGCCTCCCACCTATGGGCACCCGCCGACGCGGTCGCCGTCTTCCTGAAGCCCTCGGAGGCATCGGCGGTCGCCTACCTGATCCGCATGGGGAATCTTCATCCGCGGGCGGCGGTCGATCCCGATCTGTCGCCCGCGCTCTGGCTCCTCGCCCGGGAGCCGAAAACGCTGTACCTTGCGAACGCCATTCGCGTTCTAGGAATCCCCGTGCGTGTCGGCCAGTTGCCAAGGCCGGACATCATTGCCCTCTATGACATATCTACGAGGTCCATAACGGTGAATGCGTCGACGATGGATGTGGACGTGCGGGTCCTCGCGGCGGCTCTGGCCCACGAGGCTACCCACGCCTGGGAGCACGCTCAGGGGTTGCGGCTCGACCCGGCCGAGCCTGCTCGATGCTTCGAGGCCGAGCTGCGTGCGTTTCAGAACCAGGCGATGTTCTGGCAGGCGACCCACGGGCCGGAGGGCAAGCTTCGCGCCGATACGCGCGAGGAGGAGGAACTCAACGACCTCATCAGGCTCCTCGGGCAGGACCTGGACTTCCTGAAACGGAGGCTGGTCAACCTGTACGGCGACCAGTGCGGCTATCACGGTCCCCGTCCGCAGCTGGAGCCGACGGTCGCGACCAAGCCGTAGACCGAACGACGAGTTGAACGAGAGGTCGGTGGCGTCCGCGGACCTAGAATGCGATGACAGACGGGGAGGCGGACGAGATGATCGGCGTCCTGTACGAGCATCCGGTGTGGTTCGCGTCGCTGTTCGCCCAGATGGAGCGATTGGGCATTCCGCACACACCCATCGAGGCGCACAGGCATCATTTCGATCCGTCTGGACCGGATCTGCCGTACCGCCTGATCGTCAATCGCATGAGTCCCTCGGCGTATCTGCGCGACCACGGTAACGCGATCCTCTACGCGCGCCATTTCATCGACGTCTGCGAGGCGCGGGGACTCCCCGTGATCAACGGATCCTCGGCCTACGCTCTCGAACTCTCGAAAGCCCGCCAGTTGACCCTGATGGCGACGCTCGGGATCCCTCATCCGCGCAGTCGGGCGGTCAGTTCCGCCGAGTCCATCGTCGCGGCGGCTGCTGAACTTACGTTCCCGCTGATCGTGAAGCCAAACATCGGCGGCAGCGGCGCGCTGATGCGGCGCTACGCCAATCACGAAGAGTTGGTCGCCGACACTGACATCGGCTCGGTTTTCGGCATCGACGGCACGGCGATCGTCCAGGAATACCATCCGCCCCGGGACAGTTCGATCGTGCGTGTCGAGGTTCTCGACGACGAGTTCCTCTATGCGATCCGGATCTTCAACGACCCGAGCGATGGATTCAATCTCTGCCCGGCGGATATCTGCCAGGTGGACGGGATGCCCTCCGCGAACGACTTCGCCTTCTGCCCGGTGCCGGAGCCGACGAAGGCGCGGCGCCGGATCGAGGTCGCGGAGCCACCCCGATGGATCGTCGACGCCGTCCGGGAGATCTTCCGACACGGTGGGATCGACGTGGGCGGGGTGGAGTATCTGGAGAGCGCCCGCGATGGACGCACCTACCTCTACGACGTCAACGCGCTGTCGAACTTCGTTACCGACGCGCCGACGCTGGTGGGGTTCGATCCGTACGAGAGGCTCGCCCGATACATCGGCCAGCGCGCCGGAGTCCCCTCGTGTGCGGTCGCTACACGCTGACCGATCCGGAGGCGATCCGCCTCCGATTCACGCTGGAGCCGATGACCGAGACGAGGATCGTGCCGCGGTTCAACATCGCGCCGACGCAGGAGGTTCTCGCGATCTACGAGCGCTACGGCGAGCGCATCCTGAAGGAGATGCGCTGGGGGTTTCAGCCGGCGTACGCGCGGGAGAGCATGAAGCGGCCGCCTCCGATCAATGCGCGCGCCGAAGGGCTGGTCGACAGTCCTCTGTTTCGCCGGGCGCTGGAGCGCGGCCGATGCTTGATTCCAGCCGATGGGTTTTTCGAGTGGAAGAGCATCCCCGGTCTCAAACGGAAGCAGCCGTACTTCATCGGTCGGCGTGACCGCGCGCCGTTCGCCTTCGCGGGCCTGTGGACGCCTCCGAGGGACGATCACCCGGCGACGTGCGTCATCGTGACGACTGTGCCGAACGATCTCGTCGCATCGATTCACAATCGTATGCCTGTTATCCTGTCACCCGAGGACGAGGCGCTCTGGCTCGATCGTGAGGTGCGTGCGCCGGAGGTTCTCGTGCCGCTGCTTCGGCCCTACCCCGCCGAAGAGATGATCGCGTTCGCGGTGGGCAGCACCGTCTCCGATCCGAAGAACGACGCGCCGGACATCATCGATCCGGTCGAAGGGATGCGCGGCCTGGAGTTCTCCTGAAAGCGCGTGCGGCGCCGTGCAGCCCGTGTTGGGCTCGGCGCCCGCCGCCCGACCCTCGGGAAAAACCGATGGTCGTGGGCAGTGCGCCCGCGGGCGGGCACTGCGACCGGGACGCCCGCCCGGTGGCTGGGCAGGAGCGGAGGGACTCGAACCCCCGACCGGCGGTTTTGGAGACCGCTGCTCTACCAAACTGAGCTACGCTCCTCGGTCAGAGGGAGTATACCGCCCCCTCAGGCGCGCACGTCGACGAGGCCGCCCGGGCCATCCCGACTGCCGCCCTGCGCGGCTGGGTTCGTCTGCTGCGCGCTGGCATGCCCGCGACTGATCTGCGCCCGCTGCGCGACATCGATCGCGGTTCCCGCCTGCGTGGGAGGGCCCCCATCGGCCCCCGACGCCGCGCGACCGATACCGCGAGACCTCCCCGCCGCCGGGCGGAGCATCTCGAGCGGTGCGACCCGATCGCCGAACGACGATGCGGGCTGAAGCGCGCTGGCCATTGAGCCCCGATCGTATCAGGGAGAAGCGACCGGCCCCCTGTTAGCATCTCCATCGGCGCCATGACCAGAGCGACCCGCGAGCGGCTGGATCGACTGCTGGTCGACCTCGGCCACGTCCCCACGCGCGCCCGCGCGCAGGCGCTCATCCTGGCCGGTTCCGTGGACATCGACGGGCAGCTGATACGCCAGAGCAGCGCGCTCGTCGCCACCGACGCGCGTATCGCCATCCGTTCGCGCCCGCCCTTCGTCAGCCGCGGCGGCCTCAAGCTCGACCACGCGCTGACCGCGTTCGGGCGCGATCCCGGCGGTCTGACCGTCGCGGATGTGGGCGCCTCGACCGGGGGGTTCACCGACTGCCTGCTGCAGCGCGGCGCGGCGCACGTCGTCGCGATCGACGTCGGGCACGGTCAACTGGACTATCGACTGCGGACCGACTCCCGCGTCACGGTTCTCGAGCGCACCAACATCCGGTACCTCGTTGCTCCGCCCCGGCCGGTCGACGCCGCGGTCGTCGACGTCTCGTTCATCTCGCTGCGACTGGTCCTGCCCGTGCTCTCATCGTGGCTCGGCGATGACGGGGCATGGATCATCTGCCTCGTGAAGCCCCAGTTCGAGGCTGGCCGTGCCGATGTCGCCCGGGGTGGCGTCGTCCGCGATCCCCGCGTGCACGCCGGGGTCGTCGAGGCAGTGAAGGCCTCGGCGCGCGACCTCGGCTGGCGCATCCGCGGCCTCACGCCTTCCCCGATTCTGGGTCCAGCTGGAAATCGCGAGTTCCTCCTCCACCTGGCGCGGTCGGGCGACGATAGCGACCCCGGGGTTCCGACCGATGCTGCATGAGATGTCCATCGTCGACTTCGCGGTGGTCGACCGGGCCACGATCCGGTTCGGCGCCGGCTTCAACGTCCTGACCGGCGAGACCGGCGCCGGGAAATCGATCGTCATCGACGCGCTCGGCGCGCTCCTCGGCGCGCGGCTGACCTCAGAGGTCGTCCGCGGTGGCGCCTCCGCGGCGCGCATCGAAGGTGTGTTCGAGGCAAGCCCCGGCCTCGCGCCGATCCTGGAGGAGATGGGGCTGCCGTGGGAGGACGGCACGCTCATCATCAGTCGCGAGATGACGGCCCAGGGTCGCGGCGTCGCACGGGTCAACGGCGGGGCGGTACCACTCGGCGCGCTCGGCCGGATCGCGCCGTATCTCGCCGATATCCACGGTCAGAACGAATCGCTCGCGCTCGCGCGCCCCTCCGTCCGCCTCGATCTCCTCGACGCCGCGGCCGGTCTGAGCGACCGGCGCGCGGAACTGGCTCGCCTCGTCGCCGAGTATCGCGCCATGGGGCAGGAGATCGCCGATCTGACGCAGGACGATAGTGCGCTGGCCCGCGAGGCGGATCTACTCCGCTTTCAGGTCGACGAGATCCGCCAGTGCGCGCCGGTCGAGGGCGAAGATGAACGCCTCGAGGCCGAGCGTCGGACGCTCGCCGGGGCGGCAACGTTGCTCGCCCGCAGTGCCGAGGCGATCGCCCTCCTGCAGGGTGCCGATGGATTCCGCCCGGCGGAGGACCTGCTGGGCGAGGTGTCAAACGCCCTCGCCACGATCGCCGGGATCGATCCCGCGGGCGATCGTCTCGCCGAGCGCGCCCGGGACCTCGCCGAGTCGGCCAGCGATCTCGCACGGTCGATCCGCAGGTACAGGGAGGGGATCGATGCGGACCCGGCGCGACTGGAGGCGATCGACGAGCGGCTCTCGCGACTGGCCCTTCTCAAGCGCAAGTACGGACCGGACCTCGCCGGAGTCCTGGCGTTCGCGGTCGAGGCTGAGGCCCGTCTGGCGGTCATCGAGGGGCGGGCGGATCGTCGCGCCGGACTGGAGCTCCGGCGAACCGCGCTTCTCGAAGAGATCGGCCGCGGCGCATCGTCGCTCCATCGGGCACGTTCAAGCGCGGGAGCGACGCTCGAACGACGGGTGATCGACGAACTGGACGCCCTCCGCATGCCCGGGGCACGCTTCCAGATCACCGTTGCCGTCCGGGAAGATCCGACCGGGGCGCCCGCGGACGACGGCAGGCGCCTCGCCTTCGACCCGACCGGATTCGATGAGGCGACCTTCCTTTTCGGTCCCAATCCCGGCGAGCCCCCCAGGCCGATCGAGCGGATCGCCTCTGGAGGTGAACTGGCCCGCGTGATGCTCGCGCTGAAGATCGCGCTGGCGGCTGCGGACGCCACCCCGGTGCTGGTGTTCGACGAGGTGGATTCCGGAGTCGGTGGCCGCTCCGCGCACGTCATCGGCCAGAAGTTGCGGGAGCTTTCGCGCGATCATCAGATACTGTGTGTGACACACTTGCCTCAGGTCGCGTGCTTCGCCTCGACCCATCTGCGCATCCGCAAGGTCGCCGACGGCGATCGCACGGTCACGCGCGTGGATGCGCTGGAGGGCGAGGATCGCGTTGAGGAGTTGGCTGCGATGTTCGGAGCGGGCTCCGCGTCCATCGCGCAGGCGGCTTCGATGCTCGCGGCCGCCACGGCCTCGCGATGAAAGCGTCGGGCCGCCGGGCGGCGCAGCGCAAGACGAGCGAGGCCGTGTCGGCCGGTGGAGTGGTCGGGCGACCCGGCGCGCAAGGTCTCGAGATCATCCTCGTCGGCCGGAGCGAGGTTCGCACATGGGGTCTGCCCAAGGGAACGCCGGACGGAGAAGAGTCCCTTTCGGAGACTGCCCTCCGGGAAGTCCGCGAGGAGACGGGTGTCCTTCCTCGCATCATCGAGAGCCTTGGCTCGATCGAGTACTACTTCACAGCCCGCGGCACGCGGTTCCACAAGCGGGTGCATTACTACCTGATGGAGCCTGCCGGAGGGGATGTGTCACTCCACGACGAGGAGTACGACCTTGTCGAGTGGGTGCCAATCGACGAGGCGATCGATCGCCTGACCTATCCGAACGAGGCCTCGATCGCGCGCCGCGCTCGCGAGCGCGTTCTGGGCCCCCTGGCAGACAATGTCGCCGCGGGCGAGGGGTAGGACGTGGCGAAACTTGTGTATCTCGTGGTCGGCCTGGTTATCGTCGTCGGCCTCGGGTGTTCCCCGCCACAGAACGTGGATGAGACCGATCCGGCCTCGCTCTTCCCCCTATCGCTCGGAAACCGGTGGGTCTACGAGACCCGCCTCGCCGGTTCCATGACCCAGCAGGCGACGACGGTCATGGCGGTCTGCCGACTGGAGACCGATGAGGATGGCGACCGGCTGCATCTGATCTCGACCTGTATGGATGACGAACTCGTCCACGCCCAGGTCCTGTATCGCATCGGCGACTCGATCGTGGAGCCCGTGTCGTTCACCGGCGGAGGCGAGCAACTGCCTCGTGATCCTCCGCTGGTCCTTCTGCGGACGCGGCTCCAGGTCGGCGATCAGTGGCGGTGGGCACCTGCGCGGGCCGGAGAACGGCCAGCGGAGTGGTACCGCGTCCAGAACACCGGCCTTGTCCTCACGCCGCTCGGGAGGTTTCAGGCGGTCCGGGTCGTGATGATGCAGCCGCCGCGTGAGGGGACGGTTGCCGGTCTGGAGCGCTGGTACGCGCCGGGCGTCGGCCTGGTCAAGGAGTCGGGAACGCTGACTGTCGTGAGCGAGAACGGCGCGGCGCGCCTGGAGATCGTGCGCCTGCTCGTCGCGGTCGATCGGCAAACGCCGGACCGCATCCCGTGCTGCCAGCGAGCGCCGGCCGGGACGCCGTCATCCTGAGGCGGGCGATGACCGCAGCACCATCTGCGCGACGCGATTCGCCATGCGCACGCTGTAGTTCTGGCCCCGATCCTGTGGGTAGACCTGGAACATGTTGGCGAGATACACGCCGGGCAGCGGTGTGGTATGGGGAGGGATCCGCGCGGGAAACTCGCGGGTGACGACTGGCTGCGCATACGGCGCACGAAAGACATGCATCGTCTCGATCCACGATCGATCGAAGCCGGGATTGATGCGCTGGAGCGCCGGGATGTACTCCGCGAGGACTTCGTCATCGGTCTGCTGGAAACGCGGCGACGACATCGGCAGGTAGTTCCCGAGGTACACGGGGTGCAGCCCCCCGTACTCGGCGGGATCCGCGAAATTAGCGTGGTCGACCAGCGCGAGGAACGGATAGCCAGGGTCGTTCACGTTCAGCCAGTAGATGTCGGTGAGGGGCTGACGGAGACCCAGGATAGCGCAGTGGGCCCCGAGCCAATCTCCCCAATCATGCCGGGCGAGCCAGTCACCCGGCAGACCGCGCGCGAGTCGGGCGAAGAGGCGCGTCGGAAGCGTCGCCACGACGCGATCGAAACGCTCGATTTCGCCATTGACCGTCACCGAGACGAGCCCGCCATCGGCGGCGATCGACTCTACCTCGGCACCGAGCCGTATCTCGCCGCCCCGTTCGCGAATCGCCTCCGCGAGCGCCAGATAGAGCGTCTGGAACCCTCCACGGAGATATCCGAGTCTGGGCGTTCGACAGTACACACGGGCCCAGAACCAGGCCATCGAGACCTGATCGTGAAATTCGCCGAACTTCGCCCGTAGAAGCGGTTCCCAGACGGTCGAAAACACCGCGTCTCCCATCGTCGTCCGAAGCCAGCGGTTTGCCGTGAAGGACTCGAAGGGCCGCGCGCTCGGCGTCAGTTTCAACAGTGCCAGGACCGCGCCGAGCCGGAGGCGATCGATCGGCGCGAGCGGGGAGAATCGCAACACCGACGCCGGATCGTCGAGTTGGTGCCTGCGGCCACCGTGGAGAACGGCCGTGACGGGCTTCTTCCACCATAGGCGCGAGCCGAGGCCGAGTTCCTGGATCAGCGCGACGATGTCACGATCGGTCTCGAAGAGATGGTGATAGAACCGCTCAAGCCACGCATCGCCGAGGCGAAATCCCGCCGCGAGCCCTCCCACGAGCTCCTGGCGCTCCAGCACCGTCACGGAGTGACCGGCGCGCGCGCATCGGTACGCCGCGGTCAGCCCCAGTGCGCCCCCGCCGAGAACGCCGATGCGCACCCGTCACCCTCCACCACGCCCGCCACAACCGGGGCCCGTCGCGATTATACGAACGGCCGTTCAGCCTCCTTCGATCCGGAAGAGCCGCGCGCCGCCCACGCGTTCGACCAGCCGTACCATCGGATGAGCCTCGAGCGCCGCCGCGTCGATCGCGCCGCCCCGTTCACCCACGAAGATCCAGCGCAGGCCACGCGCTCGCGCGAACGCCACCAGGCGCTCGGCGTCGCCGCTCGCATCGACCGCCTCGCGCGTCACCGCGGCGATCGCACGCGCCTGCTCGGGTGGCGCCAGACCGTGAATCGCCGGAGGCACGATCGCGCGCCCCGGTGTACGCACGCCGATCCACGCGCCCGCGTCGGCGCCCGCATAGGTCCCGAACTGCCAGAGGAACCCGTTCACGATCACCGTATCGCCCGGGCGTAGATGGGCCGCGGCCCGGTCGAGCGCCAGCCGGTCCGACGGTGTCGATCGGACCGTGACCGCGTTCAGGGTCGCATACGCTGGACCGCTGAGGGCGAGCGCGATCGCGCATCCGGCCGCCGCGACGGCCGGTCCGCGCCACGCGAGCGCGGGCCACGCTGGCCGGACACGCTGCACCAGATCGCCGATCGCGAAGCCCAGGATCGCGGCCATCGGGAGCCAGAGCGTGATCACCAGCGCTGGAGTCCCGATCAGATAGCCGCCGGGCAGACCGAACCGTCCCGGATCGCTCGCCACCAACGCTGCACACGCCCAGAGCAGAATCCCCACCCCCACGCGCCAGCAGAGAGCGATCGCGAGGGCGGCAGCGCCCAGCGCGCCGAGATACAGGACGCGATCGTGGCCCGTCTCGATCACGGTCAGGTTGATCGCGTTGGCAGTTGCCACCTCGTCGCCGCCGCCGCTGATGCGGCCGACCAGCGATGTCGCGACGCGGGCGACCCACCCGGCACCGACCGCGGCCGCGGTCGCCGCGACGAGGATCGCCTCGCGCCGGTGGCTCACCACGCGCCACACCTGGCCGGAGAGCAGGACCATCACGAGCCCGGCCAGCAGCGTCAAGACCGCCAGCCGCGGATGGACCATCGGCAGACCGGCGAGCCCAAGGCCGAGCGCGATCGCCCGCGAGCGCGACGAGATCCCGCGGGACAGGAGCCAGAGCAGCGACGCCCCGGCGATCATCCCGGCGAGGTGGGTGTACCGCGACCAACTGACGTAGTACGCCGGCAGAATCGACACCAGGCCGGCGATCGCCGCCGCGATGACCCCGCCGCCCACGGTACCGCCGAGCGACCGCACGACCGAATACGCGGCCAGCGTGCTCAGCGCGGCGAGGGCCTGGCCGAGCAGGAGAAGGGAGTCGGCCGGGTCCGCATTCGTCAATCGCGCGATCGTCGCGCCCGCGGCGTGGAGGCCGAAGTGATACGTGAACGGTCCGAACTCGAGCAGAGGCCCGTAGTCGGTCGGAATGCCGCGCGCGGCGAGGAGCGCGATCAGGTACGTGTGATGGATAGCGTCGACCCACACCGGCAACGAGAGATCGACAATCAGCGCGAGGCGCAACGCGATCGCGGCACCGACCACGACCACGAGGAGCCCGCCAAGCACCACAGGCGCCAGCGGCGCATCGACCTGGTGTTCGTGGTCCGATGAGTCCGCGGCGGCCCTCCGTGCCGACGTCACGGCCAGGGCTATCCAACCAAGGACGGCAACGACCAGGGTCGCGCCGGTCGATGCCGCGGCACCGAGCGGCGCCGTGACCCACCACAGTACCGCCACAGTCAGCAGACCCAGTCCTGGCGCCGCGGCGAGCACATCGATCGGTCGCCGATCGCCGCCGGTGGCGAGGAGACCGAGCGGCAGGCCGAGGCCGAAGAGGAGGGCCAGAGTCGCGGCCAGCGGCAGGCGGCGGGCGGCCTGCCAGGCGGCCAGCACGATGTCGGCCGGCGTCGCCTCATAGAAGGCCCGAAGGGTCAGCGCGCCCGAACCGGGGCGACCGTTCTCGAACCTGGGCTGATCGGCTCTGGTCAGGTCGTGGGCGTAGCCAAGGCGCGCATCGGGGCCGGTCGCCTCGACGCAGAGGGCGAAGGATCGGCCGCCGGAGTCCGGCACTCGAGGAAAGGTGAACCTGGCCCAGCCGGTCTCCGTCGTCACAGTCCCGGATGCGAGCGGCCGATCGGTGCCCGCGGCGTAGAGATGCACGGGGAAAACCGTGTCACCCCGACCGTCCATCCAGAGTTCGAGAGCGCTGAGGCCGTCTCGCCCGGCGGTGAACAGGCCGCCGGAGCAGGCGCCCGCCTGGAGCGGCGCCGTCAGACGCGAGACACGCTCCTGATGGGAGGCGAGATCGAGCGCGGGACTGCATCCGACCGCGGCGACTGCCAGAGCGAGAAGGACGAGTCCGCGCGACAGCCGGACCGTCGTGTCGCGAGCGCTGAGGCGGTCAGGCGGGCCAGGAGCGTCCCGCCGCTCGGTCAGGCGCAATACGTGTTATTAGTGTTGTTTGGATAAGTCGTGCATGTCGGGAGTATGACGTGAACGGGTGTGGGCGAGTGCGTCGGCGCGGGATACGAACTCGATCCGGTGGTGCTCCCGCTAACCGGCGTCGCGCCGCCGCCGATCGTCGGGGGTTGGCCCACCGGGGTCGGCGTGGCGCTCTCCGCGGGGGCGACCACCGGGACGACCACACCGCCGACGATGATGGGCGTGGCCGTCTGCACCGCGCCTCCCGCGGGGGCCGGAGCCGGCGGCGCGCCCGATGGATTGCTCCCGCCGGGCGCCGGCACGGGCGTGGCGAAACCCGGGGCGGGCGGAATCGCCCGCGGAGGCTCCGCGCCAAAGTTCGGGCCGGGGTAACCACCGGGAGAGGTCGGGAGCACCCGAACCGTAGGACTGGGCCCGGGCGTGGGTTCCGGGTAGCCCGCCGACCCACCGGGATTGGCGCGCGGGACGCCAGGTAGCAGTCCGGGCGGCGGTGTGGGCACCGCGTCGATCACCTTCTGCGGCACCGGTATCAGGGGGCGGCTGCCGAACTCGGCCGGAGTAGGGGTCGGAATGTCCGGGAGGCACGCGTTGCTGAGGAGACCGAGGATCAGAATACCGCCGATCGCCTGCAGCGCGCGTCTCAAAGCTCGATCAGTGTGCCCTCGACCGCGATGCGGATCTCGGACCCGAGGCGCCGGGAGAGTTCGGCCAGTTCGCGCCGCACTTCCCCTTCCCAGATCTGATTGATATGACAGACGTACACCTGATCCGGCAGACCGCCGTGAACCTCTCGGTACGACTCTAGTTCGTCGGCCAGCAGTTCCGGTGTCAAATGGCCCGCGATGCGCGCGATCGGCGTGCGCGCGTTCGGCCACGTCACTTCCGTGAGCAGCACGTCTGGCCGGATCAGCGGCCAGAGATCGCGGATCCCCGGACCGGTATCCCCCGTGTACGCGAAGCGTCGACCGCCGGGTGTACGGAACTCGAAACCGCACACGGGAACGGGGTGGTGCCGGTTGTCGAGCGGAAGGACTTCGTACCCGGCGAGCGGGAACCGGACGCCCGGCGTGACGGGATGATGGACGAACGTTGGTGCGTTCGGGTCCAGACCGGCGAAGAGGTTGAGCCAGATCGCATCGTTGAGGATGGATGCCGTGAGCATGTCGCGCACGAGGTTGGTGCAGTGGACATCGATGGACTTTCCCGTATCGAGGGCGATCAACCCCAGGCCGGGAAGGTCGCGCAGGTGGTCGAAATGATGGTGGGTCAGCAGGACGGTATCGACCCGGCAGAGCGCGGACAGGTCAAGAGCCTGACAGATGCCACCGGTGTCGAGGACGATGTGGTCGTCGATCAGGATCGAGGTCGGACCGCCATCGCGCGTCGCGATCTGATGCCCGCCAGCAATGCGGATCCGCAAAAGGGCTCCCCTGTCGAGTCGCCGCGGGCGGCGAGGACGGGCAATTCTATGGCTGCCGGCAAGGTCGAACAATGAGGCAGCGCACTATTCCGTATCGATACTCGGCTCGAAGGACACGACTTCGATCGGATGGTGCGAACCGGCGATCAGGCGCTCGGCCGCGCCGAGCAGCGCCGCCGTATGGCTCCCGGAGTTGCTGACGCATGCGATGCCGATCGAGGCGACCTGCCAGAGATCGTGGTCATCGACCTCGGCCGCCGCGACCTTCAGTTCGTTCTGGAGGCGGGCACAGAGGGAGCGGATCACGGCCCGCTTCCCCTTCAAAGACCCGTTCTCCGGAAGGCGCAGGCGGACGAGCGCCGTGCCCACGATCATCACGCTGTCGAAGCGGATGCGACCGGTCGCCCGCGTTCGCCCAGGATGAGCACAAGTGCCACGCCGCAGATGAGCAGGATCGCGCCCGTCGCCTCCAGCACGGCGGGCCACTCCCCCAGCAGTACGGCCCCCAGCATCACGCCTCCCGTCACCTCCTGCGTGGCGATGAGATTCACGTACGTTGGATGGGCGCGGCGCAGGCTCGCGTTATACAGCGTGTGCCCGATCGCCAGAGGGAAGATTCCCAGTGCCGCCACGGCGAGCGTCGGCGAAACACCCTGCCACCCCTCGCTCGTGAGGAGTGCGAACGGGAGAAGCCAGACCGCGGCCGCGAGGTACACCGTCCCCGCGTAGCGGAGCAGCGGCTGTCGCGCGCGCTCGCCGCGGCCGGCAACCGAATAGATCCCGAAACACGCCGCCGAACCGAGCGCCATTAGGTCACCCAGCGCCATGCGCGCGTCGAACCGCGGCTCGAACCCGGTGAGCAGGGCGACTCCCGCGACGACGACGGGTATCCCCAGCAGCGCGCGACGGGGGAGATGTTCGCCCAGGAAGATCCCGCTGAACCAGGTGACGAAGAGCGGCGCCGTGTAGACGAACGCCAGCGAGTGCGCGATGGTCGTGAACTCGAGGGACCAGATGTACAGAAGGAAGTGTGCCGCGGTGGTCAGGCCATAGAACGCGAAACGCGGTAGATCGGCGACGGGGAGTCCGACCCCGACTCCTGTCACCCGGGCGAGCGTCAGGATCAGCGCGGCGCCGATGGCCATGCGTCCGAACGTGACCTCGAACGGCGAGTAGGGCAGCGCCCAGCGCGCGAGGACCGGACTCGTCGAGAACAGCCCGACGCCGAGCGCGACGTAGAGCAGGCCCGCGGGCAAAATCCTCGCGGTTGGTCTGGAGGTCAGTTGGGGCGCCGGGCGACCGTGACCTGTGCCGGCCGTACGACGCGGCCGTTCACCCTGTAACCTGGACGGAACACGGCTGTAACAGTCTCATCGGCCTCCGTTCCCGTCTCATCCGCCATGATGGCCTCGTGTTCCCACGGGTCGAAGGGTTTCCCGAGGGCGTCGATCCGCTCGAAACCCGCGCGCTCCAGGACCCCGCGCAGGTTTCGCTCGATCAGGAGCATCCCCTGTACCCAGGGCAGTTCGCGCGCCTCGGCCGGGATGGCCGCCGTCGCCCGCTCGAAGTCGTCGAGGACGGGGAGGAGGGAGAGGAGCGTATCGTTCCGGATCTGCCCGCGCAGTTCCTCCCGCTCCTGCTCGACCCGCCGCCGATAGTTGGCCAGGTCCGCCTGAGCCCGCTGCGCGAGGCGCAGGTACTCCTCCGCCCGGTCTACGGTCGCCGCGGCGGCCGCCGCCTCTGCCCCCTCCGACGCGGTGGCCTCCGGCGCCGGCTGGTTCGTGCTCTCGTCTGTCACGCACGCGATTCTATCGCGACGGGATGCGAGACCCCGGATTCCGCGATCGATAATCGGGGCGGTGAAGCCGGATCTTTCGGTCGTCGTGGTGAACTGGAACGGCGGCGCGATGCTCCGGGAGTGCCTGGATTGCCTTGGCGCAGTGACGGGCGCACGCATCGAGGTTCTGGTCGTCGACAACGGCTCGACCGATGCGTCCGGATCGACCGTGCACGGGCGCCTGGCAACGGTGCATCTGATCTCACTCGACAGAAACGTCGGTTTTGCCGCCGCGGCGAGCCTCGGCCTGCGCCGAGGAACCGCACCCTGGCGCGCTGTGCTCAACAATGACTGTTTCGTCCATCCAGAATGGGCCGCGGCCGCGCTCAACGCCGCGCACGCGGGTGACCGCCGGGGCATGGTCGCGACGGTACAGTTCGACCGACGCGGGGAGCGGATCGACGCAGCCGGGATCGGCCTCGATCGCGCGGGGATCGCGTGGAACCGTCTCGGCGGACGCACGCCAGACGCGGTCGACGAGGGGCCATTGTTTGGCCCGAGCGGTGGCGCAGCTCTTTACTCCGCGGCGATGCTCGAAGACGTCGGCGCGTTCGACGGTCAGTTCTTTGCCTACTACGAAGATGTGGACCTCGCCTGGCGCGCCCGCCTCCGCGGCTGGGGATGTGGCCTCGCGCGTGAGGCGCGGTCGCGCCATGTCGGCGCCGCCACCGCGGGCTGGAACAGCCCTCGGCAGCGTCACCTGATCGCACGCAACAAGATCTGGACGATCGCGAAGTGCATGGCCGCGGCCGACGTTCCGGCGGCCATGGCTCTGGACACCGCGCTGGGCGTCGCCTTCGCCCTCGCCGCGCCGGTGAGACCGGCCTCTCCCGCGGCCCGCCTCGCCGCGCTGGCGGGTCGGGCCGCTGCCTGGCGCGGGCTGCACCACCAGTTGGCGAAACGGCGCTCGATCCAGGGATCGAGCCGTGCCGATCCTCGCGACTGGATGGCGCCGTTCCCGACGATTGAGGCGTTACAGCGCCGTTTCGGCTACCTCTCGCGCCGTTCAGGTGATCGCTAGCGCCCGCTGACGGCGTTGGGTCAGCCAGTCGCGAATCTGGGCCAGATCTCTGGTGTTCAGGACATCGTCTGGTCGCAGCCAGGCCCGTCGTCCCGTCATCACGCCGAAGCGCGTGTCTTCGAATCCCTCGGGCCGGTGAACATCGCAGTTGATCGGCACCGGGACTCCCCGCGCCCGGGCCTGGCGCGCCAGCGCATCATCGAGATCCAACCGATCCGGGCTGGCGTTGATCTCGACCGCGACGCCGTGCGCGGCCGCGGCCGCGAGGACCGCTGCCATGTCGACCTCGTAAGCGTCGCGTCGACCGAGGATCCGGCCCGTGGCGTGGCCGAGGATGTCCACGCGCGGATGGGATACCGCGCGCACGAGCCGGTTCGTCATCTCGGCGCGATCTTGACGCAGCATCGAGTGCACCGAGGCGACGACGATGTCGAATCCGGCCAGCGTCTCCGGATCGAGGTCGAGCGTGCCGTCGGCAAGGATCTCCAGTTCCGCGCCCTTCAACAGCCACGGGGGTTCCCCTCGCGCATTCCAGGCATCGATCTGGACCCACTGCGCTCGCGCACGATCCGCGTCGAGGCCGCGCGCCATGGCCAGACCGATGGAGTGGTCGGTGATCGCGAGGTACCGGCGGCCGTGCGCCGCGGCGAGGCGGGCGACCTGTTCGATCGTCAGGTGGCCGTCGCTCCAGTCCGTGTGGGCGTGGAGTTCGCCGATCAGATCGTCAGCCTCAATCAGACGGGGGAGGTCCCCGATCTGGCCCGCCTCAAACTCTCCGAGGTCCTCCCGCAGTTCGGGAGGAATCCACGGCAGACCGAGGGCGGCGTAGATCTCCTCTTCGGTCGCCGACGCGACCACGCGCCCGGTCGCCTCTTCGCTGAGGGCGTACTCATTCAGCGTCAGCCCCATCCGCTGGGCGAGCGCGCGCAGGCGAACGTTGTGCGCCTTCGAGCCGGTGAAGTACTGCATCGCCGCGCCGAACGCCTGGCGAGGAACAACGCGAAGGTCGATCTGCACGTTCGCGGTACTGACGATCGAGGCGCGCGTATCGCCCGCGCCGAGCACGTCACGGACGCCCGGCATCGCGGTGAAAGCGGCGATGAGGGGAGGGGCCTCGGAGGCGCCGACGACGATGTCGATGTCGCCGATCGTGTCGCGCCAGCGGCGGAGGCTTCCAGCCGCCTCGATCAGGTCCAGGGCAGGGAATGCGGAGCGCAGATGGGCGATCGCGTCGTCAGCCACCGCCCGCGCCGCGCCGATCGGGATGCGCCGCGCCCTCTCGCGCCAGCGCTCCACTTCGACGACCAGCCTCTCCTCGGTCCGCACGCCCATGCCCGGCAGTGCGCGGACCTGACCCGCGGCCAGGGCTGTTCTGAGGTCATCCATCGAGCTGATGCCCAGCGACCGGTGGAGCGTCTGGATCTTCTTCGCCCCGAGGCCCGGGATCTGCAGCAGGTCCGCGAGGCCGGCGGGCACCTGCGCGCGCGTCCGCTCCAGAAACTCCATGCGGCCGGTGGTGACGAGTTCCTCGATCTTTCGCGCGATGGCGTCGCCCACGCCGGGGACGTCGCGCGTGCGACCGGCGCGGGCGAGCGCCTCCACGCCTTGGGGGTAGTTCTCGATCTGCCGCGCGGCTTCCCGGTAGGCGAGGTACTTGTAGACGACCTCGCCTTTGATCTCGAGCAGGTTGGCGATCTCCCGAAAGACCGCCGCGAGCTCGAGATTGCTCGGCACATCGCGATTCTACAGGCGCCTGCCCGGTTGCCCGCTGCCGTAGGAGCGGGTACAATGGCCGGGACGTGGCCGGGATGCGACCTCGCTACGAGCGAGAGATCGAAGAGATCCTCCGTCGTATGGATGATGGGGCGCCGCCGACCCCGGCGCGCGTGGCGGCCCCCGTGCCGATCGCCAGCCGACGTCTCCGATCGCGACGGGGCGTGCGCTTGAGCCTCAACCCCTCCACGCTGTTCGTGTCGGGTCTGGCGCTGGCCGCCCTGAGCGCCCCCGTGGGTTGGGCGTATCCCCTGGCGATACCGTTCGTGGGCATCGCCAGCGTGCTCCTCCTCGTCTCGGCGGTGGCCGCCTCGGTCGCGCGGATTGGCGTACAGCCGCCGCGCCCGAAATGGCGCGGGCAGGCGATGGGCGCCGACGAGCCGCGGGAGATCAGGCTCGATCCGGGCGGCCTGGCGCGACACCTGCGCCGGCTCCGATTCCGGGGCTTTCGCGATCCGCGTCTGAACTGAGCCGGAGTTCGCGCGAGGCTTCGGGCCGAATCTGGCGCGCCGTGGGCGGGTGCGTTACGATAGGCGCCCCGTCGCGGAGGCGTGGTGTAGCGGCCTAACATGCAGCCCTGTCAAGGCTGAGATCGCGGGTTCGAATCCCGTCGCTTCCGCCAGTCTCACCTCCACAGCCTGATAGTCCGTGGCGACGAAGCCTGCGCATGCCAGTTGGGCGGGGCGCAGCGAGGATCCCGGCCGGAAACGCCGGACGGCTGCGCTCAGACCATTTCGGCGGGCTGGCGAGCGAGCTGCGCGACAGCCTCCGCCCAGTCCAGTTTGATGTCGCCAGACCGGTGCCTGCACGCCAGAAACTCGTCCACCATCGCGACAAGATCGGCATATCGCGCGCCCGGAAAGCGATGAGCCAGACCTTGATCGTCGATGAGACGTACCAGTGGCCGATAGACCGTGCCGTGCCAGCGGCGGCCGGCCTCGCGAAGGTCTGGAATACCCTCCTCCGCGGCGAAGCGATCAACCATGACGCGCAGCCGCACCCACGTGTCCGGGTTGTGCGCGGCGTGAATGGCTGCGATGCCTGTCTCGCGCTCGAACCGTCGGTGCTCGGCGAGTGACCGCTGCGCCTCGAGGTCATCGACGGCCACGAACTCGGTGACCTCGGCATCGATCTCGATCTGATCCAGCTCTCTGGCCACCGCGACGCGATGGTGACCGTCCAGGACGTAGTAGGCAGGGCCGAGCTTGTACAACTGGACCGGCGGAAGGCCGACGTCCTCCAGGATGCCACGGCGCACCCGAGCGTACCGCTGGGTCTCCTCCCGACTGCGGTTGGCCGACCGGAACGCGCCATCCAACTCAGACGCGCGGCCGACCGACCCCACGATCCGGGCCGTCTCGACGATCCGCAGGCCGACCGCCCAGCGAGACAGCGGCCCGCGACCGACGGCGTCAGCCTCGAACGATCGCATTGACGGCGCGGGCATCGGCACCGCCTCCGGAGGGACGAGGGTGACCGGGATCGGTGACAGTCGGATCACCGCGTCGGCAACCGACCCCACGAAAGCCCGAGCGAGGCCGCTGCGCACGTCGGACCCCAGCACTATCAGATCGGCCTCGAGGTCCCGAGCCGCGTCGACGATCTGGCTGGCCACGTCAGGCCCGGTTCGGACGAGGCCGTGCGCGTGCACCCCGGCTGCGTGGAGAGGCGCGGCGAGCGCCTCCAGGTGGGCAAGAGCGCGCACCTCGCGCGATCGTTGCTCGCCCGCGGACACCCCGCCTTCGGACAGCACGTGGAGAAACACCAACTCGGCGCCGTAAGCGCGGGCGAGAGACTCTGCGAGACCTAGCCTGGTTTCGCCACCAGGCGCGATCGCAAGGGGCACGATGATCCGCTTCACGTCAGTGCCTGCGTCCGGGCGGGCCCGGACCCGAGTGCTTAACCATATCGTCACCGTCGAGTCCCATGCTCGCAGCGCGCTCAATCGAGGGCCGCTCGCCAGGCCCGGATTGCCCACGATGCTGCTCGTGAGGAGACGGTCCCAGATCGTCCGATCGCG
>CAZHZF010000042.1:6570-26739 GCA_964536925.1 uncultured Dehalococcoidales bacterium | reverse complement strand
CTGGTGGACGGCACCGGCGCGCCGCCCGTCCTCGATGCCGCGATCCGGATCGAGGATGGTCGCGTCGCCGCCGTCGGGCCTGCCGCCGCGATCGCCTCCCATCCAGGTGAACAGTCGGAGCACGTCGACGTCCGCCCGTACTGGATCTGCCCGGGTCTGATCGACGAGCACACCCATCTGGGCCTGGCCGGGGATGGACGATCGTACGAGGAGATGGCGGAGGACCCGGACGAGATCATGATGCTCGCCGGTGTCTTCAACCTCGGCCGGCATCTGCGGGCCGGGATCACCACGCTGCGGGATAACGGCGCGCGCAACCGGGTCGGCTTCGCGCTGCGCGAGGGCGCGCGCCGCGGGTACTTCCCCGCGCCGCGCATGTACGTCTGCGGGCGGCCCATCACCTGTACCGGCGGTCATTTCTGGTGGTGCAACGAACAGGCGGATGGCGAGGCCGAGATCCGCCGCGCCGTCCGGCGCCTCGTCCACGAGGGGGCCGACCACATCAAGATCATGGCCTCGGGCGGCGGGACCCTCGGCACGATCCCCGGGCGCCCCTCCTACGAGACGGCCGAACTGCACGCCGCGGTCCACGAGGCGCATCTCTTCGGACGGCTCACGGTCGCACATTGTCGGGCCAAGGAGTCCATGGTCAGGGCCATCCATGCCGGCCTCGATCTCATGGAGCACGCCGAGTTCCTCGACCCCGACGGCGTGATGCGGTTCGATCCCCAGATCGCCGAGATGATGCGCGAGGCCGGCATCTGGGTCAGCCCGACGCTTCAGGCGGCCGGGTATCCCACCGTGCTCGAGCTGCGGGCGAAGCGCGAGAAGGACCGGCTCACCCGCGCGGAGGAGCAGCGCCTCGCCGCTGCCGAATCGCGCCTGGAGACCCGGGTCCAGCACTTCGGTCTGCTCCTGGAGCATGGTCTGCTGCCGCGGATGGTCGCGGGGTCCGACTCCGGGTGCGGCAACCTCGCCTTCGGGCATCTGGACTACGACCTGATGCTGATGCACCGGGGCGGGATGACGGCGATGCAGGTGCTCGAATCGGCGACGCGCATCACCGCCGAAGCGATCGGCGCGAGCGCGGAGATCGGCACCCTCGAGGTGGGGAAGATCGCCGACCTCATCGTCGTCGATGGCGATCCCAGCGCCGACGTGAGCGCGCTCGGTCGGGTGCGGGCGGTCTACCAGGAGGGGCGTCGAGTCCACGCCGCTCCCGCGACCACCGGGTAGACTGCCCCGTGATGCGTGGAGTGGTCCTGCCCGGGGAGCGCCGGGTGGAGTTCCGCGACTTCCCGGATCCCCGTCCCGGACCCGGCGAAGTACTGCTGCATATGCGTGCTTCGGGCCTCTGCGGGTCGGATCTGCGGCCCTATCGTGCCGCGGCCGGTTCGCGGCCGGAGCCACTGTGCGTCTCCGGCCACGAACCATGCGGCGAGGTGGCCGAACTCGGCGCGGGCCCGCAGCCGGCCACGGCGCGGGTGGGCGCCCGGGTCATGGTCCATCACTACAGCGGGTGCGGGTCGTGCAAGCACTGCCTGGTCGGCTACACCCAGATGTGCCTGTCCCGCCATGTCGTCTACGGGTTCAGCGGCCACGGTGGGAACGCGCCGTGGATGGTCGTCCCGTCAGCGACGCTCGTGCCGTTACCGGACGAACTCTCGTTCGAGGCCGGCGCGGCGATCTCGTGCGGCACCGGCACGGCCTATAGCGCGCTGAAGCGGCTCGAGGTCTCCGGGCGCGACACGCTGGCGATCTTCGGTCAGGGTCCGGTAGGCCTCAGCGCGACCATGCTCGGTCGGGCGATGGGGGCCAGGATCATCGCGGTGGACCTCTCCGCGGAGCGGCTCGCTCTGGCGCGGGCGCTGGGAGCGGAGCACGCGATCGACCCCGCGACGACCGATGTGGTCGCGGCGATCCGCGCAATGACCGACGGCGAGGGCGCCGAGACCGCGCTCGACTGCACGGGCAGCGCGCTCGCCCGCGCCCAGGCGGTGCAGTGCGCGCGCATCTGGGGTCGCGTCTGCTGGGTCGGTGAGGGGGGAACCGTGACGCTGGAACCGAGTCCCGATGTCATCCACAAGCAGTTGACGATCTACGGGTCCTGGACCTTCAGCACCATCCTGCTGGCCGAGTGTGCCCGCTTCATCCGCGATCGCGCGGTACCGATCGATCGCCTCATCACCCACCGGTGGAACCTCGCCGAAGCCGAGACCGCATTCCATACCTTCGACGCCGGGCAGACGGGCAAATGCGTCTTCACGTTCGGTTGATCGGCGAGGCACGGCGCGCACCGGCGTGAAGATCACCGATGTTCGGGCGACCCGGCCGATCGGCCCCTTCGAGTGGACGCTGGTGCGTCTCGAGACCGATGACGGCGCGATCGGGTATGGCGAGATGCCCATCTTCTCCCGGGTCCACGCCGACGATCTGACGCAGGTGCGGGAACTGCTGATCGGTCGGCGGCCGCACGATATCGAACCGCTCCTGGCGCCCCTCATGGTCGCCTTCGCGCACGCCCGTAACCCGGGTCTCGTCCACGCGGTGGAGATCGCGCTCCTCGATCTGGCCGGTCAGGCGATGGGCGTGCCGGTGTACGTCCTCCTTGGCGGGAAGTACCGGGACCGCGTGCGCCTCTATGCCGATTCTCACGGCGGGGCCGACTGGTCGCCCACCCTCATCCGCGAGAACCGCCGCCTTGCCCAGGAAGAGCGGCGGCTGGCGGAGATCTATCGTCCGGACGCCTACGCACGCCACGCCGCCGAGGTGGTGGCCGCCGGGTACGACGCCGTCAAGTTCGACGTCGATTTCCCCACACCGAACAAGAAGGATCGCGACGATCGGTCGATCGCGCCGGCGGAGTTACGCGCGATCGTCGAGGTCGTCGCGGCGATCCGCGGCGCAATCGGGCCCGACGTCGATCTGGCGATCGATCTCCACGCCGCCTACAACGTCGCGGACGCGCTGCGCGTCGCCTACGAACTCGAACCGTTCCGCCTCGTGTGGCTCGAGGACCCGGTGCCTCCCGGCAATCACGAGGCGATGGCGAAGGTGACCGCGAAGTCCCGCATACCCATCTGCACCGGCGAATCGCTCGTCGGGCGCGAGGCTTTCCGCGATCTGCTCACCCGACAGGCCGCCGACATCATCCAGCCGGATACACCGCGCGCCTCCGGAATGCGCGACCTGAAGAAGATCGCCGATCTGGCGGACCTCTACTCCGTGTCGATCGCACCGCACAACATGACCTCGCCCGTCGGCACGATCGCGGCGGTGCACGCCGGCGCGGCGATCCCGAACTTCCTGGCGCTCGAGTTTCACTGCCGGGGGATTGCCTGGTGGCAGCATTGCGTGGCCGGCCCGACGCTCATCGAGCGCGGCAGCATCGCCGTCCCGGAACGTCCCGGTCTCGGCATCACCGTGAACGAGGCGAACCTGGCGGCCCACACCGCCGGGGAACTCTGGCTCTGACCCGGTCCTCGCCTCAGCGCGCTTTCAGGATCACCCGCGCCGCGTTGTGTCCCGGCGCGCCCATGACGCCTCCCCCGGGGTGGGTGCCCGACCCGCACAGATAGAGACCGCGGATGGGCGTCTCGTACCGGCTCCACCCCGGGAACGGACGCAGGCTGAACAGTTGATCCAGGCTCATCTCGCCGTGGAAGATGTTGCCGCCCGTCAGGCCGAAGTGCGTCTCCAGATCGAGCGGCGAGAGGCAGTACCGGTGGAGGATGATCTGTTTCAGGTTCGGCGCGTACTCGGCGACCGCGTCGATGACGCGATCGGCGAACCGCTCCCTCTCCTCCGCCCAGGTCGTGCCCGCGAGGTGGTACGGCGCGTACTGGACGAACATCGACATGACGTGTTTGCCGGGCGGGGCGAGTGACGGGTCGTAGACGCTCGGGAGGGTGATCTCGATGAGCGGGTGTCGCGACGTCCGCCCATTGCTGGCGTCCTCCCAGCCGCGCTCCATCGTTGCCAGGTCCGGGCAGATGTGGGTGGTGCCGCGGTGCTGTGGACCCGGCGTCGTGCCGGGCACCGCCCGGTAGTCGGGCAGTCCGTCCAGGGCGAGGTTCACCTTGAACGACGAGCCCACGCAGCGGAACGCCTCGACCTCGGCGCGGAAGTCGTCCGGGAGTTCCGCCGCATCGACCAGGCGCGTGAACGTGCGCTTCGGATCCGCGTTCGAGACCACCACGCGCGCCCCGATCTCCTCGCCGGACGCGAGGAGAACGCCCCGCGCGGCGCCGTTCCGGATCACGATGCGCTCGACCGGCACGCCCGTCCGGATCGTCGCGCCCGCCGCCCGCGCCGAGGCGGCGATCGCCTCGGAGACCGCGCCCATCCCACCGCGCGGGAAACCCCACAGGCCGCGTACGCCGCCGACGCCGCCCATCTGGTGGTGCAGCAGGACGTATCCGGTGCCGGGCGTCCTCGGCCCGCCGTTCGTGCCGATAACGCCATCCGACGCCAGGGCGACCTTGAGCCGCTCGGACGAGAACCAGCGATCCAAAAAGTCCTGAACGCTCCCCGTCATCAGGCGCACGAACATCGCCAGGTCGGCCCGTCCCAGCCTCACGAGGTCGAGCCCCAGGCGCCCCAGGGCGATGGCGTCCCCCATACCGCGGGGCGGCACATCCGGAGGTGGCCGCAGGAGGGTCGGCTCGATCACCCGGGCGACGCGTTCGAGGAACTCCTCGTAGCGCGGGTACACCTCCGCGTCGCGCGGTGAGAACTTCGCGATCTCTGCCTGCGTTCTCGCCAGATCGCGCCACATGAAGAAGTGGGAGCCATCGGGGAAAGGCGCGAAGTAGGCCGGCTCCTTCGGCGTCACCGCATACCCGAACCGGGGGAGATCGAGATCCGCCACGACTTTCGACTGCATGAGCGAGACCAGGTAGGCCGCCGACGAATAGCGGAAGCCCGGGAAGATCTCCTCGGTCACGGCCGCGCCACCCACCTGAGCGCGGGCCTCGAAGACCCCGACCCGACGCCCGGCGCGCGCCAGGTAGGCCGCCGCGACGAGCCCGTTATGCCCGCCACCGACGATCGCGACGTCGAGGGGCGCGCTCGCGCGTGGCATCACCGGGTCGGGCGGCATCACGCCGCGCGGAAGGTCCGGGCGAGCGCGGCGATGTGTTCCGGAGTCGTGCCGCAGCAACCGCCCAGGACCGTCGCCCCGAGGTCCCGCCACCGCCGTGCTTCAGCGACGTAGCCCTCCGGAGGGTACTCACCGGTGAACATCCACTCCGGTGGGTCGAACCGCCCGACGTGAGGGTAGATGCCCGTCGCGACCGGCGAGTGCGGCGCGAGTTCGCGCAGGCCGGCCAGGCAGTCCCGGGGTGGCGCGCAGTTGAGCAGGATCGCGTCCGGCCTCTCCGCGGCCAGAGCGACCGCGGCCTGGGCCATCGTCTCGCCGGTGAACAACCGGCCCTGTTCGTCCGGCACGAAGGCGATCCAGGAGGGAAGGCCGACCTGCCGCGCTGCCCGCGCCGCAACGACTGCCTCCCCCACCGAGTTCACTGTCTCGACGAGGACGAGGTCGCATCCCGCGTCGGCGAGGATGCCGATGAGTTCCACGTACTCGGCCATCGCGGCGTCATCGTCGGGCGCGAGGTCGGGTCGGAAGCACCATTCCAGCGTCGTGATCGCTCCCGCGATCGCGACGGGGCGATCGCCGGCGGCCTGGGTACGCGCCTCGGCCGCGAGTGCCACCGCGGCGCGCAGCGACGCCTCTGGCCGATCGATCAGACCGGCGCGCCCGATCCGACGCATGTGCGCCTCATCGCGGAAGTGGCTGACCAGACTGCGCTTCGAGAGCTGAAAGGTGTTCGTCGAGAGGACATCCGCTCCCGCGCGCACGTAGTCCGCGTGGAGGGCACGGATGACATCCGGTCGGGAGAGATTCTGGTGATCCGCCCACGTGACATCCCGACGCAGGATCTCGGTGCCGATGGCGCCGTCGAGGATCACCGGTCGGCCAGCGGTCAGCCGCTCTCTGAGCGGTGCGTAGTACCGATCAGGCATGGCCCACCTCCGCCCGCAGCGCCGCGACATGCTCGGGCGTCGCGCCACACCACGCGCCGACGATCGCTGCGTCCCTGTGCGCGGCGCGTAGCTCGCGCGCGAAGGTTTGCGGGTCGGGCCAGTCCGCGAACTGCGGATGGAACTCGAACTTCCAGCTTGGCGGATCGAACCGACCGCACAGCGGCGCCACGCCGGTGGGCTGCCCGAGCGGAGCCAGGATCGCCTGGCCCCGCAGCGCGTCCGCGAGGGGTGCGGCCGTGGCGAGAAGGGCGGCCGCACCGTGCTCCACGGCGTACCGAGCCGCGGGCGCCAGCGGTTCACCGCCGAGCAGATTGCCATCCTCGCCGACCGCAAAGCTCATCCAGAACGGGTGGTGCGTTCCGGCGGCCGCATCGACAGCCGCGCGGCACTCCCGATCGGTGCCGAACGCCTCGAGCAGCAGGAGATCGCAGCCCGAGGCCAGCCTCTCCGCGATGCGCCCGTGTTCCTCTCGGCCGATCGCTCGATCGGGCGCACGGTCGGGACGGAACACATGCTCCAGCGGCGAGAGGACTCCGGCGATCGGTACGTAGTCGCGCCTGGCCCGTCCGCGCGCCTCACGCGCGAGGGCGACCGCGCGGTCGAGGAGGCGATCGGCCAGATCGGCCAGGCCGGGCGCACCGATGTGCGCCATGTGGGCGGGGTTCTTGAAGACGTTGAGGTAGATCCGACCGTTGAGACCGAACGTGTTCGTGCGCAGCAGATCCGCACCGGCCGTGAGGTAGTCCTGGTGGATGCGCGCGACAGCCTCCGAGTCGGTGAGCATGCCGTGCTTCCGCCAGCGAACACCGCGTCGGACTGCCTCGGCACCGACCGGGCCGTCCAGAAGGATGGGCGCCGTGCCGAAACGTCTCCTGAGGCGCTGATAGGGCACGGCCGGCCGAGTATATCGGTGCGGCCCGGACGGCTACGCGTAACTGGTCCTCCCTATCCCCTGGCGAACGGCAGAGCGCCTTCGCCGCGGTCCCGCAGCGCCTCGACCCCGCCGCGCACGGACGCCTTTCACCTACTGTCCTTGTGATCCGCTTCAATCGAATTGGCGGCACACCCCGATGGCTCTCAGTGGAGGCGCCCGTGTCAAGGGGCGATACGCGGAGGCGAGGATACGGCGTACGATTGAACTCGACGATCGGCAGGCGCAGGCGATGGAAGAGGTCGCCCGAAGGCAGCGCTTGAGCGCCGACGACGTGGTGGGACTCGCGATCAGCGACTATCTCGCCCGACGTCACGGCGACTGGCGTGACTGGGAGGCACGGTTCGCCTCCGTCGTAGAGCGATTTCGTGCCGGTGTCCCGCCGGGAATGACTCCCGAGGAGATCGAGTCCGCCGTTGGCGTGGTTCGCGAGGAGCATCGTCGAGAGCGGGCCGAGAGACCGTCACGAAACGTCGATGCGGGCGGTCATTGACGCCATTGCGGCTGTGTCGGCCAGGTTCGGTTTCGAGCAGTGGCGTTGATGCCATTGGACTAGGCGCGACCGGCTTCGATTCGTCGCCTTCTGGGCGGCGGCGAAGCGGGCCCGGTGCGTGTCATCTAGCCGGGCGCCGATAATTGGCAGTGCGCTTCGCCGAGGAGACCGCGACGAACACCGACCAGTCCATCAACGCTCCGCGCGTTCTCTACCGCGTCACGAAGACGCCGACTCCGGTCGAAGTCGACTTCCAATCGAACCTGCAGCGATGTCGCATCCCGGTTCCGATCGAGCGCGCTGATCCTGGGGTATGGGCTGGGCTGTCGGCCTACGACACGCTTGCGGGTGCCGAGGCGACGGCGCGGTACTACGGCTTCCGCATAGGGCGCTTCGTCGCGGAACTTCGGTTTCCGGCCGAAGCGTCGGTAGTCCCGTCCCGGTCCAACCCGGACCGTTTCAGTTTGGAGCTGCACCGTGCGGACGGGCGTGTGCACGACGTCGTGCTCGCGGCCAGGACAGGTGGGCCCCCCGGTCACTACACGCTCTGGGGTTGCGCTCCGGTGTTCCTGCAACTTGCCGTGAACGTCCGCGCCGTCCCTCGGTAGAGTTGCCTCAGGAGGAGGGATCGTGCGCTTCGAGTTGATGGACCTGGAGACCGGCAACGTCGGGCGTGCGTATTCATCCGAAGCCGCGGCGCTTCGCGATGTCGCGGCAACCGTCCGGCGACTTGGGCCTGACGCGGTCGCCGACCTCGCGCTCGGCGCAAGCCGGCACCCGCCTGGCAGCAAGGCCCTCACCGGACAGAACCTGATCGCGCGTGCGCTCGCGATGGGTCCGCTGAAGCACGGCCTGCCGCGCACCGCGGCCTGATCGCGCGACCGAGAGCGGACGGGAAGGTCAGCCGCTAACGTATTCGGTTCGCCCGCGGGACCGCGACCCCGGGCGCGCGTTTCAACTGCGCGCGAACGGCAGAGCGCCTTCGCCGCGATCCCGCAGCGCCTCGACTTCGCCGCGCAGGACGTGCCGCGGGGGCCGCTCCTCCGGCGTAGTCCGCACCGCCTCGACGACCGCCAGCCGCCCCTGGAGAATCAGGAGTCCGATCGTCTCCCGTCCCACGCCGAGTATCCGCGCGGCCTCGGCGACGGAGATCACCTCTCCCGGCGTGGCGTACCGCTCGAAGATGTACGCGAGCCGGGCGCGCGAAACCCGGAAGCGGTCGGGCTCATCGCGTGCGTGCGGGAGGGGGCCCGGCACGGGGGCTATCGGCGACGCGGAAAGCGCCTCTCGCGGACGTCGTTGGCCGGGACGCCGAGGTACCGCGCCAGAAGATCGCATTCCTGATCCGAGGGCATCGCCGCGCCGAGGAGCCAGTCACCGACGTGGGCCGGATCGACGCCCGCTTCCAGCCCGAAGCGGCGGGCACTCTTCACTCCCTTTCGCGTCATCTCAGCACTGAGCCACGCGTCGAACGTCTGGGTCGCCACGATCTCCTCCCGCCTTAGTCCACGGAATCTGCCTATCTGGCACTCACCCTATCCTCGGCGGCTTTTGATCGGCATTAAGGGGGGTCGTCAACGTATAGGGTGCGTGTTAGGGATCGAGCGCGGTGTACCGTCCGGTGGGCTCGCGCACGAGGTAGTGCGGTTGATCGGCGAAGAGCCTCTGTCGCTCCGGGCTCCGATTCCAGCGCGCATACATCTCTGGATCGGGCCAGACCATAAGGGCCAGGTAGTCGTGCGGATCGGTGCGGCTGCGCAGGATGGCGTGGTACTCCATCCCCGCCCTTCGCCTCGTCTCCATCGCCGCGCGCAGCCACGCCAGGCCGACCTCCTCCCGCCCGGGCGGAAAGTGCACCGGCCGGATCAGGACGAGCGATGGCACGAGCGCGGATCGTAGCAAGCGATGGGACCGGCGCCGCGGACGCTAACGGCGGCTGGGGATGCCGGTGGGGCGCGGGCAGGTACCGGACGTTACGTAGATGCGGAACGCGAACAGCGCGTTGCGGTTGCTCTCCGGATCGAGCATCTCACACTGGATCAGATAGGGTGCCCGGCAGGCGCTCCGCCCGATCGCGATCGTCAGGTTGACCGGGGTGATGATGGAGCCGAGCAGTTCCTCGCCCAGCGATTCCGGGTTGGGGCGGCGCGCGTGGCCGAGCGGAATGGCCGTCGGCGTTGGTCCGGGCGTGGGCAAAGTGCGGACGGGTGTGGTCGTCGGCGTCGACGTGGGCGGCGGCCGGAACGGCGTGACCGGCACCGACCGCGGCCACCAGTTCACCTGGGGATCCGCGACGTCGATGAGCGAGCGGAACTGGAGTCCCACAATCAACTCGCTGTCTGGCTCGGCCTCGGGACGGCGATCGACCAGGCGCCAGGTTCCCAGTGGGAGCTTGCGCGGCGGCGGCCGACGGGTCGGAATCGGCAGGAGCGCCTCGGCCGAGGGGACATAGGTCAGCGGGAGGACGAGCGCAGCCGCCACGAACAGCCGCCGCCCATACCTCATTCCGCCACTCCTCTGGGATATTCGGTTCGCCCGCGTCTCATCCATAGACCGGAGTGCGGTGCCGCTCCCGGCGACCGAATATTGGAGCGATATGCCCATCAGTGGCTCGTTGACGAACCGTCCGCGATTGCCTAGGCTGGTTTGAACCGTGGCCGCCGTCCAGGAGCGTAGCACCGTCCATACGGCGCCGCAGGGTGCGGCGACCCGATACCTGAGCCAGTTGAAGCCGATCCTCGTGCAGGCGACGCACGCGCGCTCGGTGTGGGTGCGCTTTCTCAACGACGTTGCGCTCCGGCAGGACCTCGCCGGTGCCACCGCCGAGGCGACGCAGGTCGCCCTCGGCCAGTCGCGCATCCTGGGAGAGTTGCGCACCGAACTGAGCCGCCTCTCGATCCCGGATGGGTACGACGAGATGCACGGCGCGATCGATGGGTGGCTCCGCTCGCTCCAGATCTCGTGCCATATCGTCGTGAAGATCGTCGGCACCCTCAATCCGGAGATTCTCACCCAGGTGCGCGACGCGCTTCACAACGCCGCGCTCGATGCCGATCGGTTCAACGCCGAGCGCGCCGCCATCGCGGCGGTTCTGGCCGAGACCATGGCGCCCAGCGTCCGTCCGCGCGTTGTCGCCAGCAAGTCCGAGATGCGCACGCTCGGGATCTTCTTCGGCGGGCTCGTCATCGTCGCGCTCGCGCTCGCCTACGTCTTCGGCTTCCTCACCGGCAAGCCGCTGATCGACCTCAACCCCTCGCCGACGCCCGTGCCGACGGCCACGCGGCTTCCGCCGGGACTCGAGCGGCAGATCTTCACCATCGATCAGATCCAGCAGCGATTGATCGCCGAGATCAACTCGCGCGGTGTGGCGTTCGAGCAGCCGGGGGTCCGCCTGGTACCGCCGGACGGCATCGTCGTGTCGGGCCGCATTCAGGGTCCGCTCGGGTTCATCCCGGTCGAGGCCCAGTTGCAGGTGCAGTTGAAGGACGGGAAGATCGCGCTCTCCAATCGGGGCATCCGCGCGATCGGGATCTCCGTGCCCGCCGAAGCCCAGGCGGCGCTCGAGAAGCGTGCCGCGGAGGGCAATCTGGAGATCGCGCGGCAGTTGGCTCCGGGTGAGTCCATCCAGCGCGTGATCGTCGAGCCGGGCCAGATCGTCGCCGAGATCCTCGTCCAGCGGTAGCTCCGTGCGAGCCGCCTTCGCCAGCGATGCGAGTTGACGTGAGGTGTCCGGAGGTCGGTCCCATCGCCCCTAGAATGGTCGGCGCGCGGCGACCAGGTCGCGGAAACGGGGGATCGCCGGACGATGGGCGCACTGCGACTCGGGATGATCGGCTGCGGTCAGATCAGCCAGCGTTTCTTCGAGCAGGCCGCGAAACTGGATGCGCTCGGGTGGGACGTGCACTTCACAGCGACCTGCGCCGCCCACGAGGAGAGCGCCCGCGCGGCCGCGGAACGGCACGGCGCGCGGCGCTGGTACACCGACTACCGACGCCTGATCGACGATCCGGATGTCGACGGCGTGGTCATCACCACGCCGCATCAGTTTCATTCGGGGATGGCCACCGCCGCCCTGCGGGCCAACAAGCACGCGCTCATCGAGAAGCCGATGACGACACGGTGGGAGCACGCACTCGAACTCGGTGAAGCAGCGCGGGGCAGCAGCGCCACCTGTATGGCGCTTCCGTTCGTGAATAACCCGACCCTCCTCACCGCGATCCAGTCGATGCGTGGCGACGTGATCGGCCGCGTGACCGGCGCGGAGGCGGAACTCTCCTTCCCGGGGCCGCCGCGCTCGAACTGGTACTACAGCGCCGAAGCCGAGGGCGGCGCGATGCTCGACACGATGGTGTATCCGCTCGCCCGACTCGCCGCCCTGATGGGCCCGGCGCGGCGGATCACCGCACTCGTCGGCCGGCTCATCGATCGGCGGCTCACCGGCGATGGCGGTCGGGTCACGCCGGGAGTCGACGATCAGGTTTCGATCCTGCTGGAGTATCCCACCGGGCAGCACGCCCAGGTCCACTCAATCTGGTCCCGCAGCTACATGACCAACGGCACGGTCATTCACGGTCGGCACGGGGCGATCTTCATGAACCGCTACGGGCGCCCGCTGGTGGTGCGGAGCGAATTGCGGCCTCCGGCCGCCAGCGACACCATCGACTACCTGGGACTCACCCACTGCTACGCGCCGGCCATCCCGGAGGCGCAGGTGACCGACGACATCCTGGCGCACTTCATCACGTCGATTCGCGAGCGCCGGCGCCCCTGGTGCGACATCACGGTCGGCATGCACATCGCCGAGCAGCAGATGATGGCCTATCGATCGGCCCAGACCGGCCAGACGATCGACCTCACGACGACGTTCACCATGCCGTGGGAGCGGGAACCCTCGCTCATGAGCCTCGCCGGCGACTGGTTCTGATCGTTCATCGGTAGAGCAGGTACTCCGCTCTCGATTCCTCGAACGCGCGCAGGTCGTCGCCCCAGAGGTCGTCGAAGGGGAATGCTCCCCCGTGGTCGATCGCCTCGCGCGTCGGCGGATGGCCCAGAAGGCGATCGATCCACAGCGGCGAAGGGGGGCGCGGCGGCAGCCACGCGAATGCCTCGGGGAAACAGCGCCTCGCCGCGCGCAGGAGTTCGAGGCCGACGCGCAGGGGCCTCAATCGATCGGGCCGCACGATGTGGATACAGCACCCCGCGCAGGCCACACCCTGGTGTTTGCTCGCCGCCGGCTGAAACGCGACCGCCTGGAGCAGCACACCGGGAAGCGAACCGGCAGCCTCCACGATCGCCGTCCCGTCGATACCCGGCGCGCCGAACTGCTCGAAGGGCCGAGCGGTTCCCCGGCCCTCGCTCGCCGCGACGGCTTCGAAGAGGCAGGTGCCGGCATACAGACGCGCCGCGCTGCGAGTCCCCAGGTTGGGCGATGGGCTGATCCACGGCCGGTCGCCGCCGAGCGGTTCGCCGCGCCACCGCGGCGCGGCGATCACCGTCAGATCCACATCGATCCGCTCGCGGCCGACGCACCATCTGGCCAGTTCGCCCAGCGTCATCCCGTGGAGGACCGGTAGTCCGGCGACGCCCACCGGGGACGCGAGTTCATCGGCCATCAGCGGCCCGTCGATGCGGCGGCCCTGCGGATTGCCGCGATCCAGGATGACCACCGCCACGTGTCCGGCACAGGCGCGCAGCGTCGCGAGGAGAGTCGCGAGGTAGGTGAAGTAGCGCACGCCGACGTCGGGTAGGTCGACCACCAGGCAGTCGATCGCGGCGAGATGTGCTGGTTCCGGCGCGATCCGCGCGCCGTAGAGGCTGACCAGCGGCGGCGACACGCCGGATCCGGCACGATCGGTGACCGATTGGCCGGCCGGTTGCGCCCCGAGGAAGCCATGCTCCGGGGCGAACAGGATCTCTGGCTTTCGCCCGACTACTTGGGTGAGAACGCGGACGACGGGCTCCAGCCGCCGGTCGGCGGCCCCGCCGCCGGTCAGCAGTCCGTACCGACGTCCGCGCAGGAGGTCCGGCCGACCCCGCGCGACGTCCAGCCCGCTCGCCCAGGGCCGCATCGCCCTCAGACGATAGCGTCCGGGCAGGCCGAACGGGGCGCGCCCGCGCGCACCCCGTTCGAGAGGCTGCTGTTCGCCAGGTCTACGGCGTTGTCACCCGGTGCGGGCGGCGCCGCCAGAGCAGGTAGAGCCCGACCGGAGGCACGACCCACCACCCGAAGCCGATCGTCAGCAGGGCGAACTCGGCCAGAGTTCGCGCGATCGACCTCGCGGCGCGCCACCCCGCCTCGAGGAACTGCACCGCGCTCCACGGGCGTGGCGGCGCGGGCGCGTCGATGGCGGGCGGCGTCTGGAATGTGACGGTGAGGGTGGCCTCCACCGAGCGTCGCTCGAGCGTGCGCTGACGCGATTCCAGGCGATCGATCTGGGTGCGAACCTGATTCAGTTCCCTGGTCAGGCTGACGATCTCGTCGAGTCGCTGCGCCCGCTCCAGCAGTCTCGCCACCGCCGATTCCGTCGCCCGGAGGTTCCGGACGCTCGCCTCGATGTCGATCACCTCCTCGGTCACATCGACGGCGCCGGTCTGCTCGCTCTCGACGCGGTCGCCGAGCAGGCGCAGGTCGCTCACGAGGTTGTCGAACCGCTCCGTCGGCACGCGGACGGTGACCGTGGCGATGCCACGCACCGCGTCCTTCTCGCGCTCCTGGCGCGAGGAGACGGCGATCACCGAACCACCGTACCGGGCAGCCAGTTGGCGCGACTCGCGCACCGCCGTCTCGACATCGCTCGTCGTGATGGTGAGCGTGCCGGAGCGGATCACGTTCTCGGTGCCGGGGGACGGCGCGAAGGCGAAAGAGCCCCCCTTGTTCTCGATCGCGGCGTCCCGGGCGATGGCGGCCGCGGCGGGCACCGGCGCCGAGGCCGGGGCTGCCGGTCGCGGGGCCGCCGGCGGCGCCGAAGCCGGAACGGGCGCCGTCGTTTGCGCCGGACCTGATACGGACGCGGCTGGTTGCGCCGAAGCTGATACGGGCGCGGCCGGTTGCGGCGGTGCCGGCGTCGGAGCCGCGGCGGCGCACCCGATTGCCGCGCTCACAAGGATCGCCACGCCGAGTCCCCGGACGATGCTGCGCAGTCTCATGTCGCTCCTCCTCGCGATCTCGGGGCCATGACGTGCGCGCGTCCGGTTTTGTTCCATCGGTCTGCGCCTACACTCCAGCGCGGTGCCCGGCACGTTCATCGCGATCGAGGGAATCGACGGGGCGGGTATCTCCACGCAGGCCGCGCTGCTCGCCGCTCACCTGGCCGCGAACGCCGTGCGATGCCTCAGAACGCGCGAACCGACCGATCGCCCGATCGGCGCGGTCGTCCGTCAGGTACTCGCGCGCCGGCATGCGATACCGCCGGAATCGCTCGCACTCCTATTCGCGGCCGATCGTGTCGACCACATCGAGAACGTCATCGCGCCCGCGCTCGCCGACGGGATGACGGTCGTCAGCGAGCGCCATCTGCTCTCGAGTCTGGCGTACCAGGGCTCGCTCCTCCGCGACGTCGCCTGGGTTCGGGCCATCAATCGATGCGCGACCCGTCGGGTCGAGCCGGACCTCACCATTCTCCTCGACGTGCGACCGGCGCTCTCGCTGCGTCGGATCGATGGCGACGCGCGGCGCGACGGGCGCGAGATCTTCGAGGAGGAGGGCACCCTCCACGCCATCCGGCGCGCGTTCCGCCGTCAGGCCGCGAACCTCCGGCGCCGCGGGAGGCGCATCGACATCGTCGACGCGAGCGCCCCTGTCGATACGGTGGCCGAACGAGTCCGTACCCTCGCCGACGCGCTCCTGGGCCGATCGGTCTGAGTGTGCGAGGTGGCCCTCAGGTCACGGCGGGGCGCGACAGACTGCGAGGATCGCGGACGAACAGGACGTAGGTGAGGGCCGCGCCCAGGGAGATCACCGCGCCGAGGATGAAGAGCGGCGCGAAGCCCCACGTATCGGCGATCGCGCCGCCGATGAGCGGGCTCACCAGGGCGAAGGGCGCCACGCTCGAGTTATTGATCGCGACGTAGGTCGGGCGCTCGTCGTCCGGGCCGAGTTCCAGACCGACCGGCATGGCCGACACCTGGGTGGCGGCCAGGTGCAATCCCATGAAAGCGAACACCACCGCCATGCCGACGAGATCGCCCGCCCCGATCGCGACTGCCGCGGCCAGCGCGGAGAAGAGCGCGCCGAGTGCCAGCGTCGTCACGTGGCCGCGACGATCGGCCAGCCACCCGCACAGGAGCGCTCCCGCGGTCTGGGCGAACAGGCTGACCGTGGTGAAGATGCCGACCGCGGCGTCCGGCATCTGGAGTTCCTTCAGCGCGTAGACCATGAAGAACCCGGTCGCCAGCGCGCCAACGACCGAGATAATGCGCGCGATCAGAAAGCGGGCGAGATTGGGGTTTCCCATCACGATCGTCGGCAGACGGCGGAGATAGGCGAAGAGGTCGCCCCGCGGCGTCGATGCGGGGCCGGGAACCTCGCGGACGGTCGCCAGAAAGACGAACGAGATGACGACCGCGACCGTCGCCGCCGCAAAGCACAGCGCGTAGCCGACCGGGAACCCGTAGCCGTCGAGGAAGAAGGTGACCGCCGCGGCGCCACCCAGGCCCAGGATGGAGCCGCCGCCGTTCGCCAGCGCGAAGAAGCGGCCGCGCACCACGGTGGGAACCGCACGCGCGATCAGATCGAGCCAGGCCGGCATCAGCCAGCCGCCGACGAACGTCATCAGGATGAGCAGTACGAGGAGCAGCGCCAGCGTCAACTCGGGGGCGCGCACCGCAAGCAGCCAGGCCGCGACGGCGAGGATGGGGAAACTGAGCCGCTCGAGGATCGTCCAGCGCAGGATGAAGGGAAGCTTCCGGGCGAGTTGCTCGGTATGGTGGGCCGCGAACACGGCGGGCAGCATCCAGCCCACCGCGAGCAGCGCGGGGATCAGGCCGATCACGGTGTTCGACGCGCCGAGCCGCTCCGCGAAGGCCGGTACCAGGGTCTGTTGCGACGCGAGCGCCATCGCCAGATGGAAGAACGCCAGATCCGCGCCGAGCGCGAACACGCTCCATCGACGCCGGGGTTGCGCCACCGCGCTCACAGGAGTTCGTCCGTCTCCGCGGCGCGTGCCATCGCGCGAGCGATCACGGTGAGTCCCGTCGCATCGAGCGCCACCATGACCGCGCCCGTGCCGGCGAGCGCCGCCCGAGCCACGTCCCGCCCCACCTCAGCGCCCCCGCCGTCGGCGATCGCCGGCGCCGGCCCCACGTGCGCGACGCGCACCCCGTCGGCGTGGGGTTGCAGGGCGAATCGCGCGATGAGTGGAGGGGTCTCCTCCTCTCCCTTCGGCACCTGCCGCGCCTCGTCCGAATCCGGTGTCTCGACGAGCAGGATGCGCGTCGACCAGTCCTGGACCGATAGCGTCCCGGAGAGCGACTCTCGGGAGAGGCTCGACCTGAACTGGGCGCGAACAGACGCGAATCGGGTGGACACCTCGTCGTCCTCCGGGCGCAGCGCCTTCCGGAGTCGCGCTGGCCACCAGGATGCCCGCGCCGTCCGCTGGGCGATTCGGGCAGCGCTCTGCCGCGCGAGCACGGCGCCCTCGAAGGGAAGCCGGGATAGACGAAGGTTCAGTCTCGGGACGCCGACGCCGGGATGCAGCGCGAGATCGGCCCAGCGGAGAGGCTCGACGACGGTCCGCTGTGTGTTGAAGGGAGGGGCTGCCTCGGTGAGGATCGTCGCCTCGCGCGCGCGGGCGACGAGATCGCACGGCATTTCCTCCCACACCACGCGCGTGACCAGAAGCATCAACCCCGGCATCGCGCGCGTCGCGGCCACGTCGGTCCCCACGTAGTTCGCGAGCCGCTGTCGCAGCGATCGCGCCTTGCCGACGTAGAGGATGCGCCCCGAGGCATCGTGAAAGCGGTAGATCCCCGGCCCGGGCGGCGCGCGGGTGAGCAGGGTCGGGTCGAGGAGGGGTTGCCGGGCAATGGTGTGGATGGCGCCTGTCGCGGAGGGCGCGATCGGGAGGTTCGTTGCGTCGCCGACGAACCGTCGAGCTCGCGCCAGTGGCCGTTCGCGCGCCGGCCGTGACGGACCACGTCCGCCGACGCGGATCTCTCCCAGTTCGCGCAGGGTGTTGTTCAAGAGCGGTAGGCCATGGGCGCGCAGAGCGAACTGAAGGTGGGCGATCGCCAGCGCGATGTTCTCCCCCACGATCTCGTGCGCACCCAGATAGGCGCAGATCCGCGGGAGCGCCGCGGCGAGATCCTGACCGGTCGCGAGTTCCTCCGGCTCCAGCAGGTGGCGGCGAAGGACGCGCGAGGCGATGCGCGGCGCGGTCGGCGGCGGCCGCACGATGATCTCCAGATCTCCCTCCGCCCAGCGGCCGTGCCGCGCGGCGGCGACCGCGAGGATGCCGTCCCTCCACGGACGCTCGACCCGCGCCACGACGACCAATCCCACGGCGACGGGAGCGATGTCGTCGGTTCGGTAGGGGGCGATAGGTTCCGCCACGCCGCGCTCGCGCGCCACGGACCACCGCCCATCGCCATCTCTCCTGAAGCGGGGGTCGCCGGCGAGGACTCGGGCGGTCAGACCGTGCCAGCGGGGGTCAGCGGCACCGAAGAGGTGACGGGCGAGTGCACCCTCGTCGGCCGGGCCATCGCTCAGGTACCGCAGCGCGCGCTCGACGAGCGCCGGGAACGCCGCGAGCCGATCTCCTGGCGGTTTCAGCATCCTTGCGATACCAGATTGTGGCCCGAAAAGGCCATCGATCTAGTAGCGCGCGACTGCCTGCATCGGCTACTCTGACGCGGTCTGATGGCAAACTTGCTGGACCTCATCGCGCGCGTGCTCCGCGATCTCGTGGGAGCGCCGGTGAGGCGGCCCGCCCCCGCGCCGGTGCCCGTCCGCGTGCGGGATCGCTGAGGTCGGTTCCGGGCCGACTCAGACCTCAACGACCACCGGAAGGATCAGGGGCCGGGGTCCGCTGCTCTGTCGGAATACGGCCCGCGCGACGTCCTGGACCCGTCCATGGACAAACGACACGTCGAGTTCCGAGGGATCGAGATCGCGTAGCGCGCGATCGACCGCCTGCCCCACCGCATCCAGCGCCGTCGCGACGTGGCTCTCCGCGGCCACTCCGCGGGCGATCACCTCGGGGGCGCGGAGGATCTCCCCGGTATCGCGCGCCATCGCCACGGAGACGATCACGATCCCATCCCCGGAGAGGTGGCGGCGATCGCGCAGGACCGTATCGTCCACACCGCCGATCTCGACGCCATCGACGAGCACCGAGCCGGCCGGGATCGTGCCGTCGTCCGTCGCTCCCTCCCGATCGAAACGCACGCTGCGCCCGATATCCAGAAACCGCACCTTCTCCGGGGCGACGCCGTTCTCGATCGCAAGACGTCGGTACAGCACCTGCATCCGATACTCGCCGTGGAGCGGCACCGCGAACTCGGGCCGGAGCAGGCGCACCAGTTCGGCGAGTTCCTCGCGGGCGGCGTGCCCGCTCACGTGCACCCGCGGCTCGATGCTCGACCAGATCACATTCGCGCCACGCCGGAACAGGTTATCGATCGTGCGCGCGACGCTCTCCTCGTTACCCGGAACCGGCGTCGAGGACAGGACGACCGTATCGCCTTCGCGCACGCGGATCTCCCGGTGATCGCCCACCGCCATGCGCGAGAGCGCCGCGGTCGGCTCTCCCTGGGCACCCGTGGCGATGATGAGGACCTCGCCGGCGGGCAGCCGATCGGCCTCGCCGAGGCTGATCATCAGACTCGGCTCGGCAACGATGTAGCCGAGTTCCGATGCCACCTCGATGCTGGTTGTGAGGCCGCGTCCCGCGATGGCCACCTTGCGACCGTTCTCCCGGGCGATGCCGAGGACGTTGCGAATGCGCGAGAGATTCGAAGCGAAGCTGGCGACGATCACCCGCCCCTTGGCGTCCTTCACAACCCGGTCGAGCGTCGCGGTCACGGTGCTCTCGGGCGGGGTTCTGCCCGGCATCTCCACCCGCACGCAGTCGGAGAAGAGCGCCCGCACGCCCTGATCGCCAAAGCGCCAGAGGGATGCACGGTCGATTTCGCCCGTTTCGGTGGTGAACTTGAAATCGCCGGTGAAGAAGAACGCGCCGGCTGGCGTCTCGATGCGCAGCGCGGTGGCATCGGGCACGGAGTGACCGACCGAGATGAAATGGACGCGGAACGGGCCGATGCTGACGGTGTGGCCCGGCTCCACCGCACGGTAGCGCGCGAACTGCTCCTCGCGGCGCCGGCGCATGCGGGCGCGCACCATCGCGAGCGTAAGATTGCTGCCGTAGAGGTCGACCCCGCTGCCCACCTGGCGAAGGAAGTACGGCACGGCGCCGATGTGATCCTCGTGCGCGTGGCTCAGTACGACCCCGAGCAGCGATGCCGGGTTGGTCGTGACGTATGAGAAGTCGGGAATGATCAGGTCGATCCCGAGATGCTCCGGTGACGGGAACTGCGAACCGCAGTCGATGAGCAGAGCCTGCCCATCGCATTCGAGCAGTGTCGCGTTCTTGCCGACCTCGCCCACGCCACCCAGCGCTGTCACCCAGACGGGTCGGTCCGGCTGCACGCCCGAGATTGTATGGGCGTGAACCAGCGACGGGCGGGCGTTCTGCTGGCTCTG
>CAZHZF010000042.1:0-6470 GCA_964536925.1 uncultured Dehalococcoidales bacterium | reverse complement strand
CGGCCACGGCGCCGCCGGAGTCACGCTGGTATGCGCTCTATCTCACCCGTCCTGGCGTGCAGCCCCATCCGGTCCACCAGACCATCGATGAGGGCTTCGTCGCGCGGATCGATGCCGCGACCGCGACGATCGACGCCGCGATCTACGAACTGGATCTCGCCACCGTCGCGCGTGCCCTCGTCACGGCGGCAGCCCGCGGGGTCCAGGTGCGGGTGGTCACCGATGGCGACACCCTCGAGGCGCGCGACCGGGACCCGGCGACCGATGAGGCGTTCAAGATCCTGGAGCAGGCCGGCGTGCCGATTCGCGCCGATACGCGCAGCGCGATCATGCATCACAAGTTCGCGGTCTTCGACCGCATGACGGTCTGGACCGGGTCGTGGAACTGGACCGAGGGCGATAGCCGTCGCCTGGACAACAACGCGGTTTCGTTCACCTCGCCCGAGATCGCGTCCGATTACGCCGCGGAGTTCGAGCGCCTCTTCGCCGGCCGCTTCGGCGGCGCGAAGGATGCCGGAGCCCGCCCAGGCGCGGTCATGGTCGGGCCGGCCCGCGTCCGGGCGTTCTTCGCGCCGGAGGACAGCATCGCCCCGGCCATCGAGACGGCGATCCGTCAGGCGACGAGCGAGGTCCAGTTCCTCGCGTTCGCCCTCACGCACGATGGGATCGGGCGGGCGCTCATCGATCTCGGTCCGCGCGCGGTCCGGGTGCGCGGCGTTGTCGATCGGACGATGGCCGGCGGCACCGGAAGCGAGTTCACCCGACTGGTCCAGGCGGGCTTCGAGGTGTATGAGGATGGCAACCCCGGCTTCATGCACCACAAGGTGATGGTGATCGATCGCAGGGTCACGATCGTCGGGTCGCTCAACTTCTCGGCGGCGGGGATCGAGTCGAACGATGAGAACGTCCTGATGATCGAGGACATCGACCTGGCGTCGGACTTCGTGGCCGAGGCCGATCGGGTGGTCGCGGTGGCCCGGCGTCGCGGCTGATCAGGGCGCGAGCGGGGGGAACTCCGCGATCCGCAGGCGCGCGCACCCGTAGGGAATCAGCTCGAGGTGCTCGCGGGGCGTGCTCGGGTCGATCGGTCCGGCCGGCGGCGCATCGGCGGAGTTCTCCCGCAGCATCCACCAGGGCACGCGGGCGCCCGTACCGCGCAGGACGACCGGTGGGTGCGCGCCGTCGAACGGCACGCGAGAGACAGCGCGGCGGCTGAGCGCGAAGTCATCGCCGGCCAGGCCGTAATTCCACGGCGTGGCCGGATGGACTTCCCAGTCGTCGAAGAAGGCGCGCCGCGCGATCGGCCGCCAGTCCTCCTGGATGCGGAGCGCGAACACCAGAGGGCCGCGCACGATCCCGACCCCACCGCTCGGGCGCAACTCCCGCGCGATCGCGGTGCCGAACTGGATATGCACCTGGTCGCCCGATTGCCAGTGGCGGGTCAGCACCGCGAACGAGCCCGCCCGAACGGTCCGGGGCTCCCCGTTGACGGTAAGCTGGGTCGTTTCGTCTGCCCAGGCCGGAATGCGCAGATGCAGGCTGGCGGCTTCGGTCGGCGCGCGCTCGACGTGGACGCGCACGGAATCGGCGAACGGATACTCGGTCTGGACATCGAGGGTGAAGCCCGACCCGGTGACGTGACAGGGTGCCCAGGCGAGGGCGGCCAGACCGTCACGCGCCTCCGCCCACAGCGCGGCGGCGAACTTTGGCCAGCCCTGATGGAGGTTGGCCGTACAGCAGCCGAAATGAGGCGAGAGACCGAAGGTGTTCGCGTCTGGCCCGTTCTCAGTCCACTGTCGCGGTGCAACGGTGCAGAGGACCTGATTCGGCTGCTGATCGTACTGGCGAGCGCGCATGCGCGCGTCGATCGTCGCGGGAAGCGCATTGAACATCACCCGCTCCAGGCGATCGGCCCAGCGCACGTCGCCGAAGATGCGGGTGAGAATCGCCAGGGAGAATCCCGCCTCGACGACCGCGCAGAGTTCGACCCCCTGGCTCGGATGGGTTCCTGCCAGCCACTCATCGCCGGAGAACATTCCGGTGATCTGACCGTGGTAACGATCCAGGTTCTCCAGGCCGATCGCGCTCGCGGCCGCGAAGCGCGGGTCGCCATCGATGAGCCAGCGCAGGGCCGGCTCCTTGAGCGCCATCGCGACGTTGACAACGTGGACGAAGTGACTGAACGCCCGTTGCTTCTCGCGCGCGGGAAACCGCTCGAACTGATCCGTCCAGTCCAGGGTTTGCGCCTGAATCAAGCGGGCCAGATCGAGCAGCGCATCGTCTCCGGTGCGGCGGTGGAGCCAGAGGATGCTGAGCACGTTCTCTGCGCCCCGCGCCTCACCCCATTTCGCGAGAGGGCGGTCCCGCAGGTGTCGAGCCTGGTACGCGAAGTACCGGGTGAGGAACGGGATGACGCGATCGTCGCCCGTCGCCTCGGCGTACTGGGTGATGGCTTTGAGCATCACCATCCGGGGCCACCAGTCGTCATTGCCGGCCGGGCCGAACCAGCCATCCGGGCGCTGTGAGGCGAGCGACCAGGCAACCCAGCGCTCGGCACGCGCGATGAGGCCGGGATCGCCCAGCAGGTAGGCGAGCGGGATAAGGCCGTCGCAGTAGTACGGGCCGCGCTCCCACGACTCACCATCGCCGCCGAGCCAACCGCTGTGTGGTCCCACATCCGGCCAGTGGTCCGGGAGGTGCCCGGTGAATCCCTCGGCCTGAAGGCGCAACTGGTCGGCGAGCCATCCGCGCGCGCGGATGGCCGTGAGGGGGAGTGGCTCGAACACCGGCCGAACCATCGGGTAGGAAGCGTATACGGCGCCGCCCGGTTCTGTTTCGCCATCTGGCCACGGGGTGCGCGAACCTTCGGTATCCTCCGCTGGCTCCGGAGGGAAGCTCAAATGGGTGAGACGATGCGCGTGGCGGTCGGCCAGTTCAACCAGGCCACGCACGAGGTCCTGACCTTCGCCCGACAGATGGGATGCAGCGGCGTGCTCCTCAACACACCGGCGCTGCCCGGCGAGCGGCGCTGGGAGTACGGCGACCTCATGCGTTTGCGCGCCCAGGTCGAGCGGTACGAACTGCGCCTCGAGGCGCTCGAGAACACGCCGATCCGCTTCTATGAGGCGGCCATGATCGGTGCCCCAGACCGCGATGCTGCGATCGAGAACTACAGCGAGACGATCCGCAATTGCGGGCGCGCGGGCATCCCCATCCTCGGTTTCCACTGGATGCCGAATCAGGTCTGGCGGACATCGAGCATCGCCCCCGGCCGTGGCGGCGCACTCTGCACGGCCTTCCGCAGCGCCGACCTGAAGGATGCGACTCTGACCCACGGCCGCATCTACACGGAAGAGGAGATGTGGTCGAACTACGAGTACTTCCTGCGGAAGGTGCTTCCGGTCGCTGAGGCGAGCGGCGTACGGCTGGCGCTCCACCCGGACGACCCGCCCGTGCCGATGCTGGGAGGCGTGGCGCGGTTGATGCGGAGTTTCGACGGGTTCAAGCGCGCGATGGAGATCGTTCCCAGCCCGAACATCGGGCTCGACTTCTGCATGGGGTGCTGGTCGGAGATGCGAGGTGGCGCCGGCGTCCTCGAGGCGCTGGAGTACTTCGGGAGTCGCGGCAAGATCTGCTACGTGCACTTCCGGGACGTTCAGGGCACCGCCGGGGACTTCCAGGAGTGCTTCCTGGGCGAGGGGAACGTCGACGTCGTCGCGGCGATGCGGACGCTGAAGCGTGCGGGATTCACCGGATTCTTCATCGACGATCACGTGCCCCACATGGTCGATGACACCAACTGGGGGCACCGTGGCCGGGCGCTCGCCACGGGCTACATTCAGGGCCTGCTCGCCGCCGTCAACGCGCTGGACTGAGGATCGCGACCGATCAGCGTTCCACCCGCAGCCGTGCCTTCACCGACTCCGGAAGGTCGCGATCGACTTGCGGCGAGCGTAGGTGCGCGAGCTTAGCCCTTCCGCACCGTCTTCCAGGCTCTTCGCGAGCTCTACGAGGCCTCCTCCAGCGCCAGGGCACGCGCCCCCTCGATCGATAACGCCCGCCCCTCCGCCCACAGAGTGTCGAACCGGTCGGGCGGCAGGGCGGCCTTCGCTGCCTCAATTGCTGCTTCGACGCGCTCCGGACCCGGCGTTCGGCCCGACCACCGCAGTCCGCCTGGCGGACCCGGGTAGCCGGCCGCCATCAGCCGCACGCCACGCTCGAGGTCGCCGCGCCTGACCAGCGCTACGCCAAGCCAGTACAGGGGCGACCCGATCTGTGCCAGGAACCCCCCTTCGGCGCGCCCCGGCGGCAGCTCGTGGCGCACCGCCGCGCGGAACATCGCCTCCGCTCCGTGGGCGTCGCCCCTCGCAAGGAGCACCCAGCCGCGGACCTGCCAGAAGGTGCACTCGATGCCTACCAGGCTGCTCACCCGCGCGACCGCGTCCGCCTCGTCGAGCAGCGCCAGAGCACTCGCGAACCGGCCGGCGGTGTAGGCCGTCATTACCGAGTAGTACAGCACCGCTGACTCGCTCTGCCGGCTGCCTATGCGCCGGGCCTCGGCGAGGGCTGCTCCGAAGTGATCCTGAGCCGCCGCGAAGTCGCCGCGGTGCAGAGCCGCGAGACCAAAACTACTGAACACGGCCGCGACGCCCCAGCCGAAGTCGGCCGCCCGGAAGTGCTCGATCTCCCGGCTCAGCTTCTCGGCCCAGTCGGGATCGATCTCGTCGGGATCGACGACAACCCGAAGGGTCATGAGGGCGAGTCCGGCGCTACGGCGGTCGCCCCCTAGCTCGGCCTGGCCGAGCGCCTGTTGGGCCAACTCCCGCGCGCGATCCACCTCGCCGAGGTCACGCGCCAGTGTCGACGCGCCCGCGAGAGCGTTCGCGCGCGCCGTGGCGTCGGCCGGCGCCCGCTCGAGCGCGGCACTTAGCCAGCGGCGTCCCTCGTAGTGGTGCCCCCGCAGTCGCCAGAACGGCCAAAGCGCCGCGGCCAGTCGCAGCGCCGCCTCCGGATCGCTCACCAGGCCCCACTCGAGCGCGGCCCGCAGGTTGTCGACCGCCGCCTCGAGTCGCTCGGCGCTTGCCCGCTCCCTGCTGTCCCAGATCCCGGGCTCGAGGGCCTCGGCGAGGGTCAGGTAGTGGCCGAGGTGGCGGTCGCGCAGCCGAGCCGCCTCGCCGGCCTCGGCCAGCCGTTCGCCGGCATACTGACGCAGCATTTCGAGCAGTCGGTACCGCGTGCCCTCGTCGCGCGGCTCGGCCTCGACCAGCGACCGGTCGACCAGCCGCGCCAACAACTCTGGCGGCGCCCCGGCGATCGCCTCGGCGGCGCTGAGGTCGAACCAGCCGGCGAAGACGCTCAGCCGGCGGAACAAGCCGCGCTCCTCACCGTCCAGCAGGTCGTGGCTCCACGCGACCGCGGCGCGCAGCGTCTGATGACGGGCCGGCGCGCCCCGTCCGCTCGCCGCCAGCAGGTCGAGCGCACGATCGAGTCGCTCGGCGATCTCAGTCACGCTGAACGCGCGCACGCGGGTCGCGGCGAGCTCGATGCCGAGGGGGAGTCCATCCAAACGGGTGCAAATACGGCTGACCGCATCGCGGTTGCTGGCTGTCACGCCAAACCCCGGCTGGGCCGCCGCGGCGCGCAGGGCGAACAGCGCGATGGCGTGCTCGGCGTCGAGTGGCTGCAGCGGCCAGACGATCTCGCCGGCAACGCCGAGCGGCTCGCGGCTGGTCGCGAGGACCCGCAAACCAGGGCAGGTGCCGAGCAGCGTCGCCGCCAGCGCCGCGGCGGCCTCGGCGAGATGCTCGCAATTGTCGAGTAACAGCAGGCCCTGTTGGCCCGCCAGCGACTCGACCAGCGCCTTGTTCGGGTCGCCGGAGACGGGCGCGCCGACAGCCGCACCCACGGTTGGCGCAACGAGCGCCGCCTCGGCCAGCGGCGCCAGCTCGACGAACCAGACGGCGCCCTGCTCGGCCAAGCCGTCGGTGATCTCCACCGCCAGGCGCGTCTTGCCGATTCCGCCCGGCCCGACCAGCGTCACGAGGCGCGTCGTGGCGAGCAGGCCCCGGACCTCCGCGACCTCCCGCTCGCGCCCGACGAAGGCGTCGGACCGCCGCGGCAGCGCTGCGGCGCGAACCGATGTCGGAGACATGGGAGCGCGCGCCGGGAGGGGCGTCACAGCAAAACGCTCACTCAGCAGCGACGACGCCGCCGCCAGGGCGGCCGCGTGCTCGCGGTAGTACTCGCCCATAGAGACGCCGAGCCGGACGGCGACCTCGGCGGAATCGAGGGCGTCGACGTAACGCAGCGCGAGCAGACGCTGCGTTCGCGCGGCTTCCGTGTCAATCTCCGACCGTAGCGCCTCAATCGCATCGGTCAAAGCCGCCTGGAGCGGCTTGCCACGCAGACCACCGAGCGGGTGAGTCTGGAGGTACGGCAGGTCGTGCAGCCGCGTGAAAGCCGCCCGCACC
>CAZHZF010000041.1:0-27652 GCA_964536925.1 uncultured Dehalococcoidales bacterium | reverse complement strand
CGTCAATATGGGTTGACACCGCCAATCCCGACCGCTAGAGTCGGATTTCGTCGCGCCACGAGACGAAGCGCTGCGCCACGAGCGAGATCGAATAAGCGAACGGGAGTCATGGTCCCTATGCATACGCCGCACGCCCATCGCGCGTCCCTGCGCCCCGGGCCGATCCTCAGCCGCCGCCATCTCCTGGCACTCGGTGGCATGGCCTTGATCGGCGCGGCGTGCGCTCCGTCCACATCGACGACGACGCCCATGCCGAAATCGCCCTCCGCAGCCGCCGCCGCACCGACGGCGGCGAAGCCGACCGCGCCGCCGCCCGCGGAGATCACGATCTACACCACCCGCGCCGAGGCGCTCTTCAAGCCCGTCATCGATGCCTTCACCGCGGCCCATCCGTCGATCAAGGCCACTGTGCTCACCGGCACCGACGCCACCCTCGGCACCCGCCTCATCGAGGAGAAGGCGAACCCGCGCGCGGACGTCTACATCAACGCCGATACGCTCGCGGCGATCGACCTCTCCGAGAAGGGCCTCTTCGCGCCGAACCCCTCGCGCACCGTCGGGGCGGTCGCCGAGGCGTATCGCGAGACCGACGGGCGGTGGGTCTCTCTCACGCTGCGCGCCCGCACGATCATGTTCAACACGAACCTGGTGAAGCCCGAGGAGCGACCAGCATCCGTCTTCGACCTAATCGACCCGAAGTGGAAGGGCCAGATCGGCGCGGCCGATAGCCGGAACGGGGCGATGCTCGCCTCGCTCGTCGCGATCGGCGCGCTGCAGGGCGATGCGAAGACCGAGGAGTTCGTCAAGGGGCTGGTCGCGAACCAGACGAAGTGGTTCAGCGGTCATACCGATGTGCGCAAGGCGGTAGGGAACGGCGAGTTCAAGCTTGGCTTCGTCAACCACTACTACTACCACCTCTCGAAGGCGGAGGGCGCTCCCGTCGGCATCATCTACCCGGATCAGGCCGCGGGGCAGATGGGCCTGATGGTCAATTCGACGAACGCGAGCCTCGTCGCCGGGTCGAAGTTCGTCGAGCAGGCCGCGGTCTTCGTCGACTACATGCTCGGTTCTGAAGGTCAGAAGATCTTCGCGGAGAGGAACTACGAGTACCCGATCGTGAGCGGGGTGCCGCTCGCCGAGGGCGTGGCACCGCTGTCGCAGTACCGGCTCGCATCCATCACACTCAGGAAACTGTGGGAGGGTCTGGCGGCGACCCGCGCCCTCGCCCTGCGATCCGGTCTGCCCTGACCCTCGCGGCCTTCTCCCCACTCACCCGGGCGCGGGCACGGGCGTCCTCTCGATGGCGCCTCACCTGGGTCCTCATCCTCGGCGCGCTTGTTGTCGCGTGCGTCGCCGCGCTGCCACTGTTCGTCGTCGCCGGTCGCGCCCTCACTGCGGCCCCCCCGGTATGGCTTGGCCTCTGGTCGGGGCAGATCCCCGGCCTCCTCGGCAATACGCTCGCCCTCGTCGTCGCCACGGTGGCCCTCGCCGTGGTCATCGGCGTCGCGCTGGCCTGGCTCACCGAGCGGACCGATCTTCCCGGCGCGCCGCTCTGGCGCTGGGCGCTGGCGATCCCGCTGGTCATCCCCGCGTACGTTGCGGCGCTGGCCCTGATCGTCCTCTTCCGACGTGGCGGCGTCGTCGATCGGTTCCTCACCACCGCCTTCGGCGCCGTGCCCGGAACGGTCCCGCTCCCCGATCTCTTCGGACTGGGTGGTGCCACGCTCACGATCGCCCTGTGCGTCTTCCCCTACGTGTACCTCCCGGCAGCGGCGGCGCTCCGCGCGCAGGATCGCGCGCTCGAGGATGCGTCGCGCCTGGCGGGCCGAGGACGGATCGCGACGCTGCTCAGGGTGACGTTGCCCCTGGCGGCGCCGGCGATCGCGGCGGGCGCGCTGCTCGTCGGTCTCTACGTCCTCTCCGACTTCGGCACGGTCTCGCTCCTGCGTTATCGCACGTTCACGACGGTGATCTTCAATCAGTTCGCGGGGCAGATCGATCGCTCCGCGGCCGCCTGTCTGAGCGTCATCCTGATCGTCCTCACCACGCCCATGCTCGTCGTCGAGGCGCTGCTGAGCCGTCGGGACCGGCGGCTGGCCGCGGCGAGCGGATGGCGTCCGCCGCGCCGCCACGGTCTGGGCGCCTGGCGGGGCCCGGCGCTGGCCGGGGTGATCCTGGTCGTCGCGCTCTCCCTCGGCGTTCCGCTGCTCACGCTGGGCGGCCTGGCGCTTCAGGGCTGGCTGGCGCCGACCGATGTCGATCGTGTCTGGTCGGTGGGGAACGACGGCCTGGGACGACAGACACTGAACAGCCTCGTCGTGGCGGCCCTCGCCGCGACCGTCGCTCTGGCGTGCGCGTTCGCTCCGGCCATGCTCGCGGTGCGCTATCCGTCCTGGCCGTCGCGCGTGCTGCTCGGCTTGTGCCTCAGCGGCGCGATCCTGCCCGGCCTCATCGTCGGCCTCGCCCTCGTCCTCTTCCTCGCCACCTGGGCGCCGGCGGTTCACGGCACGCCGATCGCTCTCGCCCTCGGCCTGATGCTGCGCGCGCTGCCATCCGCGCTCGCCGCCGCGGAGCCGGCCCTGCGCGGCGTGCCGCCCCTGCTCGAGCGCGCCGCGCGCAGCCTGGGCAGTTCTCCCGTCGCCGTGCTGCGCCGGATCACGCTCCCCCTCGCCGCGCCGGGACTCTCCGCCGGCTGGATCCTCGCCTTCCTCACCGCGATGAAGGAGTTGCCGACCGCGCTCATGCTGCGCCCCGCCGGATTCGACACACTTCCGGTCCGGATCATGGCCGCGGCGAACGAGTCGGTATACACGCAGGCGGCGCCGCCGGCACTCGCCCTGGTCGCGGCAACGGCTCTGCCGCTTCTGTTCCTCGCCCGGAGAGGTGGGCGCGAACTCGAAGACGCGGTACGGACTCATGGCTGAACTCGCCGTGGAGCGCGGCGTCGCGGGGCCGGTTGGTCGGCCTCCCGCCATCGAGCTGCGCGGGGTGTGGCGCCGCTACGGCGGGCACCTGGCCGCGGTTCAGGACATCTCGCTCTCCGTGACCGCGGGCGAACTGCTCGCCCTCCTGGGGCCGAGCGGGTGCGGGAAGAGCACGACCCTCATGCTCATCGCCGGACTCGAGGCGCCCGACGAGGGTGAGGTCTGGCTCCACGGACGCCCGGTCGCCCGACCGGGCGTGTTCGTTCCTCCCGAGGCGCGTCGGGTGGGCCTGGTCTTCCAGAACTTCGCGCTCTTCCCCCACCTCTCGGTCGCGGAGAACGTCGCGTACGCGCTCTCGGATCGCGACGGCGGGTCGCGTGCGCGTCGGACGACCGAACTGCTCGATCTCGTCGGCCTCTCTGGCGCCGGTCGCCGCTATCCCCACGAGATCTCCGGAGGACAGCAACAGCGCGTGGCCGTCGCGCGGGCGCTCGCCAACGAGCCGACGACGATCCTCCTCGACGAGCCGTTCTCGAACCTCGACGCGGCCCGTCGATCCGAACTCCGTGAGGAACTGCGCGCGCTGCTGCGCCGCGCCGGAGTGACCTCGGTCTTCGTCACGCACGACCAGGCCGAGGCGCTCGCGCTGGCGGACTCGCTCGCGGTCATGCACGAGGGGCGGGTCCTGCAGGTCGGTACGCCACGCCAGGTGTACGACGAACCGACGACGCGGGCCGTTGCGGGGCTCTCCGGGCCCGCATCGTTCCTGCGCGGTACAGGCGATGGGGCGACCGGAGCCTGCGCGCTCGGTCCAATCGTGCTGGTCGAACCCACGTTCGGGCCGATCGACATCCTCATTCGGCCAGAGACGGTCGGCCTGAAGCGCGACGCCCAGGGCCCCGGCGTGGTCGAGCGCTCCATCTATCAGGGACCCGATCAGTTGATCGTGATCCGGCTCGATTCGGACGAGCGGATCACGGTACGCGTTCCGGCGTTCGCCGCGTTCGAGCCCGGCGCGCGGGTCTGGCCTCGCGCCTACCGACCACTTCGGGCCTTTCCCGTGGGCGTATGATTGGTGGATGACGCACCCGCACGGCCCCGGAGAATCGATCAGTCCGGTCATCTCGGAGTATCTGCAGATGGTCTACAACCTCGAGATGGAGGGGGAGCCGGCGCACGGCGCGGCGCTCGCGCGGAGGATGGGCGTCTCGCGGGCGAACGTGAGCGCGACGCTGAAGCGCATGACCGATGCCGGGCTCACCGTCGGAGGCGGCCGTGGCGATGTCGAGCTGACGCCGGAGGGTCGACGGCAGGCCGAACTCGCGTTGCGGCGCCATCGTCTCGCCGAGCGGTACCTTCAGGAAGCTCTCGGCCTCGACTGGATCGCCGCCCACGAGGAGGCGCACCACTTCGAGGCCGCGATGACGCCGGTCGTCGAGGCGGCGATCCTGGCCCGGCTCGGCAATCCGACGACCTGTCCCCACGGTAATCCGATCCCCGGCCAGGTGCCGGACGCGGCCGGGTATCTCCGCTCGCAGGAGGCGGTGCGCCTGACCCAGGCGCAGATTGGCGCGTCCATGCGCGTCGTCGCGGTCTCCGAGATCGTGGAGGATGAGACCGCGCTGTTGCGCTACGTCGGCGAGAAGGGTCTCCGACCGGGTGGGGCGGTGCGCGTTTCCGAGCGATCGCCGGATGGCGCCGCGCTGCAGCTCGTGGTCGAAGGCGGGCGGCAGGCCGCGGTCAGCGCCGATCTGGCATACCTCATCTGGGTCCGAGCGGCCTGACCCGGCGCGCCATCCGCGATGGGGCGGTCGTGCCCCCTTGACGAGCGGTCGTAGAATGACCGCGGTCAACTGGATGTCTCGACCGGTCACACGTATCAGTCTGTGCCTCGTGGCCGTACTTCTGGCCATCGTGCCGTTCGCGCCGTCGATGGCGTCGGCACCGGTCCAGCGTGCCTCGTTCGATCCGGCGAAGGTGTTCACCTACGTCGGCGCGTGGAAGGGCGATCCCTCCCGGCCGCGACAGATCGTGCTGACCCTGCACGGGATGGGCGGCGAAGGGAAGGGTTTCTGCCAGTCCTACCTTCGCGCCGCCGATGAGAGTGGCTGGATCCTTGTGGCGCCGACTTTCAGCTACGGCAACTGGCGCGATCCCGCCGTGGTGGGTGGTGACGACGTCGCGCTCACCCGCGCGCTGATCGGCTTCGTGGATGGTTTCGCCCAGAAGCAGGGCCTGCCCACGAATCCCGAGATCGCGATCATCGGCTTCTCGCGCGGAGCGCAACTCGCGCACCGCCTCGCGCTCGCCTACCCGGAACGCACCTCGGCGATCGCGGCCGCCTCCGCGGGAACCTACACCCTGCCGACCGAGACCGATCGCGTCAGCGGCTCCACGGACTCGGCGCTGCGCTTCCCCTTCGGTCTGGCCGGGCTTGGCGGGCAGATCGGCCGACGCGTGGACCCCGCTCGCCTCGGTTCGGTGAACTTCTGGATCGCCGTCGGCGAGAAGGACGATCGTCCAGACGATGTCCCGCGCCAGTGGGATTCGTATCTCGGCAGGACTCGTTTACAGCGTGCCCGCAGCTTCGTCTCGGCGGTGAAGGATGCCGGCGGCAACGCCGAATTGCGCGTGTTTCCGGGTGTCGATCACGCCATGGCCCCGCCGATGGTGTCAGGAGCGATCGGCTTCGTGCAGCGAATGACTTCGCCGCGCGCTCATATCGGTCCGGCGGGAGGCCGCGCGCTGCACGTGTCCTGACCGGTTCGGCTTTCGGAATCAGCGCCCGTTCAGGCGCCGATGGATCTGCAGCAGCCGCTCCTGCGTCTGGGCCACTGCCGCTTCGACGGACTGTCCCTTGAGGATCGCCCCGATCGTATCGGTGAGAACGTGATCGACGTTCGCGGCGCTGATCCAGAGGCGAGGCTGATCGAGCGGCTGGAAATAGGCGAAGGGTCTCTCAGCCAGAATCACCCTGCGCATTTGCCCGATGACGTCGTTCGGCGCGATCGTCAGCCCCTTGAGATCCCATCCCCAGTCGCGGTACGCCGGCATGGAGAGACCGGCACCGTTCTCGAGTGCGGCTCCCAGCGCGTCCCGCGTGAGCAAGATCTGGATCATCTCCCGTGCCGCGTCCGGATTGCGCGCCGAGTCCATCAGATGGAGTTGAAAGGTCGTTGGCCCGGCGACGAGGTGCGTCTCACGCCGGCCTACCGATCCGACAGGGTGGGGTACCAGAATCGTATCCTCGGCGAGTTGGCGGCCCCGCTGAAGGGCGGTCGCAAAGATCGAGCCGTCGTCGCTGGTGAATCCGATCGTGCCGGTGAGAAACGCATCATCGTTCGAGCGGTCGTTCCAGGTCCCGATCGTCGGCGGCATCGCCGCGGTGGTCGCCGGCGTTGCGTGGATCGCGCGGAGCCATTCGAAGCCGGCGACGGTCTCCGCGGAGCGAAAGGCGACCTCGTTTCGCTCGTTCGTGAATCGGCCGCCCGCGCCGAAAATCGCCGCCGCGACGTTCCGGGTGCCGTCCGATGACCGCGCGACGGTGTTACCCCATCCCCACCGACGCCGCTCGAGGCTGCTGATCCGCCGGGCGTGCTCCGTCCATTGCTGCAGGTCGTAGGTGCGATTCGGGTCGATGCTCGCCTCTTCGAGCCATGACTTGCGTGCCCAGTACCCTCCGGCCGAGACCCAGTACGGCACGCCAAACCATCGACCATCGATCAGGTGGTTGATCCGCTGGCGAGCGACCGGTTGTCCGTACTCGCGCGTGGCCCAGCTCACCAGATCGTCCACGGGCGCGATGAGCCGCTGCTCCCAGAGGAGGAGACTCTCCAGACCGTCGATCACGAGGTCGGGCGGATCGCCCGCGGCTCGTCTGGCCTGAAGGCGCGCGAGGAGACTGGCGTCGTCGCCGGGCGGTTCCGCGATGATCCGATCGATCGGCCAGCCGCGTGCCGCCGCGGCGCGCAACATCGCGTCGCCGATGACACCGGTCTGCGAGGCGTGATGGTTCGCCTGCTGAACGACCTGCAGGTTTCCGCGGACCGGAGCGCGGGAGAGCGGAGTCGCGGTAACGACGACCGTGACCTGCACCTCTCGGGTCACCTCGCGCTCGACCTCACGCGTCACCACGACCTCGACCGGGCGCTCGACGATCTGGATGCGCGGCGGTTGCGGCGGCGGAGTCGGCACGGGCACGGGCACCAGTTCGGGCTGCTCGCATCCGGCGAGCAGCGGCGCGCTCGCCGCGGCAGCCCAACCCAGGAATGCGCGGCGGCTCACCCGCGGCGGCACACGACTCAGAGGAGGGCCCTCACGCTCCGGGGGATTCTGTCAGACGCGCCCCCGGGCGCGGCAAGTCAGGCGGGCGTAGGCTCGCCGGGGGGCTTGCCCCCGAGGATCTCCCGCGCACGCACCTCGAGACCGGACGCGACACAGTCGCGATACGCCGAGAGCGTGGCCCGCACCGCCAGGCGTCGCCACTGCTCGACGCCACTCGACTCCGCCTCCGCGGAGAGACGGGAGAAGCGCGCCAGGCGATCGAGATGGAACTTCTCCAGTACCGCCAGATTGACTGTCTCGGATGGACCCATCGACGCCCTCCCCCACCCGTCACGATCCTGGCGGACCTGTGGCGGGATACTTCCATCATGCGCGAAGCGACCGCCGCGCGCCCTCCGCCATTCGACGTACGGCGACCAGTACTTTCGATCAGTCTCTCAGTCCGAACGCAGCAGGCGCGTCGCGTTGGCATCCAGTATGCGCGCGAGGTCCGGTATGCTCCGTGAGAGGCGCGTTAGAGACGCGCCGTCTTCCGCATCGAGATGGGGTGCGTTCGAACCAAAGACGATCCGGGAATGCCCGACCACGCGCGCGAGCCCACCTTCGGCTCCATCCGGCACATCGCGCATCGGGTGCGTCGTCCACCAGATCTGTTCCCGGATCTGGTCGGCGACCGCGCGCGGCGTGCTCGTGTCACCGGGAAGAAGCGCCACTCGTCCGGACAGGCGCCCGAGGAACGCCGCCGCCATCGCCAGGCCCGCCTCGCAGATGAGGAGCCGCAGCGGGTATCGGTTCAGCACCCCGTTCGCGACCATGTTGACCAGTGCCGTCATCGCGGCAAACGGTTGCGTTAGGACCGCGCGCGCCAGGGGCGAGGCGAGCATCTGTGTCTGATACGGGAAGAGGGTGCCGTAGGTGTCCGCGCCATGCAGCACGCCCGGGAGGTCCGCATCGGCCATCGCGCGGTAGATGGGTTCGTACCAGGGATCGCCCCAGGGTGGACTGGTGAGCGCCGTCGACAGAACGACCGCGCCGACGCCCGAGTCGCTGCCCGCCCGTCGGATCTCCGCTGCTGCGGCCGCGGGGTCCTGTGGCGCCACCAGAAGCGCGCCGATTCGGCCGGCGGCCGGATCGATCCATCGTTCGACGAGGTCGCGGTTGTAGGCCTCGGCGATTGCCACCGCGTACTCCGCGTTGTTCGTCGCCGGAAGGGTCATCAGGCGATCGGGCAGGAGGAGAACTCCGACCGTCGCGGTCTCCGCCATCCAGGCCTGGAGCGCGGCGGGACTGGACAGGAATCGCGGCGGGTCCGGAATCTCCCTCAGTGGGTCGAGCGGCGCCGTCGCGGTGTAGCCCGGGGTGTCGAAGAGACGCTCGGCACCCTCTTGCTCCAGGGCGAGGCGCCATGGCGCCGCGCAGCAGCGCGCGAGCGCTTCGAGGTCCTCGTGGAGGTGGACGTCGCAATCGAAGGGCACGGGAGTTCTATTGAATCACGAACTCGGTGAAGTAGACGTTGGTCACGTGCTCGACATCGCCGACGATACGCTGGACCCGATCGCGGATATCGCGCTTGGTCTGATCTTTGCCTTCGGCGGTGGAGAGTTCGGCGAAGGTCTTCGAAGACAGCACCGTTGTCACCGCGTCCTCGATCGGCGGCAGATACCGCTTCATCGCCTCCTCGAAGTCTTTCTGCGGGTCCGCCGACGCTCCACCGGTCACCTCCTGGTACCCACCCCGGTCGGACGACCGATAGGAGATGAGTGCCGACCAGTCCTCCGCCATCCCATGGCTCTGCTCGTGTGGCGCGAACTCGATGGCGACCGAGTAGCGCAGGTAGCGGCGACCGCCTGGATCGGCGAGATTGACGATCCGGTCGCGAATGACAAGCGTCGGTCCGAAGCTGGACGTCAAAGCGCCGCCGGAACCGTGCGTGCTGGCGCCGTGGCCGTTGTCCGCGGGATCCTTGCTGGGATCTGAAGCTTTGACGATCGCTGGCGCCGGCGCGCCGTGCGCCTCCTGGACGGCAATGAGCGTCTGAACCTCCACGTTGTGGTACTTGCCCGCGACCCCCTTCATCTCCTCCGCCATCGTCGCGCTTGCGATCGATTGTGGTCCGAGGCCGCCGACGTTCACGATGTAGAGCGGATGGGCGCCAGTGAAGTGGCTGCCGAACCCGTGCTCGCCCAGGGCGATGCCGATCGCCACTTCCACCTCCGCCCGGGCGTAGGCCGGGTCGGAGATGAGTTTCCGACTCACGATGAATCCCTGGGGCATACCGGGGATCAGGGTCGGGTCGAACGACCCGGTCCCGTCGTAGTAGATCGCGCGCGCGGTGTGAAGGTCGGCCGGACGCGACATGTCCTTCGCCGCGATCCGCCCGAGGTATGGAACGCCGAGAGTCTGCGCGAGTTTCTTCGCCTCCTCGTCGGCGACGCCATCCGGGCTCTCCGTCTGAATATTCTTGTTCTTGACGTAGAGCGCGGCGGCGCCGCAGTTCTCGTGCGTCCAGATGCCGGTGATCTTGCCGCGCAGGTCCTCGACCGCGTTCTGGTAGAGCACGCCCGAGCCGGCCATGTGGAGGCCGCCCGGAGTTCCCTCGTCGATGCACCGGAGGTGAGTGTCCTTCAACGTGAAGGCGCGCATGCGGTCCGGCAGGCCCTGGAACAGGGTCTGGAAGTTCTTGCCCTTGAGGAGGTTGTCGCCGCCGCTGTCGTTCCAGAGTGCGGTGAGGCGCGCGTCATCGTGCCCGCCGACCGCTTTCGGGGCAACGGTCGGCTCGGCGGATCCACCGCATGCGACGAGCGCGGCCGTGGCGCCGAACGCCAGGCGGAAGAGAGCACGGCGCGAAAGAGGACGGGCCATCCTCAGGCATCTTACCTTCCCGTATATTTCAGCGCACCTCAGGGGTGCGCCTATGGCGATCGATGCGGTTCCCCGTCTCTCGCTGCGCGACATCCTGATCGTCGATGGCGATGTGCACGCGCACGAACAGCCAGAGCAGATCGCGCCGTACGTGGCGCCTCGCTGGCGCGAGGCGGTGGAGAATGCCGGGCGACTGCCCTACCGCTATCTGAATCGGCCGGGATGGTCGCCCGGGGCCGGGCACATGCTGCCCGGCGCTGGCCTACCCGGCGGCCGTGGTAAGGCACGCGAGGAGATCGTCTGGTCGGCCGAACAGATGACGCGGGAACTCGCCGCGCTCGATATCGATGTCGGGATCATCTTTCCGGATCACTTCTTGAAGATCGCGGCGATCCCCGATGGCGCGTTCGCGGCCGAATTGGCGCGCGGTTACCACCGGTGGCTGGAGGAGCGCTGGCTCGATTCGGCGAACGACCTCTACGCGGCGATCGTCGCCGTCCCGCACGATGTGGACGCGGCGGTGGCGGAGATCGAGCGGTACGCCGGGCACCCGAAGTTCGTGGGCGTGTTCCTCCCGACCTGCCAGGTCTATCCGCTCTGGGGGCACCGGCGCTACTGGCGTATCTTCGAGGTCGCCCAGGAGGCCGGTCTGCCGGTGATGCTCCATTCGGTGGCGGGATCGTCCTGGGCCTTTCCCTTCAATACCGAGCAGCACACCGGGATCGCCGTCCATACCGCGAGCCACGTCTTCGCGATGATGGCCAATCTCATGAGCTTCATGGAGACAGGCGTGCCGGTGCGGTTCCCGCGTCTGGAGATCGTCTTCAGTGAGGCGGGGCTGACCTGGGTGCCGTTCCTGCGTATGCGCCTGGACAAGGAGTACAACGAGAACCGGCGGGGCTGGCCCTACTACGCCGATCGGCCGAGCGCCTACATACGGAAGATGTGGTTCATGACTCAGCCCGTTGAGGAGCCGGAGAATCCACGCGACCTCGTCGACCTCATCCGCATCTACGATGGCGAGGATCAGACGGTGTTCGCCTCCGACTGGCCACACCATGACTTCGACCACCCGCGGGCAGTCTTCGACCTGCCCGTGTCCGACCTCGTCAAGCAGAAGTTGATGGGGCTCAACGCGTTGCGACTCTGGCCGCGCATCCGCGTCCCGGCGAAGTACACGGCGTCCATCTCGTCGTGGCGGAGCACGTTGTAGCCCGGGCGGCCGACCTGCCTCCCGGCGCGCGCCGGGTCGTGCGCGTTGGCCGCCTCGAGATCGGCGTCTTCAACGTCGGCGGTGCATTCCACGCGCTGCCGAACATCTGCACGCATCAGTTCGGGCCGCTCTGCCAGGGGCATGTCGGCGGCACCGTCCTGGCCCGCGCCGAGACGGGCTACCGCGTCGAGTGGGGGCTCGATGGGCAGATCATCTCCTGCCCCTGGCATGGCCTCGAGTTCGACCTGACGACCGGCCGCTGCCTCGCCTACCCGCGCGTGCGGTTGCGGACCTACCCCGTGCGCGTCGAGGGTGGAGAGGTGATCCTGACCGCGTGAGGGGCACGCGGCGGCCCGAATCAGGTCGGGGCGGCGCTCTCGGTGGTCGTGGCGACGGCCCGTCTGGCCTGGGCCATAGCCATCTCGATCAGTCCGAAGGCGGCCAGACCGAGGACGATGTGGACCGCCACGACCTCCACGCCGGTCATTCCCGCGAAGCGCACGAGCAGTCCGACCGTCAGGGGCACCAGGGCCGCGAAACGGCCGATCCATCCCAGAACGGAGCCGCGCGCCGGGCGCACGATCGCGATCGCGGCGATAGCGAGCAGGATCCCCATGAGCATGTGGATGTCGCCCTCACCGCTCGGCGCCCCCAGCGGGCGCATTCCGAAGAGGCCCCGGCTCAGCGAGAGCCCGACCAGAAGTTGCAGCACGATCAGGATCCTCAGCACCCACACCATCACTCAGCCTCCACCGGCAGCGCCCGGCCCGGACCAACTGTAGAGGCGCGTGCGGGATGGCGCCCTACGGCTGGATCACCACCTTGATCGCGCCCGAACCCTTCTTATCGTCGGCGGCGCGGAAGCCCTCGCCGATCGCCGTCAGCGGATACCGGTGGGTGATCAGCGGTTCGACCTGGACGCGTCCTTCCGCCACCAGATCGAGCGCGATCTGATATTCGCGCACGCCGTTCCACGAGGCGTAGCTGTTGCACCAGAGCAGATCGATCTCCTTCCGATTAGCGGACCGATAGGCGACCGACACGTCTCCCCAGAACGCGCCGATGATGCCGATCTTGCCACCAAAGGCGCACGCGTCGATCGCCTGGACCAGCGTGTCCGCGGTTCCCCCCACCGACTCGAGCACCGCGTCGCACCCCTCGCCACCGGTGAGATCGGCGATCGCCTCGGCCACGTTCGCGGTCGCATTGTTCACGACCGCGTCCGCCGCGCCAATATCCAGAGCCGTCTTGAGGAGTTCATCCCGACGCCCGATCATGATGACCTTGCGCACTCCCGCGGCGCGGGCGACCTGACCCGCGGTCATCCCGATCGGCCCCGTCCCCAGGACGCACACGTAGTCGTCCATCTTCAGAGGGATCCGGTTCGCCGCGTGCACGCCACAGGCGTACACGTCGAGCATCGATGCCGCCTCGAGGGAAACGTGGTCGGGCAGCGGGAAGATGTTCGCCGCGACGGCCGTGTCGTACTCGGAGAAGCCGGCGCTGCCGTGCCGCGCCCCGTGCCGCATCCCTCGCGTCGGGCAGACGTGGTAATCGCCGCGCCGGCACTGGCGGCAGGCGCCGCAGCCGACCAGGTGCATCGGCTCCACCCCGACGCGCTGGCCGACATGCAGACCGGTGACGCCCTCACCCAGTGCCGCCACAAGACCGGCGAGTTCGTGACCCCCGCGGCGGGCCGATGGCGTCCCGGCCGCCCCCCAGGGATTGGCCCCGCGATAGGGGTGCAGGTCCGAGCCGCAGATGCCGGCCGCGCCGATATCGACGAGCACCTCGCCCGGCCCGGGGGTCGGTGTCTCCACCTCTTCGACCCGGATGTCCCGTCCACCGTAGAACAGGGCTGCCTTCATCCACGCACCTCCCGGTGCCGGGCATTGTACCGGCGCAAACATTGATACAATGCCGCCCGTTCGGAACATCCGTGGCGGAGCAAACCTCAGCGGCCTTGCCGCAGACCGACGACGAGTACTTCGAGGAACTCACGAAGTCCGTCTTTCAGGGCGGTCTGAGCTGGCAGGTGATCAATGCGAAGTGGCCGGGGTTCCGCCGCGCCTTCTCCAGTTTCAACGTCAAGGATGTGAGCGATTACATCCCCGATGATGTCGATCGGCTGATGTCCGATCCAGAGATCGTGCGCAACCTGCGCAAGATCGAGGGGACGATCGAGAACGCGGGCGAACTGCTGATGATTCAGATCGAGTTCGGCTCCTTTCGCGAGTACCTGGCCAGTTTCGAATCGGCGGAACGGGCGGCACAGGACATCGCACGCCGTTTCCGGGAGATCGGGCCACCGTCCGCGCTCGCTTTCGTCAAGCGCGTCACCGCCGCGGCCTGAACGTCAGTCCGGATTCTCCGGCGCCGGGATCGGGCGCTCCGGCCGGGGCAGATAGCGCTGGACGACGAACGCCAGGCAGCCGAAGAGGAACCCCGCGACCGTCGCCCCGATAAGCAGTTCCGGTCCACTCTCCGCCAGTCCCACCCCGTACACGGTCGCGATCACCATCGCCGGGGCGCGGCCGATCACCCCCACCGGCACGAGCACGCGCATGGGGATCCGCGACATTCCGGCGATGAACAGGATGAGGTCCGGCGATGGCGCGAGGAAGACGATCAGCCAGAGCACGGGTGAGTCGATGAACCGGTAGCTCTCCCAGCGTTCGACCAGCCATCGGCCGAAAATCCGCTCGATGACCCGGTATCCGTACCGGCGCCCGAGCCAGGTCGCGATGACGACGCCGATCGAGAGGCCGAGGAAGCCGAGCGCGAGCGCGGGCATGAGGCCGAAGGCGAGTCCGGCCGCGGCACCAAACGGCAGGCCGGGAACCGGCGCGGCGATGACCTGGAGGGCGTAAATGACGACGTACCCCACCGGGGCGATCGGTCCGAGATCGCGCAGGAACTGCTGGAAGGCCAGCACGTCGATCCCGATCCTCGCGCGCAGGAGGAGCGCGACGACGAGGAGCGCCAGCGCGATCAGGCCGATCCAGATGATGCGGCGCACGCCCTGTTCGCGGTCGCCCGAGTTTGCCATCGATCCTGATTCTGGCGGACGCAGGATGCGCCGCACGTATTAGTTGGTGCCACCCACGTGAGAGGTGCGCGTAGACTAGGAGTGTGGAGCGCGCCCGGATCCTCGTCGTCGACGACGACCGGAACGTGGTGAACGTGCTGCGCCGTGGCCTGGTCTTCGCCGGGTACGACGTGGACGAGGCAGATACGGGGGAGAGCGCTCTCCACACCGCCGGGGCGCGGGCGCCCGACCTGGTCATCCTCGATGTGATGCTGCCCGGACTCGACGGCGTGGATGTCTGCCGGCGTCTGCGCGCCAGCCATCGCCACCTGCCGATCCTGCTGCTCACCGCGCGCGATCGCGTCCCCGACCGGGTCGCGGGACTGGATGCGGGTGCCGACGATTACGTCGTCAAGCCATTCGCGTTCGACGAACTGCTGGCTCGTATCCGCGCTCTTCTGCGGCGCACCCGCGAGGAGGGTGAAGAGCAGCTACGGTGCGCTGACCTCACCGTTACGCCGAGTACGCGCGAGGTGCGGCGTGGCGATCGGGTGATCGAACTCACCACGCGCGAGTACGACCTGCTCGAGTTCCTTATCCGCCATACACGGCAGGTCTTCAGTCGCGAGTCGATCTTCGAGCGCGTCTGGGGCGCGGAGACCGCCGCGGAGTCGAATGTCATCGATGTCGTGGTGATGCGCCTGCGCGAAAAACTGGAGGCCGAGGGAGAGCCCCGCCTGATTCAGACCGTCCGCGGGGTGGGTTACGCGCTGAGGGAGCCCTGAGATGCAGTGGTGGGAGACCGCGATACCGATTCGCCTGCGGATGGCGCTGTGGTCCGCCGGCCTCGTGACGGTGACCCTGGGCGTCGCCGCCTACATCACCAACGCGACCATGCGCGAGGCGCTCCTGCGCGATGTCGATCAGGCGCTGCGCGAGCGCGCGGCGCACATCGAGCGGCAGATCGCGTACTCGCCCGATCAGGAGTTGACCGAGCCGCCCGCGCCCTGGCAGATGACGGTCTCGTCGGTCGAGGAGTTCGCCGCGCCGGGCGTCTACGTCCAGGTCTACGGCCCCTCCGGCAACCTCCTCGCGACCTCGTCGAATATCACCGCCGACGGCCTGCCGAAGGACGACTGGGCGGTTGCCCTGGCGCTGCAGAGCCAGCCAGACCTGACGATCCTGCCCGGCGGCGAGGCACGCCTGCGCGTGCTGACGCGCCCTCTCGTCGCCGACGGCCAGACGATCGGCGCGATCCGCGTCGCGGCGTCGCTCCGCCTGCTCGATTCCTTCCTCGGTCGCTTCGAACAACTGCTCGTCATCGTCGGGATCGTGGGCGTGATCCTCTCCCTCGCCGGTGGTTGGGTTCTGGCCGCGCGCGCGCTCGCCCAGGTGAACGACCTCACGCGGGTCACCCGCGAGATGGTCTTCGATCCCACACGCGAACTGAGCGAGGTCGCCCTACCGCGGACCGGGCGACGCGACGAGATCGGCCTTCTGGCCGCCACCTTCGATGAGATGCTCAAGCGCTTGCGCGTCGCCTTCTCACGCCAGCGGGAGTTCGTCGCCGACACGTCCCACGAACTGCGCAATCCCTTGACCGTCGTGCGCGCGAACCTGGATCTGCTCGCATTCGACCTCCCGCCCGAAGAGCGCGTCGCCTGCCTGCGCGAGGCGCGCGATGAGGTCGAGCGCATGACGCGCCTCGTCGCCGATCTGCTGTTTCTCACCGAGGTCAATACGCCGGACGCGATCGCGCGCTCTCGGGTCGACTGTGCGGCGGTTGCGCGGGCGACCCTCCGCAGCGTGGAGCCGCCCCCCGGCGTCACCCTCCGGGCCGGAGTTCTGGATGCCGCGGCGGTCATGGGCGACCGGGATCGCCTGCGCCAGTTGCTGGCCAACCTCGTCGAGAACGCTATCCGCTACACGCCGCCACCCGGTTCGATCGTCGTCTCCGTCCGTGCGCTGCCCGGGTCGGTTGAACTCTCGGTCAAGGACACCGGCATCGGCATCGCGCCGGAGCACCACACACGGATCTTCGATCGCTTCTACCGCGTCGACCGGGCGCGCACGCGCAGCGTGGGCGGTACCGGGCTGGGTCTTGCGATCGTCCGCCAGATCGCGGAGGCGCACGGCGGCACCGTGCGCGTGATCTCGGAGCTCGGTCGGGGCTGTGAGTTCATCGTCGAGATCCCGCCCGCTCCCTTCGTCGAGGCGGTCGAACGCGAGGAGGTCGCTGTCGCGGTCTGACCGAATCCGCCGAATGGGTGAGGGAGCGATCCCTCAACAATGTGTGCGTTCGCGCGAGGGCGCCGGGTACGGTTCCGATGCGCTCGATGCGAAGACTGCTGCACCTGTTCCTCGTCTTCGCGGTGCTCATCCCCACCACTGTGTCCGCGGCCGATCTCCCGGCCGCCGCGTGGGTCCCCGCCGCACCGGAGGGACGCGTCCGCGTCGTCCGCGACGAAACGGGCTTCGCGCTGGCGATCGATGGCGAGCGGCGCTGGCTGCGCGGGATGGGGGTCAACGTCACCCACCGTGGCCTCGATCGGGCCGATCGCCTGGCACTGTTGCGACGCGACTTCGCGCAGATGCGGGCTGTCGGCATCGACGTCGTAATCGGTTGGGACCAGGCCGGATTCGATCGTGATTTCCTCGACGCTGCCTACGAGAACGGCATAGGCGTCGTCGCCCACTTTGAATTAGGGAAGACCTGGGACTACGCAGATGCCGCGCTCAGAGAGCGTCTGCGGGCCGACATCGCGCGCTGGGTGGCCCGGTACGCCGCGCATCCCGCGGTCCTGATGTGGGGGATCGGCAACGAGGTCCTCCTCACCTCCAGCGATGAGGAGTGCCGCGCCTTTGCGGAGTTCTTCGTCGAGGCCTACGCGCTCGTCCGCCAACTCGATTCCACCCGCCCCGTGATCTACCGAGAAGCCGAGGACGTGCGCGTGGGCTATTTCCGCGATGCGTTCGCGGCCGCCGATCTCGCTCCCGAGCAATTCATCTTCGGGATGAACTTCTACACGCCGCGCATCGCCGAGGTCCTCGCCGGATGGACCGATCACGCGTTCGACGTCCCGATCCTCATCTCGGAGTACGCGCCCGCGGGCCTGTCGCCGCAGGGTCGGCCGAGGGGCTTCCAGGCGTTGTGGGAGATCATCCGCGGGCGCGACGACCTCGTGCTCGGCGCCGCGCCGTACGTGTGGGCGACGAACGGACCTGAGGCGGTCGACGAGATCTTTGGCCTTACCGATCCGGCCGGTCACGCGGTGGACGGCTCGCTGGAGACACTACAGCGACTGTACCGGGGTGAGGGCGCCGATCCGTCGTTGCTGCCCGGAATCGCCCCGCGGTCGTCCCCACCCCACGAGCACGATATCGCGACCGCCTCGCGCATCCTGCTCGAGCGCGCCATCGCGAGCCAGCCGGTCGATCCCGTCGACCTGGACGCGGTGCGAGTGCAGGCCGAGGGGGTGTACCGCGCGCAGATCGAGGCGGCGCCAGGTTTCGCCTTCGCCGAGGCTGTCCGGGTTGAACGGATGCTGCGGATCCTCATCGACACGGCTGCCCTCGCCTCACTCACGATCGAGGGTCAGCCCGTCTACAGCGGCGCGGTGGAGGCGCTCCCGCTCCTCGCGGGGATGGCGCGGTGGGCGCTCGTCGACCCCGCGGCGCAGGATGTCGGCGAGGCGTTCATCGCCAGCGTCCTCGATCAGGCGCTCGCGGCGACAGAGTCTGATGTTGTCGCGGCGATGGCCTACCCGACGCCGGTCTTCTGACCACCGCGGAGCAGACGCCAGGTCTGCCAGCCGAAGAATGCGATCAGCGCCATGGCGACATACCAGCCGAACCGGTTCAGAAACTCCTCGAAGACGTGGAGTTGGTCGGCCAGGAGGTACCCGCCGACGACGTAGGTGGTCGACCAGATGAACGCGGCCGGCAGTTCGTAGAGCATGAATCGCCCCGGCGGGATACCGGATAGTGCCGCCGCGATCGCGATGACCGAGCGCGTGTGGCTGGTGAAGTGACCGCCGACGAAGGCGAGGAATCCGTATCGGGCGAGAAGCGCTCCAGCGTGCGCGAGAGGCGGCGCGACGCGCGGATGGGCCAGCAGGCGCGCGAGGGGGCCGCGTCCTCCGCCGCGGCCGACCCAGTAGTCGAATGAGGCCCCCAGGAACGTTCCCAGCCACCCGAGCACGATGACGACGGCGAGATCGAGGTGGCCGATGCGCGCGTACACGCCGCCCAGGATGAGGATCGTCCCGCCCGGAAAGAACAGATTCAGGATGAAGGTGTTCTCGAGCGCCGCCGCGATCGGCACGATCGCGTACCCCCATCGGTCGTAGAGACCGCCGAGCAGCGCCACCCACTCGCTGAACGTAGGCAGGTGGAGATCCGGTATCTCCCGCACTTCTACCCCTGTGCGCGCAGATACGCCGCAAGCACGCTCAGGAATGCGTCGTCGGGCGCCTCCCGTGCCGCGCGGAAAGCCGGCCCCACGTGGTCCCGGCCTGTTCGCATCGTCCGCTCGAACAGGGCGAGGACCTCGTCGGCGACCTCCGGTGCCTGTATCCGCGCCCGTGCGATGGCGCGTTCGATCGGGTACTCCACGCGGCGCAGGTCGATCTGCCAGTCATCGTCGCGCGGAACGACGATCGCGTACGCGGCCCGGGGATCGCCATCGAGGGGAAGTCCGACCGATCCTGCGTTCACGATTCGCCGGCCCGAGGGCAGGCGCCGGTCGAAGGCGCGATGCGTGTGGCCGACGAACGCGATCCGCAGTGGCTCGGTCGAGAACATCTCCTCGAGCAGGTCGTCGGACATCGCCGGCAACGCACCGGCGCGGATCCCGCGGGGCGACGCATGCATCACCGCGGCGCGTCCCTCCAGTTCGAGTCGGTCCGGCAGATCGGCCAGGTACCGCCTCCGCGTCGTCCCCAGGCGCTCCATGTTCCAGCGAAGCCCCGCCCAGCGCGGCCCGGTACGCCATTCCGCCGGCATTCCGGGCCCGAACCGGGCGACGTAGTCCGCCTCGTGATTGCCGCGCACCATCCTCGCATTCGTTGCGATCAGGCGATCCAGGCATCCATCGGGGTCCCCTCCAAAGCCGCTGAGGTCACCCGCAACCACGAACGAGGCAGCCCCGTGCGCTCGCGCGTCGGCCAGCACCACGTCCAGCGCCTCGAGATTGCCGTGCACGTCCGCGAGGACGGCGAAGGTCTCGTTCATGGATGCGCGGGCGGCCTCACCCTCGCTCGAGCCCGTGGGCGACGAGGAACGCCTCGTCGGCCATCACTTCTGCGGTGGGGCCGTCCGCCACGATCCTCCCGCGATCGACCACGATCACGCGGGTGAAGGCGGTCGCCACGAAGCGCATGTCGTGACTCGAGACGAGCATAGTCTGCGGTAGGCGTGTCATGAGATCGATCAACTGTCGGCGCCCACGCGGATCGAGGCCCGCGGTCGGCTCGTCGAATACGAGGATCTCCGGGTCCATGGCAAGCACGGTGGCGATGGCGATGCGCTTCTTCTCTCCCACGCTCAGGTGGTGAGAGAGCCGATCGGCATATGCGCCCATCCCCACCTGATCCAGGGCTCGCGCCACACGTGCGCGCACATCCAGCGCGGCAAGATTCATGTGGAGGGGACCGAACGCGACATCATCGCGCACCGTGGGCGAGAACAACTGATCGTCCGGATTCTGGAACACGAGACCGACGCGAGCCCGGATCGTCGATAGGTTGGGTGGCGCCACCTCCAGCCCGGCGACGCGCACGGTCCCCGGCGGCGGCGACAGCACGCCGTTCAGGGTGAGCATCAACGTGCTCTTCCCCGCGCCGTTCGGCCCGACCAGTGCGACCTTCTCGCCCCGACGCAGGGCGAGAGACACGTCGTCGATCGCGACGTGGCCGTCGGGGTACGCGTAGCGGAGATGGGCGACCTCCAGCACCGGCGTGGCGTTCACGGCACCCCGGCTACCCGCGCGACGACCTGGACCGCGAGGAGTCCCACGATCGTGACGAACGCCACGACGCGATCGTTTCCTCGCACCACGTGACCGTAGAGGGTCAGATGTCGCCCATCCATCCCGCGCGCCAGCATCGCCTGGTGCACCCGCTCGCTCCTCTCGTACGAGCGGAGGAAGAGTTGCCCGACCATCGATCCGGCGGTTCTCGCTCGCCAGAGGACCGACCCGCCCGATCCGCCCGGGCCGGCCGCGCTCCGGCTCAGCCGACCGCGCATCAACCGCTGCGCCTCCTCGACGAGGACCGCGAGGTAGCGGATCATCAGTGCCACGACGGACACGAGCGGCGGCGGGACGCCGAGGTGGCCGAGGGCGTGCAGGAGATCCGGCGCGCGGGTGCTCGCGGTGAGGAGGATCGCGACCTGCACCGAGAGCAGCGCACGGAGGACGATGCTGGCCAGTCTCGTAAGTCCCTCGCCGGTCGGGGCCAGAACCCACGGGCCGAGGGCGATCTCCACCAGGGGCGTCCCGGGCGTGACGAACGCGACCGTCGTCGCCGCGAGCATAAAGGGCAGCGCCACCGCCGACCGCACGACCGCGTACCAGGGCCGGAGGCCGCTCGCCATCGCCGCGATCGCGAGGAGCGCCTGCATGCACCCCATCGCCAGCCAGGAGCCGTCCGGGAGGGCCGCGTTCGAGAGGACGACCGCGAGAGTCAGGACGACCTTGAGACGTGGATCGAGGCGATGGAGCGCGCTATCTCGTGCCTCGAACCGGTCCAGAGCGTGAACGTGCACCGCCTCGGTCAGCCGGGCGCCGGCTCCCGGCGCCGGAGTCGACTCGCGGCGATCGCGAACCCCAGTACGACCGCCACCCCCAGAGCACCCGCAAGGATCGTCGCGATGGCCGGATCCTCCACGCCCGGAACCACGTAGTCACCGAGCAGCACGAACGGTGCTCCTGTCGCCGATCCGGAGAATCCCAGATCCTCGGCAACCCGTTCCAGGCCATCCGGAGCCGCGGAGGCGAGTGGCGAGAGCGCCGCGACGCACAGAGCGATGCCGACACCGACCACAGACCACATGCGTCCACCGGCTGCCGCGGAAGCGTCGATGAGATCCGGCCGGGTTGACAGAACGAAGGACAGCGCCGCGACGGTGATGAGCGCCTCGCCGAGCCCGATGAAGGCGTGGACGCCGACCATGGCGGGCATCACCAGGGCGAACGCGACTGTCCCGCTCGCGGCAAGCTGGATCGCGGTGAGCGCCGCAGAGGCCACAACGGAGAGCCACGCGCCCATCGCCGCCGCGCCGAGCCGGACCGGTCGCGATGCGCCGGCGAACGGACGGTAAACGCCGTACCCGATCGCGACGGTCGCGATGCCCATGTTGAGGATGTTGGCACCCAACGCCAGGATGCCGCCGTCCTGGAACAGCACCGCCTGCGTACCGATCACCGCGGCCATCACCAGCATGGCCGGCCAGGGACCCAGCGCGATCGCGGCGAGTGTGCCCCCCAGTAGATGACCCGATGTCCCCCCGGCGACCGGGAAGTTGATCATCTGCGCCGCGAAGATGAAAGCCGCCATGACGCCCAGGAGCGGCGCCCGGCCCTCGAATCGCACGTCGAGTGCGCGGCGGGAGGCCACGCCCTGCACCAGCACCATCGCGACCCAGCACGCCAGCGCTACGCCCACGCTGAGGAAGCCATCGGGGATGTGGAGAAGCATCGTCGCGGGCGTCGGCACGGCCTTCCTCCTGAGATATTGATGTTATTGCATCACGTTGCAGAAAACCCGCGCGTACGACCTGTGCCCGATCCGTTTGCTTCAGGGCGGTGTCGCTGGCGCCGACGGGATGCAGGCGGCAGCGACCGCTCGTCCGGCGCTACCCCTGGCTCGCCTCGCGCCCAAAACAGGTATCCTCGCCCCACCGACGCGTCCGGAGGATCACGCCGATGAAGGCCGGCTATTTCACCATGCCGCTCCACCCACCGGGGGCCGATACGGCCGCCAGCCTCGAGATGGATCTCGCGCAGGTGATCGCTTTGGAGCAGTTGGGTTTCACCGAGGCGTGGATCGGCGAGCACATCAGTTCGGAGTGGGAGAACATCCCGGCACCGGACCTCTTCATCGCCCAGGCGCTCGCCCGCACGTCGAAGATCGTCTTCGGCACGGGCGTCAACTGCCTGCCAAACCACAGCCCCCTGATGCTCGCGCAGAGGATCGCGCAACTCGATCAGATGGCCCGCGGCCGTTTCTACTGGGGCATCGGCTCGGGAGGTTTCCCCGGCGATTTCGAGGTGCTCGACCTCGACCCCGCCTCGCTCGCCCAGCGCGGCATCACCCGCGAGGTTCTCGACGAGATCCTCTATCTCTGGGGCGATCCGGCGCCGGGCCTGCGCGATCACGCCCGGTGGCGGTACCGCGTGCCGAAGCGCGATAGCGAGATCGGCATTCGCCTGCACATGAAGCCCTATCAGAAGCCGCACCCGCCCATCGGCGTGGCCGGGATCGGCCCGAAGTCCGATATGCTCACCCTCGCCGGCGAGCGCGGGTGGATCCCCATGAGCATCAACGTCGTCACCACGCCCGTCCTGCAGATGCACTGGAAGACCTACACCGAGGCCGCCGCGCGGGTGAACCGTCCGGTCGATCGTGCCACCTGGCGCATCTGCCGCGATGTGTATGTCGGGGATACGCCCGAGCAGGCGCGTCGCGACGTGATCGATGGCGTGCTCGGCCGCGACTGGCGCGAGTACTTCCTGCCCATCCTGCGCCGCACGAACACGATGATGGGGCCGAAGATCGACCCGGCGATGCCCGATGATGCCGTCACGCCCGAATACCTGGCCGAGAATCTCTGGATCGTCGGCGACGTCGCCGAGGTGACCGCGAAACTTCGGAAGCTCTACGACGACGTGGGCGGGTTCGGCACGCTCCTCGTCATCGGGCATGAATGGGTCCCCGGCGACCGGTGGCATCGGTCGATGACCCGACTCGCGCGGGAGGTCCTGCCGGCGCTGCCCTGACCCGGATTCGCCGGCGTCTCAGTCCTCCGCGCCGTGGTGATCGGGGAAGGCCGGCGCCTCGTGGCGGTGGTGGTCGGTGGGGCGATGGCCGGCGCGCGCGCACGCCGCGCAGACGCCAAACAGCGTCGAGTGCGCCAGGTTGATCTCGAACCCATGGCGGTCGCGGAGCGCGGCGACGAGCGGCTCGGCGAGGGCGAGATCGTCGATCGCCCGCGCGTGGTCGCAGGCGAGGCAGGTGAGATGGAGGTGCGCCGTCTCGTGGGCGTGGTGATAGGTGATCCCCGCCGCATCGTGGTGGTGAGAGAGGAAACCCAGCCGCTCCAGAAGGGTCAGCGTCCGATACACTGTGGAGCGGTTGACCCCCGGCTGACGTGCGGCCGCATCGCGGAGGACGCGGTCGACCGAGAGATGGCCGTCGGCCCGCGCGACGACCGCGACGATCGCCCGACGCTGGGCGGTCAGACGGCCGCCCTCGCGGCGCATGGCCGCGAGCAGCGCTTCCTCCTCGACCATAACGGTGCGAATATACTGTCGCCGCGGGCGGCCGCGGCACCCATAAGCGCCACCCGCATGCGCCACCCAGCGTGTTGACGCTCGCCAGGTCGGCTGCTAGGATGCGCGCCGCAGATGCCCCCTCTTGAGTGGCCCTGGGACGCGATCACCCTCTCCGCCCTTGCCACGCACCTTGGGCGCAACTGGATCTACCGGTTGACACCGCGCGTTGCGGTCGAACTCGATGTGGCGCCGTGGACGGCCATCACCATCCCCGGCTGGCAGAAGACCGAACTCGTCGTGGCTCCGCGCGGGCGGCACGCCGCGACCGGCGAGAACAACGCCCTGTATCTCCGACGCGTGCAGAGATTCCTCTTCAACCCGGAGGGACGCCGCACCCCTGTCTCCATAACGTTCGTTGCCGGCAAGAATCAGGTGACCGTCTTCGGCGACGGCACGTATGTCGGCGGTTCGAGCGCCGACGTCCCCGAGGGAGAGGTCCAGGGTGCCAGCCGGCCCCGCCTCGTCTCCGAGGATGCGGCCTGGGCCAGCGCTTTGCAGGGCCTGTACGACGAGGGGCATCGCCTCATCGCCTGACCGCGGGGGCCAACGGCGGCTTCTCCCTCGCCCCGCATCCGCCGCGCTGGGCGACGCCGGCTTCCCCTCTCCCCGTGGGAGAGGGCCAGGGTGAGGGGCGTCTCCACCGCGCCTGAGGCGATCCACCAGCGCTGAGGCGACCCACCCCCGCCAGACCGGCACCGGCCCTCACCCTCCGCTTCGCTCCACCCTCTCCCGCTGGCGCGGGCGAGGGCTGTACCCGTCCGTCGCCGCTGGTGCTCGTGGGCGGCGCGACGGAGGCGGGCGAGACGCCCGCGGTCCTGACGGCGCCGGAACGACCGCGGACGCGGGAGTAGAATCGCCCGCCGCGGGGCGCGATCCCCGCGATGAGGGGAATCGTGGCCAGGTACCGCACCGCCATCATCGCCTGCGGCAACATTGCCCGCGTCCACGCCCGCGCATGGCAGAACGTGCCGGGCACGCCGGTCGCGATCGGTGCGATCGCCGATTCTCATCCCGATGCCCGCCGGGAGTTCGGTGACTTCTTCGGAGTACCGCCCGAGAAGCGGTACGCCGATTACCGCGAGATGCTCGACAAGGAGCGGCCGGACATCGTGGACGTCTGCTCCTGGCACGGCCAGCACGCCGAGATGGTGGTCGCTGCCGCGGCGCGCCGGCCGAAGGCGATCCTCTGCCAGAAACCGATGGCGCTCAGCATGGGCGACGCCGACCGGATGATGGTCGCCTGTCAGCGGAACGACGTGCGCCTCTTCATCGCGTTCCAGCGCCCGCACCACCCGACCTGGACGAAGGCGCGCCAGTTGATCCGCGATGGGGCGATCGGCAAGGTCATCCAGATCGTGTGCGACGACGGCGGCAACCTTCTGAACACGAACTCGCACAACGTGCGTCTGGCGCTCTTCCTGATGGACGAGCCGCGGGCGCAATGGGTGATGGGCGCCGTCGAGCGCACCACCGAGCGGATGGAGCGGGGCTTCCCGGCGGAGGATGCCTGCCTCGGCGTCGTTGGGTGCGAGAACGGCGCGACGATTCTGATCATGGGCGCGCTCAAACTCAGCAACCGCCTCGGCCAGGGCGCCCGTGTCATCGGCACCGACGGCATCATCGAACTCTCCACCGGGCGGCCGCCGGCCGATCAGTGGCGGACCGATGGCGCGATGTGGCAGCCGGAGGGGTCCTCCGCGAAGTACAACGATGAGTGGGGCACCGTCCGCTACCTCAGCGCCGCCGGCGCCGGCTGGAAAACAGTCGACGAGCCGTGGGAGGACGCGTGGGCGCGGCAGGCCGCCGAGGTGGTGCGCGTGCTCGATGGCAAGGAGGCGCAGCCCATCTCCGATGCCCGGAACGGCTACGCGGCCCAGGAAGTCATGATGGCGCTCTACGAGTCGGCGCGCCGGAAGCAACGGATCGAACTGCCCCTCAAGACCCGCGTCAACCCCCTCGCCCGGATGATCGAAGAGGGGGGCCTGCCCGTCGAGCATCCCGGCGCCTACGAGGTCCGCGCGCGGATCGTCCGCGGCGAGGGGATGGTCTGGGAGTAGCCGGGTCGCCCTCTACGTCCGCCGCGCCGCGATGAGCGACCACGCCAGCGGCAGCGCCGCGACGCTGAATCCCAGGTAGCTGAACCCGCCACCCAGCGCGATGAGTGGGCCGCTGATCCCCTGATACCCGGCGATCGATTCCGGGATCGTGCGCAGGAGCGCGCCCAGGGCGAGGAGGGCCACCGCGCTCTCGAGTAACCAGCGGTGGCGGGCGACGGTCGTCGCGAAGTGAGGCAACAGGCGACCGCCCATCACGACCATCACGATGAGAAGGAAGCCCTGCGCCGCGGCGTGGCGGCCCGCGGAGAGGACGGCCGCCTCGGGCAGTGCGTCGCCGAACGCCGCGCGCACGTGCCCCCACAGAGTGATGAGCGCGCCGAGCAGGAGCAGGCCGAACGCGAAGCGGAACCACCGCCGTGTTGGACCGGTGACCTCCGGCGTGTTCGACTCGCGCGCCGCCGGACCGTAGAGGCCGATGAGGTAGAGCCAGACCGCGAGGACGCTCGTCTGCACCAGGAGGCCAACGATGCGCGCGATGACGCTATCGAAGAGCCAGCCGAGCGCGACGCCGGCCACCGACACGCCATACAGCGCTGCCAGATGGGGCACCGCACCCGCCAGACCGGGATGCGCGCGGACGAGCAGCATCCGGTGGAGCACACGCGAGGCGATCGCGAGGATGAGGCCGAGGGCGAATCCCATGAGCAGAAGGTGGGCGATCGCCTCGGCCCGCGCCGTGGGCACAATCGCCGCGCCGTCCACAAGATCCACGATCGCCACAGCATTCAGTAGCGCGGCCGCCGCGAGCGACCCCGCGCCCACGATGAGGAACCGCTCCCACGCCGCGGTCGCACCGGAGGTCGGCTGGATCGATCGGCGGCGCAGATCGACGATCCGCCAGACCGCCAGGCCGATCCCTCCCACAAGCGCGACGCCGGACCAGACGAGCAGCGCCTCTCGCCCGGGGAACGGCGCGAACGGCTGCGCCCAGCGCGCCAGGCTCGACGAGGCGATGAGGCCGGCCGCCAGCGCGATCAGGCCCGGGCGTTCGAGAGGCACCGCGAAGAAGCGCGGCAGCAATTGGGTCGCCGTGGCCAGCACGAAGAGCGGGACGAACCCGAACAGTTGCGTCAGGCCGTGGATCTGCGCGAGCGCCGGCCAGGGCAGAACGAGGGGGACTCCGAAGCCGTAGACGACGACCATCGTCAGGCCGAGCCCCAGCCCCGGCCCGAACGCCAGGAGAAGCGCCAACCCCATCGTCACGGCGTACGTCGGACCGACCCGCGGCACCCGGGGGATCACGGGGCGCTCCCGGCGACCCTCTCACTCCCCTGAGACAGGGGAGGGCCGGGGAGGGGTCGATCCATGGCGAGGCCGGCGATCGTGTGACGACCTTGATCGCGCCCGCGCTCGACGGAGCCGTCTCTCGGTGGCGGCGTCGCGGGCGGGGTGCCGGGGCGGAGCCCCGAACGGGCGTGGGTGTCCCACGGAATCCAGCCCAACTCACTCCCCTGAGACAGGGGAGGGCCGGGGAGGGGTCGATCCATGGCGAGGCCGGCGATCGTGTGACGACCTTGATCGCGCCCGCGCTCGACGGAGCCGTCTCTCGGTGGCGGCGTCGCGGGCGGGGTGCCGGGGCGGAGCCCCGGACGGGCGTGGGTGTCCCACGGAATCCAGGGTAGTGTCCCCGGACGTGGTGTAAATCGGGTGAGCGTGTGGGCTTGACAGAAG
>CAZHZF010000040.1:0-28455 GCA_964536925.1 uncultured Dehalococcoidales bacterium | reverse complement strand
CGATCGACCGGGGATCTCAGCGGCGCTCTTCGAGCCGCTGGCCTCGCTGGGGATAAGCGTGGACGTGATCGTCCAGAACGCCAGCTCCCACGGCGTGACCGATCTCTCGTTCACGGTGAGCCGCGGCGACCTTGGGCGCACCGTGCGCGCGATCGAGCCGGTGGCGAAGGAGATCGGTGCGCAGTCCGTCCTCGCCAGCGAAGGATGGGCGAAGGTCTCGATCGTTGGGACGGGAATGCAGCACGCACCCGGCTATGCCGCCAGGATGTTCCGCGCGCTGGCCAATCAGGGGATCAACATCGAGATGATCACGACCTCGGAGATTCGGATCACCTGCATCGTCGAGGCCAAACGCGTCGGCGATGCGGTCGCGACGCTGCACGATGCCTTTCAGTCCGATGAGGTGACCCCGTAACGCGCTCCGACCCGATGAATGCTCTTCCGTTCTGGATCGGGTTCAACCGGGTCCCCGGCATCGGAATCGTCCGACTCCGTCGCTTGATCGACGCCTTCGGTTCGGTCGAAGCCGCCTGGTCTGCCAGCCGCCACGCGTTGATCTCCGCCGGCCTCGGCGCATCCCACGCCGATGCCCTCCTCTCCGTCCGTGCGACCTTCGATGGCGAGGGCGAACTCCGTCGCCTGCGTGCCGCCGGGGTGGCGGGGCTGCCGTGGGACGCTCCGGAGTATCCGCCGCTACTGCGCGAGGCACCCGGCGCTCCGCCAATCCTGTTCGTACGAGGGGCGCTTCCGGCGTTCGATCGGCCCTGGCTCGCCGTCGTCGGGACCAGGCACGCGACCGCCTATGGCAAGTCGATGACCGCGAGTCTGATGCGGGATGTGGCCGCCGCGGGAGTGGTGATCGTGAGCGGCTTCGCGCGCGGGATCGACACGGCCGCGCACCGCGCCGCTCTGGACGCCGGTGGCACGACGGTCGCCGTGTTCGCCTGTGGGCTCGATGTGATCTACCCGCCAGAGAATCGCGTGCTCGCGGCCGAGCTATTCCGCACCGGCGCGGCGGTTACCGAACACGGTCTCGGCATCAAGCCCGAGGCGACGAACTTTCCGGCCCGCAATCGCATCATCGCCGGGCTCTGTCAGGCCACCCTCGTGATCGAAGCCGGCGAGAAGAGTGGCGCTCTGATCACCGCGAACTTCGCCAACGACCAGGGACGCGACGTGCTGGCGATCCCCGGACCGGCCTTCTCACCACGCAGTCTCGGCGCGAACCGACTGATTCAGGATGGCGCCCGCCTGGTCCTGTCCGCCTCGGACGTGCTCGATGCGCTGGGTATCGGGACGCAGGGATCGGTGGCGGCATCGGCCCACGGCGGCGCCCTGGCACCGGAGGACCGCGAACTCATCGCCCGCCTCAGCGAACAGCCGCTGAATACGGATGAGCTGGCGCGGCTCCTGGATCGCCCCGTGCACGATATCGCGGCGCGCCTGACGATGCTCGAGTTGCAGGGACGCATCCGCCGCGCCGGTGGCATGAACTATGTCGTGCCCGGATAGGTAAGCTTCGCGTCAATTCGAGGAGGCCGGCAGAGCGATGGGCGTGGAACGAGTGCGCGCGGTGCAACAGCGGCTCGGCGAAGCTGGCGTCGACGCGGTCCTGATCAGCCACCCCGCGAATCGCCGGTGGGTCTCCCATGTCTCCGCCTCCGATGCCTCACCGTCGGCTCATGCCGGGTGGGTGTTCGTGGCTGCGAATGACGCGGCGCTCGTCACATCACCCCTGTACTACGGGGAGGCGATCCACGAGGTGGACGGTGTACGCGTCGTCCTCGCCGCGAATCGGGTGCACGAGACATTCGCCGACCTTGTGCGGCAAGCCGGCGCGCGCCGTGTCGGCTTCGAACGAGGGTGGTTCACCTTCCAGAATCACGCTGATCTCACCGAAGCTCTGGCCGGATGGGCCGCTCTGGTCGACGTTGCGGATCTGGTCGAGCCGCTTCGTGCGATCAAGGATGAGGGCGAGGTGGCGGCGATCGTTCGCGCCGTCGCTCTTTCCGACGCGGCGCTCACGGGGCTGTTTGCCGAGATCAGGCCAGAGATGACCGAACGGGAGGCCGCCTGGTTTCTCGAGGCGCACATGCGCACGCGTGGTTCCGAGGGCGTCGCCTTCGAGGTGGGCGTGGCCGCCGGGATCCACTCCGCGGTGCCGCACCACAAGCCCGGTGATACGCGGCTCGGGACCGGAGCGCCGATCTGGATCGATATCGGCGCGCGCGTCGATGGCTACTGCTCCGATATCACGCGCTCGTTCGTCCTCGGCCGACCCGATGACGAATACCGCCGGCTCTGGCAGGCGACAATGGATGCCCAGAAGCGCGCGCTGGAGACAGTCGCAACCGGCAAGACGGGTCGTGAGTGCGACGCCGCGGCGCGCGACCACCTGGCCGAGCACGGCCTGGCCGACCTCTTCACCCACAGCCTGGGACATGGCGTCGGCCTGATGATCCACGAGGGTCCCCGACTCTCGCGGACATCTGGCGATGTCCTCGCCCGAGGGATGATCACGAGTGTCGAGCCCGGCATCTACCGTCCCGAGTGGGGCGGAATACGCCACGAGGAACTGGTGCAGGTGACGGACAGCGGGTGCGCCATCCTGACACGAACTCCGAATGTCGTGAGCATCTGAGTCCGTGCGGGTCTATCCAGTCTCTCAGATCGTCGCCTACCTGCGCGATGTCGTCGCGCTGGACGAGTCGCTCCAGAGCATCTGGATCGAGGGCGAGATCAGTGGCTTCCGTCAGACCGCGGCAGGTCATTGTTACTTCACCTTGAAGGACGCCACGGCGCAGATGACGTGTGCCTGGTTCGTCCGCCACATACCGCGCAACCTCCCCCTTCCGCGCGATGGTCAGCAGGTCCTGGTGCACGGGCGCGTGGAGGTCTACGAGGCGCGTGGCGCGCTACAGATGCTGGCACGGGCGGTGCGCGCGGCGGGGACCGGACTGGACATCCGTCGTCTCGAGGAACTGCGCGCTCGGCTGGCTGAGCAGGGTCTTTTTGCCCCCTCGCGCAAGCGCGCGCTGCCGCGTTTCCCGCGACGGGTTGGTGTCGTCACCTCCCCTGACGGGGCGGCGCGCCGCGATATCGAGACGGTCATCGCGCGCCGTTACCCTGCAGCGGAGATCGTCTTCTCTCCGGCTACGGTGCAGGGGGATGATGCGCCCACACAGATCGTCCGCGCGCTCCAGCGCTTGGACGCGGTTCCCGAGCTGGACGTGATCATCGTGTCGCGCGGCGGCGGAGCCGTCGAGGACCTCTCCGCCTTCAATGAGGAGTCGGTCGCATGGGCGATCTTTCGTGCACCGGTGCCCGTGATCAGCGGAATCGGCCACGAGGTCGACCACACAATCGCCGATCTCGTGGCGGATCATCGGGCAGCGACGCCATCGGTCGCGGCGGAGATGGCGGTTCCCGATCGAGTCGCGCTGCTTGCCGAAGTCTCCTATCTCGCGCGGAGGCTCGGCGCCGTCACCCGTGTGACGGTCGACACGGCGCGTCGCCGGGTGCGCGATCGCGTCGGGCATCTCGACCGGAGGTCACCCCTTCGCATCGTCGCGGGACAGCGGCTCCGCTGCCGCGAGATGAGCGAACGCACAAGGCGATCGATGGAGATGCGTCTGGCCCGCTCCAGGCTGGAATTGACCAGTATTCGCGGGCGTCTGGAGGCGCTGGGGCCGCGGCAGGTTCTCCTGCGCGGTTTCTCGATCGTGACCGACGCCGCGAGCGGTCACACGGTGCGTCGGCCGCAGGACACCGGGCCCGGGCGCGATCTGGTGATCCGCCTGGGCCAGGGTGCGATCCGGGCCCGCACACTGGCTGAACCTGAGTGGACGATCGAACGTGAGTGACCGACAATCGGGCGATCACCTCGTCGATGGTGTTCTTCTCGCATCACTCGGGTTCGAGGAGACCTACCGGCATCTCGCGCGCATCGTCGATGAACTCGACGCGCCGGACATCTCGCTCGAGCGCTCGCTCGCGCTCTACGAACTGGGCAGCGCTCTCGCGCAGCATGCCGAGTCACTGCTGAACTCCGCCGAACTGCGGATCCGGAGGATCGAGTCGATCGAGCGGGAGGCGTCGTCTCAGGGCAGCGCCGCGAACGCGAACGCGGAGTCCGACAGAACGCCGAACTGATCGAAGGGCCAGTAGGACAACCAGGCCTTGCCGATGATGTTGTCGCGCGGGACCGGCCCCCAGACATGGGAGTCGCTGGAGTTGTTGCGATTGTCGCCGAGGACGAAGTAGGCGCCAGAGCTGATGCGTTCCGGGCCCCAGCTGTAATTGCCATTCTGATTGACATAAGTCTCGTGAATGAACTGTCCGTTAACGAAAACGCGTCCGGCCCGAATTTCGACCGTGTCCCCGGGCACCGCGACGATGCGTTTGATGAAATCGCGGCTCGGGTCGCGCGGGAAGCGGAACACCACGATATCGCCCCGGCGAGGCTCGCCAAAGGGGTACACAGCGCCATCACGCGCGAGCGACTCGTCGACCATCCCCGGAAAAAGGGCCGAGAGAATCGCGCCGTCGAGATGCCAGTAGACGATCTTGTTGACAAGCAGATACTGATTGTTCTGTAGCGTTGGCTCCATGCTGCGGCCTTCGACCTTGAAGTTCTGCACGACCGCGCGCACCAGGAGAAAGATGACCAGGGTCAAAATGACGGTCTCGGCGAGGTCCCGGAGGGTCGATTTCATCGCCGCGGACGCCCCGGCCCACCCATAGTTGAACCAGTATAGTAGGCCCCCATGCCGCAGCTTTCCGTAAATGACGGATTCCGATTCGGCTGCGGCTTCATCCTGGCGTGCCTTGCCTTCTACTTCGCCGCGATCATCGTGATCGCGCTCGGCCTGCTCGTCGCGCTCATTTTCAACGTCGATCTGCCGCTCGCGGGGCGCGTTCCGGGCGTCTAGTCCGTGCGCGCCTCGTGGCCGAGCAGGATTGCCTCGGCGACCTCGCGCATCGACCGCCGCGAATTCATCGACAGACGCTGAATGCGACGGAACGCGTCCGCCTCGGTGAGCCCGGCGGTTTCCATCAGGATCCCCTTGGCCCGCTCGACTGCCTTACGCGACTCGAGGCTCGCGCGCAGATCCTCCGATTCCTTCTGGGAAGCGCGCAGTTCGGCGTAGCGCGCGATGGCGATCTCGATGGCGGGGACAAGATCCGCCTCGCTGAACGGCTTCACCAGATAGCCGACGACTCCCGCGTCGCCGGCCCGTTTCACCAGGTCTTGTTGCGAGAACGCGGTGAGGAGGAGGACCGGCGCCAGCCGCTCGGCCGAGATGACGCGCGCAGCCTCGATCCCGTCGATGCCGGACATTTTGATATCGAGGATCACCAGGTCTGGACGCAGTTCGCGTGTGAGTGCGATCGCGGACTGCCCGTCTCCCGTCTCGCCGATCACCACGTACCCCTGCGCGGTGAGCATCTCGCGGAGGTCGAGGCGAATGATCGACTCATCGTCCACGATCAGGATGCGGTTCTCAGACATCGTTCGTTCGACCGCCTGGGTGCTGTGCGAACGTGATGGTAGCGCGCAGCCCCTGTCCCGGCCGCCCTTCCAGCGCGAGTTCGCCCCTCAGATCCTCGCGGACGAGCGTACGGACGATCTGGAGGCCGAGGCTACCACCGTGACGGGTCTCGAATCCCGGCCCAACGCCACGCCCGTCATCGACGACCTCGATGCGGCAGCGCTCGTCCGACGCATCGAGCAGGAGTGTCACCGTGCCGTGGCTCCGACCCACGAAGGCGTGCTTGACCGAGTTCTGGAGGAGTTCATTGACGATCAGCGCGCAGGACGTGGCCTGCTGGGCGGGAAGCCGGAAATCCGAGCCGTCGACGCGGAACCGGATGCTCTTCTCGGGGTCGAACTGGCTCTGGCTAACCTCGGTGACGAGGCGCTGGCAGACGTCTCTCACGTCGATCGCGTCCGACTGATCGTGGGCCAGAAACTCGTGAACGACCGCGATGCTCAGGATGCGATTGATGGTCTGCCGGAGGATGTCGTGGACCTCCGTTGACTCGGATCGCCGCGCCTGGAGCCGCAGGAGGGCCGCAACCGTCTGCAGGTTGTTCTTGACCCGATGGTGGATCTCCTGGATCAGCGCGGACTTGATGCGCAGTTCCTGGGTTCGGAATCTCTCCTCAGTCTCATCGCGGACGATCAGGATCACGCCCTCGAGATCGCGCGCCGCCACCCGGAAACGACGGAAGAGGCCCTGGCCCGCCGGGGATGGCACGGGTATTGCCCAGCGGTGGAGATGCAGAGTGCCCTCCACGCTCTGGTATTCCATGCACTCGCGCCGATCGACGGCCTGCTGAAACCCCGACTCATCCGTGGTCAGGCCCATGACCGGCTGGTGCAGCAGGCTGCGACCGTATCCCAGCTTGCGGTAAATGCTCTCCGCCACCGAGCTGATGTAGACGATCTGCCCCTGCGCATCCACCAGGATGGGGCCATCGTGCTCGCCGAGTCGAGAGAGGCGAGTTGCGCCGTGCACGCGGCCCTCGAGCGCGGCGGCTCGCAAGCCCTCCAGCGCGCGGCGGTACATCGGGCTGCGCCGCCGCTGCCGCTCGTGTTCGATCACGCCCATCTCGCAGGCGAGCGCCGCGACCACCCGTCCGTCACGAGATACGGGGAAGACATCCTGGACCGTCGGCGTGCCCTGGACCAGTTGCCTCGTCAGCCGGCGCGCCGAGCGCCCTGTCTCGAACACGTTCAGGATCGCCGGCTCGATGCCGGGATCGTCCCATCGCGAACCGCCCGGGCCGCTTCGCACCGACGGGACGGTCGCCGGTCTGGCGGTCGCGATCTCCACCGGCGCGGGTCCATCGAGGTGAAAGAGCGTGACGTCGCAGCGAAGCAGGTCGGCGAGGAGGGGAAGCGTATCGATGACGACCGCCAGGCCAGGCGGAGGCTCAGGATCGCGCGGGCGCCGTTCGGCGCGGGGGTTGCCCCGAGTGTCCTGACTAGCCGCGGCCAAGTCTCCGCTCGGTTCCCCGGAACAGCCGGTCGATGTTGTCGCGGTGCTGCACGATCACGATCACCGCGCAGGCTCCCGCGAAAGCCGCCAGCGGGAGCGCCGCCGCGAACAGGGCAACGCCACCGGCGGTGACGAGAAGGCCGCCGATTGTCCCTACGAGCGACCCGAGCGACACATAGCGCGTCAGAGCGATCACAGTCGCGGCGATGAGGATGCCGGCGAGGGCTCCCTGCCAGTGGAGAACGAGCATCGCCCCGAACGAACAGGCGACGCCGCGGCCTCCGGAGAACCGAATGAAGATCGACCAGTTGTGGCCGACGATCGCGGCGAGTCCACCGAGCGATTGCCCGATCACCAGGAGTTCCGGATCGGCGACGATCAGGCCGCCGAGCAGGACCGCCATCACCGCTTTGGTCGTGTCGGCGGCAAAGGTGAGAATGAACCCACGCGGTCCGAGTCCGCGCATCACGTTGGTCGCGCCGGTGCGGCCGCTCCCGATCGTCCGAATATCGATGCCTCTGAGCCATCGCCCGATGAGCAGTCCCGAGGGGACCGACCCGACGAGATATCCGATGGCGACCACAAGTGCCAGATTGCCCGCCTGCTCGATCGTCACGCTTCCTCCCTCTGGTCCGACCCGCGATTGCGAAACCTCAGCCGCACGGGCGTTCCGGCGAACCCGAATGCGGCGCGCAGCCGATTCTCGAGGTACCGCTCGTACCCCTCCGGCACAAGGTCGGCGCGATTGGTGAACAGCACGAACGTGGGTGGCTCGATCTCTGCCTGCGTGCAGTACAGAATGCGCAGTCGATGGCCGCGCTGTGATGGTGGTGCGTGCGCCTCAACCGCCGCCTGGACGACGCGGTTGAGTTCAGCCGTGGGGACACGGCGCCGCCGTTCGTCCCATGCGGCGAGTGCGATATCCAGCGCGCGACCGACGCGCGACCGGGTGAGTGCCGACACGTGGACGAATGGTGCCCAGGCCATGAACTTGAAGGCGTCCGCGAGCGCGGCGTCGAACTCACCGGATGATTCGCCGCTCGCCCGATGGAGATCCCACTTGTTGGCCACAATGACGCATGCTCGACCCGCATCGTGGATGTAGCCGCCCAGATGGGTATCCTGAGCGGTGACGCCTTCGGCGGCATCGACCACCAGGAGGACGACATCGGCGCGATCGACCGCGCGGATCGCCCGCAGCACGCTGTATTTCTCTACGCCGACTTCGATCCGACCCCGGCGCCGTATTCCCGCGGTGTCGATCAGGACGATCTCGCGATCTCGATGGATGTGGACCGTGTCGATCGCATCGCGGGTCGTGCCGGGTTCGGGACTGACGATGGATCGCTCCGTGCCCACCAGGGCATTCAGGAGGCTCGACTTCCCCACGTTAGGGCGCCCGACGATCGCGATGCGGGGCCGATCGTCGGCAATACTCTCTTCAGCGGATCCGGCGTGCGCGGCGCACCAATCGAGCAGATCGCCGGTTCCCGTTCCGTGGAGCGCCGAGACAGGCATCACCTCCCCGAACCCCAGGCGATAGGCATCCGCGGCGGCGTCGCGGCGCTCGGCATTGTCCGCCTTCGTCGCCACGACAACGATCGGCTTGCCCGATCGTCTGAGCAGGTTGGCGACCTCCTGATCTTCGGCCGTGGCGCCCGTCTCGACGTCCACACAGAAGGCGATGGCATCTGCCTCCTGCATGGCGACGAAGGCCTGTTCGCGCACGGCCCGGGCGATCTCTCCCTCCGGCGCGGCCTCGATGCCGCCGGTATCGACGATGGTGAACTGACGGCCCGCCCACTCGACCTCGGCGTAATTCCGATCGCGCGTCGTTCCCGGCGTGTCCTCGATCACGGCCAGCTGGCGCCGGACCAGGCGATTGAAGAGCGTGGACTTGCCCACGTTCGGACGTCCGACAAGAGCGACCAACCCGGATCCCACCGTACCCTCGTCGCTCAGGGCCGCGGACGTGGCGGAACCGGCGTGGTTGCCTCCGGCGTCGGAGTGTCCTCGACCGCCGCCGTGGGCGTCGGAGGAATCAAAGAGATGCGCACGTCCACGCGATCGGGCACGATCTGCGCTATGCGGATCGCCGTCGCTTCCTGCGCGACGGGCTTGATCTGGTGGAGCCCGGGCTCCAGTCCGGCCACATTCACCGTCACCGGAATCGAGGCAGGGGTGAGGCCGGCGAGGATCGGCATCGGTCCGGTCACGCTCACCCGGACCGTCGCCTGAATGATGGTGGCGCGAAGACCCGCCGGCAGACCCGCGACCGTGGGCGCGACATCGAGCGCGATCGTGCTCTCGATCGGTGCCACGGAGACCTGGACCACTGCTGGCTGCGGTCGGGTGAGGCGAATTCCATCGGGCGCCAGGATCGCGACCGTGGCCGAGACATCCCTCGCCACAGCCGTCAGGTCGACCGGAGCGGTCTGGAGTGTGTCCACGCCCTCGACGGTCCGAGCGTCGCCCTCGATGGTAGTGGTCGCGGGGTCTATCCGGATTCCCGCGACCTGATAGCCCGGTGCGATCGTCCCCGCAAGGCGCGGCGCGATCGGAACGATCTTGAAGGAGCGCTCCTGCTCGACGCGCATCTCCACCAGGACATTCTCGGCTCCGAGCGCGACCCTTTCGATGCGCTCCGACTGGGAATCGACGACCTGTGCCTTGTAGACCTGGTTCACGCTGGCGGTGACACCGGTCAGGTCGACGTCGACGATCGCGGAGGCCGCCTGCTCGACGAAGGATTGCGGACCGGTGACCGTGATGGTCTCGGGTGTCAACTTCGGTGGGCCGGCTCTGAACCCCGGTGGGAGCTCGCCGACGATGCGGATGCGGGTCGGTATGTCTTTCCGTCGGATCGGTTCGAGGTGTATGAGCGTCTTCGCGGGCGCGACTTCCTCCACTCTCGCGCGCGCGTCCACCGTTTGCACGACGACCGGCACCTCCTGAAGCCCCGGACCCACCCGGGCGAGGTCGATGGTCGCGAGAAACTTCGCCGGTCTCAACTCCTGCCAGACATCCCGCGGAGCAGAGACGGTGACCCGCACGGGGAGCAAGTCGTTACGCACGGTCAGGTCGGCGGGGAGATTTCGAACCTCGACCGGCACGGACTGGAAGACGTCGACGACATCCGGGTTCTGTTGGGTCGTGACCACGCCCCAGAGCGCGACGGAGAGGGCGATCGCGAGGAGGGCCCAGGCAAGGTTGCGCTGGAGGACCGCGAACATCTAGCCCTCAGTTCGCTCGCGCCGGATCGCGATATCGCCGCCGCCAGCGGGCGAGGTGAAAGAACGAGTCCTGACCGGCGGGGCCATAGATCAAGCCGAGCACCTTCCGCAACTTTGCCTCGTTCAAATGTCGGACAAGATGGCCGTTGTTGGCCAGAGATATGATGCCTGTCTCCTCGGAGACGATGACGGCCAATGCGTCAGTCTGCTCGGTGATGCCCAGGCCGGCGCGATGGCGCGTCCCAAGCGACCCATCCAGACTGTTCGAGGAGAGGGGCATCACGCAGCCGGCGGCGACGACACGATCGCCGTGAATGATGACCGCGCCATCGTGGAGCGGCGAGTTCGGAAAGAAGATCTGCAGGAGGAACTCGCCGCTGACCGTTCCGTCGATGATGACACCCGACTCGGCGTACTCCTGCAGACCGGTCTCCCGCTCGAGAACGATCAGTGCCCCCTGTCGCCGCTCGGAGAGGCGACGGCAGGCACGGGCGATCTCATCGATCGCCCGCTCGACTCCCTGGGTTTCGGGCGCCCCGAGCGGCCGATTGATCAGTCCACGAATGCGCCCAATGCGCTCCATCGCGCGGCGAAGTTCTGGCTGGAAGACGATCAGGAGGGCTACTGAGAGAACCTGAAGGGTGTTGGTGAGCAGCCAGTTCAGCACGATCAGGCGGGGCAGACTCCGGATGATCAAGAGAGCGCCAAGGAGAAAGGCGATGCCGTAGAGGACGGAGAAGGAGCTCGTGCCGCGAAAGAGTGTCAGGAGGGCGTAGATCAGGATCGCAACGATGGCGATATCGAGGACGCTCCAGATCGAGGCTCGTCCCGCCGCCTGGGAGATAGCCTCTACGTAGGGCTGGAGCGCATCCACCACGAGCCCCCACCGCGGTGACACGTCGGCGCGCGGCCTGGTGCGTGTCGAGCCGCCCTCGCCGGAAGTGTAGCCCGCCTTCCGCCTGAACTTCAGGCAAGGAGCCGATGAAGGACCGCCTTCTGAGCGTGCATGCGGTTCTCTGCCTGGTCGAGCACGATGGAGTCAGGCCCTTCCAGAACCTCGGCTTCGATCTCTTCACCGCGATGCGCCGGCAGGCAGTGCATGACGACGGCATCACCGGCCAGATCGACGAGCGCGCGGTTTACCTGGAAACCCGCGAAAGCGGCGCGTCGCTCCGTGGCCTCGCGCTCCTGGCCCATACTGACCCAGACATCCGTGTAGATCACGTCCGCGCCCCGGACCGCCTCGGCCGGATCGTGGACCAGCGTGACCTGTTTGCCGCATCGGCTGGCATCACGCCGGGCCGCGGCGAGGACTTCGTCCGATGGCGCATAGGTCCGCGGCGATCCCACCGTCACGTGCATGCCCATCTTCGCGGCGGCGAGAACGAGCGATGCGCACACGTTATTGCCATCGCCGATGTACGCCAGGCGTAAGCCCTCGAGGGCTCCGCGATGCTCCCACATGGTCAGGATGTCGGCCAGGGCCTGGCATGGGTGTTCCGCTTCCGAGAGCCCATTGATCACCGGCACCGTCGCCGCGGCGGCGAACTCGAGGAGGCGGGCGTGGGCGCCCGTACGAAGCACCATCGCATCGACATAACGGGACGTCACGCGGGCGACATCGCCGACATCCTCCCGCTTGCCCAGTTCCACCTCGTGCGGGGCCAGATACATCGCCTTGCCACCCAACTGATGCATCGCCACCTCGAACGACACGCGCGTCCGAAGGGAGGGCTTCTCGAAGAGCAGAGCCAGCACGCGTCCGGCCAGAACCGGCCGATTTCCACCGGAGCGGAACTCCCGCTTGAGGTCCAGTCCCAGCGCCGTATAGGCGCGCACCTCGTCGATCGGCAGGTCGGCGATCGCCAGCAGGTGTTCGGGCGCGGGGCGCGCCAGGTGCCGCGCCGATGGGGGTAGCGTGCCGTGCGATGACATCGGGGAGGCGGACGAGTATAAACGTGACCGTGGAGATGTCCTTCCGCCTGTGGTTCGGCGAGTGCCTCGTCGACCACGATCTGACAGTAACGGCACTCTCACACAGCCTCAACGTCTTCGACGGAGAGGTTGAGGACTGGCTGGCTGGACGATCGCTGCCCGCTGCGCAGCAATGCTTGCTCCTGGCTGAACTGTTCGAGACGAGTCCCTCGGCCGTCCTCCGACTCGCCGGGTATACTGTTACCGAGTAGAGAGTCAGGACGGGGAGCTCGGGGTTCCGGGCTGAGAGGATGAGTCACTCATCGACCCGTTGACCGGATCTGGGTAATGCCAGCGTCGGGAGGTGTCGCGCGATGAGCCGTCCAGTGGTGCACGACCAGCTTGTCATAGCCGGAAAGCCGCTTCGGTCCCGTCTGATGCTCGGAACGGGGAAGTATCGGACCACCGATGAGATGGTCGCGGCACTCGATTCATCGGGTGCCGAGGTCGTGACGGTCGCGATCAGGAGATTGGATCTCGACGATCCCTCGGCGCGTACGCTTCTCGATGAGATCGATTGGAGTCGCTATACCGTTCTGCCGAATACGGCCGGCTGCTACACAGTCGAGGACGCCGTGCGCATCGCGCGGCTCGGGCGCGCGGTCACTGGCTCCACTTGGGTCAAGCTCGAGGTCATCTCGGATGCCAAATACCTGCTCCCGGACCCTGTGGGCACCTACGAGGCAGCCCGAATCCTCATCGATGAGGGATTCGTCGTCCTGCCGTACATCAATGATGATCCGGCTCTGGCGCGCCGTCTCCAGGAGATCGGTACCGCCACCGTGATGCCCCTTGCCTCGCCGATCGGCTCCGGTCAGGGCATCCCGTACTTCGGCCAGATCAAGGTGATCGTCGAAGAGGCGTCGGTTCCCGTGGTGATCGATGCGGGCATCGGCGTCCCGTCCGAGGCGGCCCTCGCGATGGAACTCGGAGCGGATGCCTGTCTGGTCAACACGGCGATCGCTCAGGCGCGCGACCCCGCGGAGATGGGGAGAGCCTTCCGCCTCGGCGTCGAGGCCGGGCGAGTGGCGTACCTCGCCGGACGGATGCCACGCCGCGCCTACGCGTCCGCGAGTAGTCCCGGCGAGGGGATGATCGAATAGACGCGGTCCCTCGGCTCCATCTGATCGTCGATCGCGATCGCACCGCGCACATCGCCGACCTTCCCGAGCGTATCGATGCCGCAGTCCGTGGTGGCGTCGGCGCGGTCCACGCCCGGGCAGTCGGAGCCACGGCACGTGAGGCCATCGCATGGGCGCGAGCGTGTCAGGATGCCGTTCGCGGTCGCGCCTGGCTGATCGTGAACGACCGGGTCGACGTCGCTGTCGCGATCGGTGCCACCGGCGCGCAGCTCGGGGGCCGTTCGCTGACCTTGGCGGATGCGCGCCGCGCTGGACCCGGGCTTCGATTTGGCTCATCGGTGCACAGCGCGGAGGAGGCCAACGGCGCCGAATCGTCCGACTGGTTTCTGGTGGGGACACTCTTCCCCACTGCCAGCCACCCGGGCGCAGCGGGGAGCGGACTCGGCGTCATTCGGGCACGCGGTGCGGAATCCTCGCCACCCTGCATCGGGATCGGCGGCATCACGCGGGAGAACGCGCGCTCCGTGATGCAGGCCGGTGCCCACGGTATCGCCGTCCTCGCCGCGATCCTCGAAGCAGACGACCCGGCCCGCTCGGCCACGGAACTCAGGGATCTCCTCGAACCATGAGGTTCCGGGTGAATGGCAAAGAGCGGACCGCCCAAGGGGGGCTCTCGATTGGCGCCTATCTGCGCGAACTCGGGGTCAATCCACTGGCGGTCGCGGTCGAGTACGACGGAGCGATCGTCCCGCGGGAGGCGTTCGAGACGACCGAGATCACCGATGGCGCGCGCCTGGAGATCGTGCGGATGATGGGCGGCGGCGGCTAGCCCTGTCCGTATAATCGCGCCACTCTACCCGGAGTTCGCTCGTGACCATTGCGCCAGCGCTCGCGCCGGAACGCGTCCTCGAACTGCGCAGGATCGCGGCTGAGACACGTCGACTCATCATCGAGGCGATCAACCACGCCAAGGCAGGTCATCTCGGTGGCCCTCTGTCGGTGACCGACATCCTGACCGCGCTGTATTTCGAGGTCGCCCGGATCGACCCGTCGCGCCCGCTCTGGGAGGACCGCGATCGCATCATCCTCTCCAAGGGCCATTCCTGCATCGCGCTCTACTGCTCCATGGCGTTGCGCGGCTATCTGCCCGTCGAGGAGACGCTCACCTTCGATGCGATCGATTCCCGACTGCAGGGGCATCCGGACATGACCAAGCTTGCCGGTCTCGACATGTCTACCGGATCGCTCGGACAGGGGCTCTCCCCCGGAATAGGTATGGCGCTCGGGGCGCGGTTCAAGGGGAAGGACTTCCACACATGGGTGATCCTCGGCGATGGGGAGATCCAGGAGGGGCAGATATGGGAGGCGGCCTTCGTCGGCGAGCGTTTCCACCTCGATAACCTGACTGCGATTCTGGATTTCAATCGCCTGCAGCAGTTTGGCTGGCTCGAGGCGAACGTGGACGGACGCCGCCGGCCGCACGCCTCCGGCACGAACCCGGGGGAGAAGTTCGTCGCATTCGGCTGGAACGTCCTGGAATGTGACGGTCACGATCTCGGCGCGCTCGTCGCGACGATGCGCGATGCGAAGGCTCATCGCGGTCGCCCCACCATCATCATCGCCCATACCGTGAAGGGGAAGGGCGTGTCCTACATGGAGGACGACTACAACTGGCACTCAAAGGTAATGACCGCCGACGAGTACCGACGCGCCCTCGCCGACATCGCGGCGACGGTCAACTGATGGCCAGCCACGTCGTATCGGTCGCGCCGCGCGGCGAACGCAAGAGTGAGGCCCAGCGCGAGGTCTGGGGGCAGACGCTCGTCGAACTGGGCCGTGTCTATCCAGACCTGCTGGTTCTGGACGGCGATCTCGCGAACTCCACCCGTGCGGAGATTTTCGAGAACGCGTTCCCCGGGCGATTCCTCCAGATGGGCATCGCCGAGCAGAACATGATGGGCGTCGCGGCTGGCCTGGCCACGGTCGGGATGGTGCCGTGGCTGAGTTCGTTCGCAGTGTTCCTGGCGAGCCGCGATCTCGATCAGTTGCGCATGGTCGTGGCTCAGCCGCGCCTGAATGTGAAGATCGGCGCGGGATACGCGGGAATCATGACCGGCAAGACGGGCAAGACGCATCAGTCGGTGGACGACGTCGCGATCATGCGCGCTCTGCCGCACATGCTCGTCCTCTCGCCAGCCGACTGCGTCGAGCTACGCCAGATGATGGGCGCGATGATGACGGACTCATCCCCGACGTACCTGCGCCTCATCCGCGATAGCCTGCCGAACATCTTCGGTGCCGACTACCGCTTCGCGATCGGAGACGTGTACGTCGTGCGCGAGGGGACAGACCTCACCATCTTCTCCCACGGTCCGCAGACCGTGCGCGCTCTGGACGCGGCCGATCTTCTCCAGGCGGAAGGCATCTCGGCGCACGTGGTTCACGTCCCGACGATCAAACCTCTGGACGAGGACGCCATCGTCGCACACGCCGCGAAAACCGGCCTGGTTCTCACAACGGAGGATCACAATAGGCTCGGTGGTCTCGGAGGGGCGATCGCAGAGGTTCTCGGCCAGCGGCAACCGACGCGGATGCGCATTCACGGCTGGGACGATACGTTCGGCGAGTCGGGCGATAACGACGCTTTGCTGGAGAAGTACGGCCTGACGCCGCGCCACATCGCCGACCAGGCGCGCTCGCTCATACGGAGTCGCGCCGCGCACGGATGAGCCGCGCGCCATCCTTCCTGTCGCCGGCAAGGGCGCTTGCCGATCGCGTCAGGGCGGAGGCGCTTCGGGCAGGCTTTCACGCCGTGGGGATCCTCGACGCCGTGCCGTTTGAACGGGAGCGCAGGGTGGCGCTCGAACGGCATGCTGACGCGTTCTTCACGGGTATGCCGTGGCTGACCGCCGATCGCCTTCGCTTCTCCAGCGATGTGAACAATCTCGTTCCCGGCGCGCGTTCGGTCGTCTCGGTCGCACTGGCCTATGGATCGTCACGCGAGTGGGAGGGGGGCGCCCGGGGGCGAATCGCCCGATACGCGTGGAGCACCGATTACCACGCGGAGATCAAAGAGCGCCTCGCCGGGGTGCGCGATCTGCTTCTTGCCACGGGGCCCGGGGCCACAGCGGCGATCTCAGTGGACACGGGACGAGTCATGGACAGAGCCGCGGCCGTGCGGGCCGGCTATGGCTGGTACGGCAAGAATGCCATGGTCCTGACCGCCACCGCGGGGAGCTGGGTGCTCCTTGGCGAGATCATTACGAACGTCCGACTCGCGCCCGATGAGCCTCTCCTCACCGGGTGCGGTTCGTGTACCCGCTGTATCGATGTCTGCCCCACGGGCGCGATCGTCGCACCGGGGACGATCGATGCCCGGCGGTGCATCTCCTTTCTCACGATCGAGAACAGAGACTGGATCCCCCGTGAACTGCGCCGCGCTCTGGGCGCGTGGATCTTCGGATGCGACATCTGTCAGGAGGTCTGTCCCGTCAACAGCCACGCGGCGGTTATGTCCCGGTCTCAGGCCGTCGATCCCGAACCGAAGCTCGCCGAGATCCTGATGCTGACCGAGCCGCAGTATCGGCACCGTTTTCGTCACACGGCGGTCTGGCGCGCCGGGCTGAGGGGCCTGAAGCGGAACGCGTGCGTCGCTGCCGGAAACGTCGGGGGAGCACAGGAACTCCCGGCGCTGTGCACGGTGCTGGCAGATGATGATCCCTGCCTGCGCGGGCACGCCGCGTGGGCGCTCGGCGAGATCGGCGGACCAGATGCGATCGCGGTTCTCGATCGGGCCGGCGCGCATGAGTCGGATGAGCGTGTCCGGGAGGAGATCGCGTGCGCGCTGGTCGTGGCGCGATCCCGCACCGGCCGTGGGGAGACACGCCGCGCGCAGCCATAATTGGCCGCCATGCCCGGTCATCACCGTGTCGGCGCCCACTGTGGGGGAGGGCTCTCCGGCGCCCTCACGCGTGCTCAGGAGATCGGGGCGGAATGCCTCCAGATCTTCGCGAGCGCGCCGCAGCAATGGCGGTCCCCCGCGCATAGTCCGGAGGACATCACCACGTTCCGCGATGCGTGCGGCGCGGCCGGCATCGGTCCGCTGCTGCTCCACGGTATCTACCTGCTCAACTTCGCCTCGCCGGTCGAGGTCAACCTGAAACGATCGATTGGATCGCTCCGCTCGCACCTCGAGTGGGCGGATCGCGCCGGTGCAATCGGCGTGGTCTTCCATCCGGGGAGCGCGGGGACGGACCCGTACGACGAGGCCGAGCGTCGCGTGGTCGCGGGGCTCGCCGAGGTGCTCGCCGAGCGACATGGGACCGCGAAAGTGATCGTCGAGACCTGCGCCGGGCAGGGAGCGACCATTGGCCGATCATTCGAGGAGATCGCCCGCCTCATCAGCGCCCTGAATGGGGACGGCCGCATCGGCGTCTGCATCGACACCTGCCATCTCTTCGCGGCCGGCTACGATCTGATCGGTGAAGGAAGCGCGCGTCGCGTGGTGGATGAGTTCGATCGAATCGTCGGTCTCGACAGGCTTGTCTGCATCCACGCGAACGATTCCCGGGCGCCGATGGGCAGTAACGTCGATCGTCACGCCAATATTGGTGATGGGCAGATCGGCGAAGCCGCGTTCCGCGAATTGCTCACCGATTCCCGGCTCGGTCAGATACCCTTCTACCTTGAGGTTCCCGGATCGGGAGATGGCCCGGACCGGACCAACATCGATGCTTTGAAGCGCCTCAGAGGTGATCGGTGAAGTCGCTGATCCTCAGCCTTCTTCTCATCATGGCCACCGCCTGCGCGACCACGACTGGAGGGACTCCCGTGCGAAAGACCTATGACGCGCCGCCGCCCATGTCGATTGACCCAAACCGGAACTACGGCGCGACGATCGATACCGAGCATGGCAAGATCGTGATCCAGCTTCTCCCGAAGGACGCGCCGAATGCAGTCAACAACTTCGTATTCCTGGCCCGCGAGAAGTACTACGACGGCGTCAAGTTCCACCGGGTGATCAAGGGATTCATGGTCCAGACGGGTGACCCCACCGGCACCGGACGAGGCGGACCTGGCTATCGATTCGCGGATGAACTGACGAACGCACCTCGCAACGGGTACGCGCGCGGGACGGTCGCGATGGCAAACGCCGGTCCCAACACGAACGGATCGCAGTTCTTCATCATGGATGCGAACTACCCGCTACCGCCGAACTACGTCGTGTTCGGGCGCGTCACGGAGGGGAACGAGACGGTCAACCGCATCGCGTCGGTACCGACCTCGGGTGCAGAGGGGTCCACGCCGGTCAACGATGTCGTGATGCGAACGGTCACGATCAGCGAGAGCTAGGCGGCAACCGCCTCGGCGACCCAGCGCTCGACCGCGATCCGATCCAGGTACCCTCGGCCCGTGCGCTCGTAGATCTCCGATCTCGGGATCCGACGCGCGAGGGCTTCGGCTCGGCCACGGTCGAAGAAGGAACCCGGCGGACCGCACGAGAGAAGAACGCGTGCCGCGATCCGCTCGCCGAGACGCGAGGGATCGAAGATCTCCAATGATCGGATCACGGCCGCCTCCCGATCTGGGAAGGCCCGGAGGTAGTCGTTGACCTCCTCGTGCGGATAGTCGCGCACGGTGGGTGCGATCGTGCTCAGGTCGACGAGCAACGGATCCGCGACCACCGCCGCGCGGATCCGCGGGCCGAGCGCGGCCGCGAAGAGAGCCATGTCGGACCCGACGACAACGACACGATCGCGATCGACATCGGGCTGGGCGCAGAGGAACTCGACCGCACGGAGATTGTCCGCCACGATGCCGCGCAGGGGCGACGCGTCGGGCTTCTCGATGCGATCGGTAAGAAGGCCGGGAAACGCCGCCGCGTAAGGCCGATCTGACAGGCGCTGACCTCGGGCACAGATCGCGAGCGAGACGTAAGTGCGCCGCTCCTCGTATGGGGGCACCTGCACCACGCTCGCGTAGCCTGAGGCGTGGAGAATGGCCGGATGCGGACCCGGCCCGTCCGGTGCGCTGAGGTAACCGAACAGGCGGTAGTCGCCCACGCTGGTGAGGCGAACGGCGCGACACCGCGCGAATTCGGTGGAGCGCAGATCGAGTGGATCGATGGTGGCGGCCATCGCCTGGCGATCCAGGTCGGAGAGCACGGTCTGCCAGAAAGGGGAAAGTTCGCTCACGCGGACCCTCGGAGATGGTTCATCAGGAAGGCACGGGAGACCGCGCCGTGCCACTGACCACCCGCATCGTGGGCGCAATCCTCATAGGGGTGCAGTTCCTTCGGACACTGGAGCGCGTCGAAGACGGCGTAACCGGTCTCAGGCGGGCACACGTCGTCCTTGAGGCCGATGTTGATGAGCACCGGGCACGCGATGCGCGGCGCGAAGTTGATCAAGTCGTAGTACGCCAGCGTTCTGGCGACCGATTCGCGTCGCTCCGGAAACAAGCGCAGGTAGTCGTTGATCTCCTGATAGGGGTACGAGTGGGTCAGGGAGATCGCGTCGATCATTCCGGTCAGATAAGGCGCCCCGACAACGGCGCATCGCGTTTCGTGGCGCATCGCCGCCAGGAGCAATGCGAGGGCGCCCCCCTGACTGCTTCCCGCGACTGCGACCCGCCCCGGATCGACCTCCGGACGCGAGAGGAGGACATCCATCGCCCGTATCGCGTCGCAGTAGAAGCCCCGATAGCCGTAGGTACGATGGTCGACGATGTTCTCGGTCAACAGACCCGGATAGCCGGGGTTGAACTGGGCGTTACTCCGTAGCTTGCCGCGGGGAGCCAGACTCAACGCCGCGAAGCCGTCGCGCGCGCTGCCCTTAGGGATCGCGGGCTCGCTGACGTACCCGGGCACGTGGATGATCGCGGGAAGCGGACCGCGAGCGCCCGCGGGGCGACAGTACCACGCTGCGATGCGGACATCCTGGTATGACGTGAAATGGACGTCGTAGACGTCGATCTCGGGCGTCGAGCGCAGTCTATCGCGCGCGAAGTGCGCGTCCACGGGAGAGTCTGCGAGGATCGCGAGCGTCTCATCCCAGAACGCCTCGAAGTCGCCGGGCCGATGAACGGCTGTGCCGTAGGTCGAGGGATGCGTGCCGGTCACCGGGTCGATGATACGACTCTTACGCTCGCCCCGAATTCGGGCCGCCTAGAATCGCTGGTGATTCGCGGCGAGGCAGCATGACATTCGCGTCGCGTATCGTCGCGGCGTTCTCGGCGGTCGGTGTCGTGGCCGTGGCGATGGGGATCTCGGCCTGGATCGTTCTTCGATACGAGAGTGTCGACGCCACGATGGTCGAGCACGCCCGGAGCGCACGGGTTCTGTCCGTGCAGATCCAGGATGCAGGACGCGCGCTCGGCACTGGCCTGCTCAGCGGCTCCGATAGCTGGCACACCGAGTACATGGAGCGTCGCCGCAGGCTCGACGCCGCGCTCGCGGCGTATCGCGGGCCACCCACTCCCGCGCCCGACCCGGCGATGCTCGAGTCGGTGCTCGGCGCGATCACAACGATGGATCGTGTAGCCGATCTGGCCATGCGGCAGCAGACCACCGACGCGCGCCGGCTCTTCGTCGAGGTGCTCGCCGACAGGCTCGGCGTTCTCGGAAGAGAACTCGATCGGGAGGCGGACCGCGCGCTGGGGGATATGGCGGGCCGGGAGAGCGAACTGCGCCATCGCGGCGAGACGGCCGCCTTCGCGCTGCTCGGAGTCGGCCTGGCGACGGGCCTGAGCGCCATCGGCCTGAGCCTGATGCTCGCCCGTCGCGGGCGTCGGGCGCTAGAGGCGCTCACCGATCGCATCGCCCTCATCGGACGCGGCGATCTGGTCTCGCTCGCTCCCCGCACGGGCTTGCCCGAGTTCGACGCACTCGCGGCCACACTGGAAGTGGCGATGCGTGCCGTGCGCGCGACTCTCGATGAGATGGCGCGTCGCGTCGACGTGATCGCGGGCGCGACTCAGGTGTTCGTGAGCAGTTCCGAGAGCCTGGCAGCAGGTGCGCAGCAGCAGGCTTCCGCGGTCTCTGAGATATCCCAGACGATGGAACGACTCTCCGATGCCGCAGAGCAGATCGCCGCCGGCGCGGGTCGGGCGACGCGCGCGGCCGCGGAAGGACGGAATGCGGTCGGCGAGGCCGAACGGGGGGTGGGCTTCATTCGTGAGGCGGTCGCCGCAGCGGTAGCGAGCGGACTCCAGCTGCGCCACGATAGCGAGAGGGTGGGAGCGGTCGCGACCACGATCAGCCAGATCGCCGAGCGCACCCATATCCTCGCGCTCAACGCCGCGATTGAGGCCGCGACGGCCGGTGAGTACGGTCGGAGGTTCGCCGTCGTCGCAGGTCAGGTGCGCGATCTCGCCGGCGACACGCGACGCGCGACGGAGCAGGTGCACGGCACGGTGACCGAGTTGCGCGACGCAGTACGTGCGATCGAGGCGAGCGCCCATCGCGCCCACGAGATCGCCGCGAGCGTCGCGGATCAGACCCAGCGCGCGGTGGAGGCGATGACCCAGGTCGCATCGACTGTCGAGATGATCGCCCGGGCGACGACGTCCCAGCACGGCGCCTCCTCCGAGATGGCGCAGACGATGCACCAGATCGTGGAGGTCGCTCGCGCGTCGGCGGCCAGCAGTCGCCACGCGGCCGATAGCGCCTCCCGGCTGCGTGAGACGACCGGCCAGATCGAGAGCCTCATCGGCCACTATCGAGTGGCACGAGAGACATCGGCGTGAGCCAGGAGGAGTTCCTTCGGCTCTTCCGTGATGAGTCCCGCGACGCGATCGGGCGCCTGGTCGCGCGCGCATTCGAGATCGAGAGCGGCGTTCGCCCGGACATCGGCGCCATGTACCGCGACGCGCACACGATCAAGGGTGGGGCCCGCCTGGTCGGCTGGGAGCCCGCGATCGATCCCGCCGGCCGCCTGGAGGATCTGCTGCGCATAGCGCGCGATGGGGTACCCGGCAGCCCGCTCGACCCGGAACACCTCCTCGAACTGATCCAGGAGATCAGCGCCGCGATCTGGCCCGAGGAGACATCTTCATCGCCGAACGGGGTCGGCCCGGGGCCGACCGTCGATCGCGCATCCGTTCCCCTGACGCTGCGCGTGCGCGCTGATCGCGTCGATACGGTGATGGGACTCACCCGGGAGGCACGCCGTCTTGCCGGATCTCTGGAGCCTGGTTCACCCGCCGCAGGCGGGCACGATCAGGTAGGGCGACTCAACGAGGTCCTGCTCGCCGCCGAGGAGGAGGCGGCACGCGTGCGACTGGTGCCGCTCGAGCGATTGTTCGCCGACCTTCGCCTCGCGGTCTGGAATGTCGCGCGGGAGGCCGATCGCGAGGCGATCCTCGAGACAGTCGGCGGGGACATCGAACTCGACGCGGTTGTCTTCGAGATGGCCGCCGAGTCGGTCCTGCAACTGGTTCGCAATGCGATCGCCCACGGGATCGAAGCGCCCGCCGAGCGCGTCCGTCTGGGCAAATCTGCACGAGGCCGCATCAAGGTCGCGGCGGCCATCGCTGAGGGGGAGATCGAGATCACCGTCGCCGACGATGGCGCGGGAATCGACGAGAAGACGGTACGCGAGCGCGCCGCGCAGCGTGGTCTCGACCCGGCGCGACCGCTTCTCGACCTCCTGGCCGAGCCCGGGCTGACGACGCGTTCCCGACGCGATGCCCTCGCTGGAGATGGTGTCGGCCTCGACATCGTGCGTCGGCGCGTTGAGGATGCGGGCGGGCGCCTCTGGATGCGGACGGTCCGCGGCGACGGGGCCGAGTTCACTATCCGTGCGCCCACCGGTGCGCGCGTCGAACATCTCACAATTGGCCGCATCGACGGCGTTCTGATCGGGATCGCGAGCGCGCGCGTTGACCGGATCGTGCCGGGTGGTGTGGACGATCCTCGTGCGGTCAGGTTCGACGAGATCGTCGGTCAACTCGCCGTGATGACTCTCTCGACCGGGCCCCTCATACCTCGCTGCATCTCGGTCAATCGATGCTGGATCGACGCCTCAGGCGAGGTGGGGCTCGTCCTCTCGCCCTGAAGGCGAGCGGATCAGCCGCGCAGGTCGAGCCGCGGAGCCTCGCTCGCTTGATACGCCTGGATGATGCGCCGGGCATTGGTTGCGTGATCGGCCGCACGTCGGGTCGCGGCCGACGCCTCGTCCAGCGTCCGCAGGATATCGTCGGCAGCGGATACCTCGACCTGTCCGGTTCTCTGCGTCAGGTCGCTCGATTCCAGCCGCTTGACCTCGGCCTCGAGGACGTCGACAAAGGAAGGTCCGCTCCCCGGCTCGGCGCCGGACGTTGTCGACCGGGCGGCCGGGCGGAGTGTCTTGCCGTACTCAACGGGAAGGACCACCGGCCAACCTCCATCGGCGTTACCGCCAATTCTCACGACTATACTCGGCCGATGCCGTTAAAAGAACAGGTAGCGGCGGATCTACTCGGTGCGATGCGCGCGCGCGATCCGGTGAAGACAGGCGCGCTGCGGCTTCTCCGCGCGGCGATCCAAACTTATGAGGTCGCGCGAACCGATCCAAAACACCCGCGTTTCGGTGAGGAGATCACCGAGATGGACCTCATCTCGGTCGTGGACAAGGAGATTCGCCAGCGGATGGAGTCCATCGACGCGTTCACGCGAGGCGGACGGCCCGATCTCGCCGAACACGAGCGTAGGGAGGTCGAGATCCTCCGCCCCTACCTGCCCGACCGGATGTCTCGGGAGGCGATCGCGGCGCACGTCCTCGCGTTGATTGGCGAGGTCGGCAGGGACTTCCGGGCCGTGATGCCGCGCGCGGCGAAGGAACTGCGGGGGCGCGCCGATGGATCGCTCGTCAATGCGGTGGTCAAGGAGTTGACGTCGGGCTGAATGGCCGATCCAGAGAGCAGCCTGACGGCGGGGTTGCGCCTGCCGCCCGGGCAGGTAGTGACCCGGAAGTGGCCGGTTCTCCACTATGGGTCCACGCCACGCATCGATCTGGCGCGCTGGCGCCTGACGATCTCCGGAGCAGTGGACAATCCGGAGTCGCTCGATCTCGCCCAGGTAGAGGCTCTTGCGCGGACCACGGTGCGGTGCGATATCCACTGCGTGACGCGGTGGTCCCGCCTCGACAACACCTTCGAGGGCGTGCCGTTCTCGGCGATCGTCGCGCGGGCCCGACCGCATCCTGGGGCGCGCTTCGTGACCGTGCACGCCGAGTTCGGCTTCACGGCCAACCTGCGACTGGACGACCTCGATCGACCGGACGTGCTCCTCGCGATGCGTCACGATGGCGAGCCACTGACGCCTGATCACGGATGGCCGCTGCGTCTTGTCGTGCCTCACCTGTACTTCTGGAAGTCCGTCAAGTGGGTACGCGGAATCGAGTTCGGGGACCTCGAGCGACCGGGGTTCTGGGAGCGGAACGGCTACCACATGCGCGGCGACCCGTGGCGCGAGGAGCGTTACGGATAGTCGCGGGCCCGGCAACCCGCGCGTGGATCAGGAGCGGGCCGAAGCCATCCCCATGAGTTCGGATTCGCGCGTATCCACACGCGTCATCCCGGCGAGCAGTCGCTCCATTGCCATCGTATGGCAGCACACATTCCAGCCGGCGAAGAACTCGCATCCGCAGTGCCAGCGGCCGTCGGAGAAGGAGAGGTCGTGCGTATCGTTCGAGCCCCGGAACGTCGCGGTGAGTGAGTGGATCGTGATGCGTTCCGGTTCCTGCGCATAGCGCCGGGCCTTCTCAATCTTGCCGATCAGACTGGAATGCATCGTCTCCGCCTCCGACCGCGATACTTTCAGTATAGCCACGCGGAGGTGACGATCCATGGGGGCGTTCGGTCGCGGATTCTGGATCGGGGCGCTGATCGGCGCGGCCCTGACGCTTCTCTTCACGCCGGTCGATGGTCGTGATGGGAGGAACTTGCTCCTCGGCCCGCTCGGCTGGCGCGAGGAAGATCTCGCTCCGGCGGATCATGCGACGGCGCGTGCGGAGAATGACGCTCCGACGACCGGGTGACCTCGGAGGATCGTCCCTAGAATTGACGGGCCGATGAGTCAGTTCCGGGTCGTCTCCGACTTCTCGCCCACTGGCGATCAACCCGCTGCGATCGAACGACTCGTCGCAGGCGTGCAGAGTGGCGCGAAGGCGCAGACACTGATGGGTGTTACCGGCTCGGGCAAGACCTTCACGATGGCCCAAGTGATCGCCGCGTGCGGGCGCCCGGCCCTGGTGATGGCGCCGAACAAGACGCTCGCCGCGCAACTCTGCAACGAGTTCAAGGAGTTCTTTCCCGGCAACGCCGTGGAGTACTTCGTCTCCTACTACGACTACTACCAGCCGGAGGCGTACATCCCGCGGTCGGACACCTACATCGAGAAGGACTCCCTGATCAACGAGGAGATCGATCGCCTGCGCCACGCCGCGACCCAGGCGTTGTTCACGCGGCGGGACGTGGTGATTGTCGCGTCGGTGTCCTGCATCTATTCCCTCGGTGAGCCAGAAGCGTACAACCAGACAACGATACGGTTGAAATGCGGTGAGGTTCACCGGCGAGACCGGGTCCTGAGGTGGCTCAACGAGATCCAGTACGAACGAAACGATCAGGCATTCGGCCGCGGACGATTTCGCGTCCGTGGCGACTCCCTCGAGGTCTTTCCTGCCTATGAGGAACTCGCTCTCCGTATCGAGTTCTTTGACGACGAGATCGAGCGGATGGTCGAGATCGACCCGCTTACCGGTGAGGTTCTCCGGGAGGTCAAGCAGATCGAGATCTACCCGGCGAAACATTTCATCACGAGCAAGGAGAAACTCGCCAAAGCGATCTCCTCCATCCAGGTCGAATTGGGGACACGCCTGGTCGAACTGGAGAAGCAGGGGAAACTGCTCGAGGCGGAGCGCATCAAACAGCGGACGATGTTCGACATCGAGATGCTGCAGGAGGCCGGATTCTGCTCGGGGATCGAGAACTACTCCCTCCATCTGACCGGACGGGAGTCAGGATCGATGCCCTGGACCCTTCTCGATTACTTCCCGGACGATTTCCTGATGTTCGTCGATGAGTCGCACCTCGCGATCCCCCAGATCCGCGGGATGTTCCACGGCGACCGCGCGCGTAAGGAAGTGCTCGTCCAATACGGGTTCCGGCTTCCGTCAGCGCTCGATAACCGTCCGCTCACTTTCGCGGAGTGGGAGTCTCACGTCGGGCAGGTCGTGTTCGTCTCGGCGACGCCTGGACCCTACGAGCGCGAGGTGAGCAGCGCGATCGTTGAGCAGATCATCCGGCCGACCGGTCTCATCGATCCGGCCATCGAGGTCAAACCGACGCGGGGGCAGATCGACGATCTCATCGAGCAGATCCGTCTCAGAGTCCAGCGGCGCGAGCGAGCGCTCGTGACGACCCTGACCAAGCGGATGGCCGAGGATCTGGCTGACTATCTGCGCGAGATCGGCATAAAGGTGCACTACCTGCATAGCGAGATCGACACGCTGGAGCGCATCGAGATCTTGCGCGACCTCCGGTTAGGCGTGTACGACGTGGTGGTCGGGATCAATCTGTTGCGAGAGGGCCTCGACCTCCCCGAGGTCTCGCTGGTCGCGATTCTCGATGCGGATAAGGAGGGCTATCTGCGGTCGGAGGGGTCGCTAATTCAGACGATCGGGCGCGCGGCACGCCATGTCGATGGACGGGTGGTCATGTATGCCGACAACCTGACCGACTCGATGCGCCGGGCAATCGACGAGACGTATCGGCGTCGCCAGATCCAGATCGCACACAACGAGGCGCATGGGATCGTGCCCCGCGGCATCACCAAGGCTGTCCGCGATCTGACGGAGCGGTTGCGCGTCGCCGCCGAGACCCATGCTCCGTACAACGCGACGGAGGGTCTGCCGCCGGACGAGGTCGTGCGCCTGATAAAGGATCTCGAAGGTCAAATGCGGAATGCGTCGCGCAACCTCGAGTTCGAGAAGGCCGCGCTCCTGCGCGATCAGATCCTTGACCTGCGCCGAAGGCAGGAGACGGAAACGCCACTGGCCGCCGCGGCGCGCGAGAACGCGGCCGCTCCTCGCCCCCGAGGCGGTTACCGTTCGGGCGGGCGCGCCGCACCGGCACGGCGTCGATAATGCGGTTCGGGATCGTCGTCTTTCCGGGCAGCAACTGCGACGCGGATGTCGCCCACGTCGTGGGGACGGTGCTGGGGCAGGACTGGCGCTACGTGTGGCATGCCAACCGTGATCTGGCCGGGATCGATTGCGTGGTCTTGCCCGGCGGTTTCGCCTATGGCGACTACCTCCGTGCCGGCGCGATCGCGCGGTTCAGCCCGGTGATGGAGGCGGTGGCCGCACACGCCGCGCGTGGCGGTCCGGTCCTGGGTATCTGCAACGGTTTTCAGATCCTCGTCGAAGCGGGTCTTCTGCCCGGCGCGTTGCTCAAGAACGGTTCGCTCACGTTCCGATGCGCCTGGACGGATCTGATCGTAGAGGACAATAACACACCCTTCACTCGGCTATATCATCCCGGTCAGCACGTGCGAATGCCGATCGCGCACGGCGAGGGGCGGTATGTCCTGGCGGAGCAGAACGGCGTGCGGCCGGTGTTTCGCTATCGGCAGAACCCGAACGGATCGATGGATGACATCGCGGGCATCGCGAACGGTGCCGGTAACGTCCTCGGACTGATGCCCCATCCCGAGCGATGTGCCGAGGCCGCGCTCGGCGGAGTCGATGGGCGACTTCTCTTTGAGAGCATCGCGCGCTCGGTCGTGATGGTGTGATCGGCACGGCACCGCCGCTCCTCGACCTTCTTGCGCTTTCGACGGATGAATACGCGCTGATCGTCGAGCGTCTCGGACGCGAGCCCACCGATGTCGAACTGGGCATGTTCGGGTCGATGTGGAGCGAGCACTGCGGCTACAAGAACTCCCGACCGCTTCTGAGATTGTTTCCGACGAGTGCGCCGTGGGTGCTGCAGGGGCCGGGAGAGAACGCCGGTATCGTGGACATCGGCGACGGTCTGGCCGTAGCACTGAAGATGGAGAGCCACAACCACCCCAGCGCCGTCGAGCCGTTCCAGGGTGCCGCGACCGGAGTCGGCGGCATCATCCGCGACATCTTCACCATGGGCGCCCGGCCGATCGCGATCCTCGACGCGCTGCGGTTCGGG
>CAZHZF010000039.1:13695-28594 GCA_964536925.1 uncultured Dehalococcoidales bacterium | reverse complement strand
GTGGTGCGGGGCGAGCGCGCGCGCGAGAGATGCCGGGTGAAGTCGAGGAGGTCATTTTCATTGATCGCGGCCACAGCCGTCCGGTCGGGTGCGCGAGCCAGGCGAAATTCGGCGAAACGGCGCAGCGCGACGCGATAGGTGCGGACGGTCGCAGGACTGCGTCCCACATCCAGATCACGGAGAAACGAATCGATCGCGTCGGTCAGGAGCATCCGCAGACGACGGTAACGTCCGCGCCATCAGACGGGCGCTAAGAGGGGCTCCTGGACACGATGGCTCGTTTAAGTCAGCTTAACACAGGCATCAGATCGGCGTCGCCGCACCGGCCTCTGTCAGGCGTGCATCCCGATCCAGACCGCGCCGTCGCTCCACACCTCGCGCTTCCAGATCGGCACGATCTCCTTCACGCGGTCGATCGCGTGACGGCAGCCGAGAAACGCCGCGTCCCGATGCGGAGCGGCGACGCTGATCACGATCGACGCGTCGCCGACCTCGCATCGACCCAATCGATGCACGATCGCGACCCGCGCCGGCCCGTACCTGGCCGCGATCTCGGCGCCGATGACGGCCATCTTCGCCTCGGCCATGCCAGGGAATGCTTCGTATTCGAGGTACGACACGGTGCGCCCCTCATTGGTCGCCCGCACCGTGCCGACGAACGTCACCAGAGCGCCACACGCGGGGTCGGCGACCCGCGCTTCGACCTCACGCGGATCGAGCGGTCGATCCGTGAGCCAGAAGTCCGCGTCCGCCCCCCCGCTCACAGGGGGTAGGAGAGCGAGGTCGTCATCGGGTGCCACCAACATCGCCCGATCCACGAACTCCCGATTGACGACCGGCCGCGCGCTCGACGCAACTGCCTCCAGCGCGGGCACCGCGCGAATCACCGCATCCACCACGTCGCCCATCGTCGCCGGTGTGGCGACATCGACCGACACGGTAGCCATCCCCGCTCGATCGCGGTACGCCGCGAAAAGCCGCACCTGGAAGAGCATCAGGAGGCCCCCCGACCCACGCAGGTTATGTCACTCACCGGCTGATCTCAACCGTGCCAAGATCGACATGATCTGCTCCACCAGTGGTCGCGATCCGGCCTCCGTCTGAGGGGTAGTAGAGACCCGCGATCACGCCGTAGGTACCCGCTAACGTATCGCCCGGTACGGCGAGTTCGAATTGATCCCGTATCACATCGCCCACATGCCATAGGGACGTCGGGTAAGAACCACCTCGCGGCTGCCTGTCCACCTGCGCGATCGGTCGGCCCTCTCTCACGAGGTGAACGAAGAGGGTAGCATCACGGTCGGGAGCGCGAATCGCCTGCCAGAGGCCTGTGAACGCGATCGTCCCGCCCGCTCGCACGGTACTGGATCGATCCAGCGCGCGGAGAACAACGCCATTCGTGAACTCGGCGACCGGGTCGCCGCTCGGTGGTGGTGCATCTCCACCCCGCTCTGCCAGGCGTGCCACAACGGGACCAGATTCGATGCTGTTCCCGCTCGCATCCACTGCTGGCAGATGCGCACTCCCCGGGCCGTACATGCCGATGGTCAATTGGACCATCCGCGGCAGCAGTTGCGCGTGGGAGTCGCGAACGCGGACCCGCACCGGCACGCTCAGGACCTGGCCACTGGGCCACACGTTCGTCGGATACCCGGGTCCCGCGGGAGCCCTATCGACGCCGCCGACGGGATGCCGATCGTAATCGACCGCGTGCACGAACATCGTGAGGTTCGCCTCGGGCGTCGACCGCGCGCGCAGGCGGACTCTGGCGTCGATCCACCCGTCCTTCCGAACCTCTCTGGCAGTCGTGAGACTCAACAGTTCGATCGAGTCGCCGTACACCACCAGCGGTCGGTCGGTGACTGACGCCGCATCGGCGAGCACGAACCGTCCGGGCACGCCCGATGGACCCACCGGGGCGACGAAGCAGAGCCACGTCAGGAAGCAGGCGGCCGGGATCGCGAGCGCGATCGGTCGGCCCTGAATCCGAGGCCACGCGTAAGCGCCGGCAGCGAGCGCCAGGACCAGGAGCAGCGCCGGGATCTCCGCGATCAGTCCGGCGATCTTCAGCCGATGGTCGAGCCAGGCGAATCCGTGATCTCCGGCAAGGTAGCGTGGCAGCCAGAAGTCGAAAAAGGCATTCGCGTGCCCGGGGCCGGTCTTGGGCTCCACGATGGATATCGCGCGGAAGTGCACGATGCTGTACAGGACCGTGGGAGAAGCCGCGAGCACAGCCTGCCAGGGACTGAAAGCCAGCAGCAGACCCAGGGCGGGAAGCGCCGGAATCAGGTATCGCGGCCCGCTGCTCTGTCCTCCGAGAGGTTCCCAGAAGGAGGCGTTGACCAGAATGAAACCGACGATGACCGCGACGAGCATCACGGTGATGCCACGCTCGCGCCGATAGAGCGCGATCGCCGCCGGCAGGGCGAGAAGGAAGATCGGCGCCTGCACGAACAGACCCGAGGCTCCGAACAGAATCGTGGCGAGATGCTCGGGACGAGGGTACGTCAACCCCACGAAGCCGCTCGACATGCCGCTGAATGCGACGAAATCGGTGAAGAGATATCCGATCCGCCAGAATGCGCCGAAGCTGAGGTGCTGATATACGGCGAGCGGAAGCACACCGACCAGGGCGCCCATCCCATACAGCGTGAGCCCGGGCGCGGGGAGGCGCCAACCGCGTGACGTCGCGGCCGCGATCGGGTCGGAATAGACCCACAGGAGGGCCACGCCGATCAGGATGATCCCGGTGGTGAACTCGGTCGCCACCGCGTAACCGGCCGCCAGCCCAGACCCTACCCCACAGGCGATGAGAGCGCGGTCGGAGCGAACGTGGCGAGATCGGACATAGAGTGCCAGCGCGGAGACACCCAGCGTCGCGGCGAGGCCGTGGGAGAAGAGTGTGGTGGCAGCCGGCGTGAGGGGTGACCCGAGGGCGAGAGCCCCTGAGGCTGCGATTGCCGTTCGCCGCGCCGCACCGAGATCCAGTGCCAGGGAGTACGTCACGACCGTTGCCATGGCGACGGGTACGGCGGCGGACACAATCGCGAGCACATGGACGAGATACCCGGGGTCCACCCTTCCGAAGGGCGTGACTTGCCAGATAGAGGAGATACCGGCCAGGACAACGGCGCTCAGAAGAGCGGTGCCGGGAGCCTTGTTCGTATACCAGTGCCCATCGTAGTGGGACCGGTCGATGGTGTTCGCCGCGTAGGGGTCGATTCGCGTGGTGCTATCCCACGCCAGCGCGGCAGCGAGGTCGAAGTGGCTCAACTGATTCGGGCCCGGCTCTGTCACGACCCACGAGTACAGGGTGACCAGGATTATGACGACCGACGCCGCACCGCACCGGGTTCGGGATATCCCTAGCACGACATTCGTGAGGGTCGTCGTCGCGGGCCGCGTGAATCAGCAGCCGTCTGCCCTATCGCGGGGTCAGTTCTCCTGCGCGGCGCGCCCGCGTTCCAGGATTGCCCGGGCCGCCTCGGCCAGCCCAAGCTCGCTGAGATCCCGGTACGCAGAGTACACAGCGCGCCCGATGAGCCGAGCCCGCCAATCATCGGGACCCACGAGATGGGAATAGCGATCCCGTTGCTCGACGAGGTGCGTGAGGCGTGCCACGAAGAATGTCTGGATCGGGCTCAAATCGGAAATTCCGGTCCCGTTCCTCTCGGACTGTGCGGTCACGTGGTTCCCCCTCCCTCGCGAAACCTGATCACTCCTGCTCCGTTTATACCGGCGGCCTGGAAAACCCGCCAACATTACGGCGAGGACACAAGTGCACTGTACAACCTGTCGCGTGGTGTCGCGACAAGACGGGCCAGGTCGCCGCGACGTACCAGCGCCCGGACCACGCGGGCGAAGGCGCTGTGTGCGGGAACATTGCTCAGATACGTGCGCTCGCGATCGATCAGCATCAACATCGCCTCGCGCGGGGTGCTCGGGATCACGCCGCCGCCTGGAACCGACACCGGATCTGTCCACTGCGCGGCAGACACCCCACAGAGCGCGAGAAGTGCGGCGAAGACCGCCTCTCTCTCCTCGAATGGCGTCGTCGTGATCGCCAGACAGAGTGACGCCGCGGCCGCATCCGGCCCTCCGCGAAAGCGCCCGAACTGGCGAATGACATCGAGCGTCCGATCCGCGATCGTGGCGGTGAACGGCCCTTCAGGGGGGTTCACACCGGGCACTATACTGGGCCAACGACTCATTCCGTGAGGCTCACCGCGTGATCCGCGAGGCGATCTCCACGCTCGTCGCCGGCGAGTCTCTCAATCGGACGCAGGCTGCTGGGGCCATGGACGAGATCATGCGGGGGGAGGCGACGCCGGCCCAGGTCGCGGCGTTCATCGTCGCGCTGCGCATGAAGGGGGAGAGCGTCGACGAGATCGTCGGCCTTGCCGAGACCATGCGCCAGCACAGCCTCCGCGTCACGGTCTCGGGCTCTCTGATCGATACCTGCGGTACGGGTGGCGATCGATCCGGCTCGATCAATATCTCGACGACCGCCGCGCTCATCGTCGCCGGTGCCGGCGGCCGGGTCGCAAAGCACGGCAATCGCTCGGTCTCGAGCCACTCGGGCTCGGCCGACGTGCTCGAAGCGTTGGGGGTACGCACCGATCTTGGGCCCGACGCCGTCGCGCGGTGCATTGAGGGCGCCGGGGTTGGCTTCATGTTCGCGCAGGTGTTCCACCCGTCGATGCGCCACGCGGGAGGTGTGCGCCGGGAGATCGGCGTGCGCACCGTGTTCAACATCCTCGGTCCGCTCACCAATCCCGCGGGGGCGCAGCACCAGGTAGTGGGCGTGGCGGACGACGCTCTGGTTGAGTCGATGATTCAGGCACTCCGACGCCTGGGCAGTAGACATGCGCTCGTCGTTCACGCCGAGGACGGTCTGGACGAGGTCTCCCTTTCTGGGCCAACCCGGGTGGCGGAGCTGAGGGACGGATCGGTGGCGGAGTTCACGATCGTTCCGGAGCAGTTCGGCTTCCGCCGTGTGTCCCCGGAAGCGATCCGGGGAGGCGATGCCGCGGAGAATGCGCGTGTGCTCCGCGCAGTGCTGGAGGGAGTCCGTGGGCCAGCGCGCGACGTCGCGGTTCTGAATGCAGGCGCGGCGCTCTACGCGGGCGACCTGGCACCCGATCTGGGCGCGGGCGTCGTGGCGGCCGAACGCGCGATCGACAGTGGGGCGGCTCGGAGCGCGCTCGAGTCTTTCATCTCACTGAGTCAGGCCGGGGCGGGATGACGATCCGGACCGACTCTGTCCTGGACGCGATCGTCGCCCGCAAGCGAGAGGATCTCGAGCGCCTGGAGCGGGAGTTGCCGGTGCGCGAACTCCGCCACCGGGCCGAGCAGAGCTCGCCGCCACGACCGTTCGCCGCCGCGCTGCGCGGTCAGACGCTCTCGGTCATCGCCGAGTTCAAGCGCGCCTCCCCCTCCCGCGGCGCGATCGCGCAGTCGGCGCAGCCGGACGAGGTGGCCCGGGCGTACCGGGCGGGCGGAGCCAGCGCCATCTCCGTCCTTACGGAGGAGCATCGATTCGGCGGATCGATCGCTGACCTGATGGCGGTACGCCAGGCCGTCGAAAGTCCGACTCTCCGCAAGGACTTCCTGTTCGATCCCCGCCACATTCTGGAGGCGCGGGCGGCAGGTGCCGACGCCGTGCTTCTCATCGTCGCGATGCTCGAGGATGCGGCTCTCCTCGACCTGCAGGATCAGGCGCGCTCTCTCGGGCTGGACGCGCTCGTGGAAGTGCACACCGAGGCGGAGCTCGAGCGTGCGCTTCGGCTCGGCGCCCGCCTCATCGGGATCAACAATCGCGACCTTCATTCGTTCGATGTTGATCTCGCGACCTTCGAACGACTGGCACCCCACGTGCCGGCCGATCGTGTGCTCGTGGCGGAGTCCGGCGTGTTTGGAGAGGCCGACGCGCGCCGCATGCGCGTCGCAGGCGCCGACGCGATCCTCGTCGGCGAAGCTCTGATGCGTGCCGGACTCGAGAATGTCGGCCCCACGATCGCATCGTTTCGGGGGACTCCTCCCCCGTGACAAGGGTGAAGATCTGCGGGATCCGTGAGGTCGCCCACGCCGAGGCGGCCATTGAGGCGGGGGCGGACTATCTCGGCTTCAACTTCTATCCGCGCGTGCGCCGCTACATCGATCCAGGCGATGCCGAGACGATTCTGCGCAGCATCGATCGCGCGCGCACCCAGATCGTCGGCATTTTCGTCAATGAGGCTCCGGCGACGATGCGATCGATCGCCGACCGCCTCGACCTCGATCTCATCCAGTTGAGCGGTGATGAGGGGCCCGAGTGCGTGGCGGCACTGGATCGCCCGGTCGCGCGCACCGTCCACGTGGGTGCGGCGACGACGCTGGAGGATGTCGAGCGTGGACGCGGCGACGCAGCCTACATTCATCTCGATTGCCGCGTGAGCGGGCAGTATGGGGGGACCGGCGTGCCGATCGATTGGGAATTCGCCGGCCGCGCGTCCGCGTTAGGCCCGCTGTTCCTCGCCGGCGGCCTCACGCCCGAGAACGTCAGGGAGGCGATCCGGGTGGCACGCCCCTTCGCGGTCGACGTCGCGAGCGGCGTCGAAGTTGAGGGGCGCAAGCATCCCGCGCGCATTCGTGCGTTTATCGCCGCGGCGCGGGCCGCCTGATCGTGGAGACGCTTCCCCGAAGCCTTGGCGCGGGGCCGGATGCGCGGGGCCGGTTCGGCGAGTTCGGTGGCCAGTTCGTGCCCGAGACCCTGGTGCCGGCACTGGAGGAACTGGACCGGGCATACGCGGCCGCGATCGCTGACCCCGCCTTCGCGACGGAACTCGCGACGTACGCTCGTGACTGGATCGGTCGACCGTCACCCCTGTACTTCGCACGGCATCTCACCGCCAACGTCGGCGGTGCGCGCATCTACCTGAAACGAGAGGATCTGAACCACACCGGAGCTCACAAGGTCAACCACGCCCTCGGTCAGGGCCTCCTCGCGCGTCGGATGGGAAAGGAGCGCGTGATCGCCGAGACCGGTGCTGGGCAGCACGGAGTGGCGACGGCCTCGGTGTGCGCGATGCTCGGCCTCGCCTGTGTCGTCTACATGGGCGAGATCGACACCCGGCGTCAGGAACTGAATGTCTTCCGCATGCGTCTTCTGGGCGCGGAGGTGCGCCCCGTCACGACGGGGAGCCGCACGCTGAAAGATGCGATCAACGAGGCGATCCGTGATTGGGTCACCAATGTGCGCACCACGCACTATCTGCTTGGTTCGGTAGTCGGACCACACCCGTACCCGCGCATCAATCGGGATTTCCAGGCCGTCGTTGGTCAGGAGACGCGGGAGCAGATCCTCGCGGCCGAGGGGCGGTTGCCCGATGCGATCGTCGCGTGTGTGGGCGGTGGGTCCAATGCGATCGGCATCTTCCACCCGTTCGTGGACGATCGGGCGGTGCGTCTCATCGGCGTCGAGGCCGCCGGGTCCGGCATCGCCAGCGGCAAGCACGCCGCGACCATCACCGCCGGCTCCCCCGGGGTGCTCCATGGTGCCCGCTCTTATCTCCTCCAGGATGACAACGGGCAGATCATCGAGACCCACAGCATCTCGGCGGGGCTCGATTATCCCGGGGTGGGACCCGAGCATGCCTTCCTCAAGGCAGCGGGCAGGGCCGAGTACGACACCGCGACGGATGAGGAGGCGCTGGCGAGTCTCCAGTTGCTGTGCGCGACCGAAGGCATCATCCCCGCGCTCGAGTCTGCTCACGCGCTCGCGGGCGCCACCAGGGTTGCGCGCGACCTGGGTCCGCGCGGTGTCATCGTGGTGAACCTCTCGGGGCGGGGCGACAAGGACATGCATACCGTCGCCCAGGCGCTGGCGGGGCGGAGCGGTGTCACAGAATGACGGCGCGACGGCGGACCTTCTCCGGCATCAAGCCGACCGGCGTCGCGCACCTGGGGAACTATCTGGGTGCGATGAAGCGCTGGGTCGACGAGCAGGATCTGCACGAGAACATCTACTGCGTCGTCGATCTCCACGGGATGACGGAGCCGTTCGAGCCGGCCGCCTTCCTCGAGGAGCGGCGCCGGCTCTTCGCGACGCTCCTCGCCGTCGGTCTCGATCCGGCACGGTGCATCCTCTTCGTGCAATCGCACGTTCCCGAGCACGCCGAACTGTGCTGGGTCCTCAACTGCGTGACGCCGATTGGCTGGCTCCAGCGCATGACCCAGTTCAAGGACAAGTCTCTCCGGCAGCGCGATCGGGAGATGATCTCCACCGGTCTGCTGGACTATCCGGTCCTGATGGCGGCAGACATCCTGCTGTACGATGCCCATCTCGTCCCGGTGGGGGACGATCAGAAGCAGCACGTCGAACTCACGCGCGACATCGCGATGCGCTTCAACCGCCTCTTCGGGGAGACGTTCGTGATCCCAGAGCCGGTGATTCAGGAGTCCGGCGCGCGCATCATGGGACTCGACGACCCGACGAAGAAGATGAGCAAGAGTGACGATGCGCCGAACCGATCGATCTTCCTCACCGACGATGCCGAGGTCATTCGGCGGAAGGTGATGCGGGCTGCCACCGATTCCGGTCGCGAAGTGCGCCTCGATGAGGCGCGCCCCGGGATCCATAACCTGGTCACGATCTATCACCTTGTGACGCAGGAGTCGGTCGCGAGCATCGAACGTCGGTACGAGGGGCAGGGTTACGGCACCTTCAAGCGCGATCTCGGCGATGCGATCGTCGCCCAACTGGAGCCGATTCAGCGCCGCTTTCGGGAACTCGAGGCAGACCCGGCGATGCTGGACCGGGAGATGAGGCGCGGCGCCGAGCGGGCCCGGGAGGTCGCGGGGCCGGTGATGGAGCGCGTGCGCCGGGTCACTGGCCTTGCCTGAGGGAAGGTTCGCGCGCCTCTTTCGGGTGAGGCGCGCGACCGGCACGCTGGCCATCCTTCCGTACGTCATGGCCGGTCATATGGCGATCCCCACGGCCGAGATCGTGGCCGCGCTGGTCGATGCCGGGGCCGATGGTCTGGAGATCGGTGTCCCCTTCTCCGATCCAATGGCCGATGGGCCGACGGTGCAGCGAGCGAACCAGGCTGCGCTGGACCGCGGGATGACGCCACGGCTGGCGATGGCAGAACTCTCCGCAGTTCGGCAGCGCGTGGACGTGCCACTGGCGCTCATGGGGTATCTCAACCCCATCGTGCGCTGGGGCGTGGACGAGTACTGTCGCGCCGCCAGGGCATCGGGTGGCGACGCGCTGATTGTGCCCGACCTACCGCTGGAGGAGTCCAACGAACTGCGGGATGCGTGTAGCCGTCACGACCTGGATCTGATTCCCTTCGTGGCGCCGACGACCACGGCGCAGCGCCTGAGGGAGATCGGCCGCCGGGCCCAGGGCTTCGTCTACTGCGTCAGTGTGACCGGCGTGACTGGCGCCCGCGGCGATCTGGCGCCGGACCTCGAAGATCTGCTCGCGCGACTGCGTGCCGTGACGACGACCCCCATCGTGGTGGGGTTCGGCGTCTCCCGCCCGGAGCACGTTGCGTGGCTGGTTGGCCGCGCCGACGGGGCGATCACTGCCAGCGCACTCATCGATCGGATGGAATCCGCGGCCGATCCGCTCATAGCTGCCCACGACTACGTCGCCGGCCTCAGACGGGCCGCGGATTCTGCCGCTCGGGCTCGATCGAAGGGTTCTCTTCAGTAGCGTTTGCCGCGCTGGCGGGCGATGTCGAACTTCGCCGTGTCCGCCACCGCCATGACCGTCATCACGCCCGCCTGGACGGGATCGGTGACCACCAGATCCGCCGCCGCGGGCACGCTGCCGGCCATGTTCAGCGAGACCACCATGATCCCCTTCTCTCGTACCTCCCGGACGGCACGGGTTATCTCGCCACCCATGAGCGAGCCGGCAAGGACGAGTGCGCGTACACGGGGCAGGCGAGTGACGGCCCTGACCGCGGCGGCGAGATCCTTCTCCCCGACCAGGGGGATGGTGTCGATGGAGATGCGCTCTCCGCGGATGTTATGTCGATCTGCCTCGCTGATAGCCCCGACCGCGACCTGGCCGACCTGAGCGCCGCCACCGATCACAATGATCCGCTTGCCGTAGATCCGGCGAAACGTCGGCGTTCTCTCGACCTGCTGGACCTCCTCGAGCGCCGAGAGGTCGCGCACCAATGACTCGACGTCGCTCACCTGCTCGAGTTCGAAATAGGTTGTCGCCGCGCCTGCGTCCTGCGGCGTCAGATCCACGTAGCTGATGTTGGCGCCGTGGCGGGAGATCACCCCGGTGAGCCGGTGCAATGTCCCCGGCCGATCTACCACGGCCAGGTGCAGCGCGACCTGATCGCTCACGCGCTCTCGCGAATGAAGATCCGGATGCTTGCCGACATTCCCGGATAGATCGGCGCATCGCCGTAGTCGAACGCGAGTCGTACCGGCAACGTTACGGTTGGGCGAGCGCTGCCCGCCGTTGCGCCAGCGCGCGCCACGGGGGCCGCCACGTCCGGCGACAGGGTTACCACCCGGGCCGGGAACTCCCGATCGAGAGCGTTGATCTTGACGAGTGCCCGCATTCCAGATCGCACGTCCTTGTAGGCGGTCTCGTCGACCTGGGCAGTGACCCAGAGTTGAGAGAGATCGGCGATCGTCGCGATGGGCTGCCCCGCGGTGACGCTCTGACCGCGAAGTGTGTTCATGTGGACGATGGTTCCCGCCCCGGGGGCACGAACCGGCGCGCTCGCCCGGAGCGGCGGTGCGGTGCCGCTGAACGTCACCACGCGGACGAGTTCCTGCCCCCGATCGACGGGGTCGCCCACTTCGATCAAGATATCCTGGACCTGACCCGCCGCCGGGGAACTAGCCTGTACGAGGTCGCCCGAGACGACCGCGTTCTCCGACACCACGTAGTTCCCCAACTGGTAGGAGACATCGAAGCCAGCCAGCCACAGCGCGAGGACGATCGGGAGGAGCGCGAGTACCACGAAGAGGGCAATGCGTTGCTTTGACATCTATCCTGACTTTCAGAGATCTGGCGGGCGCCACCGCCGAGGGAAATGGTTAGGTGCGATCTTACTAAATGACTGGCCACCTCTCGGACGACGCCATCGGTGTGGGCATCATCGGGCTCAACGCGCGAACGGAGCGGCAGATCATTCCGGGCTTCTCCGCGGTTCCGGGTGCATCCGTCGTCGCCCTGTGCAGCCGCGACGCGCTGAAGGCCGACAGGATCGCCGCGACGCTGCCCGGCTGCCGGGCTTTCACCGATCTCAACGCGTTCCTCCGCGCGCCAGGCCTCGATGTGGTCTTCGTGGGCACGCCGCCCGACCTCCACGCTCCGATGGCGCGCCAGTCACTCGAGATGCACAAAGCGGTGATCTGTGAGAAACCGCTTGCCACGCGGGCAGCGGATGCGGCCGATCTCGCCCGCCTGGCGGCACGCGTGGGCCAGCCCACGGCGGTCAACTTCACCTATCGCGACGTGAGCGCGCTCCGCAACCTCGAGCGTCTGTTGCGCGCGCGACCGATCGGGCGACTCCTCCACGCCGACCTGGCCTACTACCAGAGCCGCGCACTACTCCCGGGTGCGCGCACAGGGAATCTGCATTTCGAGATCGGTTCCCACCTGGTGGATGCGCTGCTGTGGCTTGGGCCACTCGCTGGTGCCAATGCGGTGGCGTCCGTGATGGCGCGGACGACCGCCGAAGAGGAGCCGGCCTATCGGCAGGCACTCCTGGAGATGGATAACGGCGCGCTCGTGACGTACCGTGTATCCAAGGCCGCGGCCGGGCGGGCGAATGCGATCGAGATCGATCTCTATGGCACGGCGGGCTCCTATCGGCTGGCTTTCGACACGGTGGGGTTCCTTCTTCGCGCGGCGGATTGGGAGAAGCCGGCGGAGAGCCGCCTGGTTGAACACGCGACGGACCTCGATGTCCCGTACTCCGCCTTCCCCGCGTTCCATTTCGGTCGGCTGGTGGAATCGATCCGTTCCGGCGCGCCGTTCCCCGACTTCGCCCACGCGGCGAGGGTGCAGGCAGTCCTCGATGCCCTTCACGCGGCAGAGATCAGCGGGAAGGCGAGCCCGGTCGGCTGACGCGTCGCGCTCGATCGCAGTCGGGGCACTCGCAGAGGGAGCGCAGGTGATCGTGGGCGTAGATTCCGGTATCGTGGCCATCCTGCCAGACGGGCTGAAGGGCGTACCGGCCGACCTCGCGGAGGTCGACCAGGGTAGTCTGCTCCGCGGTCAAGCGCTGCACGAATTGGAGTTGACCCGGCGAACCCATCTCGCCCTGACATAGCGCGCACGGGCAGTTCCAGCGCAGCGCCTCCCAGTGATGCACTCCGCGATGACCGTCGGACCACGCGATCGCGAGCTCTCGTCGGCCACGGAACACCGAGACGTCGACGGGTCGCGGCCGCTCGTCCATCGCGCGGTACTTTAGGGAGTTGGCCGGGTCGCACCGGGCTTGGCGGGTGGTCGCGGCGTGGCGGTGGGTGTGGGGCTGCGTGCGGGAGGCGTGGCCGAGGTGAACTCCGCCGCGATCCAACCGACGCGGCCATCCTGATCGCGCACGCGCAGCCACACCCGCTCCGAGATGCTGACCTCCTCGCCGAGGGGTGTGACCTGAATGCCGTCGGTAAGACCGCCGATCCGCTCGCCCTGCCCTGGTTCGGCACGGAGGACGATGCCGTCGCGCCCCGCTCGCGCGATGTAGAGCGATCGGGGCGCGGGCGTGCGCGTGGCAGTTGGCGCGGGCGCGGGGAGGTCCAATCGGCGGCCGGCCGGAATAGTCGCGGTGACCGTCACGGCCAGTGGCGTGACCCCGAAGTCGTGGCGATCGAAGGAGCACCCCCAGGCGACGAGCAGCACGCCGACGAGGAGTCCCGGCTGGGTTCGCCGCACTACCGCCGACGCTATCAGCGGTAGGAGAGGGACGTCAACCGCGTGCCGAGGCGAAGCGTTGACACCCCATGGGTGGCTACCTACATTACGCTCCTGCCGGAGGTTTATCACCTGATGCGAAAGAGCGCGCTCGCCACGTGTCTGGCCCTGCTGTTGGTCATCCTGTCGGTCACGGTCGCGTCCGCCAACGATGCGATCGGACGGGCTCAGGGCATGGACGCGACCCACAACGTCGCGCACGGAGCGTTCGTCGGCGATAGTGGGGGAGCGTTCCGCTACTACGCCATCGATTACCCCGGGTTTGGCGCGGCGGTTCCGGTCACCATGGTCGCCCAACCCGGCCGAGGGACCGCCGGTGTCGCCACCGGTTTCAAGATCTACGGCCCGCATGGCCTGTTTGGCGAGGCGATTGGCGACGATCGTTCGACAACGGAGAGCACCTACACGCTGACGATCTCGCACGTCGAACCGGGGCGCTACTTCGTACAGGTGTACAACTTCATTCACGGACTGCCGATGACGTACCGGCTCTCCGTCGGCGGTCTACCCTCCGCCGGAGTCGCCACGCCGGTGCCTACCGGGGGCACCACACCCGGCTCGGCCGTCGTTCCAGGTGGTCCATCGATCACGACCGGCGGGACTCTCGACGGGTCCTCCGGCGGCTCGTTCGCGTACTTCAATCTGGAGTATCCCGGCGGCCAGGCGCCCATGTCGATCACGCTGGGGTACAGCCCACTGGCGTTCAACTCCGTGGAGGCAGTCGGCTTCCACCTCTACGGCGAGAACGGGGCGCTGCTCGGCACGAGTGCCGAGTCGGGGCGCGGAGATACGAGCGCGACGGAGGTCTTCACCTACCAGGCCGACTTCGCACGGCGCTATCTGCTCCAGGTTTTCAATTATCTCGCCTCGACCAGGATGACCTACACGCTCGTCATCACGGGACTTACCGGCGCGATCCAGGAGATCGCCGGTCGCGGCGATCCCGGTTCAGCCCTGCCCCTCACTGCCTCGCAATCCGCGGTCCGATCGGTCCTGGTGGGCGATCGCGCTGGCCGCTTCAATTTCTTCACCCTGCCGTACCCAGGTGGTAATCGTGTCGTCCGCGTCACCGTCACGTTCGATCCGGCGGGACTCGGTGATGGCGAGGTCGGGTTCAATCTCTTCAAGGACGCGGATCGTGTGGGAACGTCGGAGGGAGCCATTCGGGAGAACGGCATTCGGGTCGCGGGACTGACGATCAACGAGGCGGATGCGCGCAACTTCGGTATTCAGGTGTACAACTACTCCGCGAGTCGCAGTGCTCGCTATCTCATCACCGTGACGGGGTTGTGAGGATGAGTGCCGAGGCAAAGGTTCTGAATTTCGCGGATCTCCCGGTGGTGGATCGCGGCACCGGGGTCACGACCCGTCTCCTGGTTCACCGTGGGCTGGGGTCGGAGAGTCTGACCAATGGGTTCACCCGGTTTGAGCCCGGCGCGAAGATCGCACTCCACACGCACAACTGCGATGAATCGGTCGTGGTCGCCGAAGGCGAGGCGATCTGCGAGATCGATGGCGCACGGTTCGCGATGCGCCAGTGGGATACGACCTTCGTTCCCGCCGGCGTTCCCCACCGTTTCCTCAATGAGTCGGGGAAGCCGATGGCGATCCTGTGGACCTACGCCGCGGGAACGGTCACGCGGACGTTCGTCGAGACCGGAATCACGGTGGAGCACATGTCGGTGAACGATCGAGCCGTCGCGCCAAGGTAGGCCGCGCGGCCGGGGGGCATCAGCGGCCGCCGATCTCTCGAGCCTGGCGGCGTTCAAGGACACGCTCGCTGAGCCAACCGCGGAGTTGCGCATCGTCGATGAGTTCGAAGTCGACATCGGGCAGAGGATCGTCGGCGCCGTAGGACGCAGACGGTGCGCGACGGGCGATCAGCCGGCGTAGCTCGGCGAGCGGTGCCCCGCGATCGAGGTGACCGCGGTCCCGGAGTTCTCGGAACTCAGATGCCTC
>CAZHZF010000039.1:0-13595 GCA_964536925.1 uncultured Dehalococcoidales bacterium | reverse complement strand
GGCCGCACTGCGAACTCCGAGCGCGGTCTGGGATCGTGCGAGGGTTTCAGCGGCCTGGAGCGCCTTGTACACGTTGACACGTCCGTAGCCGTAGACATCATTCCGACCGTTTGTATACGGAGTCGTGCCAATCTTGTCGGCCGAACTCTCGATAACGCCCTTGATCTGGCTGGAGGTGAGACTGGGAAAACACCCCTTGATCAATGAGCCGGCTCCAGAGACGACCGGCGCGGCGAAGGATGTGCCCGTGACCGTCGTGTAGCCGCGCTCCACATCGGTATTGCAGTTGTGATCGCAGTTGCGACGCCAGAGAACTCTCACGAATTTCCCGGGGGCGGTCACCGACACCCAGCTGCCGCGGCTCGACCGGTCCGAGATCTGCTCGACGACATTGCTCAGGTCCTGGAGGTTGAGCTCCGTGGCTGCGACCGCGATGACACCGTTCAACGACCCCGGGAGCAATGGTTCGTTCTGCCGATCTGGACGCGACGATGCCGGTCCAAAGTTCCCGGCTGAGGCTACGACAAGGATGCCCTTGCTGATCAGGTACTGGCTCACTGCGTCGGTGATGGCATCGATCTCGGATTGTTCTTGCGGCGCCCTGGTGTACACATACGACATGTTCACCAGTGTCACATTCGCGTTACCCGCGTGCCGAATGGCTCCGATCACCTCTGAGATGCGACCTTGCCCCTGGTCATTGAATGCCTTGATGCCCATGAGTCTTGTCTGTTGATTGATGCCTGCAGCATACCGTCCATTATTCGCCGTAGCCCCGATGACGCCGGCAGCTCCGGTTCCATGGCCCTGACGATCTTGTTCGCTCGTACCCTCCTCTCCCAAGACGTAGTTAGCGCCGCTCACCACACGCCCGGCGAAATCGGGATGGTCGATATCAATGCCTGTATCGATAACGGCGACTGTCGTAGTCCTCACTCCGAGTGCGAGATCCCAGACCTCCGGTGTCTGCGTTTTGGCGAGCGAGAAGCGATAGTATTCTCGCTGGTCCGGATCGTCAGTGGTGTAAGCTGGATCGTTCGGGAACGCCGCCGCGAGTTCGAGGTAGGCATCAACCGATGCGTAGGCGACTCCTGGATCCTGCCGCAGCGCCTGAACGACCGCCCTCTCGGTGCCCGGCACAACCGACATCAGGTAGAGGTCCATCTCCGAGGCGACGGCTCGCGCCGCCTGTGCTCGCCACTGGGCTACCTCCCCTACCGAACGCACGCCACGGCGGTAGCGGACGAGGACGGCGCCGGGCGCGAATGTGTTCGCGTCCGAGCCCGCGGTGACCGGCAGCAACTCCCCGGGCACTGCGTAAGGATCGCCCGCGACGAGCCTGCCCTCGAGCGGACCCGCGAGAGCGATCGCCGCCGCACCCAGTAATCCGATTGCGAGCCGCAGCACGCCGGAGCTTCCTCTCATGGCCGATCAGTATATGGTCGTACCACGCGTGGCTGTGGTCGAACGTATCTGCCCCTTCATGCCCATATCGAGGAGAAGCGCATCGGCCTCCCGGGGACCGTCGGCGTGCTGAGCGCCCCTGAGGAGCGCCACGCCTGCGCGGAGCTCGTACGTGACTTGCGGTCGCTCCTTCTGTTCGACCGAGTCGGTCGAACATCCCCTGGGACGGCCTTCGTGCGCGTGCTCGAGGCACTCGCCGGTGACGACGCCGCGGCGGCCGCGCCCGCGTATGCCAGTCTCTTCCGAGCGATCGCGGCGGAACTCCCGCAGGATGGCCGATCGGGCGACGGGTGGCGTCTCTGGCTCGATCGTGCGATGGGGGAGGACGAGAATCCGCTCTCTCGTTGGGCAGAGGGGGAGGGTGGTCGACCGCCAACGTGGATGCACGCGGCTGCACTCCACGATCTCGCGATTCTGCGGCGTGCCTCCCGGTACGACACCGCCTGGCTCGCGGACCGCCTGGGTGTCGTCCCCCTCGGTCGTCCGGGCGTGTCCCCTTGCGACTCCATCATCGGCGATGGCGATCTGGTTCACGCTCTCGATGCGCTCATCGCGCGATATCGGTCCTCAGGCGGAACGCAGTTCGGCCGAGGCCGGGCGTTTCGCTGGGAGGGAGTGGAGCGCGGCTTCAACCCGATCGCACGGGTCGATCCGATCCGGTTGACGGACCTCATCGGGTATGACGAACAGCGCCAGATCGTCATCCGTAATACCGAGCACTTCGTGACCGGGCACCCGGCGAATAACGTCCTGATCTATGGGGAGCGCGGAACCGGGAAGTCGTCCACGATCAAGGCTCTGCTCAATGAGTTCGGCGATCGAGGTCTGCGCCTGATCGAGCTGGCGCGCTCACGGCTCGGCGATCTCCCAGCGATCCTTTCGTCTCTCACCGATCGGCCCCAGCGATTCATCTTGTTCGTGGACGATCTATCCTTTTCCAGCGCGGAGACCGATTACCGCGACCTCAAGGCCATCCTCGAAGGTGGTGTGGAGCCGCGGCCCGCGAACGTTCTCCTCTACGCGACCTCGAATCGGCGTCATGTCGTGGAGGAACGCTTCTCCGACCGCGGCGGGCCGACCGACGAGATCCACGCGTGGGACACCGCCCAGGAGAAGCTCTCCTTCTCCGACCGGTTTGGGATCAGCGTCACGTTCGTGGCTCCGGACCGTGACCATTACATACGCATCGCGGTCGCGCTCGCGCGGGCCCGCGGCGTGCAACTGCCCGAGAGCGAGATTGCCGAGCGTGCTCTCGAATGGGCGGTCTGGCAGAACGGTCGATCGGGTCGCACCGCGCGACAGTTTGCTGACAATCTGGCCGCCGAATGCGGCGTGCGCCCGGAGCGCCGGCTAGACTGAGTCTGATCTCATGCCGGTAGCGCCAAACGCGATCGACAATCCGCAGCCCATCGCCGTGCTCATGATGCCGGCGCGCCCCCTGCCGGCATCGCCGCAGAAGCCGGAGAGCGTGCGGCCGCAGACGGGCGACGTGGACTCCCCACGGATTCAGGCGCTGTATAGCTCGGCGACTGCGAGGATCCGCGGCGTCATCGGGGCCAGCGCCACGGTCGGGCCAAACGCGGCGACGATCGGCGCACCGGGAATCCTCGGCAACGCGATCGATCACTCCCGGCAGGCGCGTGCCGCGGTGACGGCCGCAATCGGCTCCCGGGTCGATACCTTCGCGTGAGCTTCGCGGAGGATCGCGATCTCCTCGGCGTCGCCGGAGAGGTGGGGAGGTTGTTGCGTCAGCGGGGCGAGACGGTCGCGGTCGCCGAGTCGTCGGCCGGCGGGCTGATCGCAGCGGCACTGCTGGCAGTCCCCGGAGCATCGGCGTACTTCCGCGGCGGCGGCGTCGTCTACACCGGCGATGCCAAAGCGATATTGCTGGGCCTGCCGGCGGAGCGGCTCGCCGCGCCGCGCGCCGCCACTGAGGAGCACGCGCTCGTTCTTGCCGAGGGAGTCGCCGCACGCCTGTCGGCGACCTGGGGTGTGGGAGAGACGGGCGCCGCGGGGCCAACCGGGAATCGCTATGGCGACCCGGCGGGTCACACCTGCATCGGCGTGTCGGGTGCGGGCGGCGCCCGTCGCACCCTCACCGTGCGCACTGTCCTGGAGCAACGGGGCGAGAACATGCGCCTATTCGCGATCGAGGCACTCCGCTTGCTGGAGGGCGCGCTCCGCGATCCGTAACGGCGCAGCGCCTCAGGCGACACCCGGTCGCAGGGGTGGTCGCAGAGTCTCGCGGACGAAGACAGCCAGAGTCACCGATGCGACGACGCCGACGCCCGCCAGCGCCAGGGCTGCCACGCCCAGTCCGACCGCGTCGGCGATCGCGCCGACAATGAAGGGGCCTCCCGTCGATCCCGCGTCTCCGACGAGGCGCCATACACCCATAAACTCGCCGATGGCGTCGCGCGGTGCGAGGTCGGCACCGAGCGTCATCATCGTCCCGGAGCTCATGCCGTTGCCGAGTCCGATGAGCCCGGTTGCCAGCGCGAGCGTCGTGAAGTCCGCTGTCAGCGGGATCAGCGCCATTCCCACGGCCATGACCGCGAAGGACGGGACTGTCGCCCACTTCCGTCCCATGCGGTCCATGACCACCCCCGCGGGTATGAAGAGCAGCATGTCGATGGCCGCGGAGATGCTGACGATCGCGCCAACCTGAGCCACGTCCAGGCCCAGGACGTTCGCGCCGTAGAGCGGCACAATCAGCTGCCGGCCGGCCCGGATCATCTGCACGAAGATCTGAGCGCTTCCCGCCGTGATCAGTTCGCGACTGTGGCTCCGTGCCGTCCTCGCCAGGGTGGACCACGGGAGGTGCCGCCCTCCCGCCGGCGCGCGCGATTCCCCCTCCTCGACCGTGCGGATCGCGATGATCGCCGCCGCCAGTGCGATCGCCGCGGCGATGAAGAACGGCATCTCCAGGCCCCATTGGGCGGCGACGACGCCTCCCACCGCTGGACCGACGAACGTGCCGATTCTGCTGACGCCGCCAAACGCCGACAGCGCACGACCGCGTTCCGCCAGCGTCGTCACATCCGTGAGGTACGCCATCCGCGAGATGTTCCACAGCGCGGTCCCCACCCCGAAGATCAGCCGATAGACGATCAGCTCCGGGAACTGGCTGGCCAGGCCCATCGCTGCGGTGGCAACAGCGATGCCCATCGTGCCGATGACCATCGCGCGCTTCCGTCCAATCCGGGCGAGCATCGCGCCGGCGGGCACGTCGGCGACTAGTGTGCCGATCCCGGCGGCGGTGACGACCAGGCTGATCAGGCTGAAGGAGTCGACGAATGTCCCCGCGTAGAGCGGCAGGGTGGGGACCAGCATGCCCTGGCCGAATGCGAGCAGCATCGTCGGCAGGTAGACGGGCAGGAGCAGAGCGGCGCGGTCCCTCAAACTACCGGTCCAGCAGGAGCCGATCCACCACCATCGCCGCGTACAGAAGGGACAGGTAGTAGATGGAGAATCGGAACAGCCGCCGCGCCGCGCTCACGCGCGCGTCCTGCCACAGCCGGTAGGCCAGCCACAGGAAGAGCGCGCCCAGAATCCCGGCAGTGATCAGGTAGGTCCAGCCCATGAGCCCGAACGGGGTCAGGAGCAGGGTTAGCGGTACCAGCACGCACGAGTACAGCAGGATCTGCCCGCGGGTCTCTTCGTCCCCACGGACGATGGGCAGCATCGGCACGCGGGCCCGCGCGTATTCGTTCTTGATGAGGAGCGCGAGCGCCCAGAAGTGGGGCGGCGTCCAGTAGAAGACGATCGCGAAGAGCCAGAGCGGCAGCAGCCCGAGTTCGCCCTGGACAGCTGCCCAGCCGATCACCGGCGGCAGCGCCCCGGCGGCTCCGCCGATCACGATGTTGCTCGGTGTCGAGCGCTTCAGCCACCGCGTGTAGACAAAGACGTAGTAGACCGCCGCGAGCATTGCGATTCCCGCCGCTAGCGGTGTCGCCAGCGCCAGGAAGATCGCCATTGACCCCGCGACAAGCGCGATGCCGAAAACAAGCGCGCGGCGCGGCGACACGACGCCAGCGGGGATAGGACGGAGGGTCGTTCGACCCATGACGCCATCGATATCGCGGTCGATGAAGCAGTTGATGGCGTTCGCGCCGCCCGCGGCCAGCGCGCCACCGGCGAGCGTGGCGACGAGCGCGGCGATCGGTGGAAACCCGTGCGCCGCGAGAACGGTACCCGCCGCCGCGGTGATGAGCAGAAGAAGGATGATGCGCGGCTTCGTGAGGGCGAGGTAGGCGCCGAGGGTCTGGCTCAGGGGGGATTCGCCCGAGAAGATCGCGTCACCAGTGCCATCGCCGCGATCAGCGCCGCCCAGATCGCCGATCCACCCGCGACATGGAGGATCTGGAGGATCTCGGCCGGTTGCACGACCTGCGCGATGCCCACACCGATCTGCAGGAGGACGAAGACGCACGAGACACGAAGCCAGAGGAGGGCGCTCGGGCGAGAGACCAGCCGCTGCCGCAGCGCGAACGCGGCACCGATGATGGCGATGCCCACCAGGATCGCCAGGACGCGATGCGTCATGTGGGCATCCACCAGGGGATTTCCCATGGGCCAGGTCCCGTCGCACAGGGGGAAACCCCGGCAGACCCAGCTCGCGCCCATCGCGCGCATGAGAGCTCCGGACATCAGCACGATGTACATCCCGGCCGCCACGGTGGTCAGGCCAGGCGGAAGCTCGCCCAACGCGATGGCTCCGGTTGCGCGCTGGGCCGAGACCGCGACGAAGATGACGAGCGCGAGGATGACGAGGGCGATGGCGAGATGGACGGCGACCAGGAATGGTGGCAGTTCGCGGAGCACGACCTCGCGACCGAGAAGGACCTGGGGCACGAGCAGGACGAACATCGCGATCAGCGCCGCGCGGGTCCAGCGATCGGCGTTTCCGCGGCGAAACCCGAGCGCGAGCATCAGCAGGAGGGGCACGCCGATGATCGCCGCGATCGTCCGATGCACGTACTCGAGGATGGCGTGGTACTCCAACGGAGGCAGCCACTGACCGTGACACAGTGGCCAGTCAGGACAGCCCAGTCCGGAGCCGGTCACCCGCACGATCGCCCCCATGACGATCAGAAGATACGTTCCAATTGCGCTGATGAGGGAGACGCGTGCGAACGCCGGGGACGGATTCACGGTGATTCCCGACTGAGAGCCGTCGCCGCAAGCAGCGCGGCGAGGAGCAGCGCGGGGCCGATCGTCCAGAGCAGTTCACCCAGGGAGTGACGGTTCCGGATGATGATCAAAGCGTACGCCACCCCGACGATGCAGACGAGGATCGCCACCAGACCGCCTTGCGTCGCGACCACACAGACCTCTCCGCGGTCCATCGCGTCGCCCGTCGACTGGCTCGCGCGGCCGAAAGTATACCGCGCCTCACCCTCGCGAACTCAGGTTTCGATGGCACCGGGCTGCGACAGCCACGCTCACGCCAGAAGCTCACGCAGTATGGCCGCAAGGTCCGCCGGATCGAAATCGGATGTCAGGAAGTAGCGCTCCTTGCCATGACCATCCAGCACGAACAGCCCATCCGTATGGGAGTCCAGGCCGCTCATCTCGTCACCCGGATATATATAATAGAAGTCCCACAGAGATGTTAGTGCATTTCTGTCTCCAACCAGGTACGTCATCCGACCTTCGAGGCCGTGTCGCTGCAGGAAACGTCGGACGTCCGTCGGGCCGTCGCCCCGCGGATCGGTCGTCACCGCGACCAGAGTGACCCGCTCGCCAGCGGCTCCGAGGCGATCGACGGCCTGTCGGATGCCCGCGGCTGTCAACCGGCAGGTGCTCGGGCAGTTGGTGTAGAGGAACGACAGCACCACGGGGTGGCCACGCGCCTCGGCGAGGCTGAATCCCACGCCTCGATAGTCGTGGAGGCGAATGTCCGGTGCCTGACGGCCTTCCAGCGGCGTCGCCAGCGGGTATGGCGTTGCCAACCAGATCGTCGCCCCGATCGCGATCGCGATCGCAAATGCCGCGACAACGAGCGTCATGCCCGCGATGAGAAGGATCGTCCTGGCACGCGCGCCGCGGGAAGCCGCGGATGGCGCGGAGGCCAGCACTCGTTCGCCTGATCCGGGCCCGCCCGTCAGGAGCGGGTCAGCGTTTGATGGACGGGCCGTAAGTATGCTCCATGTGGGGAAGCGCCCAGCGGAAGAACACAACCGTGAACGCCCCAAGGAAGAAGGTTCCACCTCCCACCCACATCACGATCGCCCCCAGCTGCTGGTCGTCGAGCGGACTCAGGCCGAACAGTCGAGGCGCCGCGGCGTAGAACGGGTACAGGGGTTCGGACGCGTTGGCGACGAGGCCGCCGATGAGCGATCCCGGCAGCACCTGAAGGAACAGGTACAGCAGTTGCGCAGCAGGCGCCGCACGCGGTATCTCCGGCAGGGGGCCCAGAATCGGCCACCAGAGCAGGACCGACGTGCCAAGCACCAGGAGGTGGGTCGCGACGTGGAGGTTATGGTCGCGCAGCACCTGATCGTAGATCGACGGCACGTGCGAGATGATGAACACGCCGTTGCAGAGCGCGTATGCGAGGAGCGGTCGCGTCAAGAAGCGCATCAGCCCGTGGATCCGCCCAGGAATCAGAATCCTCGCGACGTCGGAGGTCAACGCGCCCAGAAGGAGCGGCGGCACCACGAGCATCAGGAAGAGGTGTTGGAGCATGTGCGCGGTGAAGAGGTATTTCTCGCTCAGTTCGTGCAGCGGCGAGGCAAGGGCCAACAGAATCGTCCCGACCGCGGCCAGGAACTGAATGCGCCGGACCGCTGACGGTGTCCGGCCCATCCGCCGCTCGACCGCACGGATCGCGAGTCCGTATCCGAGACTAAGGGCCAGAACGCCCGCGAGAATGGAGGGGTCCGGGCCCCATATTAGCCAGTCCGGATTTCTAGCCCCCGAGTCCATTGAACAGGGCCCAGAGCCCGCCAATCGTCGCCGACGCGATCACCAGGCCGCCGACGAACATCCAGGTCAGGACGGGGGGATCGAACTTCAGATGCATGTAGTAGGCGCCGACGAGCACAAACTTCGCCGCGGCCAGGACGAAGAGGACCGGGTACACAACACCGCCCATCGGGATGTAATAGACCGCCACCTCTACAGCAGTGATAACAGTGAGTATGAGAGCAACCACAATGTACTGGCGAATGGTGGGATGCGCGTGCACCGCCCCTGATTCGTGATCGGTCATCTCTCTATTCCTTCTCAGTGCGGTGCCGTCAGAGTGTTACCTACCAGATACACAGCGGCGAAGATGATAATCCACACGACATCGACGAAGTGCCAGTAAAGTCCGGCGAGCTCAACGTTGAGGCTCTCCGATACCTTAATGCCCTTCGTAAAAGAGACTACAACGAGCGAGAGCAACCAGATTACTCCGATCGTCACATGCAAGCCGTGCGTACCGGTGAGCGTGAAAAACGCGGAGCTGAACAAATTGACCCCGGTCAATTGCATGCCACGGTGATAGAACTCGGTGAATTCGAAGTACTGGCCGCCCAGGAACACTGAGCCAAGCAGCGCTGTTGCGACAAGCCATATTCGCATCCCGATTTCATCGCCGCGCTGAATGCACGCGAGCGCGATGACCATCGTGAGCGAGCTCATCAACAGGACGAACGCGCTCACTGACGTATACGGAATGTTCAGCAGTTCAAACGGCGATGTGCCCTGGTTGCGCGTGAAGTACGTGATGAAGTTCGCGATCAGTGTGCCGAAAAACATGCAGTCCGAGGCAAGGAATGCCCACATCAGCAGCTTGCGGTGGCTGATCTGAAGAGTGGTTCCGTATCCGGAGTCGGGAGAAGTATCGACGTGTGAGGTCGCGGTCGCGTGATGCGCTGCCATGTCTCTCCCTCAGCCTGCAGGCTCGAACGCCCAGGAGTTGATGCCGAAGAAGAGAACGAACACCCCGAAGATCGCCAGAGGGATCCAGAAAAGGACCCCGAACGCGATCACGGCGAGGCCCGTGGCGGTCACCAGCGGCCAGTACGAGGGGTTCGGCATATGGATGTGCTCCTCGTGGTCCCCGTGCTCCCCCCCGGCGATGGGCGCGTGGGCGTGCGATTCGTGACCGTGCGCAGCGCCATACTTCCAATCCCACAGCGGGCGTGCGCTCGCGACGACCGGAATTCGATCGAAGTTGTGCTCCGGTGGTGGGGACGGGATCGACCACTCAAGCGTCGCGGCATCCCAGGGGTCGTTTGATGCGACGACTCCCGAACGGACGCTCCACACGATGTTTCCAATGAAGGTCAGCGTGCCAAGAATGATCATGTAGACGCCGAGCGTCGAGACCAGGTTCCAGAAACTCCAGCCCATGTCCGCGCCGTAGGTGTAGATCCGGCGGGGCATTCCATCGAGGCCGAGGAAATGCATGGGGAAGAAAGCGATATTCATCCCCACCATGGTGAGCCAGAAATGTACCTTCCCCGCGGACTCGCTCAGAAGGCGCCCGCTGACCTTCGGGAACCAGTAGTAGATCCCGCCGAACAGGCCGAAAATCGTGCCTCCGAACAACACGTAATGGATGTGGGCGACGATGAAATAGGTCGCCGATTGCTGCAGATCGGCCGGCGGCGATGCATGCATGACCCCGCTGAGCCCGCCGATGATGAACACCGCGATGAAGGCAGTCGCGAACAGCATCGCCGTTGTGAACCGGATCGCTCCATCCCAGAGCGTCCCGATCCAGTTGAAGATCTTCACCCCTGTCGGAATCGCGATGAGCATCGTCGCGAGGGCGAAGCCGGAATCCGCGATGGGGCCGAGCCCGGTCGCGAACATGTGGTGGCTCCAGACCCCGAACGCGAGGAACCCGATCGCCACCCCGGAGTAGACCACGAAGTGGTAGCCGAAGAGTGGCTTCCGCGAGAACGTGGGCAGGATCTCCGAGACCACGCCCATTGCCGGTAGGATGAGGATGTAGACCTCGGGGTGTCCGAAGATCCAGAAGAGATGTTGCCACAGGATCGGGTCGCCACCGCCTGCCGGATTGAAGAATGACGTCCCCACCATGCGATCGAGCGCCAGGAAGATGAGCGCGACCGTGATGACGGGAAACGCCAGGACGATCAGAATCGAGGTGACGAGGGTCATCCATACGAACACGGGCATGCGCATCAGCGTCATCCCCGGAGCGCGCATGTTGAGGATCGTGACGATGAAGTTGAGCGCCGCGGCCATCGAGGCCACGCCGAGCACCTGAAGACCGAGTGTGTAGTAGTCCATTCCCGGGCCGGGCGAGTACTGCCGTGAGGTGATGTTCGCGTAGGCAAACCAGCCCGAGTCGGGCGAACCCCCGTAGATCCAGCCGAAGTTCAAGATCAGCGCACCGAACAGGAACGTCCAGTAACTGAAAGCATTGAGGCGCGGGAACGCGACATCGCGTGCCCCGATCATCAACGGGATCGCGATGTTGAAGAAGGCCGCCGTGAGCGGCATCAACGCGAGGAACACCATGGTCAGCGCGTGCATCGTTGTGAGCTGGTTGAAGGTGTCCGGGTCAACCAGCCTGTTGTTCGGGACGATGAGTTGGGTTCGGATCAACGATGCTTCGATGCCGCCGAGGAGGAAGAACAGGAACGACGACACGCCGTACAGGATGCCGATGCGCTTGTGATCGACCGTGGTGACCCACGACCAGAGACTGTTGTCGTGCTCCTTTGCGTGGCCACCGTGCTCGGGCACGGCGTGCGGCGCGGCTGCGACAGCTGCCATTCTCTGTCCTCCCTACTTCAGCGAGTGCAGGTACGCGGCGATCGCGGCTGCGTCCTCTTCGGTGAGCGCGAGATTGGGCATCTTATTGCCCGGCTTGCTTCCCTGGGGATCCCGCAGCCAGGCGATCAGGTGAGCATCGTCGTTGGGATAGAGCCCGGAGCCCAGCGTGGTCCGATCGCCAAACCGGGTCAGATCGGGTCCCACGCGCGCGGCCAGACTGGTGCCCTTGATCGCGTGACAGCCGATGCACGCCCCCGTGGATACAAGCTGATAGCCGCGCTGCACATTCTCCGGCGCGGAAGAGGGTGGTACACCCGTAGCGGCGCCCATCGCCGACAGCCACGCTTGCCACTCAGCGTCAGTCTTCACGATCGCGCGCAGTCGCATATTCGCGTGTGAAGTCCCGCAGAGCTGGGTGCACTGGCCGTAGTACACCCCGGGTTGATCGGCCGTCCACCAGAGAACGTTCGTGCGCATGGGGATGGCATCACGCTTTCCGCCCAACTTGGGTATCCAGAATGCGTGAATGACATCGGCTGACTTGATCTCGAGGTTCACCTGCTGGCCGGCGGGAAAGACGATCTCGTTCGCCGTGATGATGTTCAGGTCCGGGTACTGGAACTCCCACCACCACTGGTGGCCAACCGCGACGATGCGGATCGGGTTGGCGACGTTCGGCGGGTTGTAAGTCTCGAACACCGCGCGGACGGTGGGGACGGCGATTGCGACGAGGACGAGTGTCGGCGCGATCGTCCAGGCAATCTCCACCCGGGTGTTCCCGTGCGTTTGCTTTGGCATGTGGCTCGAGCTTCCGGCGCGGAAGCGCAGGATCGCCCAGAGAAGCGCGCCCTCGACGATGATGAAGACAACCACGGCCAGAACGACGATCTGCGTGAAGAGGTCCTGCAAGATCCGCGCCAGGTCGGACTCGGGGCGCATCCAGAACCACATCGGCCCTGGCGCGTCGCAGGCGGTCAGGAGGGTGAAGAGGAGCACGGCCGCCACCCCGATCGAACGCCGGCCCTTCATATTGCCATCACCTTTCCGATCGCGGCGCGGAGGAGAGACAGCGAGAGAACTCAATGGGATGATGCCGCCGGCCGCCGCCAGGCGAGATGCGCCACGCTCGCGACCACCATGATCAGGATCGTGAGCGCAAGCGCCAGGAATGTCGCCGGATCACCCATCACGCTCAGGAGTAACCGCCCGATCGTCATCACGATCATCCCCGTCAGGCCGATCGCGAGGATGGGCACCAGCATCGACAGGATCAAACGAACCATCGCGACGAGCAGCTCCTCGGTAGACGTGGGGCTACGGGAGCATATCCCGGCGCCGCGGGCGCATCAAGGTCCGAGCGGGATCGCTCACGACGTGACAACGATCTCGCCGATCATACCCGCCTCGGCGTGACCCGGCTCATTGCACCACCAGGGATAGGTTCCGGGCGCCGTGGGAGCGATCAGCGTCACCGATCCCGTCTTGCCACCGTCGATCCGGATCGCCCGCTGCACGCCCAACTCCGGGGCGACGACGTTGTGGACGATGGACCCGGCATTCTTCACGGTCAGGAGAACCGACTGACCGGGACGCACGTTGCGAATGGAGTTCGGCGTGTAGCGCATCTGATCGAGCATGTCGGATGCTGCCGCCCCACCGCTGCCGTCGATCTCTCCGTTCGGAATGAACGGCCCCCGCGGCTTCTGAACCGCGGCCGGAGCAGCCGGACTATCCGGGCGCGCGCCCGACCTGGGCACATCGCACGCTGAGGCGACGACGATCAACACCGACAGCGCCACGAGAAGTCTCACGATGCGAACTCCGAGGTTATCGATCCCAAACTTCGCCCTTGGTCGGGGAGACCGGAATCAGGCCGGTCCGACTTTGCCCGACACTAGACCAGCATCGTGCGGCCCGTATGCTGCCTGCCAATCGCGGCGGCCCGCTCGCCGCCACGTCCGCAGGCGCACACGCGGACGCCCTCATCGATGCGCCGCGTCACGTCGCTCTCAAGCACCATGTTGAGGAAGAACACCCCGTTGCTCTTGCAGGCGCCGAACACACGATCGCGCGCGTCCTGCATCGGGGCCGGATACGGTTCGTCGTGGTTGTCTGGAAAGCCGAGCGACATCCCCATGTCGCCCGGGCCCCACTCCGCGAAGGCGATTCCCGGAGTGCGCATGCTCGCCTCAACGTTCGAGAGGGCGCGCTTGTTCTCGATCTTCAAGCCGAGCAGCAATTCGCCAGCGGGGTTCAATGGCCAGGGGTCCGCGACATCGAGGTACTTCCGTGTCGGCACACCCCAGATGTCCGCCGCGTGGGCCTGACCGCCACCGCCGCGTCGTCCGTCGTCGAGACCGCGACCGATCCCGATCGTGTTGAACGGG
>CAZHZF010000038.1:0-28871 GCA_964536925.1 uncultured Dehalococcoidales bacterium | reverse complement strand
GGCGGGCGAGACGCCCGCGGTCCTGAACGGCTGCTCCCGCGACCGAGCGGAATCGGTCCCGCGCGGTTCAAGCCTCAGGCCACCACGCCAGAGGCAAATTGTCCCGGATCGACCTGTCCGCCGTCACGAGCGGCAGATGCGCCGCGAGGGCGTGTCCGCAGAGCAGCCGATCGAAGGGGTCGCGCGTCCAGGCGAGATCGCGCGCCGCGGCGATGACCCGCCCGAACGGGTGGTCGAGGGTGCGGAGCCCGATCGTCATCTCCAGGTCGCGGACGACGTCTTCAGGGCCGACTCCGACTCGACCGCGCTCGTAAAGGTACGCCAGTTCGAGCACGACGATGGGCGATAGGCCGAGAGGCTCGGCGTCGAGCCGCTCGCGTACCGGGTTCGGGATCTTTTCCAGCGCACCCTGATAGAGCCAGACGATGACGTGCGTGTCAACGAGGATCGCGGTCCCCCGTCCATTCGGACGACCAGTCGATGTGGATGAAGTCATCGAGGTTCCTCCGCGCGAAGTCCGGATGCGGCACCAGCCGGTCGAGCCTGGATGGCGGATCGGCCGCGGCGATGCGCAATCGCTTGCCGTGGCGCTCGACTTCGAGCGGAATCCCCGTAGCGAGAACCTCGTCGAGCAAGCGGTAGATGTTCTGCCGCAACTCCGTTGCCGTGATCGCCATCGCCTTCCTCCGAGCGTACGTGATCAGTCTAGTACACGTACGCCGATCGGGACCGGGGCGACGATGCGTCACGGTCGCGGGCATGCGCCCGCGGAGGCGGGGCGCATTCCTCGGCGCGCCGTGAAAGTCACCGCGCCGCGATGGATCTACGTCATCGTGAGGGCCGCGCGCGTCACCGCGGTCGACTTCCCCATCCACTCCGCGGTCTCGAACGCCTGGTTGATCTCCCGCAGCGGGAACTTGTGGGAGAGCAGTTCGCCGAACGGGTATCGATCGCCCGAGCGTTCCAGGAACTCGAGCGCGCGTGGCAGCGCCCAGGGGTGGTAATGGGAGAGGCCGATCATCTTCCGCGACCCCCAGATGAAGGTGGAGGCATCCACCTCGAACGGGCTGGGATGGATGCAGCCGATCTCGACGTACGTCCCGCCGGGCCGCACCATCTGCAACCCCTCCGGGATAACCCGCGCGGATCCGACCAGATCCATCACGACGCGGGCACCCACGCCGCCGGTCAGTTCGCGGACGCGCGCGATGCGATCCTCCGGCTTCTCGATCTCGGTCGCGTCGATCACCACATCGGCACCGAACCGCTTCGCCAGCGCCAGGCGCCCGGGTATCCGGTCGATCTGGATGACCAGACCGGCGCCCATCTCCTTGGCGACCGCCGCGGCGTTGAGGCCGAGACCTCCCGCGCCCTGGAGCACGACCGTGTCGCCGAAGCGCAGGCCGCCTTGCTGTACGCCCCAGATGACCTGCGAGAGCGCGCAGTTCGCCGGGGCGATCACGTCGTCGGAGAGGCTGTCGGGCACCTTGAACACGTAGTGCCCCGGCCGGAGGTAGTAGTACTCGGCGTAGGTGCCCGTGAAGTACGGCGCGATGTGCGCCCCCCGTGGGCCGAAACGGGTAAACCGGGTCGGGCACGCGTTCGGCATGTCGTCGAGGCACACCGAGCACCGACGACAGGGGAAGAAGTAGGTGAACACCACCCGATCGCCCTCGTGAAGGTCCTGACCGAAGGAATCGGTCTTTACGTTGCGGCCCAGGACGGCGATGCGCCCGGCACCCTCGTGGCCGGTGACGAAGCCGGAGGTGACCCGAGCAGTGCTCGTGTACTCGCCACGCCAGGTGTGGAGGTCGCTGCCGCAGATGTTCGCCGTCGTCATCCGGATGAGGATCGCATCGTCCTCCACCTCGGGCAGGGGCAGTTCGCGGATCTCGAAGGGCGTACCCGCGCCCATGAACACCGCCGCCAGCGCCGTCTTCGCCATCCGTCTCCTCCGTCGGGGATCCGCGTCCGCGGGCGCCCTTTGTACCACTCCGACGCCTCCCCTCGTGCGGCCGGCGTCGCCCAGCGCTCGCCTGGGACGAAGGTACCCCCTTTCATAGGGAGAAAACCCCGACGCACCCGGCGATGCGTCCCCCCACCATCAGCCATGGGCGGAGGTTCGCACGGAGTGACGACGATGAGAGGCACGGTCGTCCCCACGGTCCTGCAGTGGTCGCGCGTGTATGCCGATGGCCTTCGGCAGATCGACAGCGGCGACCTCGGCGCCGCCGCGCCCACGCTCCATCGCGCCGTCCAGATGGCGGAGCGCATACCCGAATCGGGCGAGAGGCTGGCGTGCTCGCTTTACGCGCTCGGCCGCGTCTATCGGATGGTCGGCCGCCTCGACGAGGCGGAACGCGCCATGCGTCGCGCGCTCCATGCCGAGTCGCACGCGCTCGGCCAGTCCCACCCCTATACCCGGAAGATCGCCGGTGCCCAGGCGACCATCCTGCGGCGCGCCGGTCGGACGCGCGCGGCCGCCCACCTCGAACGGGTGCTGGCCATGGACCCACGCCCGTCGGAGGTGGTTCCGTGAACCGTGTCGCTACCCGGGGAACGTATCACCCGACCTACCGCCCTCATCGGCGGCCGCACGCGCCGCCGCCACCGCCCATCCGACCGCAGACGACCTCGGAGCAGATCGCCCGGGTCATCATCGGCGCGCTGATCGGCCTGGCGATCGTCCTCGGCCTCATGCTCCTCGCCGGCGCCATCCTGAACTCCGATTCCTCCGAGGTGACCACCCCGGCCGACCCGATCGTGATCGTGAACGGCGAGATCGTCCGACCGACGCCCTACTGGCGATTCCGCGATGAGTGGTTGACGCCGCGACCGAAGTAGCCCCGTCCCGGACCGGTCGCGATGAGGCTCCGGGGTTTCCCCCGACCGAGACCAGCCTCACCTTGCCGATACTGCGGCAGTGACCGAGCGCGAAGGAGAACCATCGGGCGGGGCGCGCGAGGTGGGCGCCGGCTCCCTCCTCCTCGAGGTGCTCCTCATCGCCCTGCGGCGGCCGATCCCGCTGTTCGTCGTGATCGGTCTGACGATCGGGCTTGCGGCGCGTCTCCGTGCCGATACGCACTTCTCCAGCGATCTCATCCTCGGTCTGACCCTCGTGGTGGGCGGTGTCCCGACGGTGTTCCGGACCGTGCGCGGGATGTTTCGCGGTCAGTTCGCCTCCGACATCGTGGCGAGCATGGCGATCGTCGGCAGCGCGGTGGTGGGTGAGTACTTCGCCGGGGCGGTGATCGTGCTGATGCAGACGGGCGGCGAGGCGCTCGAACTGTACGGCGTGCGCCGGGCGAGTTCGACGCTCGCGCGGCTGATATCGCGCGCGCCGCGCATCGCGCACCGCCGCACCCAGGATCGCGTCGTCGATGTGCCCGTCGGTGTGGTACTGCCGGGCGACATCCTTCTGGTGCGCCCCGGCGAGTCGATTCCGGTCGACGGGCTTGTCCTGGAAGGGCGGGCCGAAGTCGACGAGTCGGCACTGACCGGTGAGCCGCTGCCGGTTCCGATCGGGCCGGGAGTGGATGTTCTCAGCGGCACCTTGCTCATCGGCGCCGCGATCGCGATGCGCGCCACGCGCGCGAGTGAGGAGAGCCACTTCGCACGGGTGATCGCGCTGACCCGACAGGCGCAGGCGGAGAAGGCGCCTATCGCCCGACTGGCCGACCGCTACGCGATCGTGTTCACGCCGCTCACCGTCGTGGTGGCCGCACTGGCGTATCTGATCACCGGGCGAGTGGACGCGGTGATCGCCGTGCTCGTGGTGGCCACGCCCTGCCCGCTCATCCTGGCCGCGCCGGTGGCGGTGATGTCCGGCATCAATCGCGCCGCGGCGGCGGGCATCGTCGTCAAGAGTGGCGCCGCCATCGAGCAGATCGCCGGCGTGCGCGCGTTCGTGTTCGACAAGACGGGCACGCTGACCCGCGGTCACCCGGTCCTGCGGCAGATCGCGGCCATGAACGGGTGGGCGGAGGCCGACGTCCTGACGTACGCGGCGAGTCTCGAGGAGCACTCCGCGCACCCGATGGCGCGCGCGGTGGTCGCCGCCGCTCTGAGTCGCCGCGACGGGGTTCTCCCGCAGGCCCGTGAGACGCGGGAGGTCCCTGGCCAGGGGGTCAGCGGCACCGTCAACGACCACGCGGTCGCCGTCGGCGGTCGGCACTGGGTCGAGAGCCTCGTCGCTTCGGTCGCGGACGAGACGCCCGCGTCGGGCGCGGGATGGGATGATCCGGGAGCGGCGCGATCCCTGGTCGCGATCGATGGGAAGCCGGCAGCGCATCTGCTGTTCGACGATCCCGCGCGGCCGGAGGCACCGGCGCTGGTTTCCCAGCTGCGGTCTCTGGGGATCGATCGGGTGGTGATGCTGACCGGCGATGACGAGGCGACCGCGCGTCACGTAGCGTCGGGGCTAGGGATCGCTGATGTGCGGGCCGCGCTCATGCCGGAGGGTAAGGTCGAGGCCGTCGTCGATCTGGCGCGGGCCGCGGGCCCGGTGGCGATGGTCGGCGATGGGATCAACGACGCGCCGGCACTCGCCGCGGCAGCGGTCGGCATCGCCATGGGCGCCCGGGGCACGGCGATCGCCGCCGAGGCGGCCGATATCGTCCTCCTGGCCGACGACGTGAGCCGCGTCGCGACCGCGGTGGAGATCGGCCGGCGGACGACCGCGATCGCGCGCCAGGCGATCTGGATCGGCATGGGCGTGAGCGGCACGCTCATGGTCATCGCCGCGTTCGGGGTCATCCCGCCCGCGCTCGGCGCGGTGTTCCAGGAGATTCTGGATATCTTCGTGATCGTGTACGCGCTGCGGCGATAACCAGCGCGGGTCCGTCCCTCTCCCCACCGAGTGCGGGAGCGGGTCGTTCCCTCCGGCGATCGACGGCGGGGGATCTCCCTCGCCCGCCGCCGCGGGAGAGTGGTCGGGGTCAGGGCGTCCATTACGGCATCCAGGATCGCGGGCGTCTCGCCCATCGTCCCGTAACCGCGAGCGCGCATCTCGCTGCCGAGCCGGGCGCCACCCGGCGGCTGGTTGATCACGTTCGGCCCGCTGTTGAGCCCGGTCAGCGCTCGAAGGAGGTCGCAGCCGAACTCAGTGACCGCTCCGCGTCCCGCGGGCAGCGCGACGCGGCGAGGTGCTCGACGCGCAGGGTCATCGCATCGGACAGTGCGAGGAGGAGCACACCACCCGGCCGCCCGAGCGGCATTCCGCCCGGGGTCGAACCGGATGCAAACTGCTCGTAGCAGTAGACCTTGCCATCGGCGCGAACGTCGTGGAACGGCCGGTTGATCGTCCCCTCGGTCCGAGGAGCGAAGGCGTAGAGGCCGCTCGGCGCGCCCGGAACGCGGGTGCCCATCGCGATGATCGGTTGAGACGGATCGACGAAGTCCGTCGCCAGACCGATCCCGCCGCTCACATCGGTGGCGCGGCGGTAATCGACCCCGGGCGGAAACCAGTTGCCGGCCGCCGTGCCCGCGACATCCTGAGCGTGGCTGCCACCCACGGGGTTCGCGGTGCGCACCCTCTGGCCAAAGACGTTCCCCGTCTTCGCGGCCAGGCGCGCGCGCGGTTCGGGGGCGAAGTATTCCAGCGGCGAGGCGTAGTAGGGGTAGAACCCGTCGTAGTGCTCGGGTCGCACGAACGGGGCCGGCGCGCGACGGAAGTCGATGACTCCGAGGTCGATCCCCGCTGCGTCCGGCCCCTGGCCGAAGATCTCGCCTGCCGCGACGGGCAGGCCGAGGCCGGAACGGCGGCACGTCGTGACGATCGCGCGGCCCTCGGAGAACGAGTTGCAGGTGGGTGAACCCGCGGCGTAGGCGACGCGCAGTCGGTCCGCGATCGCGCTGAGGTGGCCCCAGTAGACCCGCACCTCGCGGCATGGATAGGCGAACACCTGGTAGTTCGCGCCGCCGGTGCTGAATGAAGCCTCCCAGATCTCCTCGATCCACATCTCTCCCGGTGCGCGCAGGGGGACAGGAACCGGCCGATCTCCGGGCCGGGTCATCGAGAAAGCGCTGTGTTTTGCGGGGAACATGTGGATTGGCGGTGCCATGAAACCGAGCGGACGGAAGGCGAGAAACTGCTCGGGTTCGAGGGGCAGGACGGTGAACAAGGGAGTGGCGATGTCGCCCGGGCAGGAGGGGATCCCCGCACTGGGGGCCGGTCCGCTCGGAAGCGCCGCGCGCGCGGAGGTCGGTGATCGGGCAGGCGTCATCGTGGCGAAGGGCATCCGCGTCGGCGTACCCGGCGACGGAGCCGGCCGCGTCGCCGTGGGGACGGCGGTGGCGGGAACGATCGTGGCGGTCGGCGCCGGGGCGATCGTCGCGACGGGAGGTACCGTCGGCACCATCTCCGGCGTCGCGGTCGGACCGCTCGCGGCTGGCCCACAGGCCAGGACGGTGATGACCGCGACGAGCCATAGCGTGGCGACCTCGTGCGACCGCGTCGAGAATCCCCGGCGTCTCACGCGGGTAACTCTAACTTCACTATCGAAAGAGTAGTAAGAGTACTATTGACAGGATAGCGGCGGTGTGGCACCATGGGGAGGTGATCGAGAACGCCGCTCTTCCCTCCCTCGCGCCGTACGTCGCGCCGGCGGCGACCCGCGTGGGTCACGTCCACCTGAAGGTCGCCGACATCCCTCGTGCCCTCGGCTTCTATCGAGATCTGCTCGGTTTCGAGGTCCAGCTCGATCTCGGCCACGCCGCGTTCCTCTCGGCCGGAGGGTATCACCACCATATCGGCCTCAATACCTGGGAGAGTCGAGGCGGCGAACCGCCGCCGCCTGGCACGACCGGCCTCTATCACGTGGCATTCGCGTACCCGACACGGCGCGACCTGGCCGTGGTCGTGCGCCGGCTCATCGATGCGGGGTACCCGCTGGATGGCGCGTCCGACCACACGACCCACGAGGCCATCTATCTGCGCGATCCCGATGGCAACGGGGTCGAACTCGCCTGGGACCGGCCGGAGAGCGTCTGGCGTCCGTTCTGGGAGCAGTTCCGGGAGGATCCGCGCGTCTTGTCTCGGCTGAATCGCCGCCTCGACTTCGGCGGCCTGATGGCGGAGATCGATCGTCCGACGGAGGGAGTCACGCCATGACTCGCGACCGCCTGCTCTGGGTAGGCCAGATCTTCCTCGCGATCGCGTTCCTCGTGAACGGGGGCGGCAAGATCGCGATCCCGGCCGCGCAGTTGGCGGCGATGGGACCGGCCAACGCGTGGATTGCGGATGCGTCGCCCGAGATCGTGATCGTCGTCGGCATTCTGGAACTGCTCGGCGCGATCGGCATCATCCTCCCCTGGGCGACCGGGATCCGTCGGGAACTCACCTTCTGGGCGGCGGCGGGTCTCGCGCTGACGATGCTCGTCGCGGCCGGCCTGCACGTCGTGCGTGCGGAGATGTACCTCGTGACCGTCAACGCGGCGATCGGGGCGATCGCGGTTCTCGTCGCGCTCGGGCGCCGGACCGCCCCCGCCGGCTGACCGGGCGCCCGGTCCCCCGGGGAGTTCAGCCGTCGATCCCTCCGATCCGGAGCGCGCCCAGCGTCACTGCCAGCAGGAACGTCAGCGACGCGAGCACCGCCACGGCGACTCGGGCACCCACCGCGCGCACGGCCGCGATCTCCACGCCGAACCCCAGCCCGGCCATCGCGACGAGCGTCAGGGCGCGGCTCCCCTCCCGGAGTAATTCGGCCGGGGCCGGTGGAAGGAGGCCGGTGCTTCGTGCCGCCGCCAGGATGAGGAAGCCGATCACGAACCACGGCAAGAAGCTCGCGACGCCACGCCCCGATCCCTGGCGGAAGAGCAGGCTCGCCGCGATCACGACCGGTCCGATGAGGAGTACGCGCGTCAGCTTGACGGTGGTGGCGACCTCGCCGCTGAGTTGACTGACCGGGAACGCCGCGGCGATCACCTGCGGCACGGCGTAGACGGCCATTCCGGCGAGGACGCCGTACTGATAGTGACTGAGCAGGAATGGCCCGATGAGAAACGGCAGGCCGAGCACCAGAAGCAGTCCGAGGATCGCGGTCAGGCCGATCGCCGAGGCCACATCCTTGCGGTCTGCCTTGATCACCGGCGCAACCGCGGCGATCGCGGAGTTTCCGCAAATACCGTTTCCCACCGCGACCAGAAGCGCGAGTTGCCAGCCGAGGCCGAGCATCCTTCCGATGCCAAAGCCGATCAAGATCGCCGCGATGACGCTCAGGACGATGAAGCCGAGCAGGATCGGTCCCGCCGCGAAGACGACGGGGAAAGAGACTCCCGCGCCCAGGAGCAGGACGCCGAGTTCGAGCACCTGGCGCGACGCGTAATTCGCACCCGGGGCGAACGAGACGATCAGGTCGGCGGGCAGCATGTTCCGCAGGATCACCCCGATGAGTAATGCGACGACGAGCCCCTCGATGACCGCCTGCCCGATCAAGGACTCCTCGAATCGCGCGACGACGATTCCCAACACGGCGACGACGACGGACAACAGAAGACCGCGCGTGTGCTCAGGCCGTAGGCCGATACGCTGGAGCAGATTCGCCGCACCCATTCGCTCGATCCTCCCGACGAAAGCGGCTGAGGATACCGCAGCGCCGCGCTCAGGGTATTCCCCGGACGCCTCCCCACCCGACCCGCCCGACGATTGCCGATGGAGGTTGTCGCATGGGAACGATTCTCGTACCGCTCGACGGCTCGGAACTGTCCGAACGAGCGCTTCCGTTCGCGGTCCGCCTCGCCCGGGAGACCGGCGGGACACTGCTCCTCGCGCGTGCGGCGCTGGCCTACGTGTATGAGTCGGAGGGAGTCAGCGACGTCGTGCGCCTCGACCACAGGGCCCAGCCCGAATTGGAGGAAGTCGCCCAGAAGGTTCGTGCCATGGGCGTGACCGTGGAGACATCGGTGGCGCACGGTGTGTCCGCCGCCGACTCGATCGTCGGGCTTGCCCGGGAGCATGCCGTGGACCTGATCGTGATGTCATCGCACGGCAGAGGGGGCCTCGGACGCTTCATCTACGGCAGTGTGGCCGACCGGGTGCTGCGGAATGCGCCCGTGCCGGTGCTGATGATCACCGGCGGGACGCATCAGCCCTGGAAGGAGGGCACGATCCGCGCCCTGGTGCCGCTCGATGGGTCGGCGCTGTCGGGCCGATCGCTGCTCACTCTGGGAACGCTCGCCCGTGCGATGTCGATCGAGGCCGTCCTCCTGCGCGTCATCGAGCCACCGCCGCCGGACGCGACCCTCGGCTTCCCGCCCACCTACGCCGTGCCCATGCCGATCGATGTGGACGGCCAGATCCTGCACGCGCGCGGCGCTCTCGACGATGAGGCCCAGCGGGTGCGCGGCACCGTACCGATCGTCGGGGTTCGGGTCGAGGTCGGCCCGGTGGCGCCGACCATCGCCCGCGTCGCCGCGGATGAGAAGGTCGACCTGATCGTGATGTCGACACACGGCCGCGGCGGGATCAGCCGTCTGGTGATGGGGTCGGTCGCGACGGCGACGCTGCAGCGCGCCACGGTGCCGCTCCTTCTCGTTCCCAACACCGTCCGGACTCGCGCCGTACTCGCGCCCACCGACCCGAAGCGGCGCCCGCTGCCGAAGAACGATGTGACGGTGACGCTCACGCCGCTGCAGGTCGGCTACGTGGAGTACGGCCTGGAGATGGTCCTCCATACGACCGAGGATCGCGCGTCGGCCGAGGAAGTGCAGGGGCTGCTCGCGACCTTCGAGGCGTTCGCGGAACCGTCAGAGATGGTCCCGCACAGTTGAGTTTGGCGGGCGGAGCGAGCCTCACCCGGGCCGCTCCGCCCGGTCCTCGATCTCCCAGGCATGATCGAGGACGTGCCAGGTGATGTAGCGAGCCGCGAAGCGCTGCGTCCACCCTCGTTCGGTGAGCACTGCACCGTCGGATGGCTGGCGTAACGCCGAGAGCATCGCCGCTCGGCCTTCCGCGACCGCCACACGATCGTCGAGCGCGGGGATCTTCACCCGAACTCCCAGGCGGCGCGCGTAGTAGCCAAAGTCGGACTCGAGCACGTGCCGCACGATCGCGGTTCGATCGCGCCCGCCGCCACGGGGCCCCTTGCGGAGCACCTCGGGCGCCGCACCGGCGATCCGATCGAACGCCTCCCAGGCCGCGCCCAGGATCGCCGCGAAGCGCGCGGCCTCCTCGCCCGAGGTCGGTCGGCGATCGCCCTGCGCGGAGGCCCCTGGGGCGCCGAAATCTGTGCCGGCAGAGCCCACCAGACGCTCCGTCACCGCCCACGCATCGGGCGAGATCGGGCCGGGCAGAACCAGACCCGCCGCGGCGGCGATCGGCTCGTATCGCGAACGATAGGCCGACAACGCCTCCAGCGCGCCATTCTCGTCCCGCCCGGCTCGTGTCCAGCCCGGCCAATCGACCGCGCTCGCGAACGCGCGCTTCGCTCCGACTTCGACGATCGCGGCGGGCATCCAGCGCTCTCCCGACGAGGGTGGTGGGGGCGCTCGTCCCCCACCACCCATTGTCGTGGAAGCCTCAGGCGGTCGCGCGCACCAGCAGGATCGGGATCGTGGCGTGGCGCACGACGTAGTCAGCCACGCTGCCCAGCAGCAGTCGTCCCAGACCCCCCCGCCCGTGGGTCGTCATGAGGATGAGATCGGCCTCCCAGGACGCCGCCTCGGCGACGATTCTCTCTCCCGCCGAGCCGTCCAGACGTCGCCAGCCGCAGCGGATGCCCTCCTTCCGCAGTCGATCCGCGGTCTGCGTCAGGTAGAGGTCCGCCTCATCCTTCCCCGCGGCCACATAGGGTGCGGGATCGAGCACCGGTCCCGAACCTGGCATCGTGCTGGCTGCGCTCGCCGCGAGCAGGCTGGCGGGAGGCGCATAGGCGCGCACGAGTTCGACGCGAGAGTCGAACGCGGTCGCGAGCGTGCGGACGTGGGGAAAGACCTGTTCGGCGAGCGCCGAGCCATCGAGCGGTACGATGATGCGCGCGTACGGCTGGCTACCCGGTGTGTTGAGATCGCCGCTTGTCATCAGGGCACCTCCCCTCGTCAGTCAGCCTAGGGGTGGCTCGATCGCCGAGGATCGGGGATAAACCCTGAGGCCTGCCGATCGCCCGGCGCCCACCATCGATATCACGCGAGGAGGTGGCTGGCCGTGGATAGCTGGAGTGATGGGCGCGCCGGGCTCATGGCGGTCTTCGTCGTCGGAGGCGCCGCGCTGACGATCCTGCTCCTGATCCTCGCGGTGATCGCGTATAGCGGTAACTGGGGCTACGGGATCCATTTCTGACCTGCGCGCGGCCCTGGCGTGCGCGCGGCGCGAGGATCGGGGTATCGTTCGACCGATCCTGGCGGGGTGAGGCGCGGTGCCGATCTCGGTCTACCTCTGCGACGACCACGCGATGTTGCGCGCGGGGCTGCGTGCCCTGCTGATTGGCGCCCGCGGGATCGATGTGATCGGTGAGGCAGGTGACGCCGAGACCGCGATCCAGGAAGTCGTCGCGCGCCGACCGGACGTTGCGATCCTCGATATCACCCTTCCCGGCATCGATGGCCTCGAGGCTGCGCGCCGCATCCGCAAGGGTGCCCCGGACGTGCGCGTCCTCGTCCTCACCATGCACGACGATCCGGCGTACCTGTTCCAGGCGCTCGACGCCGGCGCGGCCGGCTACGTCCTCAAGCGCGCTGCCGATGCCGAGTTGATCGCCGCGATCCGGAGCGTGGTGATGGACAACGCGTTCCTGGCACCAGCCGCCGCCCGATCGCTCGTCGCCGACTACCTGCGCCGCCGCGAGCGAGGCGAACTGCGCATCGAGGCCGAACGGCTGACACCGCGCGAGGAGGAGGTGCTCGCTCTCATCGCCCAGGGATTCACCAACGTCGAGATCGGCGATCGGCTCGTCATCAGCATCAAGACCGTCGAGACCCACCGCTCGCACGTGCTGGCGAAACTCGGCCTGCGCAAGCGTGCCGAACTGGTCCATTACGCGCGCACGCACGGCCTCCTCGATCGTCCGGCGAGCCTCGGCGCCTGAGGTAACCGTTCCGTGCGGTGCCTCGTCCGACGCGTCTTCCCGGCGCTCCTCGAGCGATGCGGGGAGAGTCACGAGCGGCACATCGCCGCTCACAAGCGGAACCTGCTGACGCCGCTGCGTGGCCGCGTGATCGAGATCGGACCGGGTACAGGCGTGAACCTGGCCTACCTCGATCCGAGCGCGGACTGGGTCGGCGTGGAGCCGAACGAGCATATGGATCCGTACGTGCGCCGGCGTGCCGCCGCCCTCGGTCGTGCGGCGGAGATCCGCCGCGGCACCGCCGAGGCGCTCCCCTTCGACCGTGCCTCGGTCGACGCGGTGGTCAGCACACTCGTGCTCTGCTCGGTGGTCGATCCGATTGCGACCCTGGCGGAGATCCGGCGCGTGCTGCGGCCGGGCGGACAGTTCGTCTTCGTCGAGCACGTCGGTGCTCCGGCGGGAACGCGGTCCCGAAGGATGCAGCGCGCGATTCGGCCGCTGTGGGCGTACTGCGGCGACGGCTGCCACCCGGACCGCGACACCGGCGAGGCGATCGCGTCAGCCGGGTTCGCCTCGCTCGACATAACGCGGTTCGCGCTGCGCATGCCGATCGTGGGGCCCCACATCGCCGGTCGCGCGATCAACTGAACCCCGCTGCCTGGACCCCGCCGGGCGGGGAACGGGGGCGCCGGCGCGGAGCCCGTACAATCGCGCCATGAACGAGCCATCGCGGTCTCCGGCCGGCGGCGTCATCGAGGGCGATCGATGGGCAGGTCGGTTCGTTCCCGGTCTGGGGCACGGCGCTCTGATCGTGCTCGTGCTGATGGCGGGGCAACTCGCCGTCGGAGGCGCCTTCGACGTTCTGCGGAGCGGGATGCCCCCCTGGATCGTCGCGATCGTCGCGGCACTCGTCGCGACGGCAGTCGCTCTCACGGTGGTCCGGCGGTGGTGGCGCCTGGATCTGGACGAGGTGCTGCCCTTCGGTAACCCCGCCGGATCGGTGATGGCAGCGCTGGTCCCCCTCACGATCGGGATGCAGATCCTCTTCTCAGAACTGGACAACCTGCTGCAGTTCCTCTGGCCAATGCCGCCGGAGATGAAGGCGATGCTGGCCGACCTGATAGGCGGGAACATCATCACCGCGCTACTGGTCCTGGTGATCGTGGCGCCGCTCACCGAGGAGGTGCTCTTCCGCGGCGCCGTCCTCGGCGGACTCCTCCGCGGCCCGAACATCCTCCGCGCGATCGCCGTCTCCTCCCTCCTGTTCGCGGCGGCACATGCCAACCCCTGGCAGTTCGTCGGCGCCTTCTTCGCGGGGATGGTTTTCGGCTGGCTGCGCGTGCGCACCAACTCGATCGTGCCCGGCCTCTGGGGTCACGCCCTCATGAACGCCGTGCCGGTTCTGGCGATGCAGATGCTGCCGCCCATCACCGGCTTTACCGAGATGCGGGATACCCCCGCGCTGCAACCCCTCTGGCTGGACGCGATCGGGGTGGTCCTCGTCTACGTCGGCGCGCGCCTTCTGCTGAATGCGATCAGGCAGTCGACCGGAGTATCGGGCTGGGGCGTCGATGATGGGGCGGCCGTGCCGATCATCGCCGCGGGCGCGGCGGCTCCCGGTTCTCCGGATGAAGCGGCGACCGCGGACGGCGCGGGGACTGGATCATCCGCGGACGGTGCCTCCTCGTCCTGAGTCGCGTCAGTCCCGGTGTGGCGCTTCGCCCGCGGTCGATGCGTCGAGATCGAGCATGCCGAGCCCCTTGACCTGATGCGACTGCGCGAAGCGGGCGATGCGCAGCAGATTCTGCACGATCTCACTCGCGCGCTCGGCGGCCTGGAGACTCGACCGCGCGGCCTTCTCGCCGGGCTGGCCGGCGAGGGCCTCGACGAGGAGGTGCCCGTAGCCGACCGTGAGCGTGAGCTGGTTGTTCACCTCGTGGACGATCGCGCGCGCGGTCTTGATCGCGCCATCCAACTGGCTGTTCTGTTCGATCGTCGCGCGGAGGGCCGTGACGTCGCGCGCGATGACGACGGCGCCCTGGATCTCATTCGCCTCCTTCACGCCAAAAGGAGCCGCGCTGGCCGCAAGGTAGTGACTGACGCCTCCGCGATCGGTCCACGCCACGATCCCGCTGGTCGTGACCCCCTCGGCGAGCGTCCTGGTCAGGGAGAGGCCACCCACGTCGTGGAGTTCGCGCGAGGCACCGAACCGCTCGGTGGCCTCCTCGATGGTCTCGAAAGAGGGCACCTCGAACTGCTCCATCATCGCGCGCCCGGCCGGGTTGACGTTCGCCAGTTTGCCACGCCTATCGACCACCACGATCGCATCGGACGTCGCGTCGAAGATCGCCTGTAGCCGCGCATTGGCACTGCGGGCTTCCTCGAGCAGGCGGGCGTTCTCCAGCGAGAGCGTGACCTGACGGGCGAATGCCCCACACACCCGTTCAACCGAAGCGTGGAGCAGGCGCCCGGAATAGAAGATCAGCGCGCCCTCCACCACGCGATCGACCACGAGTGGTTCCTGACGGCAGTAGTTGATGCCGGCGAGGCGTCCTATGAGGTCGAGGACGTAGGGCGGAGCAGTTCCCGCGCCCGCCTCGGCGATCGTGCATGTGAACGCCGTGCCCTCGGCGTAGGCGGCGCGCAGGATCGGGTTGGCGTCGGCGCGGAAGGTGCCGCCCATCGGATCGAACGAAGGCATGACGTTGCGCACCGCGTCGATGGTGCCGCGAATCACCCCCTGGTGACGCGCCGACCAGGCGACGTTCCGGATTGTGATCGTCGCCGGGTCATACTTCGTCATCACGACCAGGGCCGCGCCGGTGGCGGCCAGCGCGTTGGCACAGATCTCGTCGTAGATGCCCGGGCGCGCGATCGTGGACTCCACTACCGGGCCCATCGCAGGATGAGCAGATCGAGGCGCCGCGCCAGTTCGAGCAGTCCGGCCCTGGTAGCCGGGGCCAGCGCGCCCAGCGGGTGTCGGCAGAAGTCCGAGTCGATGATCCCGCCCTCCCGCAGCATCGCCTTGGTCGCGCGGAGACCGCACTGCCGGTTCTCGTAGTTGATCAGCGGCAGGTATCGTTCCCAGAGTGCGATCGCGTCCTCGCGCTCTCCTTCCAGGTAGGCGTGGACGACGCGACCCAGGACATCCGGGAGCAGCGCGCTCGGCATTGTGCCCGTCGCGCCGGCGGCCAGATCGGGTCCCAGGGTGATGCTCTCCTCGCCATCGAACGGCCCATCGATCGCGTCGCCGGCCAGGTCGATGAGATGGCGGAGTTTCGCCGCGGCGAACGCGCTCTCGATCTTGAAGTAGCGCAGGCGATCGATCGAGCGGGCGAGATGCGCCAGGTACGGCGCGGTGAGCGTCACGCCGCTGATCGGCGCGTCCTGGACCATGATCGGGATGTCGATCGCCTCGGCGATGCGCGCGTAGTAGGTGTGGATCGCCTCCTCGTCGCCGCGGAGAGTCGCCCCGTGGTAGGGCGGCATGAGCATGACCATGGCCGCGCCGGCCCGCTGGGCGCGCACGCTGCGCTCCCGCGCGATCGCGGTGCTGAAGTGCGTGGTGGTGACGATGATCGGCGTCCGCCCACCGGTGTGGTCGAGGATCGCATCGGTGAGAAGGTCCCGCTCCGCGTCGGTCAGCGAGAACTGCTCCGAGTAGTTCGCCAGGATGCAGATGCCGTCGACCCCCGCATCCACCAGGTAGTCGATCACGCGTCGCTGACCATCGAGGTCGAGATCGCCCGAGGCAGTGAAGATCGTCGGCGCGATCGGAAACACGCCGCGATACGGCTCGGTCACGTTGCTCCCCGCTTCGTGGGGGGATCGTAATGCCTAGAATGGCGCGGTGCTGCGGATCGCGATCGGCTCCGATCTCGCGCTGACAGCCCGACTCGAGACCGAGCGGGCCCCGCTCACGGTCGCGGCGGTGCGCCGCATCCTCCCCTTCGAGGGAACCATCCTGCAGGGCCGCTGGAGCGGCGAATCGGCCTGGGTGCCGCTCGACGACTGGCGCGCCGCGTCGAATCCGGGTGGGCCGGCCGGTGGATCCGCCGCGGTCCGGCGCTTCGACCTGCCCTTCGAGAACCACACGAGCTTTCCCGCCCCGGGCGAGATGCTCCTGTACTGCTTCGGCCTGAGCGTGACCGAGTTCCTGGTGCCGTACGGCCCGACCATCTTCAACAGTCGGGTCGGCCAGCTGGTGGGCAATCACTTCGCGACGATCCTCGAGGGACGCGACGTTCTCGCCGAGATCGGGCGGCGTGTCCTCTGGCACGGAGCCCAGTCGATCGCGATCGTGGAATCGACGTGAGCGCGCGCCTCGATCTCCTCGAGACCCTCTACACGACCCGCTCGATGCGTCGCTTTCTGCCCGATCCGGTATCCGATGAGATCGTGGCGAAACTCATCGAGGCGGCGACGCGCGCGCCGAACGGCCGCAACGCCCAGCCGTGGCACTTCATCGCCATCCGCGACCCCGATCGGCGGCGCGCGGTCGGCGAGGTGTACCGGCGGGCCTGGGACGATTACTCGCCCCCCTCCCGGCTGGCCGCCATCACCGATCCGCGCGAGCGACGCCGGGTGGCCGGTGCCTTCCATCTCGGCGCGACCATGGGAACCGAGCCGCCGCTGCTCATCGTCGTCTGTGGTCCCGACGGAACTACCCCCATCGAGATGCGTACGAATGCGGCGACGATCTACCCGGCGGTGCAGAACCTCCTCCTCGCCGCCCGCGCCTATGGCCTGGCGGGGTGCCTCACGACGGTCCATCTGCCCCGCGAGGCGGAGTTGCGGCCGATCCTCGCTCTGCCCGAAGAGGTTGCGACCTACGCGATCGTGCCGATCGGCCGGCCCACCGAGAAGCACGGTCCGCTGCGCCGTCGTCCCGTCGGCGAGGTCAGCTTCGCGGAGCGCTGGGGGCAGCCCCTTCCAGGTGCCGGCTAGGGCGCGTGCTCCGCGTCGGCACCTTCACCGCGCTGCGGCGGAACCCGAACTACCGCCTCTACTGGATCGGCGCGCTCACCTCCAACCTCGGCACCTGGATGCAGTTCGTCGCCCAGGGCTGGCTCGTCTACGAATTGACTGGCTCGACACTGATGCTCGGCGTGGTCGGGTTCGCACAATCGGCGCCATTCCTCGTGCTCTCGCTGTACGGCGGCGTCCTGGCGGATCGCTTCGAGCGGCGGCGCCTGATGGTCTGGACGCAGACCGGCATGATGATCCAGGGCTTCGTCCTCGCCGGGATGACGCTGAGCGGCACCGTCACCGCGTGGTGGGTCGTGGCGCTGGCCGCGATCTATGGCGCCATCAACGCGATCAACACTCCCGTCCGCCAGGCGATCGTGGCCGACCTCGTGCGTCGCGACGATCTTCAGAACGCGATCGCCCTCAACTCGCTGCAGTTTCAGAGCAGCCGCACCGTCGGTCCGGCGATCGCCGGCGTCATCCTCGCCTCCTACGGTGCGGGCTGGTGCTTCCTCGCCAACGCTCTATCGTTCATCGCCGTCATCTTCACGCTGCTCCGGATGGAGCTTCCACCGCTGGAGCCTCGGCCGAGGCCGCCCGCGCTCGCCGCGATCGGCGAGTCGCTCCGGTACGTCCGATCGGAGCCGATCCTTCTCGCGGCGCTGCTGCTGACGGCGGTGCCGAGCCTCTTCTCCATGCCGTATCAGCACCTGATGCCCGCGGTGGCCAGCGATGTCCTGCGCACCGGTCCGGAGGGGTTCGGTGTCCTCCAGAGCGCCTCCGGCATCGGCGCGGTGGTGAGCGCGTTCGCGATCGCCTCTCTGGGTCGGCGTGGCGGCGGCACCACCCAGCTCGTCGCACTGGTTGTCGGCGGCGTGGGGGTGACGGCCTTCGGCCTCTCCACGCTGGTGCCGGCCTCGATCGTCGCCGTCTTCGTGGCCGGCCTGGGGCACATGGCGTTCATGTCTCTCAATATGACCGGCATCCATTCGCGGGTCGCCGAGGAGATGCGCGGGCGGGTCACCGCCCTGCTCACGATGATGGTCTTCGGGCTTCAGCCGATGAGCGCGCTCCTCAGCGGCGCGGTCGCGGAGGCGATCGGCGTCCAGAGCGCCCTGGCGCTGAGCGGCATTCTGTGCGCCGGCATCGCGATCGTGGTGGCGATTCTGGTGCCGAAGCTTCGCGCGTGACGCTCAATCGCCGGCGAGGTATGCCTCGCTCAATCGCACGAACATGTCCACGCCCACCGGCAGCGCGGCTTCGTCGATGTCGAAGCGCGGGTGGTGGTGACCCCAGATGAGGCCGCGGCTCTCGTTGCGCGTGCCCACGTTGAAGAAGCATCCCGGCGCGCGCTGCAGGAAGTACGCGAAGTCCTCGCCGCCCATCGATTGATCGCGCGCGACGACGCGCGCTTCGCCGACCGCCTGGCGGGCGATACCGGCCACGAAGGCTGTCTGCGCCTCCTCGTTGATGACCGCCGGGTAGCCCCACTCGTAGGTGCAGCGACAGGTGGCGCGCATCGCCGTGGCGACGTTCGTCGCGACCTCCTCGACGCGCCGGGCGAGCACCTGCCGCAGGTCGGGGTCGAAGGTGCGCACCGTGCCCCGCAGCAGCGCCGCGTCCGGAATGACGTTCGGTGCGGTACCGGCCTGGATCTGCCCGACCGTGATCACCGCCGGTTCGAGCGGATTCACCTCTCGGGCGACGATCGCGTGCAGCGCGACCATGATCTGCGCCGCGACGAGCGCGGCGTCCACGCACTCGTGCGGCCGGGCAGCGTGCCCGCCCCGGCCGGCGATCTCGAGACGGAACATGTCCGCCGCGGCCATGATCGGCCCCGGCCGCGCCGCCACCGTCCCCACGGGGAGTTCCTGGGAGAGGTGCAGGCCGAACACGGCATCGACCTTTGGATCGTCCATTACGCCCTGGGCGATCATCGCCTGGGCGCCGCCCGGCGGCCGCTCCTCACAGGGCTGGAACGCGAAGACGATGGCGCCGCGCAGCGCGTCACGGCGCGAGGCGAGGATCTCGGCGGCGCTGAGGAGGATCGCGGTGTGGCCGTCGTGACCGCACGCATGCATGACGCCGGGGACGGTCGACCGGTAGGGGACGTCGTTCTCCTCCTCGATCGGCAGCGCATCGATATCCGCCCGCAGGAGCACGGTCTTTCCGGGGGCGCGGCCGCGGAGGATGCCCACAACGCCGGTGTCGGCGATCGGCGCGCGGGTCTCGATGCCGAGCGCGCGGAGGCGATCGGCGATGAACCGGGAGGTCTGGTGCTCCTGGAAACCGAGCTCCGGGTGCATGTGGAGATGCCGCCGGTCGCGCACGACCTGCTCGGCGATGGTCCGGATGTCCGCTCGTGTCGAAACCACGCCATCACCTCCGGGCTCCGCATTTCCGCGGGCCGGTGCGCAGTCTAGCCGCGCGGAGTCGCCGCGAGCAGGCGGGGCGCGCCTTCAGCGGGCGCTGGTTTGCGCCGCCTGCAGCGCCCGATCGAGATCCGCCACGATGTCGTCCGCGCTCTCGATTCCGACACTCAGCCGGATGAGGCCATCGGTCACGCCGATCGCCCGCCGCTCCGTGGGGCTCAGCGCGCGGTGCGACGTTCCCGCGGGGTAGGACACCGTGGTTCGGGTATCGGCCAGGCTGGGCGCCAGCGGGATACCGACGCGGCCGACTTCGGCGAAGAAGGCGCGCGCCGCTGCCGCCGAGCCGACGTCGAACGACACCATTCCGCCACAGCCGTGGGGATAGAGTCGCCCGACGATCGCGCGATCCGGATGACCGGGAAGTTCCGGAAAGTGCACCGCGGCCACAGCGGGATGTCGAGCGAGCGCGCGCGCGACCGCGCGGGCGTTGGTCGAGTGTGCCTCCATCCGCAGCGCCAGCGTCTTCATCCCCTGGAGCGCCATCCAGGCGTCGAACGCGCCGATGGTCGCGCCGAGGCGCACCAGCCGGGCGCGGGCTGCGTCGATGAGTCCGCGCGTGCCGATGAGGACGCCCCCGACCGCGACGCTCGAGCCGCCCAGATATTTCGCCAGCGAATGGGTGACGAGATCCGCGCCGTGTGCGATCGGTCGCATGAGGATCGGCGAAGCGAAGGTGTTATCGACCGAAAGCAGCGCCCCCCGATCGTGAGCGATCGCGGCCAGGCGCGGTAGGTCCGGGCATCGCAGGAGTGGATTGGAGATCGACTCGACGTGGAGCACGCGCGTGTTCGACCGCATCGCGCTCCGCACCGCCTCGCAATCGGTGGCGTCTACGAGCGTGTGCTCGATCCCCAGGCGTGCGAACTCCTCGCGCAGTAGCACCGTGGTCCCGCCGTAGCAGGCCCGATCGGCGAGGATGTGGTCGCCCGCGGCGACGATGGCGAGCAGTCCCGCGGCGATCGCGGCCATGCCAGACCCCGCCGAGGCCGCCGCCTCACCGCCCTCGAGGTCCGCCAGCGCTGCCTCGAGGCTGGCCATATTTGGATTGCCGTTCCGGTAGTAGAGGTGCGTGCCCGGCGCGCGTCCGTCGTACCAGGCGTCGACGTCCTCGCCATTCTCGAACGCCCAGACCGTGGTCTGGTACAGAGGCTCTGCCAGCGGGCGCGATCGACCGACGGGAGACCCGCCTTCGCCCAGTCGCGCGGTGCGCGTCCGGGCGCTCGGGGCGCGCTCCGCTCCCTGCTCCATCGGCGAAGGATAGCCGTCGCGCCGAGCCTCGGACCGAACCCGCGGGAAAGTGAGAAGGCCCCGCGTCATCCGACGCGGGGCCTTCCTCGGAGGAGGAGGAGAGGAATGCGATCAGGCGCCGACTCCGGGCGTCGCCGTTACCGGGGATGCCCCACCCGGTCCACCACGCCCGAAACGCATCCCGGGTCCGCGCCCCTCGCTCGGCGCGGGATGGACGCGGTCGATGTGGGTGTCGATCTGCGCCGCGACCGCGGCGAGCCGCTCATCGGCCTGGGCCTGGGTGATCCGGCCGTCCGCGACCGCCTGGGTCAGGCGCGCCTTCTCCGCGTCGGTGAGGAACGTCTTCAGCGCGTCGCGGGTCTTGCCGTTCTCCTGGGCGACCTGGGCGAGGGACTTGCCCTGCAGGGCGGTCTTCAGGTCCGCCGCCGGGATGCCGAGGAAGGTCGCCACATCGGCGTGACCGATCGGACCGCCGCGCATCTCGTGGCCAGGGCCGCCCCGTCCGCCCGGACCGAACCCCTTGCCGCCCGGACCGAAGCCTGGGCCGCCAAAGGGCATCTGCGCCGACCGCTGGGCGATCGCGTCGGCCTGGGCCTGGGTCAGTCGGCCCGCGGCCACATCCTCCGCCAGGCGTTCCTTCTGCACGGCCTGGAGCGCGTTCCTGATCGCCTCGGAGGTCGTGCCGAGCTTCGTCGCCAGCGCGCCGAGGAATTGCTAGGCACGGGCCGAAGGATCCGGCCGGGCGGTCGCCGCCCCGGGGGTGGGCGTCTGCGCCAGCGCCACGCCGCCGACCGCCGCGGTCAACGCCACCGCCGCGGTGGCCCCGAGAATGGTTCGCCGAACTCGTTGGAACATTGTCGTCTCTCTCCCGCGGCCAGTTGCCGCTGAGATCGAGACTAGGGACGCTCCCTGAGATGGCCCTATCAGGCCGATGAGATTTCGCTGAGAGGCGAAAACTCGTGGCCTGATTGGTGCGCGCCGGGCGGCGCTTACTCCGCGGCGACCTCGCCGGACCCGGGATCGCCACCGGTCTCGCTCGTCGAGGCCATCAGGTCGAGCATCACCTGGCCGCCGAACTCGACCTCCTCGAACCGGATGATCCGCTGCAGGAGGTGGAGCGTCTCACCGGCGCGCATCGCGCCGGTCTGGATGCGCTCGGCGAGTTCACTGGCCGGACCTTCCACGAGGGTCGTGAGAAGCTCACCGTACCCAACCACGAGCGAGAGGCGATTGTTCAACTCGTGCGAGACGCGACGGGCGGTCTTCACCGCGCCGTCGAGGCGCGCCGCCTCCGAGATGCGGCCGCGCAGTTCGGTGATGTCGCGGGCGATGATGATGGCGCCGGAGACTTCCTTCTCGCCGGCGATCGGCGCGGCGCTGATGTGCACGTAGCGGATCTCGCCCGATTGCGTGCGGATCTCCACCTCGTCGGTCATCGCGCGCCCGGCAAGTGCGTGCGCCACGGCATCGGGCGGGCTGCTCGTCTCGATGCGGTGAGGCTGGGCCAGGTCGAGCAGTTCGCCGAACGTGACCGGCGCCCTCCCGAGGTGCAGCACCGACCAGGTGCGAGCGGCACCGTTCGCGCGCAGGATCGCGCCATCGGGCGCGACGAGGAAGATCGGGTCGTTCGCCGCCTCGAAGACGACCTCGAGCTGCTGATTGAGCGTCCGCGCGCGCTGGAGGACCTGCTCCGTGTGGATCGCGATGCCGCCGTAGCCGCTGAGCGCCTCGAGGGCAAGCATCTCCTCGGCTTCGAGAAGCCGAGGAGTCGTCCAGGCCAGGAGCAGGATGCCCACCAGCGTTCCCTCGACGCCCGGACCGAAGAGCGGCGCGACGACCAGAGAGGCCACGCCCGGCATCGATCGGCGCGTCTCGTCGCCGATGCGCCGATCGGTCGCGAAATCGTCACACGCGATCGGCCGGCGGGTCGCGACCGCCTCGCTCAGGTACCGTTCCAGACGGATCGACGCGCCCACGCTCCCGTGCGGCGCATTCGCCGCTGCCAGGGGGCTCGCCCGACGGACCACGAGGTGATTGGTGCCCGGCACCGTGAGGAGCAGCGACACCGCCGGGCATGCGACGAGTCGCCCGGACTCCTCCACCAGCGACTCAGCGACGGCATCGGCGCTCTCGCCCGCTCCGCTCGCGACCGCCTTGAGTGCTTCTACCAGAGCCCGGGAGAGGCGGGCCGACTCACCGCTCGTCAACGGGAGGACATTAGGACCGCCGGACCGCCGCGTCAATGGTTCGATCCCTCATTTCTCCGACCTGTGATGGATCTGTTAGGTCAACCTACCGAAAGGAAGAGACCTGGATCTCTTTCTCGGTAATGAACTCGATCAGCGCGGGCACCCCCTCGCGCGTGCTGGCCAGGCCCCGCTTGATCGCCGGCACGATCTCCTGCGGCTCCGTGACCCGCTCGCCATAACCGCCGAAGGCGCGAGCCATCGCCGCGTAATCACCGCTGATGTCGGTCGACCGGTACTTCTCCGTTGCCGTCTGCATGATCGGCAGTTCGATCGCCATGCAGAAGTTGTTGAGCAGGATCGAGAGGATCGGGATCCGCTCGCGCACGGCCGTCTCGAAGTCCATGCCCGTGAATCCGATCGCGGCATCGCCCCAGACGTTGACACAGGTCTTCTCCGGGTGAGCGAGCTTGGCGCCCATCGCCAGGCCGAGTCCGTACCCGAGCTGGGTGGTCTTGCCCCAGCCGATGTAGCTGAGCGGCGTCGTCGCCGGCCAGAAGGGCGAGAGTTGATCGCGCGGACTGCCCGCGTCGTGGGTGATGATCGTATTCGCCACATCCAGCGTGTGGATGAGGTCCCAGATGACGCGGTAGGGCGAGAGGGGAGCGCGGTCGGCGGTGAGCTTCGGCATCCAGGTCGCCATCCACTCGCCGTTGACCCGGGCGATCTCCGCCGAGACGCCGGACGCCAGGCCGCGGGGCTTCTTGAGCCGATCCTTCACCGCCGCGAGGAGCATCTCCAGGGTCAGTTTCGCGTCGCCCACGAGCACCTGCGCCGCGGGGATGTCCTTGTTGATGTCCGCCGGGTCGAGCGTGGCGTGGATGAAGGTCTTGCCGGTCGGGAACTGGATCCCGAAGTTCGTCCGCGTGAAGCTGCACCCGATCCCGAAGATGAGGTCCGATTCCTGAAGGAAGTGGTGGACCGCCTTCGGCATCGCCCGACCGCCCGATCCGAGCGAGAGGGGGTGCGTCTCCGGGAAGGCGCTCTTCCCTTCGAGGCTGGTCGTTACGGGCGCCTCAAGCAGTTCCGCCAGCGCGGCAAGCTCGGGCCACGCCTTCGCGTAGTGGACGCCCTGCCCGGCGTAGATCACGGGACGCTTCGCGGCGATGAGGCTAGCCGCTACCGCCTCCACGTCGCGCGCGTCTGGTCCGAACCGGTAGCGGGGCGCCGGCACGTAACCGAGGGGTTCGGGGATCTCCTCGCCGTACACGTCGCTGGGGATCTCGATCACCGCCGGCCGCGGGCGCCCGTTCCGCACCTGGGTGAAGGCGCGCCGGAGCGCGTCCGGCACGACCGTGGCGAGATTGACCTGCTCGACCCATTTGGCGACGTGCTGGAAGTTGAGGTAGGCGCTGAAATTCGGTGGCAGGTTGTTGATCGCCCGCGGATACCCGCCCGGGAGCACGACGATCGGGACCGACTCGCCGTACGCCTGCGCGACGCCGCCGAACGCGTTCTCGGTCCCGGGGCCGCTCTGCATCGTGAAGACGCCGATCTTCTCGCCCGATGTCACGCGGCTCACCGCGTCCGCCATGTGCAGGCCGGTACGTTCCTGTCGGACCATGATCGTGCGGATGTCGGCGACCGCGGCGGCCTCGATAATCGGGTTGACCGGATAGCCGATGAGGAACTCCACTCCCTCTCGCTTGAGGATCTGTGCGATCGCGGCTGAAACCTTCATCGGTCGATCATCCTTCCACCGTGGGGGCACAGGATAGACCAGGCGCACCCGCCGCCGCGTCGGGGATCGGGAGGGCGCGATGCGTGAGATAGGGCATCGCGCGCCGCCCAATCAGGAACGGATCCGCTTCAGCGTCGAGCAGTTCCGCGCCCTGGGGGAGACCGCAGTGCTGCCTCCTGGGGAGCGTGTCGAACTGATCGACGGCGAGATCGTGCGCATGGCCAGCACCGGCCGCCGGCACGCGCTCCGCGTCGAGACGCTCGCCGGACTGCTGGGCACCCTTCGGGAGATGTATGCCTGGCGTGAGGGGTGGCTTCGCCTCGGTTCCCACGACGAGGTGCGGCCCGACCTCCTGCTGCTCCCTCGCGCCGCCGCGCGGCAGGAACCGCGCCCGCGGGACATCCTGCTCTGCGTCGAGGTCGCGGAGGGCTCCCGCGCCTACGATCTCGAGTTCAAGTCACTCCTCTACGCTCGCGCGGGGATCCCCGAGTACTGGGTTGTCGATCTCGTGGACCGACGAGTCGTGTGCCACCGCGAGCCCGGCCCGGCGGGATATCGGAACCGCGCGGTGCGGGCACCCGGCGAACTGCTGGTCCCGCTGCATGCTCCCGGGTCACTGATTCCCGTCGCGACACTGGTTGCCTAGGGTCGCCCGGGTACGACGCCGGGCACCCTAGCCTGTCATACTGAGGCTTATCCCCGGCGTGGAGGTCAACGATGGCGATCGATGTCCAGGCTCCGAGTTTCGCGCCCGCGCTCGCGGAGCGCATGGCCGATGCCGCGCGGACGTTCCTCGATGCGCTCTCCCCATCGCAGCGGAAGGCGGCGACCTTCCGTTTCTTCGGCGACGAACGGTATAAGTGGAACTACCGGCCGCTCGAGAACATGCCGCGGAACGGACTCTGGCTCATCGCCATGGGCAAGGAGCAGCAGGCCGCGGCGATGGCGCTCCTCGCCACCGGCCTGAGCGCGGTCGGGTCCGATCGCGCCCGGCGGATCATGCAGCTCGAGGCCACCCTGCGCGAGCACGAGCGCGCGACCGGCGAGGTGATGGCACTCATCCGCGACCCGGAACTGTACTGGTGGAGCATCTTCGGCGAACCGGGCGGGCGCGAGCCCTGGGGCTGGCGCGTGAGCGGCCACCACATCGGCATCCATTTCACGATCGTGGACGGCGCCCACGTCTCGGCCACGCCGCTCTTTCTGGGCGCGAACCCGGCCGAGAGCCGCATGGGTCCGAACAAGGGCGATCGCATCCTGGCCGAGGAGGAGGACATCGCGCGCGATCTGGTGACCGGCCTCACCGGCGAGGCGCGGGCCCTGGCGCAGTTCAGCCCCATCGCTCCGCGCGACATCATCACCGACATCCATCGACGGGTCTGGCCGGGGATCGTCCCCCACGGCCTTCCGTTCGAGCGGATGGATGCGCGGTCGAAAGGCACGCTCGTCGACCTGATCCGCGTCTACCTCGACTACACCGCGCCGGACGTCGCCAATAACGCCTGGCGCCGCGCCGAACAGGCCGGGCTCGGTGGCCTCACCTTCGCCTGGGCCGGGCCGGTCGAGCGCGGTCACGGCCACTACTACGCGATCTCCGGACCGACGCTCATGATCGAGTACGACAACACCCAGAACGAGGGCAATCACATCCACTCGGTCTGGCGCGAATGGGAGGGCGATTGGGGCGAGGATCTTCTCGCCGCCCACTATCGTGACGCGAACGGTCACCACCATCACGAGTAACCCGGAGGCGCGCCGACGATGAGCGACTGGATCGACCTCTTCGACGGATCGTCGCTGGCGGGCTGGGAGTTCCGCACGCGGCGGGATGGCGCCTGGATTCCGGCGACGGAGCACCGCTGGGCAGCCGTCGGCAGTGCATCGGTCGCGGCGGCAGATCCACGCGCGCTGGACCTGGCGCCGGGAACGGGCATCCTCGCAAACGGCGCTACCGGCCGCACCGCCGACATCCGGACGATCGCGGAGTTCGGCAGCTGCGAACTGCACGTCGAGTTCCTCATCCCCGAGCGGTCCAATTCCGGCGTGTACCTGCAGGGTCAGTACGAGATCCAGATCGTCGATAGCGCAGGGGTACCCGACCGGCAGTTGCGCTCAGGTTCCTGTGGCGGCATCTACGGGCGCTGGGTGGACGAGATCAAGCACCCATACGATGGGCATCCCCCGCGGGTGAACGCCTGCGGGAAGCCCGGTGACTGGCAATCCTTCGACATCACCTTCCACGCCCCGCGGTTCGACGCCGCCGGCCGTCGCGTCGCCGGCGCGCGGTTCGCGCAGATGCTCCACAATGGCGTTCTCATCCACCGCGACGTGGTCTGCACGGGTCCGACACGAGGTTCCTGGAAGCCGAGCGACATCCCACGCGGTCCGCTTCGCCTGCAGGGCGACCACGGGCCGGTCGCATTCCGGAACATCCGGTTGCGGCCACTGGACTGAGGCCGCATCCGCGCAGCGCGATCTCCTCGTCCGCGGCGCACCCATGATGGTGCAGGGATGCTGCCGCAATCTCCCTAGAATCGGCCTTCGTGCCCGCCACCACGCCGATGATCCACAACGGCATCCAGGGCTGGATCGCCCGCGAGCGCGATGCGAGCCGCCGCTGGGTGGCCTCCCCGGAGCATACGTGGGTCGGCGCGGTGGAGGTCGAGATCGATCCGGCCGACGACACCTGCCTCTGGGCGAAGCGCGGCTCGGGGAACCTCTGCAGCGATCTCGAGGGCAGGACAGCCGATCTCTTCTCCCGCGCCGACCTCGGCAGTTGTGAGTTAGCCCTGGAGTTCATGATCCCCCGCGGATCTGGCGCGGGGATCTTCCTGATCGGTCAGTACGAGATCGCGATCGCGGACTCGGCCGATCTCGCCGATGCGGAGTTGACCCCGGATGCCTGCGGCGGGATCCGCGGCGGGCGGGACGTGGCGTCCGGGAGCATCTGGTCGGGCGTCGCTCCGGCGACGAATGCGGCGCTCCCGGCGGCGGAGTGGCAGACGCTCACCCTTCTCTTCTGGGCGCCCCGCTTCGACGATGAGGGGAAGAAGGTGCGCGCCGCCCGGTTCGAGCAGGTGACGCTCAACGATGTCGTGATCCACGGTCGGGTCGAGTGCCCCTGCCCATCGCGCGACGCGATTCACGAGACCGAAGTGGCACGCGGTCCGCTGCGTCTGCGCGGCGACATCGGCCCGGTCGCGTTCCGCGACATCCGCATCCGCACGATCCCGGAGTAGCCGCGGCGCTCGGACGCGGCCGCTCCGTCAGGACATGCTGAACGGAGGATAGCGGTCCGTGACGAGCAGGAACGCGTACGCGTTGACCCGAATCCCCCAGCGCATCGTGCCGACGACGAAGTCGAACAGACCGCGCGGGTAGCGGCCGGTGAACAGAATGGCGAACCATGCCAGCACGACCGCGACGATCGAGCAGAGCACGAGGAGCAGCAGCACGACGAAATGCGGGATCGCCAGCAGCCATTTGATGAGCGGCATGAATCGATTCAGCGTGCTCGCGTCCGGGTAATCGATCTCCAGATGGACCGATTGCTCCTCGTCGGTTGACGGGTAACGGTCGGTGAGGAGGGCGACATAGGCGCCGACCCGAAGGCCGAACCGGTTCAGTTCCCGCAGGAAGTCGAACCACCAGCGCGGGTACTTCTGGCGGAACAGGAGCATCAGCAGGGTGGCGAACCCGATGCCAATCGCGATACCGCCGCTGCTGGATCGGCGAATCTCGTCACCGGCTTGGTTGGAGACCGTATCGTTGCCGGTCGCGGTGAGCAGGCTGAGGATGATGACGATGGGGATCGCCAGGAAGATGCGGAGGAAGGTGGTCGCGCGATCGAGGCTCTCCGGGTAATCGATGGACAGGCGCGCGGGATAGGTCTGGCCCGATGTCGCCAAGGATCACCCCCAACGCGGTAGGACGGCTTCTTCCATCCTACGCTTCCGCAGGTAGCTGGAAAGCCATCTGTTTGCCCCGGTGCACATCGCGGTCCGGTTTCGGCCAGCGCCGATCCGACGGGACGGCCTTCACCCGGCCCTGTCTGTTCCGCCGCGACGGGAGAAGGAGTACCACCGCCGCCTGCTTGCGGGCAGTGTCCTCGTGCGGGACCGCGGGCGTCTCGCCCGCCCCCATTCCGACGGCTACGATCGGGACGAATGCCGGAAACCCCACGCTCCGCGGGTCGCGGGAGAGAGGCACGATGTCGCCCAACGATACGCTGACGAACGGAGCGATGGCGGCCGGCGCCACGGATCTCGATCGCCCGCCTCGGGCCGCGGTCCTGAGG
>CAZHZF010000037.1:10088-30937 GCA_964536925.1 uncultured Dehalococcoidales bacterium | reverse complement strand
ACGTTTACCACGGGTTGACAGACCGTGTAGCATACGCTTGCGGGCAGCGTTGGGTCTTGACGCCAACGGTTCAGCAGGCCGGGCGACTGTCCGCGCGGAGAAGCGCGCGTGGAGGCGGCCACATGGAGACCGATCCCGTCTGTGGTGCCCGGATCCGCCCCGGTCAGGAGGCCGGGTCGACGACATATCAGGGCAAGACTTATCGCTTCTGTTCGACCGAGTGCCGGCGCGAGTTCGAACGGAAGCCCAAGCAGTACACGACCGCGACCGCGTCGACTGCCTGAGGTCGGGGTGGGCGCTGATCGGCGCCACCCCGAGCCCCTCAGGTCAGGCTGCTCAGGAACACCTCTGTCCGCCGCGCGAGAAGGTCGGCTGCGGCGGCGCTGAAGCCGACCTGACCCGGCTCGGCAAAGAGGTGTCCGTCGCTTTCATAGAGGAAAAGGCGGACAGCCGGATGATTGGCGGCCAGCGCCCGGGCGGCCTCGAGGTCCCCCTCCTCGATCGCGATCCCATCCCCCTCGGCGAGGTGGATCTGCGCGGGAAGCCCCGTCGGGAAAGGGGCGCCGAGCATCGGCGGAGGGACGCAGGAGTGGAAGAGCAGCACGCCGCGCGCGCCGGGTCGCGTCTGCGCCAGCGTCTGCGCCGGGAGCACCCCGAGCGAGAATCCGGCGTAGACGAGATCGTCGGGGAGAATCTCCGCGGCGTGCCGGCCACGGGCGATGATCTCCTGGACGCCGATCGACCCGGCGTGGGCGATCCCGTCGGCGAGGTCAGCGAAGGTGCGCCCCGCGTAGAGGTCCGGCGTATGGACGACGTGCCCGGCCCCGCGCAGGCGATCGGCGAAGGCGCGGCAGCCGGCTGTCAACCCGAGCGCGTGGTGGAACAGAAGCACCTCGGCCATACCCGCACTGTACCTACGCGCGCGCTCTCGACCCGCAGGTCCACGAGGCGATTCCGAGAGATTGGCCTGACCGGCCGAGCCCGCGCGGCGGGGTAGTATGGCCGTCCGCCGGCGACAGTTCGGCGCGGGAGGTTCTGCTCGATGGCAACGAGGCGATGGCGGGTCGGCGTGGCCGGCCTGGGGCACTGGTACTCCGGTTTCGGTCTGGCGCGTACGATGCCGGAGTACACGCGGGCAGACCTCGTCGCGGTCGCCTGGCCGCACGAGGCGCAGCGCTCCCAGTTCGCGGCGATGTTCGGCCTGGAGGCGCACGCGACCTACGAGGAACTGCTCGCTCGCAAGGACGTCGACATCGTCCACATCGCACCACCGGTGGTAGACATCCCCCGGCTGACGATCGCCGCGGCGCGAGCCGGCAAGCACATCATCCTCGGCAAGCCGATGGCGATGACACTCGCCCAGGCCGACGAGATGGTCGCCGCGGTCGCGAAGGCCGGCATCGTCTGCGTGCCGTGGCAGGCACTCTTTCGGGTCGGGCAGGCCGGCCTGAAGCGCCGTCTCGAGGCGGGCGAGATCGGCGAGGTGAAGGTTGTCCACGCGACCGGGCGCTGGTCGATCGCCGAGGACTGGCCAGCCTCGGGCCGCCCGGGTTGGTTCGCCGACCCGGCGTGCGTGCCCGGCGGCTCGTTCATCGACGAGGGGATCGGCGACTGCGACCGGGTGCGCTGGCTCGTCGGCAGCGAGGTTGTGAAGGTCGAGGGGAAGACGGCGAACTACGTCCACCTCGATGTCGCACCGCTCGAGGACTGGGGGTTCGCGACCTTCACCTTCGCCAACGGCGCCCACGCGACGCTCGAATACTCGTGGACGATCAACGCGCCGCAGAAGACCGGCCCCTCACCGAAGCAGAACGCGTTCCGCCAGCTGGAGATCGTCGGCACCCGAGGCGAGATCGTCACCTCGACGCTCCAGGAGCCGAGCACGGCCATCCTGAAGGGCGGCGCGGCAGGGTGGGATTTCGAACGGCGGCTGCCCGAGCCGTACGGCGCGACGCCGCCCGCCGCGCTCGATCATCTCATCGACTGCGTCGAGTCCGGGAAGCCGCCCACCGCGCGGATCGAGGATGCGCGCGAGGCGCTGCGCCTGGCGCTGGCGTTCTACCGCGCGGCGCGGACCGGCCAGCCCGTGGACCCGCGCGGGTGAGGTTCGTGGCTCCGCCGTCTCGCTCGCGCGCCTTCGTCGCGGCGGCGCGGCGCGGGTTCGGGTGCCGCTGTCGCGCGCCTGCTTGCTAGACTGCAACTATTCGGAATTTCGGAAATCATGAGTTTCGGCGAGAGACGATCGATCCGATGACTGACGGTAAGCTCGTTCGGGTCCAGGACAAGGGCCAGGTAACACTGCCGGTCGGTGCGCGCCGGAGACTTGGCCTCAAGAAGGGCGATCTCGTCGCGATCGTGGAGACTGAGGATGGTCTCCTCATCACGCCGCGTGTGGTACTGGCGACCAGGGCGCTGGACGAAATGGGCGCGATCCTCCGGCAACAGGGTGTGACCCTGGAGGACTGGATCGAGTCGGGCCGGGAAATCCGCGGGCACCTGGTCCGCGAGAAGTATGGTATCGATCCAATCTCCCGCGAGGGTTAGGTCGTTTGTCGATTCGAGCGTCCTGTTCTCAGCCTCGATCTCGGCGACCAGTTCGGCGCGCGACCTGATCACTGCGGGGATCGCCGGAGTGCTTCCGGTGCATCTGTCCGATTTCGTTCTGAGCGAGACCGAGGAGAATCTCGCGAACAAAGCTCCCCAGGCACTCGCACGGTTCAGCCGATTCTGCGATGCATTGCGGGGAAGCCTCGTCAATCCGCCGACAACACTTGTGCGCCAAGTTGCGGAGTGGATTGAACCCAAGGATGCGGCGATCGTTGCCGGTGTGATCCACGCTCAAGCAACACACCTTGCTACCTACGATCGCAGACACCTCTTGTCGAAGCGTGATCTGGTTCGCGAAGCCTTCGGCCTGGAGGTCGCAACGCCTGACGACATCCTGGTCACGGCGGGATTCCGAAGGACCGAGTGACCGAAGTGCTCGTCGCCCGCATGATTCAGCTGGCGTCGGGAGAGAACGTGGGAGCATGTCAGCCACGGCGGTGCCTTCGCACTCGTCATCGCATGTAAATCAAGGCTAGGTCGCCCGATATCGATAGGACTGGACCGCGCGCATCGAATCCGCGGTGAACGCTCGGAGGTGCGGCGCGCCTTGCTTCAGACGTCGGTTCCGGCGCCCGCGAGCGCGTCGAGCCCCGCCTGGGGCCATTCGTAGCCAACGTAGTTCTCCGCCAGCGTCGTCGCGGCGGCGCGAGACGTGACGACGTAGCGCAACTGGCTCTCGCGGAGCCGCCGCTCGAACGGGGACTCCGCCTCGGGCCGGTGGAGCATCGCCGTCATCCACGCCGAGAACTGCTCGGCGCGCCAGACCCGGCGCAGGCAGGTCGCGCTGTAGGAGGCGAGGCCGGAGTCCTCACCCGCCGCGAAGTAGGCGATCAGCGCCGCGGCGAGGGTGCGCACGTCGGCCACGGCCAGGTTCAACCCCTTCGCACCGGTCGCGGGGACGATGTGCGCCGCGTCGCCGGCCAGGTAGAGGCGCTCGTGCTGCATCGGCTCGCAGACCGCGCTGCGCATCGGCGTGATCGACCTCTCCAGGATCGGCCCCTCGTTCAACCGGAACCCGGGTCGCGCGAAGCGGTGCTGCAACTCGGCCCAGATGCGTTCGTCCGGCCACTCCTCGATCCGTTCGCTGGGGCGCACCTGGAGATAGAGGCGAGAGATCGCCGGGGTGCGCATCGAGTGGAGGGCGAACCCCCGCTCGTGGGCGCTGTAGATCAGTTCATCGTGCGCTGGTGCGGCCCGGGCAAGGATGCCCAGCCAGGCGAACGGGTACTCCTTCTCGAACATCTCCAGGTGGACCTGGATCGCCCCCCGGCAGACGCCGTGGCCGCCATCGCAGCCGGCGACGATGTCCGCGACGATCTCCCGCTCGATGCCGCGATGGCGGTAGCGGATCCGCCCCATCTCCGGGTCGACCGCGAGCGCCTCGGCCTCGAAGAGGATCGGGTCGCCGGGATCGGCGCCGGAGCGATCGCCGAGGCGGGCGGCGATGAGGTCCTTCACCACCTCCTGCTGGCCATACACGGTGATGGCTCGCCCGCCGGTGAGATCGCTCAGTGGGATACGGTGATCTTCGCCCGCGAAACGCAGCACGATCCCACGGTGGACGAGGCCCTCCCGATGGAGGCGGTCGGCGACGCCCAGATCGTCGAGGAGATCGACGGTACCCTGTTCCAGGACGCCCGCACGCACCCGACGCTCGACGTACTCCCTTGAACGTGACTCGAGGACGACGCTCTCGATTCCCGCGCGGTGGAGGAGGAGCGAGAGAACGAGGCCGGCCGGTCCGGCGCCGACGATCGCGACGCGCGGGTCCATCGGCCGATGCTTTTCAGGGCGTCTCGAGAATCGCGGCGATGCCCTGGCCGACACCGATGCACATCGTCACCAGTGCGCGACCGCCGCCGCGCCCCTGAAGTTCCAGCGCGGCGGTGCCGACAAGCCGGGCGCCGCTCGCACCGAGTGGATGGCCGAGCGCGATCGCGCCGCCGTTCGGGTTGAACCGCGCCTCATCCCGCCAGTCGAGGCCGAGGTCCCGCGCACAGGCGATGACCTGGCTCGCGAAGGCCTCGTTCAGTTCGACCAGATCCATCTCCGCGATCGTCCGCCCGGCGCGGTCGAGCGCGCGCCGCGAGGCGGGGATCGGCCCCAGACCCATTTCGTCCGGCCGGACGCCGGCGACGGCCGAGGCGACGATGCGCGCGAGCGGGGTGAGTCCCAGTGACCGCGCCCGCTCGGCCGAGGCAACGAGGAGCATGGCCGCGCCATCGTTGATCCCGGCGGCATTCCCGGCGGTGACGGTGCCATCGGCGGCGAAGGCCGGGCGCAGCCGCGCCAGCACCTCCGCGGTCGTATCCGGCCGGGGATGCTCGTCGGACTCGACAAGCGCTGGCTCACCCTTCGCCCGCGGGACCGCGATCGGGACGATCTCGGCGGCGAGGCGCCCGCGCGCGATCGCCCGGGCGGCTCGCTGCTGGCTGGCCGCCGCCAGGGCATCCTGCTCCTCGCGGGAGACGTCGCGGCGGCGGGCGACGTTCTCGGCCGTTTCGCCCAGGGACACGGTGTGCCCCCGTGCGGCGAGGTCCGGGTGGGTGAAGCGCCACCCCAGCGTCGTATCGGCCATCTCCGGCAGACCGCGCGGGAACGCGCCCTCGGCCTTCAGCACCACGATGGGCGCGCGAGTCATCGACTCGACGCCGCCGGCGATGAAGAGGTCGCCCTCTCCGGAATGGATCGCGTGGGCGGCCGCGATGACCGCCTGGAGGCCCGATCCGCAGAGCCGATTCACGGTCTGGCCCGGCACTTCGACGGGCAGACCGGCGAGCAGCACGGCCATACGTGCGACGTTCCGGTTGTCCTCACCGGCCTGGTTCGCGCAGCCGAGGATGACATCGTCGATCGCGGTGGGATCGACCCCGGTGCGGTCCAGCAGCGCCCGGAGCGACCGCGCGGCCAGGTCGTCCGGCCGCAGCGCGGCGAGCGCGCCGCCGTACCGCCCGATCGGACTGCGGGCGTAGCCGACGATCACCGCTTCGCGCATCGGTCGCCCGTCTCAGGCCGGCGCCGCGCCGTGCGCTCGGGCCGTGCGGGCGTGCAGGTCGCGGAGCATGGCCAGCTCTTCGGCGGTGGGGGGTGCGGCCTCGGCGACCGTGGGGGCGAAACGGATCGGCCACCCCGTTGCCGCGACGATCTGCTCGCGGGTGACGCCCGGGTGGATCGAGGCGACGACGAGTTCGCGGGTCTCCGCATCCGGGCGCAGGAGGCAGAGGTCGGTCGCAACCAGTGTCGGCCCGGCGGTGGACATCCCGAGCCGCCGGCGGTGATCGCCGCCCTCGCCGAATCCGAACGAGGTGATGAAGTCCACCTTCGGCACGAACGACCGCGCGCTCTGGCGGGCGATCACAAACACCTGGTGGCAGAACGCGGCGATCTCCGGTGCCCCGCCGCCGCCGGGCAGACGCACCCGCGGCGTCCCATAGGAGCCGATGACCGTCGTGTTGATGTTCGCGAAACGGTCGATCTGCGCCGCGCCGAGAAACCCGACCGAGATGCGGCCGCCCTGGAGCCAGTAGCCGAACATCTCCGGCACGGGTACGGTCGCTCGCGCCGTCTCGCACAGTTCGCCATCGCCGATGGAGAGGGGCAGGACATCCGGCCGGGTGCCGATCGTGCCGGACTCGTAGATGAGGGTGATGCCCGGCGCGTGGGTCAGGCGGGCGAGGTTGCATGCCGCCGAAGGCGCGCCGATCCCCACGAAGCAGACGTCGCGAGAGGAAAGCTGGCGGGCCGCGGCGACTGTCATCATCTCCGAGGTGGTGTAGGTGGCGCTCACGTCAGGACGTGCTCCCGCATCCAGGCATGGAAACGGTCGCGGTCGACGGCGATCTCGTCCCAGGCCGTGTAGAAGGCGTTATCGCGGCGGTAATAGCCGTGGGCGTAGGAGGGGCGGGCGCCGCCCGGCGCGACGGCGATGGCGGCGATCGTCCACGCGGGCAGGACCACCGCGTTGGGGCCGGGCGCGCGGAGGTCATCCACGATCTCCTCCACGGTCACAACCGCTCGCTTCGCGGCGAGGACAGCCTCCTTCTGGACACCCACGATCCCTTCGACGAGGACGTTCCCTTCCCGGTCGGCCCGCTGGGCGTGCACGATCGTCACGTCGGGACGGATTGCCGGGACGGCGGCGAGGCGTTCGCCGGTGAACGGGCAGGTGATGTGCCGGATGTTCGGATTGACGCGCGGGAGGTCGGCGCCGAGGTACGCGCGCAGCACCGCGCAGGGAAGGCCGGACGCGCCGGCGGCGTAAGCCGCGGCCATGGCGGCGTGGCTGTGCTCCTCGATCTCTATCGGGTTGGGCCAGCCGCGCTCGACCGCATCGCGGAGGCGGTGGAGCGAGCCGACACCGGGGTTGCCGCCCCAGGAGAAGACAACCCGTCGAGCGCACCCCATCCCGATCATCTGGTCGTAGATGAGGTCCGGCGTCATCCGGATGAGGGTGAGGTCCCGGCGCCGCTGGCGGATGACCTCGTGCCCGGCCGCGAAAGGGATGAGGTGGGTGAACCCCTCCATCGCGACGACGTCGCCGTCGCGCACGTGCGCGGCGATCGCGTCGCGGAGGGTCAGGACGTCAGCCAACGGAAGAAGACCGTCTCGCGCGCATCCTCGCCCTGGAGGACGACATCCCACCGGTAGCCGCCATGCACGGGTTGGGCGAGGAGCGTCTCGCGCCGATGGGTCGGGACGCGTGCCAGGACGGGGTCGCCGGGCAGCAGCGGATCGTCGGCGAAGTAGAGACGGGTCTCGAGATGGCTGAGCAGGCCGCGGGCGAAGATCGTCACCGCGATATGGCGGGCCATCGTGCCGACCGGTCCCGGGCGAATGGTCTGCAGCGCGTAGGCTCCCGCGTCGTCGGTCCCCACGCGCGCGAAGCCGACGAACCGTTCCGGGGCGTACCGGCCGCGCGCATCGGCCTGCCAGAACTCGAGCATGGCATCGGGCACGGGTGCGCCATCGCCATCGAGCACCCGGCCTTCGATGCGGATCGATTCGCCCTCGCCGACGATTGCGACGCGGCCATCGCGCAGCATCGCCGGGCCGAAGAAGGGACCGACCGTCTGCGAGGAGGTGATCATCGCGCCGGCTCGAAGTGCGTGGCGCCGGCGCCGCGCAGGTGGATGTCCCACCGCCAGCCGAGCGCCCACTCCGGCTCGGTCACGTCGTGGGCGTACGCGGCGATGAGGCCCGGCCGCGCCGCCTCGGGGACGGCGTTGAGGATCGGGTCGAACGGCAGGAGGGGATCGTCCGGGAAGTACATCTGCGTGACAAGCCGCCCCTGCGTGCTGTTGCCGAAAAGGGAGAAGTGGATGTGCGCGGGACGCCAGGCGTTCGGGTGGTTACGCCAGGGGTAGGCGCCCGGGCGGATGGTCAGAAAGCGGTAGGCGCCCCGATGGTCGGTGAGGCAGCGGCCCATCCCGATGAAGTGGGGATCGAGCGCGCCCGGCCAGGGGTCGTTGCGGTGCCAGTACCGGCCCGAGGCGTTCGCCTGCCAGACCTCGATGAGCGCACCCGCGACGGGGCCGGCCTCGTCGAAGACGCGGCCGGTGACGATGATGCGCTGGCCGATCGCCTCGCCGCCGGTGCCGGCATTGCGCGTCAGGTCGGCATCCTCGGGCACAATCGCGCTCAGCGTCGGTCCCGGTCCGCTCCGTTCGGTCAGGGTCGCCATCACCTCGACCAGCGGTTGGCGCGGCGCACGCTTGAGCGTCGAGCGGTACGCCTCGTAGAGATACGGCGGGAAGGCCTCCCGTTCCGTGCCGGCCGCGGGCATCACGGAGCGGCAGCCTCCGGAGGGACCTCGTCGCCCCGTTCGGCCTTGAGGATGCGGAACGCCGCGTTCGCGGCGGGGACGCCGGCGTACACCGCGACCTGCATGAGCACCTCAGCCACCTCCATTGCCGAAACGCCGTTGTTCTTCGAGGCGCGGATGTGGAGGGCGAGCTCCTCGGCGCGACCGAGGGAGGCCAGCATCGCGATGACCAGCAGGCTACGCGTGTGGCGGGCCAGGCCGGGCCGCGCCCACACCCGACCCCAGGCGTACTCGGTGATGAACTCCTGGAAATCGCGATCGAGCGCCGTCGCGCTGGCGAGCGATCGATCGACGTGCGCGTCGCCGAGCACGGCGCGCCGCACGCGAAGGCCTTCCTCCATCAGTTCCAGACCTCCCGCGCGACCCGCGCGACGAGGGCGAGTTTCTGCCACTGCGCCTCGGGGCTGATCCGGTTCCCCTCCATCGTGGAGGCGAAGCCACACTGGGGGCTGAGCGCCAGACGCTCGTACGGGACGTAGCGCGCCGCCTCGTCGATCCGACGGACGAGCTCGCCGTGCACTTCCAGACGGGGCTGTTTCGTGCTCACGAGTCCGAGGACGACTACCCGGTCGTCCGGCACGAACCGGAGCGGCGCGAACGAGCCGGAGCGATCGTCATCGTACTCGAGGAGGAAGCGCTGGTAGCGGGTGCGGCGCAGGACGCGTTCGGCGATGGGGTCGTAGCCGCCCGAGGCGTAGAACATCGACTGGTTGTTCCCGCGGCAGATGTGCAGGCCGAACGTCACCCCCTGGGTGGCGAACCCCTCGACAATCGCATTATCCATCTCAATCGTGCGGTCGATCATCTCATCCACGTCGCTTCCGCGCTGCCTGTACCCCTCCCGCATCGCCGGGTCGAGGAGTGCGGCGTACTGCGGTGCGTCGATCTGGATGTAGGTACAGCCGAGGCGGACCAACTCCTCGATCTCCCGCCGGGTGAGATCGACCAGGTCGGCCAGGTAGGCGTCGCGGGTCGGGTAGGCGCCGCTGGACCGAGCCGGGTCGTAGTACGCCGCGGCCTGCTGGGTGCTCAACAACGCCACCTTCGGCGTGCGGGTCGCGCGCGAGCGGAGATAGGTGAACTCCTCGCCGCACATCGAGCGACGCCAGCGCAGCCGCTCGACGACGACCGGGCGGCGAATGACGAGTTCGTTTCCGTGGCCGTCGCGGAAGGGGATCGCCCACCCACCGGTGCGGTCGTACCCTTCGAGGGCCTCGACGAGGTGGCCGAAGAAGGCGTACCGCCGCAATTCGCCATCCGTGACCACATCGAGCCCGCACGTTTCCTGCTGGCGCACCGCCTCATGGATCGCCGCATCCTCGATGCGCTTGAACGAGGCCGCGTCGAGCGTTCCGGCCTCTCGCTCGGCCCGGGCCGCCTTGAGACGATCGGGTCGGAGCAGACTTCCGACGACATCGGCGCGCACCATGCCGCGCAGTCTACCCCGTGCCGGGTCCGCGTGATCGCCGATCAGTCCATCGAAGTGCGCGTGCTGGCGGTTGCGCCTTCGAGCGCACGCGACTTCATGGCCCGGAACACGCTGCGCGTGCCCTCCTGGCCGGTGATCTCCTCGGTCGAGCGCCACACGCCATCGCTGCCGAGTTGCCAGGAGTTCCGATCGTCGGCGAGCATCTCTTCACACAGATCGCGCAGGCGCGCCTTCGCCTCCGCATCCTCGACGGGAATCACCACCTCGACACGACGATCGAGGTTCCGCTCCATGAAGTCGGCCGAACCGAGATACCACTCCCACGCTCCACCGTTGGCGAACCCGAGGACCCGTGAGTGTTCGAGGTACTCGCCCACCACCGAGCGGACATGGGTGGTTGGCGAGAGGCCGGGGACGCCGGGCACGATCGAGCACATCGTCCGTACGATGAGATCGACGGTGACGCCGGCGGTGCTGGCCGCGTAGAGCGCGGCGACCATGCCGGGGTCGACGATGTGGTTGATCTTGATGACGATGCGCGCCTCGCGGCCCATGCGCGCGTTCGTCGCCTCGCGGTCGATGAGTTCGAGCACGCGGCTGCGCAGGCTGTGAGGCGCGACGAGGAAACGGCGGAACTCGCGCTGCCGGGAGAGGCCGGTGAGGACGTTGAACAGTTCGGTCGCGTCGGCACCCAGTTCGGGCCGGCACGAGAAGAGTCCGAGGTCGGTGTAGAGTCGCGCCGTCTTCGGGTTGTAGTTCCCCGTGCCCACGTGGACGTATCGGCGGATACCGCCCTCCTCACGTCGGACCACCAGACAGACCTTGGCGTGCGTCTTCAGGCCGACCAGGCCGTAGGCAACGTGGGCGCCGGCACGCTCCAGGCGCCTGGCGGCGGCGATGTTTGCCACCTCGTCGGCGCGCGCTTTGATCTCGACGAGCACGGCCACCTGCTTGCCGTTCTCCGCCGCGAGGAGGAGCGCCTTTACGAGCGGCGAATCGCCGCCGATGCGGTAGAGCGTCTGCTTGATCGACAGGACATCCGGATCGCGCGCCGCCTGATTGAGGAGCCGCTCGACCGAGGCGTCGAAACTCTCGTACGGGTGGTGGACGAGGAGATCGCCGGCGCGAATCGCCGCGAAGATATCCGGCTCGGCGTCCTCCTCCACCGCGGCCAGCCGCGCGGGGACCACCGGAGTCCAGGGCGCCAGTTTCAGGTCTGGTCGTGGCTGATCGAGCAGACCGAACAGGCCCGTCAGATCGAGGGGACCTTCGATTTCGTAACAGTCGTCCTCGCCGACGCCGATCCCCTGTCGCAGGATGGTGCGGACATGCGGCGGCGTCTCCCGTTCGAACTCGAGGCGCACCGCCTGGCCGAAGCGACGGCGGCGTAACTCCTCCTCGACGGCGAGGAGCAGATCGTCGGCCTCATCCTCGGCGATGTCGAGATCGGCATCGCGTGTGACGCGGAAGGTGTAGGAGCCGACGACGTCCATCCCCCGAAACAGCAGATCGAGATTGGCGCGGATCAACTCCTCCAGGAAGACGTAGGTGCCCGGCTCCACCTCGATGAGCCGGGGCAGTATTGGCGGGACCTTCACGCGGGCGAAGCGTTCGACATCGCTATGCGGCTCGCGGAGGAGGACCGCGACGGAGAGGGAGAGCGAACTGATGAAGGGGAAGGGGTGGCCCGGATCCACTGCCAGCGGCGTGAGGACCGGGAACACCTCCTGGATGAAGCGCTCGCGCAGCGCGGCGTGATGCGCGGGGACCTCGGCGTGATCGACGATGCGGATCCGCTCCGCGGCGAGGCAGGCGCGCAGTTCGCGGTAGATCGCGCTGTGGCGGGCGAACAGGTCCAGCAGCCGCGCCCGGGCCGCGCTCAGCGTCTCGGCGGGGCTGAGGCCATCCGGCGTGCGGCTCACTCTCCCGGCCGCGATCTGACGGCGCAGACCGGCCACGCGGACCTCGAAGAATTCGTCGAGGATCGAGGCGAAGATCGCGACGAACTTCACGCGTTCCAGGAGCGGCGTCCGCCGGTCGGCGGCCTGGCAGAGCACCCGCGCGTAGAACTCGACGCGGGAGAGTTCGCGGTTGATGTAGTGGTCGGGCTTCATCCCCTCACGGTATCGCAAATGCCGTGCGCCGGCGAGGGGTCCGGTTACGTCGGCGTGGTAGCCTGTGGATCGTGCGCGAGGTGGAGGCGAAGTACCGGCTGCGGGACGCGCGCCACGGCGTGGCGATTCGGGACGCGCTGGCGCGACTGGGCGCGAAGCCGAAGTCGGACTACGACGAGGCGAACGATCTGTACGACCAGGGAACGCGGCTGCGGCGCGGCGGCGCGGTGTTGCGCGTACGCACGCGCAGCGACATGCCCGGCGCGATCCTCACCTACAAGGGGCCGGCCTCGTTCGCCGGGGCCATCCGGTCGCGCGTGGAGTGGGAGACGGCGGTCGGGTCCGAGCCGGTGGTGCGCGAGATCCTCGGCGCGCTCGGGTTCGCCATCGGCCTGCGCTATGAGAAGCATCGCGCGGAATGGACGCTGGGGGATGTGACGATCGCGATCGACACCCTGCCGTTCGGCGCGTTCTGCGAGATCGAGGGGCCGGAGCACGAGATCGAACCGCTGGCGCAAGATCTCGGGCTGCGCCCCTCGATGGCGTCGCGCCTCGGGTATCCCGCGCTCACCGCGCGGTGGCTGCGCCGCCAGGGGGCCGTGCGCGATCGAGCGGCCCGATCGGCTGACCGGCCGCGCACGCGGCGATCAACTGCTGGAGACGCCGGGCGCGCGTCTCCAGCCGACGGGCGCTGACGATCCAGTGCACGACTGTGCGCCGATACCAGGGCGGGCGCGCATCGAAATCACGAGCCGCGGCCACGTCAGCGCGCAGGAGCGCCTCCTCTTCGGGCGTCAGGACAGCGGGAGTCTCCTGCTCGTAGGAGGCGGTGCGGGTCTGGTCGATTCGACGGCGCGCGTAGGCGGCCCGCCCGGCCTCGGTCATCCGACCCTCGGCCTCGAGCGCCGCGACGCGAGCGATGTTGACCTTGCTCCAGTTGCTCTCCGGGCGACGCGGCGTGAAGCGGATGGTGTAGGCATCGCCATCGATGGACCGACGCACGCCGTCGATCCAGCCGAAGCACAGCGCCTCATCGACCGATTCCGGCCAGGTGATGCTCGGACGGCCTGTCTGCCGCTTGTAGAACCCGACGATCAGTTCGCGCTCTGCAGCGTGGTGCGCGGCGAACCAGGCGCGGAACTCCGCCGGCGTGGCGAAGAAGCGAGGCTCGGTCACCGGCGATCCGGGCCCACGGCGGCTCGGACCGCCGCGCTGACCTTCACCCGCCGCCGACGGGTCGGGATCATCGCTTCAGGCGGCTGAGGAACTTCTGCCGCGCCTTCGCCACTTTCGGCGCGATGACGATCTGGCAATACGGCTGCATCCCGTTGGCGCGGTAGTACCCCTGGTGGTAGCCCTCGGCGGGGTAGAAGGTCGCCGCGGGGGTGACCTCCGTGACGATCGGAGCGTGCCAGATGCGCTGGGCCTCGAGTTCGGCGATGGCACTCTTCGCGGTCTGCTGCTGCGCCGCGCTGTGGTAGAAGATCGCCGAACGGTACTGCGGCCCCACGTCGCCGCCCTGCCGATCGCGCGTGGTCGGGTCGTGGATGGTGAAGAAGACGTCGAGGACGTCGCGGAACGAGATCTGCACCGGATCGAAGGTGACCTGCACGACCTCGACATGCCCGGTATCGCCGCCACACACCTGGCGGTAGGTGGGATTCTCGATGTGGCCGCCCATGTATCCGGAGACGGCCGAATCGACGCCGCGGAGCAGCTCGTACACTGCCTCCAGGCACCAGAAGCAACCGCCACCCAGGGTGGCCTGTTCGCGCCGACCGTGCTCCATCGGTTCCTACCCTCCGTGGGCATCGCCCGGTTCAGTATCGTCCCCGCGCCCGCGGGTGCGCATTCGGCCGCGGCCTTAAGGCCCGCGGTCCGCGGTGTGCGACGGTCGTCTGTGGGGTTCGGCGACGAAAGTTCGAGGAGGGGACCGTCGTTCGCTCGCGTTGGTTCGGGGGCGAAAGTCGAGGCCGGCGTCCGACCTTCGCTCGCGGGGTTCGTGGGCGAAAGTCGAGGCCTGCGTCCGACCTACGCTCGCGGGGGTTCGGGGGCGAAGCCCCCGAAGGAAGATCCCCAAGAACCCCCTCTTCCGAGACCGGAAGAGGGGGCCTGGGGGTGATGGCGATCAAACCCTGTAGGAGCGCCGCGCGCTCGGACGCCGGATCGACCCACCCTCTCGACGCTGGTCGCCGCGCTGCCGGAACAGGGCGGTGTGCACCGGGCTGCCCTCGAAGAGGAGGCCGGTGCCGACGACGCCGTTGCCCCGGATCCGCACGTCGGTCCCGAGGCCGGCCGAGGCGAACGCGCGGCACTCCGCGCGGGCGGGTCGGCGCAACAGGCGTTCGGCCGAATGGAGATCCGGCTCGGCCAGATTCCCCTCCATCGCCTCCAGGGCATAGGAGCGGACGAGGCGGCGCCAGTAGTGAGCGAGCGTCTCCGGTCGATCGAACAGGTCGGCGCTGAGCGCTCGACCGCCGACGAGCGCGACCACTCCGACCGCGCGCTCCGGGCAGGGGAGATCCTGTTCGGCACTGCGGAGGAGCCGTTCGTTCTGGATGTAGGCGTCTCGCACCGCACCGGTCGCGGAATGCGACCCCACCCGACGGTGGCGGGCGGCGATCTCCTCCCACACCGCGCCCTGGTCGCTCATCGCCACGCCGCGCGTCTCGACCGACTCGCGCACCTGGGCCATCTTCATCATCCGCAGCGCGGGGTACATCGCCTCGCCGGGCGCGAAATCCGGCCTCGCCTCATGCCAGCGCCCGTGCTCGACGCAGCTGACCGGTAGGTCGAACGCGGTCTTCGGTGGGACGATGAGCGACGTGTTGAGGACCCGGTTCTGGCGCCCGCCGACGACCTCCTCGCCATCGAGGAGGAGGACGGGCAGGTCACCACTGTTCTCGATGAGAAGCGTGGGCACGGTCGCGTGCGGCTTCTCGGTGATCGTGACCGATCCGGCGGCGAGAGCGGCGTCGAACGGTCGGTACCGCGCCGGCGTGCCCGCGGGCGCGTGGACCGGCACCACGCTCAGTGCGCCGAGAGTCCGCGGCGGACCCAGGCTGGTCGCGTTGAGCCAGGCGAGAAACGAACTGACAACGGCTTCGTGCGGGGACTGTTCCACGGGACGACTCCTGAGCGATCGCGTGTCCCATGGATAACCGGAGTTCGTGACAGCTAGTCTGTCGCGATTCCTCCCGCGGACCCGTGGCCAGGTGTGCGGTTCTGGCGCGGACAGAATGGTTGACGCGCGGCGCAAGATCGCGAACGTCTCTCCGACGCTGTCCCGGGGAGGGGATCGCGTGAGGCCAGGAGTGTGCGACTTCCGCGTCAGGACCGCCGACGGCGCACGCTTTGGACTACGTGTAGCGGAGGAGCATCCCGCGCGCGGCTGAAGCGACGCGCTGGCGCAGTTCAGACGGTTCCAGAACCTCCACCGCCGCGCCCCAGCCCAGCACCCAGGAGAGGATCTCCGTGGTCCCGCCCACGATGAAGCGCAGTTCTAGCGTGCCGTCATCGAGTTCGACCGCTTCCTGAGAGGGGTGCCAGTGGTTCTCACGCGCGCGTGAGGCCGCCGCCTCATCGCGGAAGTGCACGCGGACGAGAACCGGGTCTTCGTCGCTGACGATCCAGGCCCGGTCGAACCGAGCGTGGGGGTCGAAGTCCTCCGGAATCGTGAAGCGCTCGTCGGTGAGTTCGGCGTCGGTGATCCGCTCCATCTTGAAGCAGCGGATCGCGTTCGACCGGTCGTCGTGCCCGATGACGTAGCAGCCGTGCCCCAGCGGGTTTGGCTCGAGGAAGTACGGCGCGAAGAGCTGCAGGCCCACGCGCATCTCACCATCGGCGTGGCGCCGCGGGTAGCCGATGCGCACCTTTCGGTGCTCGACCCAGCCGAGCGTGACGAGGTCGAAGATCTTCTCGTACGCCGCGTCGGCCGGTCGCGCCGTCAGATGCCTCACCGCACCATCGACGTGGCGAGCGACATCTTGCGGCAGGACCGCGGCCAGCGCCTGCATGGCGCGGATCGTATGCGGGTCGCGCCGGTCGAGGAAGCGCGCCAGGAGGCGGGCGCTGAGGAAGAGCGTCACACCTTCCAGGAGCGTCAGTTTCAGTGGCGGCATGAACGAGTTCTTGAGGACGCCCCAGCGCTTCCCCTGCTGGAAGAGGGTGACGTCCATCTGGCTCTCGAGGACGCGCAGGTCGCGCTGGACGGTGCGCGTGGACATGCCGATGTGCGCCGCGATCTCCTCCAGCAATACGCCGTTCGGGTACCGATACAGAAAGCTGGTGATGGCGAGCAGGCGACCGGCCCGGTCGCGCTTGATGAACTCGCCGGGCGCGGGGGACTGGAGCATGACGTGGGGCATTGAGCGGGCAGCTTACAGGAACGGGCGCGGGTGGCGAGAGAGGCGGCGGCGGGCGCCCGCCGTAGCGCAGTCGATCCGCGCACTCTCAGCGCGGCGCTCGCCTTGGGTAGGATAGGGATCGCCGATGACTCACGCGCGGCATCGCTGATGGATGCTCCCATCGCCCGGGCGCACGCGCGCGCTGTGCTGCGTCAGGCGCTGGCGGATTCTGAGGCGGAGTTCCGCCCCGGCCAGTGGGAGGCGATCGACGCGCTCGTCCACCGGAACGAACGCCTCCTTGTCGTCCAGCGGACTGGCTGGGGAAAGAGTGCGGTGTACTTCGTCGCGACCCGGTTGCTACGCGATCGCGGCCGCGGGCCCACCCTTGTCATCTCGCCGCTCCTGGCACTCATGCGCAACCAGATCGAGGCGGCCGAACGGCTGCGCATCCGTGCGGTCACCATCAACTCGAGCAACGCCTCGGAGTGGCGAACCCTCATCGCGCAGACGCTGGGCGACAAGGTAGACGCGATCCTTATCTCGCCGGAACGACTCGCGAATCAGGACTTCGTCGATACCGTGCTGACTTCCATCGCTGGTCGGGTCGGCCTGCTCGTCATCGATGAAGCGCACTGCATCTCGGACTGGGGGCACGATTTTCGCCCCGACTACCGGCGCATCGTGCGCATCCTCCAGAACATGCCGCAAAACATGCCGGTTGTCGGCACTACCGCAACGGCGAATCACCGCGTGATCCAAGACGTGCGCGAGCAACTCGGGTCTATCGCCGTGCAGCGCGGCCCGCTGATGCGCGAATCGCTCGCGCTTCAGGCCATTGCGATGCCGGACCAGGCGGCGCGTTTGGCCTGGTTGGTGCACGCTCTGCGGTCGATCGAGGGGACCGGTGTCATCTACGCGCTCACGAGGGCCGACGCAGAGGAAGTATCGAGGTGGCTGGGTACGCACGGTGTCCGCGCTCCGGCCTACTACTCCCGAGTCGAGCATCCGGACTTCCCGGACTCCAGCACCTACCGCGAACACCTCGAATCCGCGCTGAGCGAGAATCGGGTGAAAGCGCTCGTCGCCACCAGCGCCCTCGGGATGGGGTACGACAAGCCGGATCTCCGCTTCGTGATCCATTACCAGGCCCCGGGCGGCGTGATCGCCTATTACCAGCAGGTCGGCCGCGCCGGCCGCGGGATCGATCGCGCCATCGGCGTGGTGCTCCATGGGAGGGAGGACGCCGCGATCCACGAGTATTTCAGGCGCAGCGCCTTCCCGGACGAGCGGCACGTGAACGCGATCCTCGACCTGCTTCAGGAAGTGGGCGGGCTGACCGCCCGCGAGATCGAGGCCAAGCTCAACCTGCGCTACAGCGAGATCAACCAGGCGCTCACCTATCTCTCCGTGGAGGCGCCCGCGCCAGTCATCCGCATTGATGGTCGATGGCATCGGACGGTTATCGACTACAGGCTCGATCGAGCGACGATCGCCCGTTTGACACGGAGGCGGGAGGATGAGTGGCGTGAGATCCAGGAATATGTGCATACCGACGATTGCCGGATGGCTTTCCTCGCCCGGGCGCTGGACGATGCGTCGGTGCAGTGCGGCCGCTGCGATCGATGCCTTGGTGCACCGATCGTTCCCGAGTATGTGGACGACGTGCTCCGCGCCGCCGCAGCACGGTTCCTGCGCCAGCGGGACATTCGGCTCGACTGCAAGACGGACGTCGCAGCGGATGCATTCCCGATCTACAGATTCACGGGCAGACTCTCTGACACACAGCGGGCCGAGCAGGGCCGCATACTCTCCCGATGGGGCGATTCGGGCTGGGGTGTGTTCGTTCGCGAGGGCAAACAGGTCGGCCGCTTCAGCGATCATCTCGTCGACGCTGCCGTCGAGCTGATCCGCACGCGCTGGGAGCCAGTGCCCGACCCGCACTGGGTGACGTGCGTCCCGTCGCTGGTTCACCCACAACTGGTGCCCGACTTCGCAGCCCGGGTCGCCGCCCGTCTAAATCTGCCCTTCATCGTCGCGATCGAGAAGGTTCGAGCCAACGCACCACAGAAAGAGCAGCAGAATCGCTTTTACCAGAACGCGAACCTCGATGGCGTCTTCCACATCACCGCCGCGCCAACCACACCTGTGCTGCTCATCGACGATGTCTTCGACTCAGGATGGACGATGACGGTCGTCGCTGCACTATTGCGCCGAGCCGGCGTGAGCCGCGTATACCCGTTCGCGCTCGCCGCCGCGACCACCGACGACTGACGTGGTACTGAGCCGCAACGCCCAGGCGATCCTGCTGCTGACGGCCCGACTCGGGCGCGCCGATCGTGAGGGAGTGAAACACCTCGCACCGCGGGAGTGGCACCGATTCATCCGATGGCTCGCGGCCCGCAACCTGCCGCCCGAAGCGCTGCTGCGCCCCGATGCCGGCACCCTGGTGGCCGAGTATCCCGGTCGCGATCTGGACCGAGAGCGGGTCGAGGCGCTCCTGGGCCGATCGGTCTCACTGGGGCTCGCCGCCGAGAGATGGGAGCGTGCGGGGCTGTGGGTGTTGACTGCGGCGGACGATGCCTACCCCGAGCGGGTGGCCCGGAGGCTCGGCGAAAGTGCCCCACCCTTCCTCATTGGTTGTGGGGAGAGGTCGCAGCTAAGGGCATCTCCCGCGGTCGCGATCGTCGGGTCGCGCGATGCCACCGAGGCCGATCTGGGGTTCGCACGCGACCTTGCCGCTGATCTGGCGCGCGAGGGACATGTGATCGTCTCCGGCGGAGCACGGGGGGTCGACGAGGCGGCCGCACATGGCGCGCTGGCGGCGGGCGGCGCGGTGGTGGCGATCCTCGCCGATGGTCTGCTCCGCGCCAGCGCGTCACCGCGATACCGGGAGGCCCTGCGTGCAAGGACACTCACTCTCGCAACGCCATTCAACCCCGAGGTGGGGTTCGACATCGGCAACGCAATGGCGCGGAACAAACACATCTACACCCTGGCCGATGAGGCGGTTGTGATCGCCACACACTGGGGCAAGGGCGGCACCTGGCAGGGCGCGATGGAGAACCTCCGCCAAAGATGGGTTCCGCTCTGGGTGAAGGAGGCGGAGGCTCCAGGGCACGTCGCGCTCGTGCGCGAGGGCGCGCGCTGGCTGGCCGAACGCCAAAGCGCGGCGGCAGACGGATCCGGACAAGGCACCGCATCAGTCCCCGACATCGCGGCCGACGGGACGCCGCAGCGATCGGTGCCCGCGTCAGAACGGTTCCGCGAACCCTCGGCGACTGAGCGAGGGGTGCCAGTAGCCTCCGACCTTCCTCTCGCCGCGCCTGCGTCCCAGGTGGTGCGATCGATCCGCGAGACCCATTCCACACGCTACGAACAGGCCGTGGTCCTTTCTGCGTCGAACGATGACGAAGCGTACGCGCGGTTCCTGAGCAAGACGCTCTATCCGCTCCTCGATGCCGGCACCACGACACTCCGCCACCTGGTCGCGGAGTCGAACACCAGTGAGGCGCAGCTCAAGCGCTGGCTGGCACGGGCCGTGGCCGACGGACACGTCCGAAAGGAGCGCTCGCGACCGGCGCGCTACGTCCGGGCGCAGCCCTCTCTCTTCGCGCTGGCATCCGCCGATTCTGGCGCGGCGACGACCGCGGACCGGATCAGAGGTCGCGCGGCCGCGGCCCCGACCACGGCTTGACCTCTCCAACTCTTACCGCTCGTCCGCATGCGGGAGAGTGGGCCGCCGCGGGCCACATCGCGCAGGCGATTCTCGCGGGAAAGGACACCTAAGCCGCCGCGCACTCCTTAGCCCCCTCCGCGGGCGCGCGACAAGCCAGCACGACGGAGTTCGAAGCTCGGCGACGATGCTGGCAGCACGTCGAGTACGATGGTGATCGAGGCACGCAGGTGGCTGTTGAATCCGGACTCGTGACGGCGCGCGATCTGATGGCGATGCCGTCGGACGGCGTGCGTCGCGAACTGAGCAAAGGGGACCTGCAGGTCATGCCACCGGCTGGCGGAGATCACGGGAGGAGGGCGTTCTGGTTCGGGCACCACCTCGGTGCATTCATTGCGAGAACAAGAGCGGGCGAGGCATTCGCGGCTGAAACCGGCTTCCATCTCGCCCGTGACCCCGACACCGTGCGCGCCCCGGACTTCGCGTTCGTCCGCGGGGAGCGGCTCACGGGAAGGGCGCCGACCGGCTTCATTCCGCTGGCACCCGATCTGGTCCTCGAGGTCGTCTCACCCGGCGATTCGGCCGCAGAGGTCCGCGCGCGGATCGATGACTGGTTGCGCGCCGGCTGCGGGGCGGTGTGGGTGCTCTATCCCGGGCCGCGCCTGGAGATCCATCGCGCCGCGGGCATCGCGATCCTCGGCCCGGACGATGCGGTCGAGGCGGCGGACATCCTGCCTGGCTTCCAGATGCGCCTGGGAGACCTGATCGAGCCGCCCGCGGCAGGGTAGCCAGCGATCCGACCGGTGGTATACACCGCCCGGCCCCTCACTCCGGCATCGGGAACCGCTCCCCCAGCCAT
>CAZHZF010000037.1:4430-9988 GCA_964536925.1 uncultured Dehalococcoidales bacterium | reverse complement strand
CGCCGCCAGGTCACCTCGCTCGGACCATCGTCGGCACCCATTGCCTGGAACGACGCGCTCGCCTGCCCCGCGAACCGGGTGAGATAGAGGTGCAGGATGCGGAAGAACGCTACCCAGCCGTGGCTGTGGCCCTCGAACTGGGCGTCCCACGCGTCGCGGTCGCTGAACCAGCTATGGACAACGCGTACCAGGCAGGTCCCGCCGGCGCGAGCCTCCACCGCCCATTCGGTCGCGATCGTCGGATCGTCGGGGACCGGGTCATCCTTTCCCTCGGCGACGAACCGGCGCGGCGGGTCCCACTGCGTGACCGTCGCGAGGGCGTCCATCCCGGGCCCGAACGACGAGCGGATGGCGCCGCCCGGGCGCTCCTCGATCTCGGTGGGCACGAACCAGGCGGAGACTCCCGGCCCGGTCGCGATCGCGCGCCATACCTCCTCGGGCGTTCCGGGGACCTCGACCTCGGCCGCAACCCAGCGTCGGCCGTCGGCATCGCGATGTACGGGCATGGGCATCTACCTCCGAGTGAAGTGACCGCGTGGGGCGCCCAGCCCATCGAGCCAGAGTCGGTTATGGGCTGATGCGACGGATATGGGCGATATGGGCGCCCATAGCGGCGCAAATGGGCGGGCGTCCCTCCCGCGGCGAGCATCGACGCGCGAACGTCCGGGCAAGATTCCGGATCGGCGCGCGTCATACCGCCGGTTCCAGACCGGTCGACTCCGGAGGGGGCAACGGGTGGGCGAGCACGACGAGTCGATGGCGGCGACCCGCCGGCGCGGTGGGATCGTGGTAGCGGGATACAAGGTCGGCGATCGCCGCGGTGAGATCGCGCGTGAAGTCGGCGCGAGCGCCGGGAGTGGCGAATCGGACCTCGGCGTCGACTGCCAGCGTCGCCACGCTCTGGGCGGCCGTGGATGCGCCGCGAAGGAGCCGACCCACCTCGCGTACCGCCCGCCCGGCCAGAGCGACCAGATAGGCCGCGGAGAGGGGCGGCACCGATCGGGGCCGGTCCGCCGCCGCCGGACCGAGCGCGGCCGGTGAGATCAGGTACCCCTCGGCACTCGCGACCATGAGCCGTTCGGTGATCCCGCCCCATCGGCGGGTCTCGGCAACGCGGACGAGCCCGTGCGTTTCCAGGGCGCGCATGTGGTAGTTCAGTCGCTGCCGGCCGATCCCCAGCCGATCGCCGAGCGCGGCCGCGGAAACCGGTGCGCTCAGTTCGGCCAGCAGACGCGCGCGGATCGGCTCGAGCGCGATCGCGGCGGCGGCGGACTCTTCGATGACCTCGAGCGCGGGCACGGAGGCGATCGTAGGTTTGACAACATTTCCTGTCAATGTGTTTGCGTCTGGAACCTCATCTGGCGATCGCGAAAGCGCCACAGGTCGCGCGCGATGCCGCAGAATGATCGGAGTCCGAGGTGGGCCAATGAGGGCATCTGAGGCGTCGTTCGGCCGGTTCGCCCGCCATTACGGTGAGATGGTCGTGGCGATGGCGGTGGGGATGATCCTCCTCAACGTCCCGGCGCGGCTGCTGGGCAGCCCTCCGGGGTACGATGACGTGCTGGGGTTTTACGGCTACATGGCGGTGGCGATGGCCGCGCCCATGGTCGCCTGGATGCGGCGGACCGGCCACCCGTGGTCGGACTGCGTCGAGATGACCGTGGCGATGCTCCTGCCGATGTTCGCGATCGTGCTCCCGGTCGCATTCGGACTGATCGACCTGACGAGCCGGGGGCTGCTCATGGGCTCTCACCTGGCGATGCTTGTCGGGATGCTCGCGCTCATGCTGTTCCGCTGGAGCACCTACGCATCCGATCACGCCCACCATGGGACCGTCACCGCACCGTCCGCAGGCGCGGCGGCGATCGATCCGGTCTGCGGCATGGCGGTGGATCCGACCACGGCCCCCTGGACGCTCGTACACGACGGCGCGACCTACGTTTTCTGCGCGGCGGGCTGTCGGAGCGCGTTCGCGCGCGAACCGTCGCGCTACCTCGCCCCGGAGTATCGCCCCACGATGTGATCGGCGCGCGGACGTGTCCCTCGCCCTCCCGGGTGGGGAGGCGCGCGAACCGCGCTGGCCCGTCCGCAACGGTCGAGGCGATGCGGCGTCGCGCTGGCGGCAGGCTCCCCTCGTGCCCGCATCCGGTCCCCGGTCCGGGGTGGTACCCTCTCCGCGCGGGAGGGCGCGCCGACGGGATGGGACGACTGAAGCTGGGCTACAAGGCATCGGCCGAGCAGTTCGGGCCGCGGGAACTGCTCGACTTCGGGATTCACGCCGAGCGATGCGGGTTCGACTCGGTGCTGGTGAGCGACCACTTCCAGCCCTGGCGCCACAATGGCGGTCACGCGCCGTTCTCGCTCGGCTGGCTCGCCGCGCTGGGTGCGAAGACCGAGCGGATCGTCCTCGGCACCAGCGTCGTCACGCCGACGTTCCGCTATCACCCCTCGGTGGTCGCCCACGCGATGGCGACGCTCGGTTGCCTCTTTCCCGGGCGCGTGATGCTCGGCGTCGGCACGGGCGAGTCACTCAACGAGGTCCCCTCCATCGGGATCGAGTGGCCGGATTTCAAGGAGCGGTACGCGCGCCTGCGCGAGGCGAACCAGCTCATGCGCAAGCTCTGGGCCGAGGAGCGGGTGAACTTCAAGGGAACCTACTACCAGACCCACAATGCCACCCTCTACGACCGGCCAGCCGGCGGGGTGCCGCTCTACATCGCCGCGGGCGGTCCCCAGGTCGCGAAGTACGCCGGCCGGGTCGGCGACGGCTTCATCTGCACGAGCGGCAAGGGCGCGGCGCTCTACCAGGAGCAACTCATCCCGGCGTTCGAGGAGGGTGCCCGCGAGGCGGGTCGCGACCCCTCGACGCTCGATCGGCTCATCGAGGTGAAGGTCTCCTTCGATACGGACCGGAAGCGCGCGCTCGAGGACACCCGCCTGTGGGGCGCGCTCGCGCTCTCTTCCGAGGAGAAGACCGGCGTGGAGGACCCGCTGGAGATGGAACGTCTCGCCGATGCGCTGCCCGTGGAGCGGACCGCCGGGCGCTGGATCGTCTCCACCGACGCCGACGAACACGTCGAGAAGATCAAGTTCTACACCGACCTCGGGCTGACGCACCTCGTGTTTCACGCCCCGGGGCCAGACCAGAAGCGGTTCATGGATCTCTACGCGGAGCGGGTGATGCCGAAGCTCCGCGCGCTCTGAACGCGGCCCACGCGGGAAAGGAGAACCCGGACCGATGAGCCCGACCTACCGCATCCTCCCGACCTGGGAGCAGCTCCCGGCCGGCTGGCAGCATCTCGATTCGGTCGGCGTGCACACCGACGCCGACGACAACGTCTACCTCCTCACGCGGGAGAAGGCGCGCGTGATCGTCTACCGACGGGATGGCTCGTTCCTTCGCTCCTGGGGCGAGGACTTCCTCACCGAACGGACCCACGGCCTCACCGTTGGTCCGGATGGCCGCGTCTACGTCGTCGACGATGGCGCCCACTGCGTCTACATCTTCTCCGCGACCGGGGCACTGCTCCAGACCATCGGGACGCCCGGAAAGGCGTCGGACACCGGGTACGATGGTTCGCTCAAGAGCATTCGCGGCGGCGGTCCCTTCAATCGGCCCACCAACCTCGCGGTGGCTCCGAACGGTGACCTGTACGTCACCGATGGCTACGGCAACTGCAGGGTGCACCGCTTCTCGGCAGAAGGCACTTTCATCCAGTCATGGGGTACGCCGGGAACCGGCCCGGGGCAGTTCAACCTGGTCCACGGCATCGCGGTCGCGCCGGACGGGCGCGTGTTCGTGGCGGATCGCGAGAACGATCGAATCCAGATCTTCACCGCCGAGGGACGACACCTCGCGACCTGGACCGACGTCCAGCGACCGACCAACGTGCGGATCGATCGCCAGGGCCGGCTGTTCGTCTCCGAACTGTGGTGGCGTGTCGGTCAGGAATCGCAGGTTCACGGCCCGATCCATGAAGATCGGCCGGGCCGGGTGACGGTGTTCGCGGGGGATGGCCGGGTTCTGACCCGCTTCGGCGACTCCTCGGCCCGGCGGGCCGAACCCGGGTTCTTCGTCGCGCCGCACGATCTCTGCGTCGATAGCCGCGGCGATCTCTATGTCGCCGAGGTCACGCAGACCTTCGGTGTCCGGCCAGGGCAGGTTCCCGCGGGGACGCACAACTTCCAGAAGTTCGAGGTGATCGGATGACGATGCAGGGCAGGGTCGCGGTCGTGACCGGTGGGGGCACGGGCCTGGGCCGGGAGATCTCCAGGTTGTTCGCCGCGAGGGGAGCGTCGGTCGCAATCGTCTACGCGCGCTCGCGCGAGGACGCCGAGGCCACCGCTCGGGAGATCGGCGGTGGTGCGAAAGCCCATCATCTCGACGTGTCGGACGAAGCCGCGGTAGAGCCGGCGTTCGCGGCGATCGCCCGCGACCATGGTGGGATCGACTACCTGGTGAACAATGCCGGGCGCACCGTCCATGCCGCGTTCAGCGACCTGGCGACGCTGACCGGCGCGGCCTGGGACGAGATTCTGAACACGAACGTGAAGGGGACCTTCTTCTGCGCCCGCGCGGCCGCGCCCTATATGCGCCAGCGCGGCGGCGGCGCGATCGTGAACATCACCTCCACCGCCGGGTTGCGCCCGTCAGGCAGTTCGCTGGCTTATTCGGTCTCGAAGGCGGCCATGAACCACCTCACCCGCGGACTGGCGATGGGGTCTGGGCCCCGAGATTCGCGTCAACTCCGTCGCACCGGGCGGGATGTATACGCGCTGGTGGTCGAGCCGGCAGACGCCCGAGCAGTTCGCGGCCGGGGTGGGCGTGCGCGCGCTGAAGCGGTACGCGCACCTCGAGGACATCGCCCTGGCAGCGATCCAGCTTATCGAGAACCCCTCCGCGACCGGGCAGATCCTGGTGATGGATGGCGGGCAGATCATGCTGTGACGGGCGTTGAGGGCGCTGCGCCGGCATTTCTCGCGCGCGATCCGGGCGAACTGGCCGCGCGACTGGCCCGGCCGCCGCTGTTCGCCGGGCACGAAGCGCCATTCTGGGACGACCCGCACATCGCGCGGCAGATGCTGCTGGCGCATCTCGACCCGGAGCGTGACGCGGCATCACGCCGCCACGCGACGATCGAGCGCGAGGTCACCTGGATCGCGGATCGGCTGGGCCTCGGGCCCGGGGCGCGCGTGCTCGACCTTGGCTGCGGTCCAGGGCTGTACTGTGAACGCCTCGCCCGTCGCGGGCTTCGCGTCACCGGGGTCGATCTCTCCGCCGGATCGATCGCCGTGGCGCGCGAGCGGGCCGCGGCCGCGGATCTGCCGATCGCGTACTCCGTCGCCGATTACCGATCGCTCGACGTGGGGACGGACTTCGACGCCGCGTTGATGATCTACCTCGACTTCGGCGTGCTCGACGATGTGGGGCGCGATGCTCTTCTCGCGAACGTCCACCGCGCGCTGCGGCCGGGCGGCGCATTCGTCTTCGACCTGGCCACTCCGGAGCACCCTTTTCCTGGCGACGGCACGACCGCGTGGACGCTCGCGCCCGAGGG
>CAZHZF010000037.1:0-4330 GCA_964536925.1 uncultured Dehalococcoidales bacterium | reverse complement strand
GTACCTTGACTTGACCGTAACCCGCTCGACCTCAATACTACAGGCCCGTGGCGGTCAGGGCCGATCCCATCGGCCCAGCCAGCCTTACGGTGCTCCGCTCGGTCACCGGCCGACGGCTCCGCCGCGGGTCGCAGGCGCGCCACGCCCCTCGCGGATCGCATCCGCACCGCTGGAGATGATCCGTGCCGGACCATGAACGAGCGTGGCCGCCTCATTCCCTCGGCGCGGTGGTTGTCGTACCGCGGGGGCTCGGTCAGGTAGAGAGCATTTGCCAGCGGCGCCGTTCCGTGGCTCAGCTCCCCATCGCTGGTTGGCCGACGCTGGCGGCTCGGACGATCGGGACACCGTGATCCGCGCTCGGACGGATCCGCGCGTCGCGCTCCTCATCGTCGCGGCGATCGCCGTGACGGTGCACACCGCGGTCTCGCTCGTGATTCGATCGAGGATCGCGCTGACCGGAGATGAACCGCACTACCTGGTCGTGACGCAGAGCATCGCTTACGACCGGGATCTGGATGTCGCAAACCAGTACGCGCTCGGTCAGTCGCGACTCTTCCGAGAGGGGGATCTCTCTCCAGTGGGACACGCGCGCGACTATCACGGCGACGGGCGGCTGTTCCATCTGCGCCCACCAGGCCAATCGCTGCTGCTGGTCCCCGCATACGTCGCCGGCGAAGTCGCGGCCAGTCAGTTCGGTCGCGAGGTCATCACCGGGTACAGGGGAATCCGCTGGTTCCTCATCGCCCTGTCGTCGCTCCTGTGGGTGCTGCTGTACCAGGCCGCGCGGTCGGCCGGCGCGACGCCCTTCGCGTCGCTGTTCGCGCTGCTTGCGATCGGCGGCCTCTTACCGATCCTGCCGTACGGCACCCAGATCTATCCGGAGTACAGCGCGGCTCTCGCGATCGTGGTCGCGCTGCACGCGCTGGCGTGGGCGACCTATCGCGGCCACTCGGCGGTCGCGGCGGCGGCGATCATGACCCTGCCGTTCCTGCACCAGAGATTTCTCCCCGTCGCGGCGTTCCTGCTCCTGCTCGGCGCCGTCGTGTGGCGACGCTCTCCCGCTCGACTCGCCTCCCTGGGCGTGGTGACACTCCTCGGCGCGCTGGCACTGGGGCTCTATTCCCAGTACACCTATGGGAGTCCGCTACCGACCGCGGGTTGGGGTGCGACCAACATCTCGTCGGTCGCGAACTATCGGCTGGGCTTCGGCCTGCTCTTCCTGGATGACGGGCGCGGTCTCCTCTCCCACGCGCCGCAGTACGTCCTCGTCGCCGGGCTGTGGGCGATCGCCGCCTGGCGCGCACGGGGCGCAGTGCGTATCTGGATCGTCGGCGCGAGCGGAGCACTCGCGGCGATGATTCTCACCAGCGCGAGCACGTTCGGCGGTGGCGACGACATCCCTCCACGCCATTTGGTGGCCGGTCTCATCCTGGCCGTGGTGCCGCTCGCGGTCGCGCTGAGCGCGCGGTGGGGCCGCGTGGCCGGGATCCTGCTCGGCATCGCCGTGGTTCCGGGATTGGTCTTGACGCTGTACTGCGCGGCCCACACCGTTCGGATGTTCGACGTGGAGCTGGGCAGCCGCGCCTGGTCTGATATGGCTGGCGATCTCGAGGCAGCCACGGGTGTGCAGATCCGCCCGAACGACTGGCTCCCCGCCTATCGGAGCACGGTGGACTTCATCAGTCCGGAGGGATGTCACGACCTGGCCGACGGCGCGATCGAGTGCCGCTCCGCCGGCACGGAGCCGCTCGGCCAGTACGTGATCCACGCGATCCTGACCGATCGGCAGGATCGCAACCCCGTCCCGGCGCTTCTCGAGATCGTTCAGCGTCCGCGCGATCGCCCCGAGACCCTGCTCGCGCGTTCCGCGGCCGTGGAGGAGGGGGACGGAATCGTGCTCGTTCCGGTGCCCGGCGGTTCCATCCCGCCCGAGGACGCGATACTGGTTGAAGCGGCCCAGGCCGAGACCCGGCTGCCACGGGACGTCATCGTGGCCGCATATCGCGCCGGTGCGACCTACTACCAGGAGAACTCGCGCACGATTCCGCTCAGTCGGCTCGAAGCGGTGCTCCGGACCACCGCCGATGCCGCCGGTGTCGCCCACCTCGTGACGCCCGACACGGCCCCGCGACTGATCGAGGTCTATGCCCGATTGCTCGACGCCCAGGTTCGGACGATGGTCGCGGCCGAACTCACGCTCACATCGTACGCCGAGGTGATCTACCGCATCGTGCCGCTGAGCGAGCGCGGTGTTCGCGTCTGGCAGGTGACGCTGATACGCCAGCCGCGCTGGGTCGTCCGGTGAGCGAAGTGCGCCAGGTCCTGATCCTGGCGACGCTCCTGCACGTCGGGGCGCTGCTGCTCTTCCGGGTCCCGATCGCGCCCACGGGAGATGAGCCGCACTATCTCGTCGTGACGCAGAGCCTGGTGAGAGATCGCGATCTGGACGTCGCGAACCAGTATGCGACGCGCCAGTACCGCGAATTCGTGGCCGACCTGGAGCCACGTAACCACGCCTTCGACTTTCACGACGATGGCCGACTCTTCCACATCCGCCCGCCGGGGCAATCGCTGCTGCTCGCACCAGGGTACGGCCTGGGCACTCTCGGGGGACGCATCCTGCCGTGGCTGCCTGCCTGGACGCCCTACGCGGGGGCGGTGGGGACGCTCCTCCTCATCGCAATCGGGCTGACGGTCGCCCTCCATCGGCTGCTCCGCCGCGCCGGCGCCGGGGCCGGTGGCTCGATCGCGGCGATCCTCCTCGTCGCCGGCATGCTCCCCATCCTCCCGTACGGCACGCAGATCTATCCGGAGTTCTCGGCAGCGCTGCTCGTTCTGGGCGTCCTTGGCGCCATGCTCGTGGCGACACCCGGGCGGACGGAGAGCCTGATCGCCGGTCTCTGTATCGGCGCTCTGCCCTGGCTCCACCAGCGCAACCTGCTCCTGGTGGCTGTGCTGCTGATCGGGTACTTATGGGCGCGCGCGCGTGCGCCCCGGCCCGGCACCGACGCGGCCTGGCTCTTCGGCCCGCTGAGCCTGTCGGCGATCGGGCTGGCCGTCTATTCCCTCCACGCGTATGGAAGCCCGCTGGTGACGGAGGGGTACGCGCCACTGGGCACGATCTCCTCCTGGGGCAACCTGGCACGCGGCCTGACCCTGCTCCTGCTCGACGATGGACGCGGCCTGCTCACCTACGCGCCGCAGATGGTGGTGATCCTGATCGTCTGGATTGCTGCCTGTCTCACTGCGACCGGCGCGCCGCGTCGGGTGCTGATCGTGGCGCTCGCCTGCCTCATCGTCACGGCGCTCGGCAGTGCCTCGACCTTCGGGCCCGGGCACGATATCCCTCCCCGCCACGTCGTAACCGGGTTGATCTTCGGTGCGATCCCGCTGGCACTCGCGCTGAGCCGGTCGGTCCCCATCGTCCGCTGGCTGATCGTCCTCAGTTTCGTCCCCGGCGCGATCGTGACCGGTTACGCGGCGGCGCTCCCGGGTCGCCTCTTCGACAACGACCTCGGGAACCGTACGCTGGCCGATATCGGCCGCGACCTGTACCGCGCCAGCGGCGTCACGATCTCGCTCAACGAGGTCTTTCCCTCGCTGCTGGGGACCGAGACCACCCTCCCCGCGGGTCGCTGCCGTAACGCCGGATCTGGCGCGGTCCTCTGCCAGGCCGAGGGCGCGCTGCCGATCGGGCGCTATTCGGCGCGCGCGGCGGTGTCGACGATCGCGGGCGACGAACCGGCGCCGGCCAGGCTGGAGGTGATGCGGATCGATCGCACCGGCCAGGAGACCACCCTGGCGTCGGCTGACCTGACGCCGGACGCGCTCCCCGAGGTCCTTCCGCTGGTCATCACGCTGAACCCCCCGGCGCCGGACGACCCACGACTCATCGCGAACGCGGTTGCCCGGACCGGCCTATCGCCCGAGATCGTGGCCGCGATCTACCGCGCGGGGCACACCTACTACGGCGCGCACGGTCGCCCGCTCTCGCCCGGCCAGATCGACACCCTCGTGCAGGAACTCGAAGGCGCGTCGTCGGTGCGCCAGGGTGTCGGTCTGGCGCTGCTGCGCGCCTACGCTGCCACGGTCTCATCGGCGGTCCATGGCGCGGTCGACGTCGCGTTCGATCGGCGGGATTACAGTGAGATCGTGTTCCGGATCACGCCGATCGATCGGCCGGTCGCCGTGGGAGGCATCCTCCTCAAGCGCCATCCGCGCGCGGGCGCGTGACGACGAGCGCACGGCGGCCTCGGGGTCGAGGATTCCGATGTCCCCGCACCCCCCGCTGATCACCGATGTAGCGACACGCGCGGGGCGCAGACCGCCA
>CAZHZF010000036.1:0-31588 GCA_964536925.1 uncultured Dehalococcoidales bacterium | reverse complement strand
TACGCGCGAGTGGACACGGTGAAGCCGGGTATGGCGGAGAAACTGAAAGGCGCCGGGTTCCACTGGCTCGCCTTCGGCGTCGAGTCCGCGAACTCCCGTGTTCTGGCCGATGTTTCCAAGCGGTTTGAGCAGGCTCAGGTGATCGACACGCTAAAGCGCGTCCGCGCCGCCGGGATCAATGTCGTCGCCAACTACATCTTCGGCCTTCCCGAGGATGACACGGCGAGCATGCAGGAGACGCTCGACCTGGCCGTGGAGACGAATACGGAATGGGCGAACTTCTACAGCGCGATGGCCTACCCGGGATCGCGCCTCTACCGTGAGGCACTGGAACACGGCTGGCCACTCCCGGACTCATGGAGTGGGTACGCTCAGCACAGCTTTGACTGTCTGCCGCTACCAACTCGTTACGTCGGCGCCGGCGAAGTACTGTCCTTCCGAGACCGCGCGTTCGCCGCGTACTTTGGTGGAGACCGATACCAGAGCATGATCGGTCAGAAGTTCGGTCCGGAGACCGTGACCCACGTCCGCAAAATGCTGGAGCACCAATTGCCTCGGAGGCACGCGACTTCGCGCGCTGCCTGACCGTAGGGCCTATGCGGCGCCATCCGTCGTAAGCGCCACGAATGCGTCCTCGAGCGTGGGAGCGGTCGGTGCGATCGACGTGATGGTCACGCCCTGTTCCGCCAACCGGGCGCGGACCGTCGGAACGACAGTGGGATCGGGGAGGATGAGGCGCACCGCGGTACCCACGATCGTTGCGGCGATTACCCCCTCGGTCGTCAGGAGCAGTTCCAGCGCCCGAATCGGCGCGGCGCAGATCAACTCCCACGTGCGCTCGGCCAGGGACGCCCGAATCTGACCGGGAGTATCACACGCGATCACCCGGCCTCGGTTCATCAAGACGAGCCGATGGCAATACTCGGCCTCGTCCATGTAATGGGTCGTAACGAAGACCGTGGTCCCGAGCGCGGCTACATCGTAGATCGCATCCCAGAATGCCCGACGCGCCGCGGGATCGACCGCCGAGGTGGGCTCATCCAGGCAGATCAGCGGAGGCTGGTGCACGATCGCCACCGCGAAGGCGAGCCGCTGTCGGACGCCCGTCGGTAGAGCGGCGACAAGCGTCCGCGCGTGGGCGCCCAGGTCGAATCGACCGATCAGAGAGTCCGCACGGCGCGCCGCATCGGCGGCGGCCATCCCATAGAGACCGCCATAGAAGCGCAGGTTCTCCCGGGCGGTCAGGTCGTCGTACAGCGCGAACTTCTGGCTCATGTAGCCAACGCTCTGGCGGATCGCGCGCGCGTCCCGCACGGTGTCGAAACCGAGCACGCGGGCGCGACCGGCGGTTGGAGGGAGAATGCCGCACAACATGCGGATCGTCGTCGTTTTTCCGCAGCCGTTCGGCCCCAGGAACCCGAAGACCTCGCCACGGGCGACGCTGAAGCTGATCCCATCGACGGCGGTGAAATCGCCGAAACGGCGCGTCAGTGCGAGAGCCTCGACAGCGGAGTCCACGGCTCAGGGCGATCGCGAGGCGAGGAAGACATCCTCGATCGAGGGGACGATCGGCTCGCTCCGTTCGGCGGCGACCGAATCGCCCAGCCGCTTCAGCATGGCGCCGACAGACTCAGGCGTATACCCGGCCACATGGAGTCGATCGCCAAACAGCTGCACGCCGGCGATCGACCGATCGCTCGCGATCAGGTCCCGTGCTTCGCGGAGCGATGGCACGGATCGGTCGCGCAGCACCACCTCGCGGAGGTGGTAGGGGTAGCCGGACCGCAGCGCGGCGGGCGAACCGAAGGCGAGTGCCCGGCCGGCTGCCACGAGCGCGACCCGATCGAACCGCTCCGCCTCGTCCAGGTAGGCGCTCGCTACCACAATCGTGATCCCCTCGTCGCGGGCGCGGTAGAGGGCGCGCCAGATGTCGCGGCGCGACACAGGATCGACGCCCGCGGTCGGCTCATCGAGGATCAGCAGCCGGGGTCGATGAATGGCCCCGCACGCGATGGCGAGCTTCTTCTTCATGCCGCCTGAGAGATGATCGGCAAGGCGATCCCTGAACGGCGTGAGCCCGCAGAAGTCCAGCAGAGCCCGACCCCAGGGCGATTCTGGTGCGCCGGACGATCCGTACGCCGTGGCGACGAAGGCGAGATTCTCCCCTACGGTCAGATCGCCGTAGAGGGCGAAGCCCTGCGCCACGTAGCCGCGCAGTCCACGCAGCACGCGCCATTCGCGAACCAGATCGCGTCCGAGGATGGTCACGCTGCCGCCGTCGATCTGGCGCGCTCCCGCCAGGATGCGCAGGAACGTTGTCTTGCCGGCGCCATCGGGGCCGACCAGACCCACCACCTCGCCCACCTCCGCGTCCATCGAGAGGCCATCGAGCGCGAGCGAACCCGGGTAGCGGGCGCGCACGTCTCGAGCCACAACGGCGCGATCGTCGATCACACCAGGCTCCGCCGGACCCGCGCCGTGCTCAGCAAGAAGATCGCCACCGCGAAGACGGCGAGAGGGATGACCTGTGGCCAGAGGTACTCGATCCCGACCCCTTTGAGCACGGTGCCGCGGAGGATCTGCAGGAAGTACGTGAGAGGCAAGAGGTACGACGCCATCGCGATGATCGTGGGCATCGCCTCGCGCGGGAACATGAAGCCTGAGATGATGATCGACGGCAGCGAGGTGAAGAGGGTCAACTGCATCGCCTGGGTCTGATTCGTCGAGATGGTGGAGATGAGCATGCCCAGGCCGAGCGCGCCAAGCAGAAAGAGGAACGAGAGCACCAGGAGCAATGGCACCGAGCCGTTGATGGGCACGCCAAACCAGTAATGGCCCACCAGGAGCGATGCGCCCACCTGCACGAAGGCGATGATGATGTACGGGATCAGTTTCCCGGCCAGGAGTTCGCCCTGTTCGATCGGCGTCACGATCAACTGTTCGAGCGTCCCCCGCTCCCGCTCGCGCACGATCGCGAACGCGGTCAGCATCACGGCCTGCGTCTGCAGGATGACGCCGATGAGGCCGGGGATCATGAAATTGACGCTCTGGAGGCTCGGGTTGTACAGGACGATCGACCGGCTCTCGATGGGCAGCGTGGCGCCGGCCGGTAGCCGGGAGGTCATCAGTTCGATGCCGCGACTGCGGGCGAGGGCCTCGGCGGTCAGCAGCGCCGTCTGGGCCACATTCGGGTCCGACCCATCGATCAGGACCTGCACCGCCGCGGTATCGCCCGCGAGCACGTGTCGGCCGAAGTCCGGCGGGAAGATGAACGCGACTTTGGCGTCCCCGCGGTCGATCGCCGCGCGTGCCTCGGCCGCATCGGGCAAGAAGGTCGCGACGTCGAAGTACCCCGTGGCGACGATCGAGCGCACGAAGTCCCGACTCCTCACGTCAGCAGACTCGTCGACGATCACAGTCGCGATGTGATCGACCGTGGTGTTCACGGCGTAGCCAAACAGCAGCAACTGCATGATGGGCATGCCCAGCGCAATGGCGAGCGTCTTCCGGTCGCGCCGAATCTGGATGAACTCCTTGACGACCAGCGCCCAGACGCGTGCGATCACGGCGCGGGCGCCAGCGTCGCGTCGGCGTACATCCCGGGCTTCAATCGCCCATCCGGATTCGGCAGCCGCACCCGGACCGCGAACACCGTACGTGCGCGGTCGCTCTGCGTCTGGACATTGCGGGGCGTGAACTCCGCGCGGGGCGAGATGTACGTCACCTGGCCAGTGAATGACTCGCCGGGAAAGGAGTCGACGGCGACCGCGACGTCGCCACCGAGTGTGATCCGGCCGATCTGGTCCTCGGGTACGTACAGGGTGAGACGAAGGTCAGTCAGGTCGGCCAGAGCGATCAGCGACACGCCGGGTGAGACCACCTCACCGGGTCGCACTGCAAGTCTGGTCACCGTCCCCGCTGTCGGCGCGGCGATATGGGCCCGGGCGCTCTGAGCGGTGGCGGTTCGCAGAACCGCTTCGGCTTGAGCGACGGCCGCACGGGCGACAGCGATCTGCTCCTCCGTCGGCCCGGCGGTCAGGGCATCGAGGCGGGCGCGCGCGGCGTCGGCGGCTGCTCTCGCGGCGGTCGCCTGTCCCTCCGCGGCGTCTACCAGGGCGTTCGCTTGCAGCGGGTCATCGCGCATCGCGCGAAGGTCGCGCAGGTTGCGCTCCGCCGCCTCGAGCGCCGAAAGCGCGATCTGCCGCTCCTGCTCCGTGGCACCCGACTCGAGGTCGGTGACGCGCAGATGCGCGGCGTCGAGCGCTGCCTGTGCGGCGGCGAGCGCGGGCTGGGATACATCCAGCCTGGCTTGAAGGTCGGCCCTCGCCTGGGACACGGCGGCCTCCGCCACCCGAACCTCCTCGGGCAGCGCGCCGTTACGCGCCTTCTCCAGAGTGGCGCCGGCGGCCGAGACGGCACTTTCCGTGGCCGCGACGCGCGCGTTGGCCGCATCGCACGCGGAACCAGCGCCGCGGCCGCACGTGGCATCCCGCTCGATCTGGACGGCCCACCGCGTGTTGCGCGCCTGCTCGAGTCCCACTTCGAGCGCGCGGATGTCCTCGGTACGCGGACCCTGCCGCACCAGCGCCAGCCGACTCTCCGCGGCCGACACCGCGGCCTTTGCCGCAGTCTCCTGTGCCGCGAGCGTGGCGCGCAGCTGATCGAGATTCCCCCGCGCCTGATCGCGCGCACCGCGCGCCGCAGCGAGATCCCCGGCGCGCGGGCCGGCCTCGACTTGCGCCACACGCGCGCGAGAGCCGACAACCGCCGACTCGGCCTGGGCGATCCGGGCGGCGAGTTCCTGCGGGTTGGCACGCGCGGAGCGCGCGTGACCGAGGGCGCGTTCGGCAGCCTGCTGACCGGCGACCGCCTGGTCCACGGCGGCGCGAGCGGCCCGAACCTCCTCCGCACGCGCTCCCCGCACGATCAGGTTCAGGTTCGCCCGTGCGGACCCGACCCCGGACTCCGCCTGAGCGACCTGTGACGCCAGCAAAGTATCGTCCAGTCGAAGGAGCGGCGCCCCGGCAGCGATCACGTCGCCCTCGCGCGCCAGAACCGCGCTGACGCGACCAACCATCTCGGCGGCGATCTCCGACTCCTCCGCCTCGATCGTGCCCGAGGCGACGAGCAGACCAGCATGGGGCGAACGACCGCTCTGATACCACCACGCCGCAGCGGCACCGAGGATCAGCAGGACGATGATCGGGCGCAGGAACTGGACGGGGGTGTGGCGCCGATGCTCTCCGGCGAGGGGATTGTCAACCGCTGTCGCTACCACGCCCGACTCCTTCACGAAAGATCCTTGCGAACTGCTCGATCGCCTGGCCGTTGTCCGGGAACTCCGGCCTCCGCGCGAACACCTGCCGCGTCAGGCTGTAGTAGGTCGCCATGCCGATGAGAGCCATCGCGCGCGCCCGCGTCGACTCGATCGGCTCGATCGTCCCCGGCGGACGTGTTGCCTCGCCCAGGGCATCCCACGTCGGCAGAATCACATCCTCGAAGACGCGCTCGGCGAGGTCCGGGCGGCCGGCGACCGCGAAGAGCAGGGCGGGAGCGAGATCGAAAAACGCCGCCTGTGTGGCCATCATCCGCTTCAGCAGCGCCACGATGTCCGAGCGGTCGCGCAGGATGTTGCCGCGAAGATGCTGGCCAATCGCACGTATCCGATCACTCACGACTTCCACGATCGCGATGAGGACATCCTCCTTTCGGGCGAAGTGGCTGTAGAACGTGGGCGTCGAGATGCCCGCGACCCGAACAATCTCCTCGATCGTGGCGGACTGGTACCCGACTCGCGCGATCACCTCCCCGGCGGCGTGGATAATCCGATCGCGCGTGCCCGAGCGTTCGGGCGCGACACCCACCTCGTTCAGAAGTGCCTCCCGCGATCCGAAGTGCCGATGGACGGTGATGCGCGATACACCGGCGCGCCGCGCGATGCTCGAGATCGATGGCGCGGGGTTCCCTTCGCGGAGAAGGGCTCGGGTCGCCGCGACGATCCGCCCGGGCATCGACTCGGGTGACACTGTTATATCCTCCATTTGCCACAGTAACATACCGAAGTGATTCACGCAATACCTTCGGTCCCTGCGATCGCAGGTACTCCTCCGGGTACTGCCCCCGCGGAGGCACTCGTGGAACTGGCTTCGGTGTGCGATCTGTGTACTCGGTGCCTCGGCGGGCGCGTACGCGGCGTGATCCTGCACGGATCTGCCGCGATGGGATGCTTTCGGGCCGGACTCAGCGACCTCGATATCCTGGTCGTTGCGGTCACGCCGCTTTCCCCGAGCGCGCGCCACCGCCTCGCCGCGGGACTGCTTGACCTCAGCGGTGACCCCCATCCGATCGAGATCAGCGTGATCGGTCCCGCGGGCGGCGAGGTCTTGACTCACCCGACACCTTTCGACTTCCACTACGGGGAGGCGCATCGCGCCGCGACCGCCGAGCGCGTTGCGGCCGGCCCGTCGTCATTCCGCTGGCGCACCGCCGGTCGCGATGCCGATTTAGCCGCGCACGTCGCAATGGCCCGAGCACGCGGAAGCGCGCTGGTCGGTCCCGCGCCGCGCGATCTGCTCCCGCTCGTGCGCCTGGGTGACCTCCTCGACTCGATCGCGGCGGATCTCCGTTGGGCGGCGGAGAACAGTCAGGCCAATCCGCTCTACGCAGTCCTGAACGCCTGCCGCGCGATCGCGCTGGCGAAAGGCCGCGGCCTGCTCTCGAAGGCGGAGGGAGTGACCGCGGCGCTGCCGAGTCTTTCGGTCCGATCCCGATCCACGGCGCGCCGTGCCGGGAGGATCTACGCCGGGGAAACGGGAGCGCTCGACCCGGAGCAGGTCGCGGCGATTCTGGATCGGGCGATCGCCGTCGTCGACGGCGCCCGCCGGGCGGCACTTGACGGCGTCACGCTTCTCTGACACCATCATCATCGTGATTTCGCAATCCGTGCAGTGGTGGTGGCCGCCTCGATAGGCGGCACCCGGTAGCGCCCTGCGCATGCCCGGCCGCCTCGTGAGGAGGTGGCGGGCCCATGAGGAGCCTGAGCCCCCTCCCACAAGAATCCAATGAGGGAGGAGCGCGCAATGGAACGGGGACACTCGCAGTTCGACTCGTATCAGACCGCCGGTGGCGTTGGGATCCGTCGGACGGTTGCCGACATCGCCCCTGCGGGCGCGATCGAGGGGATCATCGACGCGCTCGACGAGCGGCGCGGCGCGCTGCTCGCGAGCAGTTACGAATATCCGGGCCGTTACACGCGCTGGGACATGGGGTTCGTCGACCCACCCCTGGAGTTCACGGCACGCGAGCGCGCCTTTGAAATCCGCGCGCTCAACAGCCGGGGTGCGGTTCTCCTGCCCGCGGTGGAACGGGCGCTGCGCGGGCTCACCGCCCTCGCCTCCCTGGATGCCACCAGCGGTCTCCTGCGTGGCACGGTCCGCACATCCGGCGGTCGATTTCCCGAGGAGCAGCGCAGCAAGCAACCCTCGACCTTCTCGGTGCTTCGTGGCATCGTGGACCTATTCCGCGCGCCGGACGAACCGCATCTGGGTCTCTACGGGGCGTTCGGGTACGACCTCGCGTTCCAGTTCGAGCCGATGGACCTTCGTCTGCGTCGTCCTGACGATCAGCGCGATCTCGTGCTCTACCTGCCGGACGAACTGATCGTGGTCGACCACCGCCGCGAGCGGGCCTGGCGGCGAACCTACGAGTTCCAGGTCGATGGCGTATCGACCGACGGTCTCCCGAGATCGACACCCACGGCACCGTATCGAGCCGCGACCCATGTGGACTCCCCGTGCGATCACGCACCGGGCGAGTATGCCGATGTCGTGCGCCGCGCCCGTGAGGCCTTCCGCCGTGGCGATCTCTTCGAAGCCGTTCCCGGGCAGACGTTTCTCGAGCCGTGTGCTGCTCCCCCCTCGGAACTCTTCCGTCGCCTGCGGGAGAGAAACCCCGCGCCCTACGGATTCCTGATCAACCTCGGCGCAAGCGAATATCTCGTCGGTGCGTCGCCCGAGATGTACGTGCGCGTGGACGGGGACCGGGTGGAGACCTGCCCGATCTCGGGAACGATCGCGCGCGGCCACGATCCGATCAGCGACGCGGCGCAGATTCTCGAACTCCTCAACTCAACGAAGGACGAATCAGAACTCACGATGTGCACCGACGTCGATCGGAACGACAAGTCCCGCATCTGCCGCCCCGGGAGTGTGCGCGTGCTGGGTCGCCGCCAGATCGAGATGTATTCGCGTGTCATTCACACGGTCGATCACGTCGAGGGACATCTGCGGCCGGAGTTCGATGCGCTGGACGCGTTTCTGGCCCATACGTGGGCGGTCACCGTGACCGGCGCGCCCAAGGCGTGGGCGATGCAGTTCATCGAGAACCACGAGAAGACTGCGCGAGCCTGGTACGGGGGGGCGGTCGGTCTTATCGGTTTCGACGGGAATATGAACACCGGCTTGACTCTGCGCACGATCCGCGTGAAAGACGGTGTGGCGCAGGTGCGCGCCGGGGCGACACTGCTCTACGACTCCGATCCAGACGAGGAAGAGCGAGAGACGCGAGTCAAGGCCGCCGCGTTCCTCGACGCGATCAGGCGACCCAGGGGAGTCGCAGCCACGTTGGCCTCACCGCCGCTTCGCAGGACCGGCGAAGGCAAACGGATCCTGCTGGTCGATCACCAGGACTCGTTCGTCCATACCCTCGCCAACTACTTCCGGCAGACAGGCGCGGACGTCATCACCCTCCGCTCCGGCTTCGATCACGGCGAATTCGATCGCATCGCGCCCGATCTGGTCGTCCTCTCCCCGGGACCTGGCACGCCTCGACATTTCGATGTCTCCGGCACGATCAGAGCCGCGCTCGCACGCGACCTCCCCATCTTCGGCGTCTGCCTGGGCCTGCAGGGGATGGTCGAACACTTTGGCGGCGAGCTTGGAGTTCTCGAGTACCCCATGCACGGGAAGCCCTCGGAGATTCGGGTCAGAGGTGGAGCGCTGTTCGCAGGGCTGCCCGCCACTTTCACCGCCGGCCGGTACCACTCCCTCTACAGCCGCGTGGAGCGCCACCCAGAAGTTCTCCAGATCACGGCCGTGAGCGACGATGATGTGGTGATGGCGATCGAACATCGCGATCTGCCAGTCGCGGCGGTCCAGTTCCATCCGGAGTCGATTCTGTCGCTCGAGGGTGAGGTGGGGTTGCGCCTGGTCACCAACGTCGTCGAGGCACTGGCACGGAGGCCAGCGCCGGTCGGTGCGGTGGCTGGATAGCCGGAAATTCTCCGTTCATGGCGAGACCAGAGTAGAGTGAGAGCATGAAGAAAGAGACGATCGTGGGCGTGACCGCCCTTGGACTGGGCATCGCCACCGCGGTGGGGATCGCGGCGTGGGGCATCGCGCGACGCACGGCGCGTCGGGTGACCGACGCCATCGCCCTTCCGCGAGGCGAGGCGCATATGTGGGGCATCCTCGGCGGGTTCGAGCGCGCGGAGCAGGTCGCCGGCTAAACGCCGCCCCGTGCGGCACTACTCCCGGGTCCGCACGCGCGATCGGGGCAGCGCCACCACCGTCCGTCGGATAGAGTAGCCGCCCCGTTTACATCCGTGTTGCCGTTCTCCTCGCGCATCTACTACGGCTGGGTCATCGCGGCAACGATGGGCGTGGTGGGTGCGTGCTCTATGGGCCTGGCAACCCTGAACTTCGGCCTCTTCATCAAGCCGATGGGCGACGAACTGGGGATCGGCCGCACCGCCTTCGGTCTGGCCCAGTCCTCGCGCCAGATCGCGGCGGCGTTGGCAGCGCCCATCGTCGGCCCATGGATCGATCGCTGGGGCGCGCGCTACCTCCTGGCCCTGGCGGCGATTCTGACAGGCGCGGGGGTCGCGCTCCTCTACTTTGTCGACGCCGGCTGGCAGATCGTCCTCCTCTTCGCCGTCATGGGCATCCTCGGCATCGGCGGGCCCGGCTCCCTCGTCACGGCCGTTCCGGTGACCAAGTGGTTCGTGCGGCAGCGGGGGCGTGCACTCGCCTGGATGTCGCTCGGCGTTCCCGTGGGTGGCGTCACGATCATGCCGCTCAGCCAGTGGCTCATCGATGCATTCGGGTGGCGAACAGCGTGGCTGTTCCTGGCTGGTCTGGCGGTCGCGGTTATCGTGCCCCTCTCCCTCCTCTTCGTGCGGCGCATCCCCGAGGATCACGGTCTTCAGCCGGATGGCGGCTGGGTTCCCGTGGGGACGATCGGCACCCCGCGCGACGAAATAGCCTGGACGCGCGCCGAGGCGTTCGCATCCAGCGCGTTCTGGCGCCTCGTGATCGCGTTCTCCCTCGTCGGCCTCGGCGTGGGATCGATCGCGCTCCATCGGATCGCTGCGTTCATGGATCGCGGCCTCGACCCGATGATGATCTCCTTCGCGACCGGGCTCGACGCCGCGGCCTCCGGTGTCACGCAGTTCGCAGCCGGGATGCTCATTCATCGGATCCCCGTCCGCTTCGTCGGGGCTTTCGGCTTCCTTCTGCTCGCGACAGCATCCATCCTGACGATCCTGACGTTCGGAAACCCTCTGCTCTTCGCGTCGATGATCTTTTTCGGCTTCGGCATCGGCATCTGGATCCTGCTGGAGACCTTCATCTGGGCCGACTACTTCGGGCGACAGAACCTGGGCAGCATCCGTGGCGCGGTAATGCCGGTGACACTGATTTCAGGCGCGGCGGGCGCACCCATCGCGGGTTACGTCCGGGACATCACCGGCGCGTATGAGGTTGCCTGGTACGTCGGCGTCGCCCTGATGATCGTCGCGGCACTGATCCTTGTGGCGACGCCGAAGCCCGCGCGGCCGACTATCGACCCATAGTGCCGGGGCGTGCGAGCGCCCGTGCTGGGTTGTCGATGAGCAGCGTCCGAATGTCGCTCTCGCTGAACCCGATCGACCGAAGATGGGGCAGGAACGCCCGATGCAGGTGGTCGAAACGGTGCTGCCTCTGGGCGGTGCCATCGTTCCCCACGATGTAGGCGCACGCATCCTGCGAGATCAGGACCTGGCTCAAGAGACCCGCGTCGCGGAGGCGCAGGAGGATCGCGCCATAGACCTCGTCCGGTGGGGCGGCCCCGATTGCGTCGTACTCGAGCCACACGCCACGGCGGGCAAGGGCGAGGTGGGCGCGGAAGTCGGCCTCGTTCTGGAGGTGAACCACAACGAAGCGCTCTGGGTCGCCACCCCCGGCCTCGAACGCATCAACGGTCCTCCACGCCGGTCCACCAAGTCCCACGTGGCAGGCGACGAGGGCACCGGTGGCCCGACTCGCGCGACCGGCCGCCCGGGCACAACGCAACTCGCCGGCGCCGGGCCCTTCGGGATCGCAGCCGAGCTTGACGAACCCCGCCGCGTCCAATCCTCTGCGGTACCAATCGGCCAGCGCGGATTCGTCCAGGCCGACGATCTCCTCGGTCAGCCACGCCTCCCGATAGGTCCCGCACGCCATCACCACGTGTATGCCAAGCCGCATGGCGGCGAGACGATAGGCGGCCTCGTGGCGGCCCAGGTGTGTCGGCGTGCAATCGACGATCGTGCGGACCCCGAGGTCGCGCACGTCCGAGAGGTGGTCGAGCATGCCCGCCGCGATCGTTTCGGCATCGTCGGCGTAGCCCGCGTGCCGCTGACGCACGTCGACGACCAGATGCTCGTGGATCAGAACCTGCCCGAGATCGGTCGGCGCGACATCGCCGAGCACGGTCCGGACGAACATCTCTCACCTCGCGCGTGCGTCTCTGGCTCCGGGGCTATGATGCGCCATCGCGATGGGCGACGACGACATCTTTCGCATCGGTCTGACCCACGACTTCCTGGGTCCCGACGGCAAATTGGCTTTCGAGGACATCGGACTGTCGCTGCTCGAGGGCGCGGCCAACCGCGGCATCGCCTGGGAATACATCCCGGAGCCCGATGCCGAGATCACGTCAGTGGTAGCCGCGCGGTACGACGGTATTCTCGCTCTCCGGGCGCGGGTCTCCGCCGCCACGGTGAGCGGACCCGATCTCCGTCTGATGGCGATCGCGCGGTTCGGCGTCGGCTACGACCGCATCGATATGCCGGCAATGGATCGCGCCGGCGTGCTCGTGACGATCACACCCGATGGCGTGCGCCGGCCGGTCGCGCAGGCGGTCCTCACGCTCATCCTCGCGCTCGCGGGACGGCTCCTGGAGAAGGATCGCCTGACCCGCGTCGGCGAGGGGTTCCGGCGCGCAAGCGAGGTCATGGGCCGGGGGATCACCGGGCGCACGCTCGGCCTGTTGGGCGTGGGCAATATCGGACGAGATGTCGCTCGTCTCGTGGCACCGTTCGAGATGCGCGTCCTCGCCAGCGATCCGTACGCCTCTGAGGCGGACCTCGCGTCGCTCGGCGTCGCGCTCGTCGATCGTCAGACGCTCTTCACGGAGAGCGACTTCCTCTCGGTGAACTGCCCGCTCACCGAAGAGACGCGCCATCTCGTCGGGCGCGACCTGCTCGGCCGAATGCGGCCGACGGCCTACCTCATCAACACCGCGCGGGGCCCGATCGTCGACGAGTCGGCGCTCTACGATGCCCTGGTCCAGGGCCGGATTGCCGGCGCTGGCCTGGACGTGTTCGAGGAGGAACCCGTACCGCCGGACAATCCCCTGCTGCGCCTGCCGAACGTCATCGTCACGCCGCACGCGCTCTGCTGGACCGATGAGTGTTTCCGCGAGAACGGGAGGTCTGCCATCCGCAGCCTTCTGGCGATCGCGCGCGGCGAGATTCCCGCGGTCGGCGTGGTCAACCGGGCAGCGATCGACCATCCGCGTTTCGCACGACTCCTGGCTGCGCGCGCCAGAGGAGGCATCCATGCCGTTACGCCCTAATCCGGTCAAGGAATCGGTCGCCCGCGGCGGGCGCGCGATCGGCACCATGGTGTTCGAATTCTTTACGCCATCGATGCCGGCTCTCCTCGCGACAACCGGTGCGGAGTTCGCGATCTACGACATGGAGCACTCTGGTGCCTCGGTCGAGACCATCCGGACCGTCCTCGCCGCTTCGCGTGGCGCCTCGCCCGTGCCACTGGTCCGGGTTCCCGCCACCGAGTACCACTTCATGGCCCGCGTGCTCGACTCCGGAGCGCTCGGCCTCATGGTGCCCATGGTCGAATCGAAGGCTCAAGCGGAGACGATTGTCGAGTCGACGACGTATCCGCCCGGCGGCAGACGAGGCGCGGCCTTCGGCTTCGCGCACGATGACTACGAGCGTGGCGATCTCATCGAGAAGGTCCGTGCGCTCAACGCGCGGCGGCTCCTGATCGCGCAGATCGAATCGGAACGAGGCCTGGCCCACCTCGAGGAGATCGCCGCCGTACCGGGAATCGACGTCCTCTGGGTCGGGCATTTCGACCTCACGAACTTCCTCGGCATTCCCGGCCAGTTCGACCACCCGGAGTTCCTCGGCGCGATGGAGCGGGTGGTCCGGGTGGCGACGGCGCACGGCAAGTCGGCCGGAATCAATGCCGACGACGTGGCGACCTGCGAGCGCTGGCTCCGCCTCGGCTACCGCATGCTGGCGTACTCTGGCGACTTTCGCCTGCTGACCTCCGGGCTACGCGATGGGATCGCGGGGGTTCGCGCCCTGGCGTAGCGGGTGCGTTCGGCGGGAGGTCCAGACGCCGCACCGGCACCCGCCGGACAGGGAATCAAGGTTGCCCGTTCGGGGTGCCCGAATCCCATAATCGTGGGCGATGAAGAGACTCAGCCGCCGGACCTTGCTCGCCTCGCTTGCCAGCCTGTCCGTCCTCGCGGCTTGCCGCGCCGAGTATCCGGATGCGCCGGTGCCGGTCGCGAAGGGCATCGCCAGTATCGCGACGCCCACTCCCTCGGAGCCGCGGCCGGTCCGGATCGGACGCCCCGACCTGGATCTCTTCGCCTTCTGGTCGACCCGCTTCCAGAACCTCAACCATCGCCTCAATCCGGAGCGGAACGTCAAGCTAACGACGACGGCGATCGGCGTGGGCACACCCACCGCGATGGACCTGCCGGCGGCCTACGCGCAGGCGCTGGGAGCTCTCTCCGGTTCTGAGGTGCCCGACCTGGTGATGAGCGGTCCCGAAGAGATCAGCACGTTGAGTGCGCTGGCGAAGGCTGGAGCCCTCCACGATCTCGGTCCGATCCTCAAAGCCGAGTCATGGTTCCGGTCCGGTGACTTCCACAGCAACCTGCTTCGCGCGGGATTCGCCCAGGGGAAGCAGTCCGCGATCCCCCTCTCCGTCGGCGCCGAGGTAATGGCGTACAGCAAGAGACGATTCGACGAGGCGGGCGTGGAACCGCCTCCCGCGGGATGGCGCTGGGACACCCTCCTCGGGATGGCGAAGAACATGACTCGCCCGGCGAGCGGCGATACGCCGGCGCGCTGGGGCCTGCACATCGGGCGAGCCTCTCCCACCTTCCTCTCGCTCGCGTGGCAGCACGGCGCCGAGGTCGTCGCCGAGGATGGCGCCAGGATTCGCCTCGATGAACCAGGCACCATCCAGGCGATCGAACTGCTCCGCGACTTCATCCAGACGCACAAGATCGCCGCGCCTCCAGACGCGTCAGCACAACTCTGGAATCGGATGTTCCGCGGCCTCTCCTCTGGAGAGAGCGCGATGGGCAGTTTCGTCGCCGGGGGCGCGGTGTTCTGGCGCGGGTTCGGCGACATTCAGGTCACCGAGCTGCCCACCACCGAACGCCGTGTGATCCTCGGCACGACACCGCTCCTCATCGGAATCCCCGCGAAGGCACCGGACCTCAAGCACTCCCTCAACGCGCTACGCGCGATGGTGGAGGCCAGCCCGGACGGCATGTTCCTGCCACCCGTCAAGGGCACGCGGGACATCCGCCGGACCGACAGCCTGATGTCGGATAGCGAGGCCACCGCGTACGTGAGCGCGCTGGACCAGGTCCGGTTTCTCTCCGCCGATACACCACTCCATGTGTACCCGGCGATCGAGGCGGAGTTCCTCTTCCCGGTGCTTCGCGGCGAGCGGAAGACCGCTGAGGCCGCGCAGTCGGCCCAGAAGATTCTCGACGCGATGATGAAGCCGGCCGGATGATCGACTGAGGGCCGTCGCGTGAGCACGACCCTCAGCAATCCTCCCGATGCGGGTTCAGCCGAGCGCGGCGATATCCCGGGCGAGTTCCTCGGCGTGGCCATCAGGCGTCACGTTCGGATACACCTTGCGGATGACTCCCTGGCGATCGATGAGGAAGGTCATCCGCCGGATGCCCATCGTGCTGGTGCCATCGGGTCGGCGCCTCTCACCCCAGACGCCATAGGCGTCGATCACCGCGCGACCCACGTCGGCGATGAGCGGGAAGCCGAGGTCGTACTTGGTCGCGAAGGCGCTCTGCGCATCGAGATCGTCGGCAGAGACTCCGACTACGGCCGCCCCAAGTCGCGCGAGATCCGCCTTCGCGTCGCGGAACCCGCAGGATTCGCGCGTACACCCCGGTGTGTCGGCTCTGGGATAGAAGTACAGGATCACGTGTGACCTGCCCTGGTAGTCGGCCAGCGAGATCGGCCCGGTGGTAGCGGTCCCCGCGAAAAGGGGCGCAAGCTCGCCCTCTACGGGTACCCGTGTTTCAGACATCGGATGTACCTCCCGGGTGCAGTCTAGTCGGCGGCCCAGGCCGGGCGGACAGCCTCGTCACCTCGAATCACGATCGGTCGCCCGAGCGCGCGCTCGAGGACCTGACGCTTGCGCGAGCCACCGCGAATGCACTCCTCCAGGTGCTCATGCGCACCGGTCGCGGCGATCTCGCAGCGGCCATGGACGATCCCCGCGCTCACCCGCTGGACCGACGAGGCGTGGGGCCGGTCGAGACCATCGGCCACCCGTAGCAGCCCGGCGAGCCAGATCACGATCTGCCGCTCGCCGGGGTCCAGGCGACTGAATCGGCGGTGCTGGACGCGTGGACCCCCTTTACGGTGGTAGCGCGCCAGTAGCGCGATGAGGTGGACGTCTCGCTCCGTGAACGGGGCTCCGAGGTTGGCACGGATGACCCGTGCCGACACCTTGTGGTGGCGCGCGGGGTCAGTCGGGAAGCCCACGTCGTGGAGGAGCGCCGCGACCTCGAGCAGGCGCCGCTCGCGCGGCCCCAGGCCGTGATGGTCGCGCAGCGCCTCGAACAGCTGTCGGGCCAGGCGCCGGACCTGAGCGGTGTGAGCGGGGGCCCACGCGGTGATTGCCGCGACCTGCGCTACCGCTTCGGCCTCGGCGGCGGTGAGGTCGGACGCCGGCTCCCGCGGAATCACGCCGCGACCGCCGCCCGATCCGCGAGGCGCCGCGCGATCAGGCTTGCCCCGACGATGCCCGCGTCATCCGCCAGCGAAGACGGCACCACGAGGATATGCTCGGTGGCCGCGTGCATGGGGTGGAGTTTGACCCGTTCGTTCACACGATCGACGATCGTCCCGCCGAAGGCCTCGATCAGGCCGCCACCCATCACGACCCTCTCCGGATTCACGACGTTGGCGATCGAAGCGATTCCCAGGGCGAGATAATCGATCGCGCGGTCGACCGCGTCGACCACCACGCGATCGCCACTCCGGTAGGCGGCGGCGAGATCGGCACTGCGCGCGTTCTCGGCACCTCCCTTGACTTTGCTCAACGAGGACTTCTCTCCGCGCTTGATCGCGCGACTGATCCGTCGGACGATCGCGGTTCGACTGGCGAGAGACTCGAGATGCCCCCTTCCACCGCAATTGCAGCGCGCGCCCCCGGCCTTGAGCGTCATGTGTCCGATCTCTCCGGCGGTATTCGTCGCCCCACGGACGATCTGGCCGTCGATGATGATTCCTCCACCGATGCCGGTGCCCGGCCAGAGACCGAGCATGTGACGGGTCCCAGCGCCTGCTCCGGCGGCGTGCTCGGCCATCACCGCAACCCGGACATCGTTATCGACCACGACCGGGATTGCCAGGCGCTGCCGCAGTTCGTCGCGAACGCCGATGTCTTTCCACCCCGGGATGTTCACCGCGACGGCGACGACGCCCGTCTCCAGGGAGACGGGGCCCGGCACCCCCACGCCAAGGGCGCGGATCTCCTCCGCGGCCACACCGCAGTCGCGAGCGGAACGCTGCACCGCGTCGGCGATCCGATCGAGGACGTCGACACCGCCTTTGCCCGTCGAACGCTTCACCCGCGCGACGATCCGGCCCTCCGGCGAAACGAGCGCGGCGAGGATCTTCGTGCCGCCAAGGTCTACCGCGGCAACATACCCCGTGCCAGCCAACGCGGCGTAGGCGTGTTCCTCCATGCGACCCTTCCTTTCACCAGTCCGCGAGCGTCGTATCGAGCTCGTCGAGCGCTCGCTCGATCGCGCGCAGATCCTTGCGGCGCCCGCGCGACGCCTTGATATCCAGGGCGTCGAGACACCGAAGCGCATCGCGCAGCATTGTCAATCGCTGCTGCGGATGCGTTTCGCTCGCGGTGTCGGTGATGGTATCGGTGATCTCGGCGAGTCGGCCCAGAACCCGCAACGTGTACTGAGCGGCCGACTCCTCGAAATCGGCGCGTACCCCGGCAAGACGCTGCACGAGGAGACGTCGCGCGCTCTCGACATCATCCCGCGCCGCGCTCATGGTGCGATCGCGCTCAACGTGGCGCCCAGTTTCGCCTCGAGCCGCGCGCGCAGGTCGTTGGAGACCGACCGGACAGTGCGGTTGCCGTTCACAACCTCGAAGCCGTAGCGCTCCTGCAGCCGTTTGAACTGTGCCTGCATCAGGGTCTGATACTTCACGAAGCTATCGAACATGTCGTTGGCGAGCCCGATGTCCATACCCGATTCCCAGTAATCGAGAGCACCGCTCTTCTGAAGGTTCCTCTCGATGAGGATACGGGGCGAAACACGCAGGTAGTAGACCGCGTCGGGGACAAGAGCCATGCCGTAGAGGCGCTCGAGATAGCCGGAATCACCGCCCCGCACGATGTCCCGCGCCATCAGCGTATAGATGTACCGATCGGCAAGGACGATGTAGCCGGCGCGCAGCGCCGGAACGATGACGTGCTCGAGTTGATCCGCGAAGTCGGCGGCGTAGAACAGGCTCATCGTCAGGTGACCGAGAGTGTGCCCCTCCTTCGCCGCGCTCAGTTCTCGGGCGACGAGGGTGGAGCGGCGCAGCCCGACTTCGGCGACGGCGTGGCCGCGTCGCTCGAGCCAGTCCTTCAGCAGTCGGATCTGCGTGGAGCGACCGGAGCCATCGGCTCCTTCCAGCGCCACGAGGATGCCTCCAAGGCCCGAGATCGAAACGCCGGGAAGCCCCGCGCCGTAGAACCGATCAGGCATGCGGTGCACCGCGGCGCGTGTAGCGGGCGAGATCGAGCCGGGAGACGATGGAACGCATCTGCTGTTGCTGGGCCTCGATCGAGCGGGTCGCGTCCATCCGCGTGAACTGGTATTCGATGGCGAGCCGCTCGTACTCGTCTCGAATCCGCCCCTGGAAAAGGCGAAAGCTCTCCGCCGGATCGGTCGAGAGACCGAGATCCATCCCGGCCTCGTGAAACTTCAGGACCGGCCGGCCCGCCATGATGCGCCCGATCGCGGTGGCGAGCGGAACGTCGAAGTAGAAGGTGATGTCCGGCACGGTCGCGAACGAATAGAGGTTGCGCACCCACTCCCGATCGCAGCCACGGACGGCGTCGCGCGCCAGGGCGGTAAACGCATAACGGTCACACAGGACGAGGTACCCCGCTCGCAGGAGCGGGACGATGTGCCGCTCGTACCGATGCGCGAAGTCGGTCGCATGGACCAGAGAGAAGGTTGTGGGAGTCAGCGATTGCTGCTTCTTGCCGCGCCTGGTCGCTCCCTTGACGATGATCGCCGAGTTCCACTCAGTGAACGACGCGCGGACGTTCTGCAGTTCGAGCCAGCGTCGAAGCAGATAGATCTGCGTCGACTTGCCCGACCCATCGAGCCCCTCGACCGCGATCAGCCTCCCCCTGTAGTCGTGGCGCTTGAGGGCGGCAAGATCGGAGTTGACCGACGGCGGAGGCATCGTCACCACCATTCAGCTGGTTCCCTCCAGTTGACGGCGCAGTGTGCGCGCCCGTGGCACCTGTGTCCAGAGGGAACGAGCCGATTCGAGCGAGGTCTGCTGGCGCGCTCGGCGCGCGCGAATGGCGCGCGCGAGGGCACCGCAATCGGCAGCGCGATCGGCCGTCTCGGCCAGCCGCTCGATCTCGCGGAGAAGCGTATCGATCGCGATCTCGTCGTCGTGGTGGCTGCCGAGCGCGTCCTGCATCGCCGTGGCGACCTCGCGGACGGCGAGGAGACGATTGCCGAAGAAGGGCGAGGCGAACTCGGCAATGTAACGCAACCGTTTGAACGCCACGCGCGCCCGGTGCAGGGCGTTCGAGTCGCCCTCGGCGTCCTGGTAATCGCGCCGGGCCCTGCGGAGCGCGCGGCCGAGCAGGCGCGGCGCCAGGCGAGCCGCGGACGGCCCGGCGTCGGTCGCACCATAGTCGCCACGCGCGAACGTCGCGATTCGCTCGACGAGACCACCGCCGATCAGATCGCGCAGGCGTCCGCGCGCGGGCACGACCGTCAGAGCCCAATCGACGAGCAGCCGGTCGATCGCTGGCCGGTCGCCGGGTCGATCCACCGCATCCACCGCCAGGTCGGCCTGGGCGACATCTCGGTCGCGTACGTCGCCAAGCGCGGAGGCGAGAGCGCGCAGGTCGGCATCGAAACCTTCGAGCAGTGGCTCGTCGATGAACGATGCCAGTGGCGCGCGAAGAAGGCGCAGCGCCGACCGCAGGCGGCGCGAGGCCACGCGCATCCGATGCACGTACTCGGGGTCGCTCCCCTCCAGAGCCCCATGCTCCTCCGCGGCGATCCGCGCCGCCTGCTCGGTGACGATTCCCCAGGCCCAGGCCGCGGCGGTGGGCGGCGCGCTCCGAGGAGACATGGGGCGAATCCTACGTCACGACCTGTACCGCCGATAACACTCGGGTAACAATCGGGCGGGTAGTCCCCGCAGCCGGCAGGCCGCCGCGAACGCCGCGTTGAGACCGCTTCAGCGACGTGGCTGCGACACGGAGGTGACGATCGCGACCCGCGGGACATCGGATGAGGGGTGGCGATCGATCGAGAATCCGGTTCCGTAGATCGTCTCGATCGTCGCCTCGGTCAGGACTGCCCGGGGCGTACCGTCCGCGATGACGCGACCGGCGTGGAGGACGATCAGGCGGGGGAAGTACAGCGCTGCCAACGCCAGGTCGTGGAGCACCGTCACGATCGTGAGGCGCTCGGTGGCCGCACGGGAAACCAGATCCTCCATCAGCGCCCGTTGATGGGCGAGATCGAGGTGGGCGGTCGGTTCGTCGAGCAGGAGCACCCGCGGCCCAGGCGTCGTTCCCACCTGAGCGAACGCGAGAGCCAGCAGCGCCCGGCGTCGCTCTCCCCCGGAGAGGGACGCGAACGGCTGCCGCTTGAATGATCCCAGTCCGAGGAGGTCGATCGCCCGGCGTACGGCGTCCAGACCTTCTGGATCGCCGCCCAGCGCCGATCCGTGCGGCGATCGACCCAGACTCACGATCTCCTCGACCGTGAAGTCGAACGGCACCGAGACCTCCTGCGGCACGAGCGCGATCGAGCGCGCGCGTACCCGCGGTGGAAGATCGCGTAACCACGTCTCGCCCCACGCCACCGACCCATCGCGCGGCGCGATGATACCGGCGAGGATGCCGAGCAGCGTGCTCTTCCCCGCACCATTCGCGCCGACGATCGCGACCCTCTCCCCGGCCTCGATCCCGAGGTCGATGTCGCTCAGGACCACGCGGTCGCCGAATCGGTGCCCGACACCTCGCGCGCAGAGCCTCATCCGACTGCTCCGGCATAGCCGCGCCGTGCGCGCAGGAGGTAGAGGAACCAGGGACCGCCGACGAGCGCCGTGATCACGGAGAGGGGAATCTCCGCCGGGGGCAGGAGCGTGCGCGCAGCGAGGTCAGCGAGCACGACGAAGGCGGCCCCGGCCGGGGCACTGGCGATCAGCAGCGGAAGATGCCGTGGCCCGACGATCAGCCGCATGATGTGGGGAACGATCAAGCCGACGAAACCGATCAGTCCGGCCAGGGTCACCGCCGCGCCTGCCAGCAGAGCGATCCCTACGATCGCCTCGATTCGCTGGCGCTGGATTGCGATGCCCAGTTGTGCGGCGCTCTCCTCGCCCAGGGCGAGCCCGTCGAGGCCCGCGGCCTGTCGCAGCGCGACCACGACGCCGAGTACCAGTGGTGGCAGCGCGGCCGCGACCGGTCCCCATCCGAGGACCTGAACGCCACCGCCCATCCACGACCAGACCCGGGCGAGCCTCGTCAGGTGCGGGTCACCCACGAACAGGAGCGCCGTCGTCAGCGCGCCAAGGATCGCGCTCATCGCGAGCCCCGCGAGAAGGATGGTGAGAGGATCGACCCGGCCGCCCCGATTCGCGAGCGCATACACGATCGCGATCGTGATCAGGCCGCCGAGCGCCCCCACCCAGGAGAGATAGGGTGTCGCTTCGCCGGAATTCAGGGTCGTCGCGACCGCCAGAAACGCCGTGACGGCGAAGCCGGCTCCACCGGACATTCCCAGGACATACGGCTCGGCGAGGGGATTGCGGAAGAGCCCCTGCGCCAGGACTCCGGCGAGTGCCAGGCCAACGCCGACCAGCCCTGCCGCGACGACCCGCGGCAACCGGATCTCCCAGACGATCGCGCCGAGCGTCGGATCGGTCATCGCTCCGGTGAGGCCAAGCCGAACCAGCACGATCTCCAGAATCGTCAGAGGCGCGACGGAGACCGCCCCCGAAGCCGCGGCGAGCATGAGGAAGACGCAGAGAAGCGCCGATGCGACCATCGTCGTCGCGCGAGGCGATGTCCGACGGAGCGCATTCATCGAGGTCGTCAGGCCTTCACGGGGCCATGGAGGACGTCGGCGAGCTGTTCGAGCGCCTCCGCCACGCGCGGCCCCGGCCGGGAGAGGCGCGCGCCGTCGATCACACGGACGTCACCTCGCTGTACGGCGGCCATGCCAGCCCACCCAGGTCGGGCACGAAACGCCTGAACGGCGTCGCCGCTCGCGAACCCCACGACGATGACCTGCGGGTCCTTCGCCAGGATCGCTTCGAGCGAGACCTGGGGAAACGCCGAGGGCGCGTCGGACATGACGTTGATCCCTCCGGCGATCCGCACCATCTCATCGATGTAGCTTCCCGGTCCCACGGTGAAGGGACGCGCCGGATCGCTGCCGTCCACCTCGTAATACACCCGGGGGCGGGTCACATTCGCTGTACGGAGCCGCACACCCTCGATCCGCCCGCGCACACGCTCGGCGAGCGCGGACGCTGCGCTCTCGGTTCCGGTCGCGCGGCCGAGCAGCGCGAAGTTGTCGAGCGTCCCGCTCAGGTCCTTGTACTCGAGGACGATCACCGGAACGCGGAGCGGCTCGAGGAGGGTGACCAGATCCGGGCTGCGACCCATCGTGATCACCAGGTCAGGCCGCAGGGCGGCGATCGCCTCCATGTTTGGCTTCAGATCGCCCACCTTCGGGAGGTCCTTCGCCGCGACCGGGACATCGCTGAAGTTGTCGACGCCCACGATCCGATCACCCGCCCCGATCGCGAAGAGCGTTTCCGTGTTCGAGGGCAGGTAGGAGATGATGCGCGCGGGTCGAGCGGGCAGCGTGACCGAACGCCCCAGACCATCGGTAAGCGTGCGTGGCCAGGCCGGCGGAGTCGGAGATGGCGGCGCCACCGTCGGCGCGATCGCGGTCGGCGTTGGTGGCACGGCCGTCGACGTGGGCGCGGGGGGCGGCGGCAGGCTGGTTGCGGTCGGTCCCATCGTCACGGTCGGAGCGACAACGATCGTCGGCGCGACGGTGGGCGTGGGGAAGGTCTGGCACGCGGACAGGATGAGCGCAAAGAGCAGGACCAGGACTCGCATCTTTCACCTCGCTCGGGTTCGACGCGCGGGTCGGAACTCCGGTGAGATGCGAGGCCCGGGAAACCCGGAAGGTGGGCCGATCGCTCGGCCGGCCACGGTGCCTCTCTCTCGAAGGACGCCGACCGAGACGAAGGTGGGCATTCTGGCTCGCGGGCCTCACGGCCCGACCACAGCTGCGGGACAGCGCCGGAATCACACCGGACTTCCCCCGTTCAAGCGGCCACCCTTCGGCAACCGCCCTTCGTCCGCTATCGCTTTGTCGGATTCGAGGGTAGCACACCGGCTGATATCCTCTGCGTCGTGCGTGCGGTCGTCGCCGGCGGGGCCGGATTCATCGGCTCGCACCTATGCGCCCGACTCCTCGCGGATGGCCACGAGGTGGTCGCTCTCGACAATCTGCTCACGGGGCATCGACGGAATCTCGCGTCGCTCCAGGGACGCCCCGGCTTCGCTCTGGTCGAAACCGACATCACGCGCCCCCTGCCGGACATCGGTAGCGCCGATCTGGTGTTTCATCTGGCGAGCCCGGCGAGTCCGCCCGGCTACATGCGCCACCCGATCGAGACCGCGCTGGCGAACAGCCAGGGGAGCCATCGCCTGCTCGAACTGGCCGAGCGCCATCGCGCGCGGTACCTGATGGCGTCGACCTCCGAGGCCTACGGCGATCCGTTGGAGCACCCACAGCGCGAGAGCTACTGGGGCAATGTCGACCCCGTGGGCGAGCGCGCGTGTTATGACGAGTCCAAACGCTATGCCGAGATGATCGCGATGGTTTACCACCACACGCGCGATGTCGATACCCGCGTCGTCCGGATCTTCAACACGTACGGCCCGCACTCCGACCCCGAGGATGGCCGGATCATCCCGCAGTTCGTGAGTCAGGCGCTGCGCGCTGAACCGGTGACGGTCCACGGCGATGGCTCGCAGACCCGTTCGTTCTGCTTCGTCTCCGATCTCGTCGAGGGCCTCATGCGCGCGATGCTCAGGCCGCGCACGCGCGGTCAGGTCATCAACCTGGGGAATCCCGACGAACGATCGGTCCTCGAGATCGCACGCATCATCGCCGCGATCGCGGACACGGGCGCCCCGATCGTCCACGTCGATCAGGCGCGCGTGGGCGACCCGCGTCGGCGCTGCCCGGACATCGGCCGCGCGAGAGCACTGCTGGAGTGGGAACCGCGCGTCGGCCTCGAGACAGGCTTGCGCCACACGGTCGACTGGTTTCGCGACCGCCTCGCCGTCCCCGCACCGATCGGAGGTTAGCTATGCCGCTCGATCCACAGGCACGCGCGGTGCTCGACGCGACCATCGCGCTCGGCCAGCCGCCTCTGGAGCAGACGACTCCGGAGGAAGCACGCCGCAACTTCATCCTGCGGCGCCAGAGCGCGGCTGGGGCGCCCAGGCCGATCCGCGAAGTGAGCGATCGGGTCATCGTGGGCCCCGCGGGTGACATCCCGATTCGGGTCTATCGCCCGGCATCAGGGATTCTTCCCGCGCTCGTCTACTTCCACGGCGGTGGCTGGGTGATCGGCAACCTCGATACGCACGATGGAACGTGCCGGGACCTCGCCGCGGAATCTGCCTGTGCCGTGATCTCGGTCGACTATCGACTCGCGCCGGAGCATCCGTTCCCCGTGCCGCTCGACGACTGCTTCGCCGCGACCGCCTGGGTCGGGGCCAATGCGAGCGATCTGGGAATCGACCCACGCCGCATCGCGGTCGGCGGTGACAGCGCCGGGGGCCACCTCGCCGCGGGTGTCGCGCAGATGGCGCGCGACCGGGGTGGACCGTCCCTCGCCTATCAACTGCTGATCTATCCGGTGACAGACCGGGATTTCACGACCGACTCGTATCGGAACAACGCCGAGGGCTTCGGCCTGACCCGGACCGGGATGCAGTGGTTCTGGAACCACTTCGTCCCGGAGCACCGCGCTCACGAACCGTATGCGTCGCCGCTCAGGGCAGGCGATCTCCGCGGCCTGCCCCGCGCTCACGTCATCACCGCGGAGTACGACGTTCTGCGCGACGATGGCCGCCAGTACGCGGAGCGGTTGCGCGCCGCGGGTGTGAGCACGCGACACGACGATCATCCGGGCCTGGTGCACGGGTTCTTCGGCATGGTCGGACAGATCGACCGCGCGGCGACCATCGTTCGCGACGCGGGTCATTCGCTAGGTGAGAGCCTGCGGACCGCGTGACCCCGGCTCCGCGCAGTTACCTCATCACGGGTTCCACAGGAATCGGAGCCGCGACGGCACGCCTCCTTGCCTCGGATGGCCACCGTGTTTTCGTGATCTCTCGCACGCGCGCCCACGTCGAAGCCCTGGTGGGCGATCTCTCTCGTGGCGGTGCTGACGTGTCTGGGACGGCCGCCGATCTCCAGAACGAGGCCGAGGCAGCAGTCGCCGTGCGGCACGCGCACGCGTGGCTCGGGCGGATCGACGGCGTGTTCAACGTCGCGGGGATGAGTGGCCGACGCTATGGCGATGGCCCGTTGCACGAGGTCACCGTCGCCGGGTGGGACATCACGCTCGGGTCCAATCTGACGAGCATGTTCCTCGTCTGTCGAGAGGCGCTCGGTATCCTCCTCTCTCAGGCACCGGATGACGACGGAGCGCGCGGTGCGATCCTCAACATGGGGAGCGTCCTCGCCGCGCATCCTTCGTCGCCACGGTTCGCGACCCACGCCTACGCGGCGGCGAAGGGGGCGATCGTATCGATGAGCCGGGCCATGGCCGCCACCTACGCGCCTCGGGGGATCCGTGTGAACGTCATCGCTCCCGGACTGACCCGCACGCCGATGAGCCGCCGCGCTCAGGATGATCCGGACATCCTCGACTTCGCGACGCGGCGCCAACCCCTCGTCGGCGGCATGCTCGCGGCCGAGGACATCGCCCGCACGGCCGCCTTCTTGCTCGGGCCGGACGCGCGCGCCATCACCGGCGATGTGATCACCGTCGATGGGGGATGGTCGGTCTCCTCCTGAGAAGTCGCGCGCTCAGACAAACAGCGACGTGTGCGCGAGGTAGTCGAGATCCTCCCGGGTTGGATCGGTCAGGTTCGGAAGCGCGAGTGCGCCCGCGAGGTCGAACCAGGCGAATCCGGCACCCTCGCCGAGAACGAAGTCCATCCGCCGGTCGGGCCACGGGTAGCAGAACACGACCCGCGGCAGGCCAGTCGCCATGACATAGCGGCGCACCTCGCGGGCGCTCGATCGCTCGATCGCGATGCCGAGTTCCTCGGCCATCTCGCGGATCCACGTCCGCAGGGGATCACCCGCATCTTCCGGCTCGGCGCGGCCACCGAAGAACGCCCAGCGATCGGGGTTCAGCGGGGCCATAGAGTCGCGCAGGTGGAGGAGGATCTGCCGCGTCGGCTGGTGCATGAGGAACCCGGTCGCGACGTAGACCTGGTTCATCGGAAGGGGGATCCCGTCAACTCCTGTCGCACGATACGCGTGCCTTCCACCATCGCCGCGAGTTTCCTACGCGCCGCCCAGCGCGCTGTCTGGCTGAATCCGCAATCGGGGACGATCGCGACGTGCTCCGGCCGAATATGACGCAGTGTGGCGCGGATACGGTCGGCGATCTCCTCGGGAGACTCGACGTGGTAGTTCTTGACATCCACCAGGCCGGCCGCGAGGGTGCGATCGCCGGGGAACCCGGCCGCGAGTTCGATCTCGGCCATCTCACGATTCGCGAACTCCAGCGCGAACTCGTGGGCGTGCACCGCGAAGATCGCCGGAAAGAGCGGTCGGAAGGTCCGGCGGGCGACGGGACGTCCGACGTAATTGCCGAAACAGAGATGCAGACCGATGCGGGCGTCGACCCCCTCGACGGTCGCGTTGAAGAGATCGACGAACGCTCTCGGCTCATCCGGATGCACCGCGTAGGACGGCTCGTCAATCTGTATGAAGGTCGCGCCGTCCGCGACGAGCCCGCGGAGTTCGCGATTGACGATGGCGGCGAGGACACGCGCAGTCTCCAGTCGGTCCCGATACACGGCGCCGCCCTGGAGGCGGCCGGCCAGGGTAAACGGCCCGGCGCAGGGCACTTTGACCGGCTTCGCAGTGCGTGTTCGGACGTAGCGCCATTCATCGAGCAGACCCAGACCGCGCGGAGCCTCGATCGGGGCGACGACCCGGTAGCTCTCGCGCTGATCGTGCCCGACGACACCGATCTTGCGGCGCGCCGGAAGGGGTTCGATTCCGCTCAGAAAGCCGTAGAAGGCAGCCGTGAAGAATCCGGCGCGTCGCATCTCCCCGTCCGACACGATGTCGACACCGGCCTCTTCCTGGTCCCGCACCGCCAGGTCGACGGCGTCATCGAGCGTCTCCCGGATGTCGTCGGGACCGCACTCACCCCGCTCGGCCGCGGCCAGCGCGAGGTGAAGCCAGGCCGGCCAGGCGTGGGAGCCGATGACACTGGTGGGCAGGAGGGGCAGAGTGCCGAGATCCAGGCGTGCCATCGTTCAGGCCCCGGGCGCGCGGTCGCGTGCCCAGGCCGCCGCTCCCAGCGCGCCGCTCTCTTCGCCCAGCGCCGCCGGAACGACGTCGATCGGCGCGTAGCGTAGGTACCAGCCGACCCGCTGTTCGAGACACTCGGCGATCCGATCGAACAGCATCGCGCCGGCCTGGGCGATGCCGCCGCCGACGATGACCCGGCGCGGGTTCAGCAGCAGCGCCAGATTGCCGATGAGGATCCCCAGGCGGAACCCTGTATCGCGCATGAGCGAACGCGCACCGGCGTCTCCCATCGCCGCCGCCCGCGCGATAGTCGCCGGAGTGATCCGCGTCAGGTCACCTTCGACCAGCGCGCGCAGACCGGGGGCTCCGCCCGCCTCCACGAGTTCGCGACCCTGCGCCGAGAGCGCCTTGCCGCTGGCCAATGCCTCGACGCACCCCCATCCTCCGCACGAGCAGTCCGGCCCGTGGGCGTCGAGTGCATTGTGTCCCACCTCACCGGCGTGCCCGGCACTGCCGAGAAGGAGGCGCCCGCCTGAGACGATCCCGCCGCCGACGCCCGTGCCCACAGCGATCATCACGAAGTCGTCGTACCCCTGACCGGCGCCGAAATGCATCTCTCCGAACGTCGCCGCGCGGACGTCGTTCATCAGCCAGGCTGGCGCGCCGAGGGCTTCGCTCAGTTCGTGTGCGGCCGGTCGGCCCCGCCAGTCGCCGGCGACATTGGGCAGAAAGAGGACTTCGCCGGCCGCCATGTCAAGGACACCCGGCACGGCGACTCCGATACCCGCGATCGGCCCACCCTCACCCAGCGATCGCGCCAGCGCGATCATGTCGGCGACCACGGCATCCACACCCTGGCGCGAGGTCGGGCGCGACCCACTGGCCAGAGTCTGACCTGTGGCCGAGATCGCCATACCCTTGATGAACGTCCCTCCGAGGTCGATGCCGAGATAACGCCGATTCACAGACGGCTCACCCGCTCGCGATGATCGTCGTAAGCGAGATCGAAGACGCGCGCGGACTCCTCGGCCCCCACGACGAGCGAACTCGTCAGCACGAAGGGCGGCTGACCGCGCGCGGTGAGGAGCTCGGCGACGCGGCATTTCATTGCATTGGCGATGAGTGTGTTGCCGATCGTCGATCCCGGTCCGACCGGGTAGCCCAGGCCGGGGATCGCGACCATCGCGTCTCCCACGACGGCACCGTTATCGATCGCGAGGTCCACCACGTCGAGCAGTTTTCGACCCGACGGGGCCTTCGGCGGCGCCAGCCGGCAGTGCGCGAACGACATGACACCGATGGTGAAGAGACCGGCCGCCCGCGCCTCCTCCGCCATCTCGACCGGCACAACGTTCGTGCCCGAGGTCGAGAAGACCATCATCACATCGCGCCGGTCGATCCGGAAGTTGCGCAGGACCGTCTTCGCGAAGCCGGACGTCCCCTCGACGAACATCGCCTGGCGCTGCCCGTTCGCGCCGACAACCTGGTTGTGAAAAGTGAGCGCCAGTTCGACGATCGTATGGAAGCCGGGAAAGGAGCCGTAGCGCGGCCAGATTTCCTCGACCGCCATCCGGGAGTGACCGCTCCCGAAGACGTGCACCAATCCGCCGGAGGAGATGCACCCGGCACATCGCTGGGCGGCCTCCTCGATCGCGGGCATCTGTGTCGCCGCGAGCCGATCGAGGATGTCCTGTGCGCCCGCGAAGTACGCGGCGGCGACCGTGGACATGGTGGCGCAGGATAGCGGATTCGACAGGAGGGGACCGACGGCCGAGCCCCCCTGGCCACTCTTATGGTAAGTTAACACGCGTGGAACGATGATCCGCCCGTGCCGGGACGGGTGCTGCGACTGCGTGCGCGCGGGGCCGCCCGCCGCCCGTTACCCACGGCGCGGCGCTGCCCTCCGCACGCCTGGGTGATCACCCGGGTGGAGATCGACGGCCGACCGGCTCTGCACTACGCCTGCCCGCTCTGCGACGCACAGCGGGACGTGACCGGCGGTGCGGCGCTGCGCGCCGGAGCTCTACTGGCCTGAATGAAGCGAACCTACCAGTCGGGCATCGCGCGGATCGAGATTCTCCTGCGTCTCGATCTCCGAGCATGTGACCCCGGGGTCACTCGTCCACCTCATTGACCTGACGGACCGTTGGCCGCACATCTGGCGCCGATGTAACAGCATTGTGACCAGCAGGCGGCTTTACAGGCGCCCGCGCGTCGCGGTCCGTATGATGAGACTATGGAACGCGGTCACGATGACCGGTCGTACCAGCCGAAGTTGCCCGGCATGCGGGCGACGGATGAGGAGCGGCCGCCAAAGCGCCGCCGCGTGCCAGCGCGCGGCCGATCGTACCGCGATCCGGCCGAGATCGAGGCACGAGCCAGCGACGAGCACAAATTCGAGGACTGGCGTCAGGCCTTCGGTGGATTCCTCGCCAGGCTGAGCCCGGAGAGGCGCGCGGAACTGCGCGCACGTGTCACGCCGAAGGGCGAAGCGTAGGCGGGCCGCGAGGGATCGTGCGTATCGCCGCGGCGAGGCGGGCAATGCCTGCCTCGATGGTCGATTCGGCGAGCGCGCAGAATCCGAGCAGCACAAGATCGTCCGGTGGCTCGCGCGCGACATAGCAGGGCGCGGCCGGATACACCCCCACACCCTGTGCCCGTGCCGCGCGGGCGATCGCCGCGGCATCGCGGCCAGGAAAACGCACCAGGATGTGCGACCCGGCGGCGACGGGGAGGATCTCGGACTCCTCTCTCAGCGTCCGTGCGAGGGCGTTCTCGAGAGCGATGCGACGGGCCAGGGCACGCCGACGACTCTGCCGCACGTGGCGTATGAAATGCCCCTCGTCGAGGAAGTCCGCCAGGGCCTGCTGTTCAAGCAGACTCGTTCCACGGTCGGCCAGCCACTTGGCGCGTGTGAAGGGCGGTACGAGACTGCTTGGCAGCACCACATAGCCGACGCGAAGGGGCGGAAACAGCACCGTCGAGAAAGTACCGAGGTAGAGGACGCGATGACCGCCCTCGAGACCCTGAAGCGACTCCCGTGCGCCCGCTCCGGGGCGAAACTCCGCGTCATAGTCGTCCTCGACGATGTAGGCATCGCGTGCCGCCGCCCAGGAAAGCAGTTCGACACGTCGCTCCAGCGGCAGAGTCGCGCCGGTCGGATATTGGTGGGCCGGAGTGACGTATGCCAGACGGCTGGCGCCGCCTGGCAGGGTGTCCGGGCGCAAACCGAGACCATCCACCGCGACGGGCGATAGGACGGCCCCATATGCGCGGAAGAGTTGCCGCGCTTCGGCGTACCCGGGATCTTCCACGACGACCCGGTCACCCGGATCGACGAGCACGCGTGCCAGGATATCGATCGCCTGCTGCGTCCCATTCACGACCACCACCTGGTCGCCGCGACAGATCACGCCGCGGGTTGCGGAGAGGTGGCGCGAGATCGCCTCTCGCAGGGGTTGATAGCCCGCGGGGTCGCCGTAGCGGCGGAGCGCCGATCCATCTCGCAGGCGGCGCCCGACCAGTCGCCACCAGACGCGCCGCGGAAACGCGTCCCAGTCCGGCGTGCCGGGCCGGAAATCGAACGGGAGCGGGCGGTCGCCCGGAACTGGCAGCGGCGCGAAACCGCCCGCACGCAGGCTCCACTGGCTCGGCCGTGAGAGCGGCGTCGGCTCGGGCGACGCGCGGGGGGGATCGGGCGACAATTCGGCCACATACGTGCCGCTGCCCCGCCGCCCGACCAGATACCCCTCCGAGATCAGATCGTCGTACACGCGGGCGACGGTGTTCCGGGCAAGACCCAGGTCATCGGCAAGGCGACGGCTCGAGGGCACGCGTGCCCCTCGAGGCAGACGGCCCTCACGAATCGCCTCGCGCAATGCATCGTGCACCTGGCGATGGCGTGGACGATCGCCGGTGAACGTGAGCCCGGCCAGGGGACTCTCCATTGGCCCAATCGTACGCGCATAAAGTGGATCTTGCCGTAGGCCACTTTGGCGAATTACGCTCCTCTACCTAACCCCGAGCAGACCTCGGCCGCAGAGAAGGAGCAGGACATGGAGCAGTCGACCTGGGCAACCAAGAAGGGACTCGCCCAGATGTTGAAGGGCGGCGTGATCATGGATGTGGTGACGGCCGAGCAGGCGCGTATCGCCGAGGACGCGGGCGC
>CAZHZF010000035.1:0-32061 GCA_964536925.1 uncultured Dehalococcoidales bacterium | reverse complement strand
GAACCAGGCCAAACCTTCTGCCTATGCCCAATCACCTAACTCTTCCCAAGGCTCATTTGGCTTCTCGACGCTCTTCCGCTGTTAACGAAGCGCCCCACACGGACCACGGCCCGTTCGAGGCGCAGAAATGAAATGTAGGTCCGCGGCGCTCCGCCTGTCAAGAACCTCAATGGGTCGCCCCGACTGACCCGGACGGGCCTCTTACGCCCACCTCACTTGACATACCATTGTGCCTAGATACCATAACGTCGGCCGCTCGGGTCCACTGTGGGGTGCCGTGCAGGTCGCACGGTCGTTCGTCGTTCGACCAGGGGGATTGAGACAGGATTGTCCGCGGCACAGGTCGCTCGGCCTCGTCACCTCGAAACGGGATCTCTGCGGCCGATTGCCCACGCGCCGCCGGCGGAAATCGGGCGCGTAGGCACACGCGAGTTCCTCACCCTGGCCGCGCTGCCGCTCCTGCCCATTCTCGGCAGTTGGGTCTGGCTGGCGCTCGTTCAGCCCGAAGTGGTGGGACGCTTCGCTCTCGCGCCGGCTCTCGCGTGCGCGGCGACCGTCGCGCTGTTCGCGCTGGCCGTCAGGGAGGTGCGCCGGTCAATAGTCGCGCAGGCGCGCGAGCTCGGTCGCATCCTTCGCAAGAGTGAATCGGGCGATCCCGTCGTGATCCCCTCCTTCGCGGATGGCGACTTCGAACGCGTCGCCCAGGTGGCGCTCGCCATAAGTCGCCGCATGAATGACTCCGAGGCGCGTTCGCTCGAGACGAGCGTGCGCATCACCAGCCTCTCGAATCGCCACGAGCAGGTCGTCGAGCACCTCACGAACGAGAACGTCCGACTACGCTCGACGAGCGACACGGTCCACCAGTTCTCGACAATCCTCAGCCGCGAGATGGGCGACCCCCAGATCTGCAACGAGCTCATCTTCAACATCGCCGATCACGTCGAGTTCAAAAGGGCGACAGTCTTCCTGCTCGATGAGTCGAGCCGAAAGCTCGGAGCGGTGGCGGTTCGAGACCCGTCCAAGAAGCTCGCATTGAACGGCGCATTCGTCCGCGATACACCGACGGGCCTTGCGAGCGCGCGAAGCTCCGTCGCGAATTGGGCTGTCGAGACCCGGCGCACCGTGCGCGTCAACGACACGGCGGTCGATGCCCGATGGACTGACCTGCCAGACGACGTGAGGTCGGTCCTCGTCGTCCCGCTTCACTCCCGACGGGGGGTCATCGGCGCTATCCAGCTTGAACTCGATCATCGCGGCGGATTCGACGCCGCCTCCGAGCGCATCGTGACGTCTCTGGCCAACACCGCCGGCATCGCGGTCGAGAACGCCAAGCTCCTTCGCGAGGCGGCTCGGGTGCGTGCTCTGGAGGAACTCGACCGCCTCAAGACCGAGCTGATCTCGAACGTCAGCCACGAACTTCGAACGCCCATCACCTCCATCAAGGGCTACTCTCAGTCGCTTCTTCGCCGGGACATCGAGTGGCCGGCGGATACCGTCCGCGAGTTCCTCGAGATCATCGACGAAGAGACCGACCGCCTTCGCGCGATCATCGAGGATGTCCTGCAGGTGTCCCAGATCCAGTCGAGGGTCCTGAAGGTGGATCTTCGACGCCTACGGGTGGGCCGGGTGATCCGATCTCTCGTCGCCCAGAAGCAACGGCACGCGATGGATCACCAGTTTGTCGTGGAAGTCCCGCCCGGGTTTCCCGCGATCTTCGCCGACAAGCTCCGCTTCGAGCAGGTGTTGCGCAACCTCATCGAGAACGCGGTGAAGTACTCGCCCCGCGGAGGGACCATCACGGTGCGCGCCGAAACCGCTGAACCCGGTATGGCGCGCTTCTCGGTGAAAGATGAGGGGATCGGTATCCCGGAACACGAACTCCAGCAGGTTTTCGAGCGATTCTTTCGTTCCAGCGACGGACAAGCCCAGCGGGCCGGTGGCTTCGGACTCGGGCTTTCCATCTGCCGCGGAATCGTGGAGATGCACAAAGGCACGATTGCCGTCGAGTCGCGCGAGGGGGAGGGGAGCACCTTCTCCTTCACCATACCGCTCGCACCATCGGACGATGCGAGCGACAGCCAGATCGGCACGGCCGAATCAGAGGAGGAACACGAGTGAAACACGCATCGATTCTTGTGGTGGACGACGAGCCGCGCATCGTCCGCCTCATCCGCTCCAATCTGGAGCCGGCAGGGTACAAAGTGCTCGTCGCTCAGGATGGAGAGCAGGGCCTCAAGATGGCCGAGATGCACGAGCCGGACCTGATCATCCTCGACATCATGATGCCGCCCGGCCCGAGTGGCTGGGATGTATGCCGCCGTATCCGTGAGTTCTCGACCGTCCCGATCATCATGGTCACGGCGAAAGGCGACGAACAGGACAAGGTCAAGGGTCTTGAACTCGGAGCGGACGACTACCTGCAGAAGCCGTTCGGTATCCCCGAACTGATCGCTCGAGTGAAAGCGGTGCTCCGACGCTCGAAATTGCCGGGCGACGCCAAACGAGAGCCTGTCTTCACGTGTGGCGACATTGCCATGAACTTTGCGCAGCGCCGCGTGACTGTGAAGGGCAAGGGAGACATCAAACTGAGCCCCACGGAGTACAAGCTCCTGTACGAACTGGTGACGAACGCGGGCCGTGTCCTCCTCCACCAGGATCTTCTCCGGAAGGTGTGGGGACGCGGGTATGGCGAGGAGACCGAGTACCTGCGGGTCTATGTCCGCTACTTGCGTCAGAAGTTGGAACCGGAGTCATCGCGCCCGAGGTACATCCTGACCGAACCGGGCGTAGGCTATCGCTTCGTCGACCCGGTGCAATTCGCGGAACAGGAGGGCTTGCCTCAACCCCAGGCCGGGGCGTCGGCGGCGGCCTCCTCAGAGGTCGCGATTTCGGCGCGTTAGCCCGAGAATCACGGCCCACCGATCCGGCATCTGTCCCGGATCGGTGGGTTGGCCGGCCCGCTCGACTGAGATGACGCGCGTGAACGAAACGCGTTGAGAGCCGGGCTGCTGCCGCGAGTCGACACGGCCCGCGGCGGTCGCGCGTCAGTCGTCGCGTCCGCGCACCCGAGCGCTCAGGCGCGAACGTACGGCGTCCTCTGCGGCACGATGTGCTCGACCGACCTCCGCATCGGTGAGAGTTCGATCGTCCGCACCGTACGTGATGCGGAACGTCAGACTGCGCTCAGCGGTGCCCGCGCCTTGCCCCGGATAGACGTCGACCAGCGCGACCTCACGGCCTGTGGGCCGCACCGCTCGGGCGATGACCCGGCGGGCGTCCTCAGCGCTGACGGTAGAACCGACGGCAATCGACAGATCCTGCCGAACGACCGGGAAGCGGGATGGCGCCTCGACGCGCAGCAGTGGGGTAGCGACCGATTGACAGCGCACGATATCGAGCAGGGCCAGGAACACCGGCCCGTCGATGCCGTGCGCGCGCCGCACCGCTGTTTCAACTTCGCCAACGCCACCGAGGAGAACGGTCCGCGCATCTCGTGGATCGCCCGTCAGGATCGCCGCGACGAATCCGGCTCGAAACAGGGGGTGACGCATCGGCGCAAACACAGCGCCGCGCACGCCAACGCGATCGAGAGCGCTCTCGACACACCCCTTGATGTCGAGAAAGTCGGTCGCTCGTCGGGCATCCAGGCTCTCGCCGGACCGGTGGCTGCCGAGGCCGAGCGCCGCGACCCGCCTTTCCTCGGGGAGATCCTCCACCCGCGCGAGATAGATTCGGCCGATCTCGAACAGGGCAACATCCCGGTCGAACCAGCGGCCGTTATCGCGTAGCGCCACCAGCATCTGGCCCACGAGATCCGTGCGCAAGAGCGCCATCTCCGACGAGAGCGGGTTGACGAGCGCGAGTGGTTCCTGAACGGGCAGCAGGCGTTCCGCGAACTGATCGCCGAGAGGCTCGCCCGATGGTCCCGCCGGCACCAGATCGCGCGCCGCATCGCCGACCATGGAGTAGCTGACGATCTCCGCGGCGCCCTCGGCCACCAGCGCATCGCGCAGAGCGTCCTCGAAGGTGGTCGCGTTCGACTGGTCGACTGGCGGCAAGCCACCCGCCGGCAGTCGCTCGGGCAACCGCTCGAAGCCCGCGATCCGTGCGACCTCTTCGACCACATCCGCGGCGATCGCGATGTCGAGTCGGCGCAGAGGCGGCATCACACTGATGGCGTCCCCCTCGGCGACGGGAACGCAACCCAGGCGCTGAAGGACGTCGATCGCCTCTTCCCTGGCGATGGGGATCCCCAGGAGGCGCTCGAACTCCGCAACGGGCACACGCACGGGCGGTCGATCGGCCGGTCGTGGATAGCAGTCGATCGCCGGATAGCGGGGCACGCCGGCGCCGAGATCCCGGATCAGGTCAGCGGCGCGGTGGAGCGCGAGCCACGCGATCTCTGGCGCGATTCCGCGCTCGAAACGGCGCGAGGCCTCGCTTGGTAGCTTGAGATGGCGCGCGGTGCGTCGAATGGATGTGGGCTGGAAGTTCGCTGATTCAAGGAGGACGCGGCTCGTTCCCGGGGTGATCTCGGAATCGCGCCCACCCATCACTCCCGCCAGCCCGATGGGACCTTCCGCGTCGGCGATCAACAGCATCTCGGTCTGGAGATGGCGAAGCACGCCGTCGAGGGTCACCAGGGTTTCGCCCGGTCGGGCATTCCGCACGACGACGCGGCCACCGCCCACGCGATCCAGATCGAACGCGTGAAGTGGTTGGCCAAACTCGAGCATGACGTAGTTGGTGACATCGACCAGATTGGAGATCGGCCGTATTCCGGCCGCGGCAAGGCGATCCTGTATCCATTTGGGTGAGGGGCCGACGCGCACCTGATCGACGATCAAGCCACAGTACCTGGAGCAGATCTCGGGAGACGCGATCTCGATCGAGAGGGCGTCGCTCTCACCCGACGGCGTGATGTCGACCCGTGGCAGCCGGAGTTCGCCTCCATAGAGCGCCCGCATCTCCTGCGCGATGCCAAGCAGCGAGAGGCAATCGGCGCGGTTTGGGGTGACCTCCAGCTCCAACACGGTGTCGCCAAACACGCGCGCGAGGGGCGTTCCCGCCGGATGGCCATCGCCAAGGATGAGGATTCCCTCGTGATCCTCCCCGAGCCCGAGTTCGGCCGCCGAACACACCATCCCCCGCGAGGTGACGCCGCGGATCTTCCCCTCGCGCAGCACCCGGCGGACCGGCGGTCTCACGTGGTAGTCCCATAGCTCCGCTCCGACGTGGGCGAAGGGCACGTGATCGCCGACATGGAGATTCGGTGCCCCCGTCACGACGGTGATGGCCCCCTCTCCGATCTCGACGGTCGCGAGGAGAAGTCGATCTGCGTTCGGATGCTTCTCCAGCGCCGCGATCCGACCCACCTCGACGCGTTCGAACTGGCCACCGGTCGACTCGATCGCCGCGACCGGTAGGCCGGCCAGGGTCAAGCGATGCGCCAACGCCGGCACATCAGACGGTACGTCCACGTACTCGGCCAGCCATGAGAGTGGCACACGCATCCGGCAGACCCTCTAGTGGAACTGTCGCAGGAAGCGAAGGTCGTTGCTGTAGAACAGGCGAATGTCCGGAATGCCGTACCTCAGCATCGCCACACGCTCGGGGCCCAGGCCGAAGGCGAAACCGGTGTACTCGTCAGGGTCGTATCCCACCCCGCGCAGCACGTGCGGATGGACCATTCCCGCGCCCATGATCTCGATCCACCCCGTCCCCTTACAGGTCCGGCACCCCGATCCGCCGCAGGAGAAGCAGTCGATCGCGACTTCGACGCCCGGCTCAACGAAGGGGAAGTAGGCCGAATAGAACATCACCCGCCGTTCGGAGCCGAACATCGCCCTGGCGAATGTCGCGAGCGTCCCCTTCAGATCAGCCATCGTGATGCCCCGATCGACCGCGAGCCCCTCGATCTGAAAGAACATCGTCTCGTGCGTGGCGTCGACTGCCTCGTACCGGTACACCTTGCCGGGAACCAGTACGCGGATGGGGGGACTCTGCCGCTCCATGATGCGAATCTGATTCGGCGAGGTATGGGTTCGGAGGAGGATCTGCCCGGGACGCCCCGGTACATCGAGCCAGTACGTATCGTGCATATCCCGCGCCGGATGATCGGGCGGAATGTTGAGCCTCTCGAAGTTGTAGGAATCGAACTCGACCTCCGGGCCCTCGGAGACTCTGAACCCGAGTTGCCCGAACACGGCAACGATCTCGCGAACGATACGTGTGACGGGGTGCAACCCGCCCCGCGGGCGCCGCCGACCGGGCAGAGTCACATCGATCGACGTGGCGGCGTCCCGCCGAGAACTCTCGATGCGTCGGGCGGCCTCGACGTGCGCGCTCTCCAGCGCCAACTTGACACGGTTGGCCTCTTTGCCCGCAAGCGGCCGATCCGTCTCGAGCAAGTCGCCCAGGCCGCGCAGCAGCGTCGTCAAGCGTCCCGATCGCGCCAGATAGCGGAGCCGCCACTCCTCGAGAGCCTGCTCGTCCCGGATCTCCGCGAGGGCCCCGAGCGCCTCGCGCTCGACCTCGCGCACACGATCGATCATGGGCGCCTCACCGATGCCATCAGGCGGCCCCTGATAGCCTGCCCGCGCGATCCCCGTCGGATCGATGGGGGTCTCTCACACCGCCCCATCGCTCCGGTCCAACACGTCACGTTCAGCGAGATCGCTCCCGGGCGATGTGGAACACGAGTATAGAAGCGGCGATTGCGGCGTTCAGGGGAGTGGCGCCGACTGTGGGGATCTGGACCATGATGTCGGCGCGAGCGCTTATCCGTGGGGAAAGGCCGTGCCCCTCCGAGCCGATGGCCAGCGCGATCGAACCCGACCACGCGACACAGTGGTAGATCTCGCCCCGTCCGACCGCCGCACCGATCAGGCGACGGTCGCGAAGAATTCCGTCCAGGGCGTCTCCCGGCTCGCCCAGCGGTGGCAGTGCGAAAACCGCGCCGGCCGAGGCGCGAACGGCTCTGGGAGCAAAGGGGTCCGCACCCCCCAGGCAGACGATGCCTCCGACGACGCCGCTGGCTGACGCCGAACGCACGATCGTTCCCATGTTCCCGGGATCCTGAACGCCGTCGAGAATGAGGAGGACCTCGCCATCCTCGGCGATCCGGGGGGAGGGGAGTGGGACGATCCCGACCGCGCCCTGCGGCGCACGCGTATCGGCCAGACGCGCGATGGCCGCCCCCTCGGCGAGGTGCACGATCTCGGGCGGCAGGGAGGCCAGCAACCCGGACACAACCTCGTCGCTCATTGACGACCGATCTACGAAGAGGCGTTCGACCCGATGGCCGCGTCGATGCAGATCGAGGAGCGTCTTCGGACCCTCGACGAGGACGAGGCGCCGCGCGATCCGCTCCTCCGGACGATGCAGACGCAGCGCGGCCGCGAGGTCGCCGCGCGAAGCGGCGACGTACTCAGGCAGTGCTGAGTGCCGCCCGCGCCGTCGCGGCGAGGCGCTGGAATCCGGCGAGGTCGCGCACCGCGATGTCGGCGAGCGATTTTCGGTCCAGCGCGATCTCGGCCATCTTCAGGCCGTGGATGAACTGCCCGTAGGTAAGACCCACCGATCGCGCGGCCGCGTTGATGCGGGTGATCCACAGTCGCCGCAGGTCACCCCGCCGTTCGCGCCTATGCGCATAGGCGTACGACCACGCGTGCAGGATCGATTCCTTGGCGCGCGCGTACAGCTTATGTCGACTCGCGCGGTGCCCTTTCGCCGCGTTCAGGATCTTCTTGTGGCGGGCTCGCGCCGTCACACCACGCTTGACACGCACCATCGCTGCGCTCCGTCTCTCTCAGTCGCTGTACGGGATGAGTCGCGAGATTCGCTCGACGTCTCCCTTGAACACGGGCGACATCTCATCGAGCTGGCGCAGCATGCGCTTGGACTTGCGGCGCCGGAAATGGGTCTTCATATGATGCGTGCGCATCAGCTTCCCACTTCCGGAGAACTGGAACCTCTTCGAGGTCCCCTTGTGGGTCTTCATCTTGGGCACGAATGGAACTCCTGAGCCACAGGATTATGGCAGGCGTACGGTGGGCCGGCCACCTCTCGCGGATTCACCACGGCCGCGGCCGATGAAGCGGGTGGTGAGTTCGATCGTCCCATTCCGGTACGGAATGGCACAGGTGAGCGGCGGGCGCACCGCACGGACTTCGGTGCGCCCCCGCAGGCACGCATCGAGCAGTCGGCGTCGGGCGCTGACGATCGCGATGTGACCGTGGGGAGTTACGACGCGGAGAGCCTCATCGATCAGCGAGCGGTAGGTATCCTCCGAAGTCGCGTTCAACATGCCGAACGGGGGATCGGCGACGACCGCGTCGAATGAGGCGTCCGGGAAGGGCAGGGCCTCCCACCGCCCCTTCACAAGATGCGCCGCGACCGACGCCGACTCCAGGTTCCGGCGCGCCGCATCGATAGCCCGCGCGTCGACATCGACCCCGACGCCAGCCCGCCACGGTCCCAGAGCACGCCGTTCGATGAGGAACGTGGCCGCGCCACAGGCGATGTTGAGAACCCGTTCGCGCGCATGACTGCCGCACAGCACGAGAATCGCGCGAGCGACCGACGCGTCGAGCGCGCCCGGGAGATGCGCGGCGCGCCAGGGTCGGACCGTCAGCGGGAGAGGCGTGGTCCGCGCCGCGAGGCACCATCCGTCCCCGTCTGGCCACAGGCGAAGGTGGAGTGAGGGCTCCGCGGTCGTCTCGGTGCAACCGGTGATCTCGGCAATCGCCGACCTCAGCCGTTGAAGGACCGGCGAACTGGATCCGGCCGCGCTGAGCCGAAAGGTGCTCCACCTCGCGTCGGTGCGACCGATGATGCCCCTGAGGAGACCAGCAATCCGCCGAAGGCTTTCATCGCCAAGCAACGCCCGGGGCCGAGGAACGGCAAACCGCACGAGCGCATGGACGGCGACGATCGTCCCCAGGGTTTCGATCCGATCGACCGAAACCCCGCTGACCACTCCGCAGGGACGGCCCAGAACAGGCCGGAACGAAGCCGCCGGAAAGCGCTGGTGTAGCTCGGTCTGGACCGCTTCCTCGAGGCCCGATCGGAACTCGACCTCGAGCCAATCACACTCGATTCCGGTCAGGCGAGGCCCAGCTCCACCAGGCGCGGATCGTCGATCCCGAAGTGGTGCGCGATTTCGTGCAGAATCGTCTTCGCGACCTCGTCGACGATCTCGGCCTCCGAGCGACAGTCGGCCTCGATCGGTCGCTGGAAGATCGTGATGCGATCGGGTACGACCATGCCGTAGCTCGAAGACCGTGCGGTTACCGGGATCCCCTCGTAGAGCCCATAGAGTGTCTCGCCCTGGGCGACTCCGGAGCGCTCGAGCTGCTGTGGGCTTGGCTCATCGGCGACAACGATCGCCACATTGTCGAGCCGCCGCGCGAATCGCTCCGGTAGTGTGCTCATCGCCCGCCGCACAAGTCGATCGAACCGCGTGCGGTAGGGCGGACGCGGTCGTGGTGGCCTCTCCCGCGTTCGTCGCGCCACACGCCGATGCTACCATGGTCGCGTTGTCGGACCCTGGGACACTCCGCGTCGTGGAGATCCTGGGGTGTCGAGTGCACGATGTGACGATGGCCGAAGCCATCGATTGGTGCGACCGCCGGGTGGCCGCGCGCCGACTGACGCGGATCGTTACCCCCAACGCCGAGATCGTCGCGGCGGCGGGTCGGGATCGCACGTTCAGGGCACTCTTGAATGCGAGCGAACTGGCGATCCCGGACGGTCGAGGTCTCCTCGTCGCCGCGCGCCTGCTGGGCCAGCGACTGCGCGAACAGGTCACGGGAACCGACCTCTGCATCGAACTGGCGCGATGCGCGGCATCTCGCGATTATCGGGTCTTCCTTCTCGGCGGTCGGGGCGGGGTCGCCGAGCGCGCGGGACGCCGCCTGGGGGCAATGTTCCCCGGTCTCGCCATCGCGGGGTCGTTCGAGGGGGAGGCGGGGCCCGAGGGAGACACCGCCACCCTGGCGGCGCTCCGGAGGGCTAGTCCCGTCGACATTGTGTTCGTCGCGCTCGGCGCCGGTCGGCAGGAGGCGTGGCTCCACCGCAACCTGGGGCGGGCGGGGGTCACGCTCGGCATCGGCTGTGGCGGCGCGCTCGACTTCATCTCCGGCGATGTCGCGCGGGCACCCGCGTGGGTGCGTGCGGCTGGCTTCGATTGGCTGTTCCGGCTCATCCAGCAACCGTGGCGCTGGCGCCGACAACTCGCATTGCCATTGTTCGCGGCGATGGTCATCGCGTCAGCGCTGGATCGACGATATCGTGCCGCCGCGGCGCGCGCGGAATAGCTGCCCCGCGATGAAGACGGCGAGGCCGCCGATCACCGCCGCGAACAGCACCACCTTGAAGAGGCCCGATAGGGTCAATCCTCCCAGACCGAGCAGCAGGCACCCCGCGTAGATCGTGAGCACGATACGGCGGACGCTCCACCCGCGTGCCGCGAGTCGGTGCGCCAGATGAGCGGAATCGCCGCCGACGAACGGGGATCGTCCCGCCACAAGCCGGTGCGCGATCACGAGCGCGGTATCGAGGATCGGGAGTCCGAGGACCATCAGCGCGGTCGCCACCTTCGCCCCGCCGATGATGGCCAGCAGCGCCAGGGCGTAGCCGAAGAACATCGAGCCGCTCGTGCCCATGAAGACTCGCGCCGGGTGGAAGTTGAAGATCAGGAACGCGGTCGCCGCGCCGGCGAGCGCAAGCGTCAGGCCAGCGACGCTGATCTGATCCAGGCTGTACGCACGGACGAAGAGGATCAGCGCTGCGATCAGCGCGACACCGCCGGCGAGTCCGTCGGTGTTGTCGAGCCAGTTCAGCGTGTTGATCGTGCCAACGACCCAGAGGAGCGTCAGGGGTAGCGCGAGTACGAGGGGCAAGGCGAAGGCGGGTCCCCACGGCAGGGAGATGTCGAACATCCAGAGGCCGAACGCCATGGGAAGGAGAGCCGCACCGACCTGGCCCACAAGTTGGGCCCGCCAGCCCAGCCGCAGGCGATCGTCCAGGTAGGCGATCGGCAGAACCACGAACAGACCGGCAATGAGCCCCAGGAACCGCATGCGCTCCGCACTGTCCGCGCCGGGTACGAGCGTGACGCTGAGCACGGACGCGACCAGAAACGCCGCCACGACCCCGTAACCACCGGTCCGCGGGACACTGGCGGTCTGCAACTCGCCCGGCCTCGGTCGATCGATCAGCCCGAGAGTCTCGCCAATGCGTCGTGAGGCTGGCACCAGGATCAGCCCGATCAGCAGGGCGGTGCCGAAGATCATCGCGAGGGCGAGCGGCGCGCTCATCGGCCAACCAACGCCATGAGGCGATCGATCTCGGCTCGCGTCGCCGCCGAGTCACCGGAGCGCGCGATGCGGCGCAACGCGGCCAATGCGCGGCGAAACCCCGGGTGGGCGCCTTCACCGATGAGGGCATCAACCCCGGCGATGTCGGTGCCGACCCGTGACTCCCACGGATAGGCAAGCTCTTCGTGGAGCCGCTCGCCGGGGCGGGCGCCGATACTTCGTGTGCGAAGGGTGGCAACCCCCATGCTGGTGGCGAGTCGGCGAGCCGTCTCCACGAGGGGAACGGCCTCGCCGACGTTGAGCAGGAACAGTTCACCCGGCTGGGCGACTGCCGAGAAGAGGAGAAGTTCCGCCGCCTCTCGCCGACTCATCCAGTAGCGCGTCATGCGCGCATCGGTGATTGTCAGGTCCTGACCGGCGGCGATCTGCCGCGCAAAGACCTCGATGACATTGCCGGCAGTACCGATCACATTGACCAGTCGCGACATCCGAATGCGTGTGGAGCCGTCGCCCATCGCAGCGCGCAGCCCCACCTCGGCGAGTCGCTTGGAGCACCCGTAAATGCTCGGGGGCCTTACCGCCTTATCCGTCGATGGGTAGAGGAAATCCTGAGTCCCGGCGCGCATCGCTCCTCGGGCAAGGTCGAGAGTCGAGAAGATGTTCACCAGGGCGACCTGATCGGCGTTCGCTTCGCCCAGCGGCACGTGCTTGTAGGCCGCGAGGTGTACGACCGCGTCGACGCGCTGGTGCAGTAGCAGCGCGCCGAGCCGTGCCGAGTCTCTCGCGTCGGCCAGAACCAGTTGCACCCGATCGGCACGATCCAGGTCCAGTCCGAGTCGATAGAGCGAGGGCTCGTGATGGTCGACGCAGATGAGTCTCTCCACGCCAAGCTCAAGGAGGCGGTGCCCGATCTCCGTCCCGATCGACCCCGCCGCACCGGTGACCAGGACGCGGGCCCCAGCGTACCTGGCGCACAAGCGGTCGCGCGGCACCTGCCATTCGGACCGCCCGAGCAATACGGGTACGTCGAGGATCATCGCGGCTGCACACCATCGCGCAGAGCCTGAAGGATGCGGGCGGTCCTTCGCATCGCCGGGGACAGGTGCGGATCGGGCTCGAGAACCTCCGCCACGATGGAGGCGCAACGCCTGAAGAGTGGAGCCATCATCGCATCGAGGGGCGCGTCACCGGCACCATATTCAAGCCCTTCGCCCAGGACTCCGCGCGCGTCGGAAACGTGCGCCGAGACAGTCAGAGATCCCAGAGCCTCGAGATAGGCGACCGCGGAGTGGGCTCCCGTCAGCCCCAGAAGATCCCGGCGCAGGTTCGCGTAGCGGGGTTCGGGCGGCGTATCTGCCAGCAGGTTCAAGAGCAGCGAGGCGTGCGACGTATCGAAGGTCACCCGCGTGCCGGGAACCCGGGCACACAGATCAAGGAAGTCCTCGGCGATGATCCCCACGGGCGAGGTCATGAACGCGGACTCCCGCATCCGACCGATCGGGGGGATGTTCTCCACGGTTGGCAGCAGTAGGTGATCCTCGCAGAGTTCGACGTAGAACCGCGTCAGAGTTGCGCAGCGTGCGAGGGCATCGCCACGTTCGATGGGGGAGATGCGCAGGTCCGTGCGCGGGGCAATGAGATGGATGCACATCGCGGTAGCGCCAATAGCTTTGCCTGCGCGCGCGACCCGGCGCAGAGTCTCACGGTTCGCCGGCGAGTCCGCCGACAGGTCAAAGAACTGCCCGTCGAGCGAGCGCACCGGTCCCTCGACGAGGAGGGACAACGGCCCAGAGAACCGTGCCAGAGTCCGTTCAACGACGCGGCGAATTGCTTCCGGGCTCTCGGGATCCTCGATGTCGGCGCGGTCGAGGTAGAGCTCGAGGCCTTCGAAGCGCTCGAAGACGACGCGGTCGTTCAGTTGCGCGAGAGTCGGTCGCGCCTTGAGCAGGATCGCGGGCGAAGGGCGCTCGGTAGCGCTTCCGCTCACGCGCACCGTCAACCGCGCGCCCGGTAGTAGTCGATCATCTCGCGCACGCTGGCCGCGACGCTCCGCCGCGCCCCCTCGGGAGGCCGGATCAGGCTCGAGAAGATGCACGGCCTCTCCGAACTGGACTCGGCGGCAGCGCCAGATACCCGGACCACAAGCCCTTGCTCCGCGGACACCGAGCGCACGATCTCGGCGAGTTCGTCGAGTCCGACGACGTCACCGGCGAGGTTCACGGCCGAGAAGCCCCGCCAGTCTCGCTCCGCGACCTGGCGCAGCCCGGCGATCACCTCGTCGATGTGGATGAGAGGAACGTAGCCCGCGCCAGGGTGAACGATGAGCGGCTCGCCCGCGGCGGCCTGCCGACAGAAGCGATTGAGCACAGTCAGAAAGCGCGGATCATCCTTCATCATCGGGGATGGGCCGTGCACGACCCCGATCCGGACAACGGTGATGTCCAGGCCCCGAACCGCGACGAACAGGCGGGCGAGTTGCTCCAGATAGACCTTGCTGAGATGGGTGTAATCCCGCTGCGCTCCATAGGGGGTGTCTTCCCGAACCACGTCGGGCAGAGGCTGCCCATAGACTCGCATGGACCCCGCGACGACGATGCGGGAGATACCAGCCTCCACACAGGCCTCAAAGAAATGGCGGGCGCCGCGCAGGTTCACGTCCTCGGTCAGCCCGATCGGGATGGACCGGTCGTCCGCGCTCGCCTGCGCCGCGAGCAGATAGGCGATGTCGACATCGGAGGAGACGGCCCCACGAAGCGACGCCGAATCGCGTAGATCCGCCTCGAACAGCCGGAACTCGCCGGCCCGGGAGAGCAATCGACATGCCTCGCGGTTCGAGGAGTAGAAGTTGTCCAGCCCGATCACGCTCTCGCCGCCACGCAGAAGGTCGAGCGCGAGTGCCGAACCGAGGTAACCGACTCCCGCGATGAGCGAGGTCAACTAGCGGACGCTCGTGAAGTCGCCACCCAGGATCACCGTTATGTGGTACGGACTCGACCGATTGTCGTTGATCACGCTCGCCGCGGGAACGCCCAGCGCGCGGGCCAGACGCAACCCCGTCTCCCGCTTGGTGCCGTCGTGTACGAGGATCTGCGTCCGATCGAAGGTCGCGTTCGCGGCCGAGTCGACGTGTCGGACATCGAACGACTGCGCAACCAGGGCGGTGCGAGCCGCCGTTGCGATTCCGTCGCGTGCGGTCCCATTCAGGACCTCGATGGTCGCTGAATTCGCGCGGACGGTCGGATCGTAGAAGACCTCCTGGATGACCGGCCGTATCTTCGCCCGATCCGGCACGAGCACGGTGCCATCGCCATTCACGTCGATGACGTGGTTGTGATCGACCTGACGGGTGATGATCGCCTCCCGCGGGATCTGACGCCCGAGGTTGGCCAGCGCGAGCAGGTCGAACACCGGTACGTCCATCGTGATCGAACTGGTGAGGATTCCGATCATCTGCGGCAGTTTCGGGACCAATCCCAGGTTCAACGTCTGCGCGCGGGCGGCTTCCAGCACCTTCTGTTGCCTGCGTGCGCGACCGAAGTCCGATTCGGAGTGTCGCGACCGCGCGTAGCGGAGCGCTGTGAGGCCGTCCATGCGCTGGGGACCGACGCCGATATAGACGCGATTGATCCCATAGTTCTCATTCGGGTACTCGTTGTCGAGGATCGCCCTCTCTACATCGACCGTGACGCCGCCTATCGTGTCGATCAGGCGCTCGAATCCCTGGAAGTCCACGCGCGCCGTGTAGTGGACAGGGACGCCGATGTTCAACTGCACCGTACGTCGCGCCAGTTCTGGACCCTCGCCCGCGCGTCGCGCCTCACCGAGGAAGTGGGCAACGTTGATCTTGTTCTCGGCGTAACCGGGTATCGGCACCCAGAGATCGCGCGGGATCGAGACCATCCCGGCCGTGAGATTGACTGGATCCATAGTCAGCAGGATCATCGTGTCGGAGCGCGTCGGCGCGACCGGATCGGTCGAGCGGAGGTCGATCCCGAGGAGAAGAATCGTTACCCGGTCCTTGCCGTCCCAGACAGGCAGGTCCTCGACCGGCACCGACGCCACGGTGGCGATGGGCGACGGCCTCGGTGCCGAGAGACTCGGCACCGGAACGGTCGCGGTCGGACGAGGGCGGCCGCCGACCACCGGGATCGCGATGGAATCCACGTCGAGGATCGGGGCACTTCCCGGGCGGGTGGAGCCATCGAGGATTTCCCGGAAGTTGTTGAGAAACACCCAGCCAGAGAAGAGACCGCCACCAACGAAAAGTCCCAGAAGTGTGAACAGGACAATCGCCGGCGCGGGCGATGGCGCTCGAGAGGGTTGGCTCGGTTCCTGCGTAAGCGATCCTCGCGGTCGAACTCGACGCGATTCTAGGCAGCGCCCCGGTGTCGTGGCGATAGCGAGCGGCGCGGACCTATAGTGGTCCCACTACCTCCATTCGGGAATTAACGTCGTGGTCAAACGAACCTGGCAACCGAAACGGCTTCCTCGAAAGCGCGAGCACGGCTTTCGCGCGCGGATGGAATCTCGTTCGGGCCGAAACATCCTGAAGCGCCGTCGTCTCAAGAGCCGGAAGCGATTGACGGTCGTCTGAGCGCGTCGTGTGTCGGGCACGATGGTGACAGGCGTTTGACGGCCCGCCTCAAGACCACCGCGGAATTCGAGCGCGTGCGGGCTCTCGGAAACCCGATCCGCACCCGGTACGTGATCGTTCAGTGCGCGCGTACAGGAACTGGCCCCGCCCGGTTCGGCCTGGTTGTGGGCCGACGGGTCGGTGGAGCTGTACAGCGCAATCGCGTGCGACGTCGGCTCCGGGAGATCATTCGCCTGTCGGTGGGCATTCCCACGGGATGCGACTGCGTGATCACCGCCCGGTCTCCGGCGGCGACGGCAGCATTCCCCGATCTGAGGTCGTGCCTGGCCACCGCTGTGCGGACCGCGTCCGACTCCGCGGGTTCGCCCTCCCCCGGAGCGGCCACGCGATGAAACGCGTCGCGATTCTGGCGATCCGCTCGTACCAGATGACGGTGTCTCGGGCACTGCCCGCGCACTGTCGGTTCTATCCGAGCTGCTCGGAGTACACCCGCCAGGCTATCGATCGCTACGGCATCGTGGCCGGTGTCTGGATGGGCATTTGCCGGCTCGCGCGCTGTCATCCCTTCAACCCCGGCGGCTATGATCCCGTGCGCTGACAGCCGCGCCCGGCTCGGGAGGCACTAAGTCTGGATCTCGGATCACTCTGGAACTCCTTCGTCAACGCCGTCTTCGTGTTCGGATTGGAGTTCCTGTACGAACAGCTCAATGTGAACTTCGGCATCGCCAGCTGGGGTATCGCAATTATCGCCTTCACGTTCATTATGAAGTCGATAACTTTCCCACTTACTTTACAAAGCATAAGATCTATGAAACGCATGCAAGAACTCCAACCGAAGATTCAGCAAATCAACAAAATGTACAAGAACGATCAGGCGAAGCGCGGCGAAGAAACGATGGCTCTCTATAAAGAACATCGTATCAACCCTCTGGCCGGCTGCTTGCCGCTGCTCATTCAAATGCCGATCTGGTTCGCACTGTACGCGGCACTCCTGCAGTTGTCGACCAACAATCCGGAGTTTTCGCGTCCATTTCTTTGGATTACTAATCTCGGACAGCCAGAGTTCACACTGGAAACATTTCCGCAACAGCTGCCGATTCTCGCCATCTTGAGTGGTGTCACACAATGGATCACTACCAAGATGGCGCAACAGGCGACTACGGACCCGCAGCAACAGATGATGAACTCCATCATGCAGTACATGCCCATAATGTTCGTGTTCTTCGCTATCAGCGTCCCGGCAGGACTCGTTCTTTACTGGGTCGCATCGAACGTCTTCCAGATGGTCCAACAATTTTTTGTGACCGGATGGGGGCTCTTGCCAGTCCCCGCGGCGGTGCGCTCCGCCCTGCCTGGCCCGCGTCTCGGTGGGACCCCGTACGCGCCGTCAGCCACCGCGGACGTCCCATCGAGCGGATCGCCGGCCGGCGCGACAGCATCGTCATCGACCGAACGCACCACGACCACATCAAACAGACGTAGGCGAAAGCGCCGCTGACGATCAGCGGCTGCCATCAGGAGGTACCGTGGAGGGCGAAAGCCTCGAAGTCAGCGCGCGGACGGTAGCGGACGCGATCAAGCGAGCCATGGAGATGACCGGGCGCCCGGAGAGCGATCTCCAGGTCACAGTGCTCTCCGAGGGCCGGGGAGGCATCCTCGGGATCGGGGGCGAGGACGCGCACATCCTGGTTGCGGTGCGCGCGCCGTCGATGGCCGAGACCGCGGTCGCGACTTCGGCGCCACCGCGCGCCGCGGGCCGCCTGGAGACCGACGAGGCTCCTGTCACCGAGGAGGTCGCAGATGAGGCGCGCGCGATCCTCCTCGACATCCTCGATCTGCTGGGTCTGGATACCGACGTGGCAGTTCGGCGACCGAACGGGGCATTGACCCTGGAAGTCCAGGGCGAGGATCTCGGTCTCCTTATCGGGCGCCGCGGAGACACGCTGGCGGCGCTTCAGTTTCTCTTGAACTTGATCATGGCCAAGCGGCAGAAGCGCTGGCTCCGTGTGAATGTCGATGTCGAGGGCTATCGCGCACGGCGCGAAGCAACTCTGAGCGGTCTGGCACGACGGATCGCCCAACGCGTCCACGAATCCGGGCAGCCCGTGGCGCTGGAGGCAATGCCCGCCGCGGAGCGGCGGATCATCCACATGGCCCTGGCGGAGAATCCCCATGTCTCGACAGGCAGCGTCGGGGAGGGTGAGAACCGGAAGGTCGTGATATCGCCTCGGGCATGAGTGAATCTGCCCGCTTGACGCTGGTGATCGTCGGCCACATCACCAGCGATCTCGTTCCCGGAGGCGCCGTACCGGGAGGAACGGTCACGTACGCAGGCACGATGGCCCGAAACCTTGGGGCGCGCGTCCGTGTGGTCACAAGCGTCGGGGCGGACCTCGATGTCGCCACGATCCTCACGGGCATCGAGTCCCGGGTCGTGCCGTCCGCGACCAGCAGCGTGTTCGAGAACATCTATGAGGGCACTCATCGGCGGCAGTACATCCGCTCGGTCGCCCGACGTTTGGGGGCCGATTCTGTGCCAGCGGAGTGGAGAAGCCCCGATGTCGTCCTGCTCGCGCCGCTGACGAATGAGGTCGAACCCGGCGTCGAAGATGTGTTCGTTGGCGCTCTCCGCGCCGCGACGCCCCAGGGATGGCTTCGACGCTGGGGAGCCGACGGTCTCGTGCGGCACGAAGGCTGGGGGAGCCTCGTCGAGCGACTCCGCCGTCTGGACATCGTGATCATGAGCGAGGAGGACGTGGACCGGAACGCGGAGACTATCCGGCTGCTGGCCGAGGCGATCCCGCTCCTGATCGTCACACGCGGCGCCCGCGGCGGATCCATCTTCCGCGGGGGAACGGAGCGCGATTTCGTGGCTTTTCCCGCCTCGGAGGTCGAGCCGACCGGCGCGGGCGATGCGTTCGCGGGTGCGTTTCTCGTCGAGTTCGCCCGGACCCGGGACGTCGACGGCGCGATTCGCGTGGCCGCGTGCGCGGCGAGTTTCGTTGTCGAGCATCCTGGAGCCTCCGGGATACCCACACTTCAGCAGGTGCGGGAGCGCCTGGCGAGGACCGGTCAGTGACCCGAACCTTCGCGCTGGCGAATCAGAAAGGCGGCGTCGGGAAGACCACGACCGCCATCAACCTGGCGGCCTATGTGGGTCTGACCGGTCACAGCGTGCTTCTGGTCGACATGGATCCCCAGGCGAACGCCACGAGCAGTCTCGGGTTCGACAAACGGTCCGGCACGCCGTCGATCTACGATGCCCTGGTAGGCGGGCGGTCCATCGATGAGGTGATCGTCGCCACGGAGAACCCTGGGGTAGACCTCCTCCCCGCGACGATCCAACTCGCGGGAGCCGAGATCGAACTGGTCGGCATCCTCGCGCGCGAGGGGCGGCTCGCACGGACCCTGCAGCCGATCCGCGACCGTTATGAGTTCATTCTGATCGACAGCCCTCCATCGCTCGGCCTTCTGACGGTGAACTCGCTCACCGCGGCCGACGGTGTGTTGATCCCCGTCCAGTGCGAGTATCTCGCGCTCGAGGGTCTGGGCCAACTCGTGACGACGATCGACCTGATCCGCGACAGCCTGAATCCACGCCTGCGGGTCGCCGGAGTGATCCTCACCATGTTCGATGCGCGTACGAACCTGGCCCAGGGTGTGGTCGAGGAGGTCCGCGGGCACTTCCCCAGCCTGGCGTTCGAGACCGTGATCCCGCGGAATGTCCGGCTCGGAGAGGCTCCAAGCTTCGGCAAGGCGATCGCCCAGTACGACCCCCAGTCACGTGGTGCGGTTGCGTACGCACGGCTCGCCGAGGAGTTCCTCCGTCGAGTCCAGGCGCCGGAAGGGTGACTGCTAGAATCGGCGGCCCGTGAAACTGCGCATCCCGGGGCCGACGCCGGTGCCCGCATCGGTGCTGGAACAGATGAGCCGCCCGATGATCAACCACCGGGGCCCGGAGTTCGCGCGGTTGATCGCGGAGATCACCGAGGCCCTGAAGCGTTGCTACCGCACCAGGTCCGATGTCCTCACGCTCACCGCCAGCGGTACCGGTGCACTCGAGGCGGGCGTCGTGAACTTCCTATCGCCCGGCGACCGGGTCCTGGGGATCACCATCGGCTTCTTTGGCGATCGGATCGCCGATATCGCCGAGACATACGGCGCAGTCGTGCAGCGACTCGCGGCGGAACCGGGGCAGGCGATCGATCCGGATGCCGTGCGCGACGCGCTCCGACGTGCGCCCGATACGCGCGCGGTCCTAATCACACACAACGAGTCGTCGACCGGTGTGACGAATCCGCTCGGCGAGATCGCGCGCGTGGTTCGCGAGACTGATGCCCTCCTCATTGTCGATGCGGTGAGTTCTCTGGCGGGGATCGACGTGCGAACGGATGAGTGGGGACTCGACGTAGTGGCAACGGCCTCGCAGAAAGCCTGGGCGGCGCCGCCTGGACTCGCCATGGTCAGCGTGAGCGAGCGTGCCTGGGCTGCCCAGCGCACGGCCCGGATGCCACGATACTACTGGGATCTGGCCGCCGCGAAATCGTGGCTGGCCCGCGGTCAGACGCAGGCGACGCCCGCGATCTCGATCTACTTCGCTCTGGCGGAGGCACTGCGACTTCTGGAACTTGAGGGGCTGGATCAAGCGATCGCCCGCCACACCCGCCTCGGCCAGCGGGCGCGGGCCGGTGCGCGCTCCCTCGGCCTCGAACTCCTCGCCGATCCGGCCGTCGCGTCCAACACGGTGACCGCGATCCGCGTTCCGGCGGGCATAGACGGAAATGCGATCGTCTCCGGAGTCCGCGATCGCTTCGACATCGAGCTTGCGGGCGGTCAGGGTTCGCTCGCCGGGAAGGTCTTCCGCATCGGCCACCTCGGCTGGGTCACTGATGCGGACATCGACGAGGCGCTCGCGGCCATTCAGGATGTCCTCGCCCGGCTAGGCCATCGGATTCCGACCGCGGCGACGAACTGATCGTGCCTCGTCGTGTAAAGGTCGGCGTCCTCGGTGCCGGCGTGGTCGGATCGGGAGTCATCTCCGTCCTCGCGCGCAAGGGCGATCGCATCGCGCAGACACTCGGCGCCCGCATCGAGGTCTCCCGCATCCTGGTTCGGGACATGGCCCGGCGGCGTGACGCTTCGATCCAGCGCGAACTGTTGACGACCGACGCGCGGGCGATCCTCGAGGATCCCGAGATCGGCGTCGTGCTCGAGCTACTCGGAGGCGAGGAGCCGGCGCGGTCCTACATCGAGCGGGCCCTGTCGGCCGGCAAGCACGTGGTGACCGCCAATAAGGAGGTCATCGCCAAGCATGGGTACGAACTCCTGCAGATCGCCGACCGTCACGGGGTGAATCTCTTCTTCGAGGCGAGCGTGGGCGGTGGGATCCCCATCATCCGCGTCCTGCGCCGCGACCTCGTCGCGAACGACATCAGCCAGATACAGGCGATCATCAATGGGACCACGAACTTCATCCTGACCGCGATGGCCGATGGTCGGGAGTACGCGGACGCCCTGGCCGAGGCACAGAGACTCGGGTACGCCGAGGCTGACCCGCGGAACGATGTCGAGGCGACCGACGCGGCGTACAAACTCTCGATTCTCACCACGCTGGCTTTCCGGGCCGATGTTCGGCCCGAGCGGATCCACCGGATCGGCATTACCGAACTTGCGGAGAAGGACTTCCGCTATGCGGCCGAGATGGGTTATGTCGTCCGTCTTGTCGCGACGGCACGCCTCGTGGACGGTGTGATTGAGGCGAACGTCCACCCCACGCTCCTCCCGCGCGACCACCACCTGGCCTCGGTGAGTGGCGTCTTCAACGCTGTCCTCATCGATGGAGACGAGGTCGACAAACTGGTGCTCTACGGCCGTGGCGCCGGCGCCCAGCCTACCTCTTCCGCGGTCCTGGCCGATCTCTGTGCCATCGTGGCCGACATCGTCGCGGGCGTTGCCCAGCGGGTCGATTTCCCGGCGACCTCTCCTCCCGTGCGCGCTTTTGGCGAGACCACCGCGCGCTTCTACCTGCGCCTGAGCGTGGCGGACGAACCCGGTGTCCTGGCCCAGATCGCTCAGGCCCTCGGCGACTCCGGAATCAGCATCGCCTCCTGCATCCAGAAGGAGTCGGACGAGGAAGCACGTGTCGCAGAGATCGTGATCATGACGCACACCGCCCGCCAGAGCGCGATGACAGAGGCGCTCCAGAAGATTCTCCGCCTCAGTTGCACGCGACAGGTCAGCGCCTCGATTCGTGTCGATCGCTGAACCCCTCGGCGGGTAGAGGGCGTTGCGTTTCGCCGTCCGGGTACCGGCGACATCGGCGAACCTGGGGCCCGGCTTCGATTGCCTGGGCCTCGCCCTCGATCTTCATGCCGACTTCATCGTGGAGACCGGCCGGCCGTTTCAGATCCTGATCGAGGGCGAGGGCGCGACGAGCATCGGGCGCGACGCGAGGAACCTCGCCTACCGCACGCTCCTCTCGGCACTGGCGAGAAGGGGCATCGCGCCGCCGCCGCTTCAACTGACCATTCGAAACGGCATTCCGGTGACCGGCGGCCTGGGGAGCAGTTCCACGGCGATCGTCGCGGGCCTCGCCCTCGCCGACCTGATGACCGATGGAGCCATCGAGTGCGCATCGTTGATCGAGCCCGCGGCCCGACTCGAAGGACACCCCGACAACGTCGCGCCGGCGCTGCTGGGTGGATTCGTCACATCACTCATGACCGCGGATCGCGTCGACGCGCTCCGAATTCCCATGGAGCGGATCCCGGGGGCGGTGCTGTTCGTCCCCGCGCTCCGGGTCGCGACCCACCGCGCGCGAGGTGTCCTTCCGCGGGTTGTGCCGCATCAGGATGCGGCATTCAATGTCGCTCACGCCTCGATGCTCGTGGCCGCGCTCCGCGCCGGTCGATGGGACCTCGTGGGGCGAGCGATGGACGATCGCCTGCATCAGCCGGCGCGCGCGGAGAGACTCATGCCCGCGCTTCCCGACATCCTTCGCGCGGCGCGGCAGGCGGGCGCGATCGGCGCCTGCCTTTCCGGTTCGGGATCGGCGATGCTCGCGCTGGTCGAGGCCGGTGCCGAGGCGGTTGGCGAAGCGATGTGCGCCGCGGCGCAGGACCGGGGCATCTCCGGTCGGGCGATCGTCGCGCGGGTCGATGAATCGGGCACGCTCGTGCTCGACCGAACATAGAACCGGTTCAGGAGTTCAACGGTGGATATCGCCCATCTGATCGTGGGGCGCGCCGCGGTCTACTTCCTCACGATCTGCGGGATATGGGGGCTGCTCGCGTGCATCCTTCCCGGCGTCCCGCGGGATGGCCGTTACTATGGGACGCTCCTCATCGGCGAGGGACTGCTGATCCTTCAGTTCGCGCTTGGCCTGGGACTCGTTTTGGCCGGACGGCTGCCTCCTGATCTCCTGCACTTCGCGTACGGCGGCCTCGCGACGCTGGTCCTACCCCTCGTCTATAGCTGGTCACGTGGGCGCGAGGCGAGTTCGCCTCTCCCGACGGCTCTCGCCGCACTGTTCATCGCCGGGCTCGCCATCCGCGCGTTCACGACGAGCGCAGTCGGCCTGGGCGGACTGGCCGGCCCCATCAGCCCGTAGCGGCGCTCCCGTCGGAGGGTCGGCTCTCGTCGGGCCAGCTCCCGAGGACCTTCACGAATTGTGCGTGCTCGCCAAGCTCGCGTAGCGCGTGCCGAACCGGCTCGTCGTCCTGATGCCCCTGGAAATCGAGGAAGAAGACGTACTCCCAGACCCGTTTCTTCGAGGGGCGCGACTCGATCCGCGTGAGGTTGATGCCGCGCTCCGCGAAGATCCGCAGGGCCTCGTGAAGTGCGCCGGCGTGATGTCGGACCGCGAAGACAATGGCTGACTTGTCCTTGCCGGTGCGAGGCGCGACATGATCGCCGATCACGATGAATCGCGTGAAGTTGTTCCGCTGATCCTCGATCCCGCGCGCAACGATCGGAACACCGAAGACCTCCGCGGCGGACTCCGACCCGATTCCCGCCTCGTTCGGCAACTTCGCGAGTTCGACCGCGCGCGCGGTGGAGGAGACCTCCACAACCTCCGCGCGCGGGAGGTTTGCACCGAGCCAGCGCCGACACTGCGCAAGGGCGACCGGCTGCGAGTAGACCCGATCGATGGTCTGAAGAGTGCCGTGGGAACAGAGGTTGTGAGAGATCTGAATCTCGATCTCGGCACAGGCTTTGATCTCGGTATCGACGAACGTATCAAGCGTAAACGTGACGCCGCCATCGGTGGAGTTCTCGATCGGGACGATCCCATAGTCAGCGTCACGCCGCGCGGTGGCGAAGAAGACCTCCGGTATCGTGCGGCAGGGCACCAGTTCCGCCATCGACCCGAACTTTCGGCGCGCCGCGTCGTAACTGAACGTCGCGACCGGTTCCAGGAATGCGATGCGAATCGGGCGCTGAAGGGCGCGCGAGGCGGACAGGATCTCCGTCCAGATGTTGCGGATCGCAAGATTGGGGAGTGGGCCCTGGTTCTGCCGTTCGAGCCCTTCCATAAGCCGCGCCTCGCGATCGGGCACGTAGACGGGCGTCCCATCACCCGCCTTCAACTGCCCCACACGCAGCGATACGGCCGCCCGCTCGTTCAGCAATCGGATCAGCGCGCTATCCAGTTCATCGATCCGCAGTCGGCAGGCCTCGAGATCTGGCAGTCCGCCGTCTAGCGCGGAACGATGATGCGATCCAGTGTCCACGAAACCGCTTCCTCCGGAATGTCCGATCGCACGATGGGGCCGCCCACCCGTTCGAGCAGTACCCAGCGCTGGAGCCGCGCGGAGACCTTTTTGTCCAGGCGCATGGCGGATCGTACCAGCGCCGGATCGACATCGCGGGCGACCAACTCCAGTCCGTACCGCTGGAGCAACTCGGTCTGACGCAGGCGCAGGTCGGCGGGCGACGCGCCCATCCGCTCGGCCAGGAGCGCGACCGCGTGGATACCGATGGCCACCGCCTCGCCATGGAGCAGGCGACCGTACCCGGCGGCGGCTTCGAGGGCGTGGCCAATCGTGTGGCCGTAGTTGAGAATGATCCGGCGGCCGCGCTCGAACGGGTCCTCAGCAACCACCGAAACCTTGAGATTGCCGCTCAACCGGACGACCTCGGTCGTGACATCCAGATCCAGTCGGAGCAGTGCATCCGCCTCTCGCTCGACGATCTCCAGCAGATCGGGATCCATGATCAGGGCGTGCTTGAGCGTCTCCACCCAGCCGGCGCTGATCTCCCGCCTCGAGAGCGTCGCCAGGAGCACAGGATCCACCACGATCGTGTGGGGCGCGTGCCACGCCCCAACCAGATTCTTCCCTACGGGCAGGTTCACGGCAGTTTTTCCGCCGATGGCGCTGTCAACCTGGGCGAGGAGCGTTGTGGGCACCTGGACGATGGCCACTCCGCGAAGATAGGTTGCGGCGACGAAGCCCGCGAGGTCACCGACGAGACCGCCACCGAGCGCGATCACGACATCGCGTCGCTCCGCGCCACATTCGGCAAGCCAGGCGAAGAGGTCAGACGCAACCGCGAGCGATTTACTGGCCTCCGTCGCCGGCACGATGCGCGCGGATGGGGCGAAGCCGGCGTCCGCCAGACTCGCCATGATCGCCTCGCCGTGACGCGGATAGACGTTCTCGTCGCTGATCAGAAAGGCTTGCCCGGGTAGTCCGCGATCTCGAAGGAAGGGGCCAAGCCGGCCAGCTAGCCCCGGTTCGACGAAGTAGGTGGGGTCGGCTCTATCCGTCATCGAGGTGCTCCACCGCCGCGAGAACAAGGTCGGCGACCTCCTCAGGAGTGCGCCCCTCCGTGCCGATCGAATGGTCCGCCAGTGCATAGCGTGGCTCTCGTTCGAGAAGGAGGCGGGTGATGCGGCCCCTCGGATCGTCGCCGCGGAGCATCGGCCTCTCTTCGGTCGCGTGGGCCGCGAACAGACGGCGGAGGATCTCATCGGGCGGCGCGTCAAGCCGTACCAGGACGTTACCCGCACGGGCAGCGGCGAGATTCGCATCACGCTCCAGCGCTCCTCCGCCCAGCGCGATGACACATCCACGACGAGCACAGGCATCAGCGACGGCACGAGTCTCGACCTCACGAAAGTGGGCCTCACCCAGCCGACTGAAGGCTTCACCGATCGGCATCCCCAGCCTGGACACGATGTCCTCATCGACGTCAAGGAAGGGGCGCCCCGCGCGGGCTGCGATGATGCGGCCCACCGTGCTTTTGCCCGACCCGCTGAACCCGACCAGGACGATGTTGCCCGGCACGTCCTAGCGGACAGGCGCGAGCGGCGCGCTCCGTGCAAACACCGCCAGTGCCCGATCGATGTGGGCGGAATCGATGCCGTAGTGCGTCACGACCCGGATGCGCCCATCGGCACCTGGCGGGCCGGTCTTCACACCCGCGTTCGCAACCTCCGCGCGGAACCTCTCCGCGGCGGGTGTCCCGCCATCCACACCGAAGATGACGATGTTCGTGTCGATACCGTCTGGATCGACGTTCAGCCCCGGGATCCCGGCGATCCCCTGAGCCAGTCGACGCGCGTTCGCGTGATCCTCGGCGAGACGCCCGACCATGTGATTGAGGGCGAACACCCCGGCCGCGGCGAGGACGCCAACTTGGCGCATCCCGGCCCCCAGCATCTTCCGATACTTCCGGGCGAGTGCGATGAAATCGCGCGACCCGCAGAGCACGGACCCGACCGGACACCCGAGGCCCTTCGACAGGCAGAACGTGATCGAGTCCGCGCCTGCCATCAGGGTAGCGACACTTACTCCGCGTGCCACCGCCGCGTTGAAGATCCGGGCACCATCGACATGCACCGGCACCCCCGCACTGTGGGAGAGAGAGACGAGTGCGCGCATCGACTCCACATCGACGATCGCACCGCTATGACGGTTATGCGTATTCTCGACCGTGACGAGGCCGGTCCGCGGATAGTGCACGTTTTCACCGCGGATCGTCGCCCGCACTGCCGCGAGATCGAGTTCGCCGCGATGGCTCGGCACGGGTCGGAGCTGCAGGCCTCCCAGTGCCGCGCATCCCGCCACCTCGTAGAGCAGCACATGGCACTGGTCGCCGCAGATGACCTCATCGCCCCGCCGCGTGTGCGTGAGTGCCGCGACGAGATTCCCCTGGGTACCCGAGGTCACGAAGAGCGCCGCCTCCTGGCCCGTCCTCTCCGCGGCCAGCTCCTCCAGGGCATTCACGGTCGGATCCTCGCCGAAAACATCGTCGCCGAGCTCGGCCCGGTGCATCGCGTCACGCATTTCGGAAGAAGGCAGCGTGACAGTGTCGGAGCGGAGATCGATCACGGCCGTCATCGCGGCCGCCCTACATGCCGACCCGGTAGACTTTGTGCTGGTTCTCCGTGTATGTGGCGCAGTCCGCGTGATCCTGATGGCGGACGATTATCACGTGCTCGGCCCCGCACTGGAAGCGATCGTTGTACGCGCAATCGACCGCGCTGCAGCGAATGACCAGCCCTTTGCGGGTTGCGGCCGGGCTCGGCGCTTCGGTCACGACCGACACTCCCTCGTTTGACTGCCCCGGAGGGCAAACCTAGAATCGCCGCCCGATTATAGTGGCCGATCTTCCCAGCGCCGGGCGGCATCGGCAGGTCGTCGAGCTACGCGGCCACATCATCGATTCGCTCATGCTGCCGCGGATCCTGGAAGAACTCATGGGGCTCGGCGTCGAGTACGAGATCCAGGAACTGGACGTCGGGCATCGCCAGAGCGACACGAGCTACGCCCGACTCGAACTCTCCTCACCCTCGGACGTGCTCCTCGCCACAGCGATTCGGGAGATCCAGGCGTTCGGCGCGTCGCCGGTGGATGTCGTGGATGCGACCTTCGCCCCGGCACCGGCCGATGGCGTTTTCCCGGAGCATTTCTTCGCGACGACGAACCTCGAGACCGAAGTCCATCTCAGCGGCGCCGGATGGACGCGCGTCCGCTACCCCGAGATGGATTGCGGGATCGTGATGCGCGAGGGAGTACCGCAATGCGAGCCGATGTCCGACGTGCGCTCCGGCGAGCCGGTCCTCCTCGCGGGCGGAGGCATCCGCATGAGTCCCGTGGAGCGGCCGCGGGGCACGACGCCGATGTTCGGATTCATGGGCAGCACCATCTCGAGCGAGAAGCCGAAAGGGTCGGTCATTCGCCAGGCAGCCGAATGGATGCGGATCGCACGGCGTGACGGAAAACGGATCCTCGTGGTCGCCGGGCCCGCCGTCGTCCATACCGGGTCGCGGGAGAGCTTTGTCCGACTGATCGAGACTGGTTATGTCGACACAGTATTTGCGGGCAATGCCCTTGCCGTCCACGACATCGAGATCGCGTTCTTCGGCACCTCCCTCGGCGTGCCCCTCGACGGCGGCCCCTCCCTGGACAGCGGCCACGAACACCATGTGCGCGCCATCAATCGCATCCGGGCGGCCGGTTCGATCCGCGCCGCTGTCGAAAGGGGCGTACTCAGCGACGGCATCATGCACGCCTGCACCGTCCGCGGCACGGATGTGGTCCTGTGCGGCTCCATTCGCGATGACGGCCCATTGCCAGACGTCATCACGGATGTCATCGCCTCGCAGCGTGCGATGCGCGCCCGGGTGCGCGAGGGTGTCGGAATCTGCCTCATGCTCTCGAGCATGCTGCACTCCATCGCGGTCGGCAATCTTCTGCCCGCCTCAGTCCCCACGGTCTGCGTCGACATCAATCCGAGCGTTCACACGAAACTCGCCGACCGAGGCTCCTTTCAGACCGTAGGCCTGGTCATGGATGTCGGGAGCTTCCTTTCAGACCTGCTCGCGGTTCTCTCCGAACCCGCGTAGGAGAGAGCGACCACAGCCGCGGAGTGCGCGGCCATCAGCCCGGCCAGCGTCACTCCCGCGACCCCATCGACATAGCCGCGCTCGACCACCAGCCGGCGCCAGAACTCCCGCGCCGGAGCCGAGAGGAGCGCGCGAACCGGCGACATCGTTCCGGCACGACGCATACGCGAAGCCTCGATCTGGGCATAGCGCAATTGCTTGCGGACAAACTGCCGGTAGCTCTCATAGTTGTAGTGCGCCAGCCCGCAGGTGAGATACGCGACCTCCCCGTCGATCCGCACGAGTTCGTGCACCGGTCGGTCGAGCAGGTAACTCGCATCGGCCCGGGCCATAAGACGGAGCTGGTGATCGGGCCACCAGCCGCCTCCGCGGATCCACTGGCCCCGGATGTAGTTGCGGCGCGGAATCCAGAACCCACGGATTCCGCGACCGGGCGCCGTGCGGACCCCCTGCCGGATCTCGGCCGCCAGCCCGAACGAGACTCTCTCATCGGCATCCACGAAAAGCACCCAGGGATGGCGAGCCTCCTCGAGCGCGCGTTGCCGCTGGTGGGCAAAATCGACAAAGGGCGCGTCGATCACCCGTGCACCCGCGGATCGCGCCAGTGCTCCCGTCCCGTCGCGGCTGCCGCCATCCAGAACTAGAACCTCATCGGCCCACGCGAGCGACCGAACACACGGAACGATGTGCCGCGCTTCATCGAGCGCGATCACCGCCGCCGACACCTGCATCAGGTGCGGCTCCGCTGTCGAAGCCACGAGCGGCGCTGCTCGAACTCTCGCGCCGAGACCGCGCCACCCCTGAAGTCGCGAATGAGCTCGACCATGTCGCGCGCCTGCCCCACGATGTCGATGGCCGCCGACAGTCCGCGACTCAGCGACCCACGATGAGTTGCGGCGTAGCGCATGCGGCTTCTCCGGAGGGCGAGCGCCATCGGGCCCGGCGTCTGGCGGGTCGCCGCCCCGGAGTGGTGCACGAACCGCGCCTCCGGCGTATACCACGCCTCCCAGCCCAGGTCGGCGGCACGGCGGGCCAGATCGAGCTCCTCGCAGTACATGAAGTAGGCCTCGTCGAACCCGCCCGTCTGCTCGACCACCTCGCGGCGGATCAACATGGCACCGCCAAGCGGGTGGTCCACGCGGCGCGGTCGTCGGAGCGAGTCGCGGCTGTAGCGCCCGTTCAGCGGGGAATCCGCGATCACACGGTGCGGCGGGAACAGATCGAACAGATCCATCAGGGGCGTGGGGAAGCGGAAGGCGCTGTGCTGGAAACGCCCATCCGGATAGATCAACGTCCCCCCCACGATCCCCGCGTGCGGGGTCCGCTCGGCGAAACGCACCATCGCGGCGGGCGCATCGCCGAGCACCTCGATGTCCGCATTGAGGACGAGGGCGTACGGGCCGATCAGTCCGCGCAGGACGAGATTCGCCCCCGCGCCGAAACCCCGATTCACGCGACACGGGTGCAACGTGACGCGTGGATAGGCCGCTGTCACCGCCTGGACCGAATCGTCGGTCGAACCGTTGTCGACGACGATGGTCTCGGTCCGAACCGCGGACCGGCGGCACGATCGTTCGATCGAGGCGAGACATCGCAGCAGGAGTTCTCGCGTGTTGTAGTTCACCACGACGATCGTCAGGGTGGGCGGCGCGCTCACCACCCGACCTGGATGACCTGCTCGCCGACCATTCCGGCGGGAAAGCCGACACCCTCCTGAACCAGACCGGCGGAGAATCGGACCTGGCGACTGTCCTCCCGAATCAACACGCGAATGTGCCCGTCGACCGTCACCGTCTCACCGGGACGAAGCACGCGGCCGTCCCAATCCAGTGTCCCGTCGGCCTTCGGAGCGGGAGGAAAGAGGCCCCAGCGGAGCGGATACGCCTGTGGTGCATTCTGCCACGTCACGCCCACGCGCCAGACCCCGCGGCGCTCGAAGAATGCGGGCTTCGAATCGTCGCCCGGGGCGCGGATCGTCGCGTAACTCTCCTGGGGAGCGATGTACGTGTGACCCGGAGCAGGTCCCCACGATCGGATCGGTGTCGTACCCGTGTTGCGGACCGTGATCCGCACGTCGACTGTCCCGCCGAGGATCACGGCGATAGGCGTGAAGCGCACGTCGATGATCTGCAGCCGCGGCGTACCCCCGTCCTCAATCGTGACCGGGACCATCGCGTGGCTCGTGTTTCCGGCGAGGTCGCGCGCCTCCACGTGAATGATCGTCGGTCCATCGGGCAGCAGTTTGCCACCGTAGACGCGGCCGCCTGTCGTCCCGTCCCAGAGGTGAGATTGAAGCGTGGCACGGCGGCTGCGCCAGGGATCGATCGCGTGGTACTGCCCGAGCGCATCGATGGCGTACACCGTCGATTCACCCTCCTTGGAGAGGCCATACGTGATGCGGAGCTCATCGTCCACGCCATCGCCGTTGGGTGAGAACGCGACGAGGTCCGTCTGAAGCTGCAGGATCTCGATTGGCGTGCGATCGGCTTCCCGCACTATCACGGGCGTCTCCTCGACGCTCCGCGCGCCGCTCTCGTCCATCGCGGTCACGCGGATCCGGTAATCGCCATCCCCGACGACCCGTCTCCCCACGTCAGTGGGGACGGTCCCATCGAAACGGACGGCGTATGTGTCCGGTGCCCGAGTGGCACGCTCACGGAGGACCGTGGTCTCCCCCGAAGCGGAGATCAACAGGATCTCGACGTCGGCTCGTCGCCCGAGATCGAACTGGGCAGTGAAGGGGGAGAGGCCGCCTGAACCGTCGGGCCGTACGATCGCATCGGACGCACGCAACGGCGAGAGCAGCGGCGCGGGACCGCAGGCGTTTGCCGTGAGCGCGAGGATCATTCCTAGCACGCCGACGATGCCGCGCATAGGGCCGAGTGTAATCACGACCGACAGAGCGGCTGCACGATCCCCGGGGAACGATCGCTCGCCCGCACGGGGGACACCGGGGAGCCCGATTCCCCGGTGGAGACGAGGGGATTCGAACCCCTGACATCCGCCTTGCAAAGGCGGCGCTCTCCCAGCTGAGCTACGTCCCCGCGCCTGGGCTACTGGACGACGGTGGGCCTGCCTGGACTCGAACCAGGGACCTCGGTCTTATCAGGACCGCGCTCTAACCACCTGAGCTACAGGCCCGCGGAAGGCGATGAATGCCCGTCGGTTCACCGCAGAAGAGCGACGGCGAATCGTTAGACCCTGGAAAGTGTTCGGCATCGGGAGGGCTCACGCCCCACCAACACCACTCGGTGACCGATCGACCTGGAAGTCCCGAAGTGACCCGTGCCACC
>CAZHZF010000034.1:0-33372 GCA_964536925.1 uncultured Dehalococcoidales bacterium | reverse complement strand
CTCTCCCCCAGGAGCGCGATCTCCTCGACGAGGTCAGCCGAACCGGAGATCTCCGGTTCGATCGCGATCGCCAGTGTCTCGCCCCGGATGTAGGCGTCGTGTTCGGCGAAAACGCGCAGCGCGATCTCGGCACCCGAGAACGACACGGTGATCCGATCGTCGATGCGGTAATCCGCGGTCCGGCGCATCGTCTGGATGTGATGAACGATCTCCCGCGCGTGCCCCTCATCGACGAGCCTTGGCGTCAGGCGCGTGTCCACCGCGACGATGAGGTCACCGTCCGCGGCCGCGCACAGCCCCTCACGATCGTGCGTCCGCACTTCGATCTCATCGGGCAGGATCGCCTGACCCGCCACCTGGATCGGCTCCCCGGCGCGGAGCGATCGCGCCGCGCTCTCCGCGTCGAGGTTCGCCAGCTCTGCCTGAATCGCCCGCAGGGCCGAGCCGTACTTGGGCCCCAGGCGCGAGATCACCGGACGCAATTCGACGCGAGAGATCGCGCCCGGCGCATCCACGTACTCGAGTGCCCTGACGTTCAGTTCATCGAGCACCTCCTCCTCGAGCCCGTCCAGATCCCGCGCCGACACGCCATGGATGAGAAGTCGGGCGAGTGGCTGGCGTACCTTGATCCCCGATCGACTCCGTGCCGCCCGGCCGAGGTTGACGACCCGCAGCACCGTTTCCATCCGCGCCTCGAGGGCGGTATCGTCATAGGTCTCGTCGGCGGCCGGGTAGTCGCGATGATGGACGCTCTCCGGTGCCGTCGGGTCCACGGACCGGACCAGGTTCTGGTAGAGCACTTCGGCAAGGAACGGCTGGAACGGCGCCAGGATCTCGGCGAGCGTCACCAGGACGCGGTGGAGGGTGGAGTAGGCGGCTGACTTGTCCTCATCCGCCTCCGACTTCCAGTAGCGTCGCCGCCCGCGGCGGACGTACCAGTTGGAGAGATCCTCGATGAACTGCTCGATGTCGCGGGAGGCGGTCATCGCGTCGTAGCGATCGAGCGCCGCGCGTACCGACCGGATCAGCCGATTGAGCCGCCCGAGAACCCAGCGATCGAGGGAGCTCGGGCGCGATGGCCCCCGCGAGGCGGTACCGGAGAATCCGTCGAGTCGGGCGTACGTGACGAAGAAGGAGTAGACATTCCAGAGGGTGAGCAGTCGGCGTCGCACCTCATTGGCGATGCCGTAGCCAAAGTTCATGTTCTGGGAGGGATTGGTTCGGAGGTACATCCAGCGCAGGATGTCCGCGCCGGCCTTCTCCGCGGCTTCGTCGAAGGGGATCGAGTTCCCCTTCGACTTGTGCATCTCCTCGCCGTGCTCGTCCCGCAGCAGTGCGTAGCCAAAACAGGTGCGGAACGGCGCGCGCTCCGCCATCACCGTCGATTGGGCGAGCAGGGCGTAGAACCAGTTCCGGAATTGACCCGGGAACGACTCGGTGATGAAGTCGGCCGGAAACCACTTCTCCCACTCGGGGCTGCCGTGGCGGTAGCCGAGTGTGGAGAACGGCACGATGCCCGCGTCGAGCCAGGCGTTCCCGACATCGGGAATCCGGTTGACCGGGTTGCCGCAGCTCTCGCACGCGATCACCACATGGTCGACCCAGGGCCGGTGCGGCGAATGGCCTTTGAACCGATCCCAGCCGCCGATCGCCCGCCGTTCCAGTTCGGTCTCTGACCCGATTACCTCGAAGTTCCCGCAGTGCGCGCAATCGAAGATCGGCAGCGCCAGACCGTAGTAGCGCTTCTTCGAGATCATCCAGTCGTCCATGTTCTTGAGCCAGTCGAGTTCGCGCTCCATTCCGAATTCGGGAATCCACTCGATCTGTCGCGTGATCGCAGCGATCTCGTCGCGCAAGAGAGTCGTCCGCGCGTCGGGCGCATCCGGACGGCGCGGGCCATCCATCGAGATGTACCACTCATCCACCAGGCGGAAGACCAGTTCGGTTCCGCAGCGCCAGCAGACCGGGTAGCGGTGGGTGTAATCCTGCGTTCGGTAGAGGATGCCCTTCTGATCCAGATCCTCGATCACGTCGGCGACCACGTCAGCGCTCTTCTGGCCGGTGAGCCAGCCGAAGCCGGGAAGGAACACGCCGAACTCGTCGATCGGTGCGATGCTCGGCAGACCGCGCTCGCGCGCGAGCGCGAAGTCCTCGGCACCACATCCCGGAGCGATATGGACGATGCCGGTACCCTCCGATTCGGAGACGAGGTCCCAGGCAACGACCCGATGATCGATCCCGTGCTGGGGATCGAGTTCATCGAACGGCCCGCGATAGGCGAGGCCGACGAGGTCCGCTCCGCGCACCTCCTCGATGACTTCGAATGGCCCGACGATCGCCGCGCCCAACGCCCCCTTCGACACGATGACGACCTGACCGTCCTGGCGCACGCGCACGTAGGTCAGTTCCGGGTGCACCGCCGCCGCCACGTTCGAGGAGAGCGTCCACGGCGTGGTCGTCCAGACGAGGAGTGACTCCCGCGTGCGGCCGATGATCGGGAACTTCAGATAGATGCTGCGATGGGTGAGTTCCTGGTACCCCTCGGTAACGATCTCCATGTTGGAGAGGCCCGTCGAGCAGCGCGGGCACCAGGGCATGACGTCCTGACCCTTGTAGATGAGCCCGCGTTCGTGGCATCGCTTCAGGAAAGCCCAGATCGTGTAGTTGTTCTCGTCCGACATGGTCTGGTAGGAGTTGTCCCAGTCCATCCAGTAGCCGAGGCGGATCGACTGCTGCGTCTGAACGTCGGAGAAGCGCCGCACGCGTTCCATACAGAGTTCGACGAACCGATCGATCCCGAACTCCTCGATGTCACGCTTCGACGTAAAACCGAGCTCCTTCTCGACTTCGACCTCGATCCAGAGCCCCTGACCATCGAACCCGTTCTGATAGCGCTGATCGAATCCGAGCATCGCGTGGTAGCGCTGATAGAGGTCCTTGTAGGTGCGGCCCCAGGCGTGGTGCACGCCCATGGGATTATTCGCGGTGATCGGTCCGTCGATGAAGGACCAGCGCGACCGGCCGCGATTCTTCGCGACGAGCTTCTCGAACGAGCGGTTCTCGCGCCAGAACGCGAGGATGTCGCGCTCCATTGCGGGGAAGTCGGGTCGTGGATCCACGGGACGGAACACCGGTCACCTCTTCAACAGTCGGTGACGGGACGGGAAGAGTCCTTCCCGCGGTACCACCCGCGTTAGTGCCATCGGCACTCCCTCAGTCGGGCGCCAACACGCCCGCGCCGCTGATAACGGGTGGCGACCCCGGCCGCGCCTCGGCACATCCTCGGCGCCGCAGCTCGAGAGTGATTTTCGACACGCCTCACGCATCCGCCTCGCACCATCCGCGGACTCTCTGAGCGCTACCGCGTGCCTACTGTCTCCGTCGTCGCTCTCTTTGTCTGTGACGGCGACTCTATCAGGTCCGCTCAGCGGGGATCAGAGGGCGGATATGAATGTCGTCGAGGTCCGCTGCGGACACTGCCGCGGGCGCGCCCGTCATCGGTTCGAGTCCGCTCTGCGTCTTGGGGAACGCGAACGTCTCACGCAGAGAACTCGCACCGGCCAGGATCATCAGCCAGCGATCGACACCCGAGGCGATGCCGCCGTGGGGCGGCGTGCCGTACTCGAACGCCTCCAGCATGTGGCCGAACCGCGCCCGAGCCTCATCGTCGGTCATTCCCAGGACCCGGAAGATGCGCTCCTGGACATCGCGCCGATGGATGCGGATGGAGCCTCCGGCGAGTTCGTAGCCATTGCAGACGCAGTCGTACTGCTGCGCGCGGACGAGCGACGGGTTGGTCTCGAGCAGGGGCAGATCGTCCGGAGCCGGCGCGGTGAACTGGTGGTGCTTGGCAACGTACTGACCCGCGGCCTCATCCCACTCGAACGCGGGCATGTCGAGCACCCAGCAGAACGCGAGTTCGGCTGGGTCCGCCAGTCCCAGCCGACGGCCCATCTCGCTCCGCAGATCGCCCAGCACGGTCGAGGCGATGCCGCCCTTTTCCGCGACCAGGAGGAGCAAATCCCCGGTGCCCGCACCGCCGGCACCGGCTATCTGGCCCAGGGCCTGAGGGTCGAAGAAGCGGTTCAGCGGGCCGCGGATCTCGCTTTCGGCGACGGCGAGGGTGATCAGTCCGCTCGCGCCGCGAGCACGCGCGAAGGTCACGAGTTCGTCCAGCTCGCGTCGCGAGTACGCGGCGCACCCGGGCACGACGATCGCACGGATCACCCCACCTTCGGCGCGCGCGCGATCGAAAGGCGGAAAGCCCGCGGGCACCGCATCGGTCAGGTCGACGATCTCCATCGCAAAACGCAGGTCGGGTTTGTCCGTACCGTACCGGTCCATTGCTTCCTGGAACGTCATTCGAGGGAAGGGGACGGCACGCAGACGGCGGTCGGGCGCGATCGCGCGCACGATCGCGAGCGCCAGATCCTCGAAGAGCGCGAGGATGTCCTCCTGCTCGACGAACGACATCTCGATGTCGATCTGGGTGAACTCTGGTGCTCGGTCTGCCCGCGGGTCCTCATCGCGAAAGCAGCGCGCGATCTGGTAGTAGCGGTCCAGTCCCGCGACCATCAGCAGCTGTTTGTACTGCTGGGGGGACTGCGGTAGAGCATAGAAGGAACCGGGGCTCAGACGGCTCGGGACGAGGAACTCCCGCGCTCCTCCGGGCGTGCGTGCGACCAGGATCGGCGTCTCCACCTCGACGAAGCCTCGGGCGTCCAGATGGTCCCGCACTGTGCGGGCGAGTTGATGGCGCGAGAGCAGAATGTCGCGCATCCGTTCGCGTCGCAGGTCGAGGTAGCGGTGTCGGAGACGCAGGTTCTCGTCGATCTCCGACTCCTGGTTGATCTCGAACGGCGGCGTCCGCGCGCCGTTGAGGACTTCGATCGCCTCGGCGTGGACCTCGACCTCGCCCGTCGGCAGACCCGGGTTGGTCGTGCCCTCGGGCCGCCGTGCGACCGTGCCGCTCACGCTGATCACGTACTCGGAGCGCAGATCCTCGGCCGCGGCGTGTGCGGCGCTCGACTCCTCGGCGTTGGCGACGACCTGGATGAGCCCGTACCGATCCCGAAGATCCAGGAAAGTGAGCCCGCCATGGGTCCGCCGACGATGAACCCAGCCCACGAGCGTGACGCTGCTTCCCGCGTGCTCCGCGCGCAGTTCGCCGCACGTATGGGAGCGTTTCACCGGGCCAGCGATTCTAGGAGAAGGTTCACGACCACATCGTCCGCGCCAGGATCGATCGTGCGTGGGTCGATCACCAGCGCACCCCGTTCGATGCGGCCGATCAGCGGTGTCTCGGCCAGACGCAGGCGACGAGCGAGGCCCTCCGGATCGTCGGCGGGCACGGCCAGAGCGAACGTCGGCAACGTCTGGCCGGGAAGCGATCCCCCGCCTACGGCCGAGTCCGTCTCCACCACCGACACTCCAGGGCACAGCCCGAGCAGGCGCACCCGCCAGGCTTCGGCACGGGACCTCAGCGAATCTCGCGTGGCGGAGATCATCCGCCAGACGGGCACCGTGGTGGACCACTCGTCGTGGACGTAGTGGCGCAGCGTCGCGGCGAGGGCGGCCAGACTGGTCTTGTCGAGGCGCACGGCGCGCGCGAGCGGATCCTGGCGTAGGCGCACGATGAGTTCCCGACGCCCGACGATGATACCGGCCTGAGGCCCGCCGACGAGTTTGTCTCCGCTGAAGCACACCAGGTCCGCGCCCGCGTCCACGCTCGCCTGCACCATCGGTTCGCGGGCCAGACCGAAGGTCGTGGTATCGACGAGTGCGCCGGAACCGAGGTCGTCGATGACCAGAAGATCGTGCGTCCGGCCGAGCGCGGCGAGATCAGCGATGGTCGGCTCCGCGGTGAATCCGACCATCTGGAAGTTGCTGGAGTGCACGCGCAGGATGGCGGCCGCGCCGGGTGTGATCGCGCGCGCATAGTCAGCGATGTACGTCCGATTGGTGGTACCGACTTCGACCAGTTCCGCTCCGCTCTGGCGCAGGATGTCGGGGATCCGCACCCCGCCGCCGATCTCCACGAGCTGGCCACGGGAGATCAGAACCTGGCGTCCGGCGCACAACGCGCGCAGGACGAGGAGCAGCGCGGCCGCGTTGTTGTTGACGGCCACTCCGGCCTCAGCGCCGCTCACGGCGGTCAGCATGTCCTCGAGATGGGCGTGACGCGAGCCGCGCTCGCCCGTTGCCAGGTCGAACTCGAGATCGGAGTACCCGCCCGCGGCGGACTGGATCGCGGCGATCGCCGCGTCTGAAAGCGGTGCGCGGCCCAGGTTGGTGTGGAGAATCACCCCCGTGCCGTTCAGGACGTGGCGTGGGCGCGATAGCCGGTCCTGACGCACCTGCTTCACCACGGCCGCGACGATGATCTCTGCTCCCGGGACGTCATCGCCGGACCCTCGCACGCCGGCCAGGACCGTCCGGATCGCCTCGACGGTCGCGCCGCGCCCGAACTCCCGTACGGTCTGCTGGAGTCGCGCGTGACCGAGCAGGCGATCGACGCTGGGAATCGCCGCGCGCCCCGCACGCCCGGCCGACGGCATCACCGCGCGATCGGTATCCGCACCTGATCGCGGAACCACGCGACGGTGCGCGCGGTCCCTTCCTCGAACGTGGTGCGGGGGAACCAATCCAGGACCTCAGCCGCGCGGGAGGGACTGAGCCGAACGCTCGGGACATCGCCGGCGCGGGGGGGTCCGTGCACGCGCTCGCCCCGATATCCGGTAAGCGCGCGCAGTCGCTCGAAGATGGTCACAACGTTCGTGCCCACACCGGTGCCGATATTGACGCACTCGTTATCGCCCCGCGTCGCGGCCGCGACATTCGCCTCGGCGACGTCGCCCACGAACACGTAATCGCGATCGTCCAGACCGTCCCCGTTGATGACGGGTTCTCCCTCACCGAGCATGCGCCTCGAGAAGATCGCGATCACGCCAGCCTCACCGTGGGGATCCTGCCGTGGACCGTAGACGTTCGCGTAACGCAGACTCGTGAAGGCCATTCCGTAGAGGAACTGATAGGCGCGCAGGTAATGCTCGACGGTGTGCTTGCTGACCGCGTAGGGCGAAACCGGGTCGAGCGGATGTGCTTCGTCGATGGGCAGATAGCGGGGTACGCCGTAGGTCGATCCGCCGCTTGCCGCATAGATGAACTTGCGCACGCCATGGCGTCTCGCCGCATCCATCAGTCTGAGCGAGCCGACGATATTGAGCATCGCGTCGCCCACAGGGTCCTTGACGCTGCCCGGGACGCTCGCCTGGGCCGCGTGATGGCTGATGAGGCGAGGCTGAAATCGCTGGACGACTCCCTCGATATCGCCATCCCGGAGGTCGCATACGACGTACTCGCAGTCGGGCCGGGGATTCCTTCGCTCGGCTGGCGATCGGATATCCAGACCGAGGACCGAGTACCCTGCTGCGGCGAAGGCATCCACCACCCACGATCCGATGAAGCCGTCGGCACCGGTGACCAGAACCCGCTCAGCCATTTCGCGGCTCCCAGATCGATGGCAGAATGCAGTCCCACGGGAACTTGAATTCGTCGGCCGGGTCGTAGACGTGGCTCTGGAAATTGACGACGATCGCCTCGGGAGGTGCGAGCGCCTTCCAGCCATGGACGATTCCCGGGGGAATCTGGATCATCAGCGGTCGCTGAATGCCGACTGTGAAGCTATTTACGTCGCCGAACGTCGGCGATCCGACCCGCGTATCCGCGAGAACGACCTGGAGTTTCCCGCGCGTGCAGGTGAACTGATCGGTGTGGATCTCGTGAAGGTGCCACGCCTTGATGACCCCGGCATCCGTTGCCGACTGATACGCGTGCCGCGCCTGGATGACGCCGCTGGCCAGCCAGGACTCGCTCCAGAGTTCGATGACATCTCCGCGCCCGTCAAGGTGGGTCACCAGCGGGCGGACCAGCACCCCGGCGATGGTCGGACCACGTCCGACGCCCTTCGGTGTGAAGGTGACATCGCGCAGCCAATCGACGGTCATATCCCGCGGGCGCACGGCGGCCATACTAGATGGAGGCCGCGCGGCCGAACAACCGAATCAGTTCAGGCGGTCGTCCCGGAATCGAATCCCGACCGGGTCCATCTCCACATCCAGATCCTGGAGCGCGAGGTCCGCCGCCTCGGCCAGGACGGACTCCTTCCCGTTTCGCACGCGTACCAGTTCATCCCGTGCTTCCGCTCCGCCGATGGCCCCCAGCGCGCCGATCGCCGCGAGCCTGACCTCCCGATCTTCGTCGCCGACCAGCCGGATCAGAAGCGGCACCGCTCGCGCATCCTCGATCTCGCCCGCGGCCTGAGCCGCCTCGAACCGGATCTCCGGATCGCCACTTCCGCACTCCGTCAGCACGGTCTCCACCCAGCGACGATCGCAGGTCCGTCCCATCGCCCGGATCGCCCCGGCACGCAACACCGCCTCTCGCGATCGATAGGCGAGCAGCATGAGCTCGATCGCTTCCTCGTCGTTGACATAACCCAGATTCTCGACCGCGCGACGGCGTATCGGTGAAGGGCTGTCCGGACCAGCCGCGGCCATCAAGGTCGCGCGGACCCTCTGGCCGAGCCGAGGGCTCAGGTCTCCGAGCGCGAGGCGATACGCGAAGCGCCCGATCCCCGCGACCGCCGCCGCGCGTACCGTGAGCTCTCGATCGCGCTCCGAGAGCGCGATGAGCCGGTCGAGCGTCGCCGGCCGGTCATCCTCCCAGAGCCCATCCACCGCGGTCGCGCGTACCTCAGGATCGGAGTCCCCAAGCACGCTGACGAGGACGTCGGCGAAGTTCAGTTCGACATCCTCTTCACCCATGTCCTTCAGCGCGTGAATCGCGCGTCGGCGCTCCGAGGTGGGGAGAGGGTCGAAGAGTGATCGGAACTCGGTGACCCGACTGGTATCGGCGTTGCTGAACTTCGCGAGCGCGGCGTGGGTGAGCCTTTCCATCGGAGACCGATTCTACGAGTCGACCACGGCGTTTCTCAGATGGGAGATTCTCGGCCCGGCGGGCAGCAGGTCGATCGCGATCACATCGATGCGACACGGGCCGTCGTGACCCGTCGCCTGGAGGTACTGATCGGCCAGTAGCCGCAACTGCCGCTGCTTGCGCGGTCCCACGGACTCCGCCGCCGAACCGCGGTCGCTCGTGGATCGCGATCGGACCTCGACAAACACGAGGGTGCCCGACTCCTCCGCGACGATGTCGATCTCGCCGAACCGCGTGCGCCAGTTGCGCTGCCTTATGCGCATCCCAATGCGCCCGAGATAGGCGGCCGCGAGATCTTCACCCGACCGGCCGACTGTCGGACGATCAGCCGCGCTCGTCTTCCGTCACCAGGCCGTCGTGCCACGGCAGTCGGTTCTGAAATGTCGTCCACGTCTGTCGGTGGTACGGCGTGGCCCCCAGTCGATGGACTGCCTCCAGATGCTCGACCGACGCGTACCCCTTGTTGCGCTCCCAACCGTATGCGGGGTAGCGGCGTGCGAGTCGTTCCATGAGGCGATCGCGCACGACCTTGGCGACGATGGAGGCACACGCGATCGAGTAACAGAGCGCATCACCATCGACGATGAACTGACTTTCGGCGAATCGGTCGTACTTGCTCTTCTTGCCGTCCGCCAGGACGAAGTCGACCGGTCCCAAGCGCCACACCGCGCGCGCCATCGCAAGCCTGGATGCGCACAGGATGTTGTATGTCTCGATCTCGCGAACGGACGCTGCTCCCACGGCGACCGCGGCCGCGGTCCGCCGTATCTCGATGGCCAGTTCCTCTCGCTGCGGGCGAGCCAGAATCTTGGAGTCCCGCACGCCCGGTATGAGAGGGGTGCCGGGACGCACGATCACGGCCGCGCTCACCACGGGGCCGCAGATCGGGCCCATACCGACCTCATCCACCCCGGCAATGCGCGAAAGCCCTCGTGCCCAGTACTCGTGCTCTCGCGAGCAGTCAGGGTCGCACCCGGCCAACAGCCCGATTCCCCGGACCCCGCGCGATCAGTCCCGGCGTTCCTTGATCCGCGCGGCTCGTCCGGTCAGGCCACGCAGAAAATAGATCTGCGCACGTCGCACCCTGCCGCGCCGCACGACCTCGACGCCCTCGACTCGCGGCGAGTGCAGGAGAAAGGTCCGCTCGACACCGATTCCGTGGGTGACGCGGCGAACGGTGAAGGTCTCGTTGACTCCGCCGTGACGCCGCCGCATCACGACGCCCTCGAAGGCCTGCGTGCGCTCACGTTGACCCTCACGAATAATGACCTGGACCCGGACGGTATCGCCGACGGCGAATTCCGGGACTTCGGCCTTGAGGTGCTCGGCCTCAACCGCGCGCAGAAGATCGATCATCCAGGGGCTCCAGATCTGTCAAACGGTGTCACGATGGCCGAATCCGCCCACCGCGAACGGGAATGAGAGCGCAGACTATAGCAGCGACCTAGCGCGGCTCCCACGTCTGCTCGCGCACAAAGGCCATCCCCAGACCCGCGAGCGCTCGCGCACTCCGTGGCCGGCCCAGAGCCCGCCGGAGTCGGTATTCGCTCACACGCCCGGCCTGAACCACCTGACCGCCCACCGTGATGACGGGAACCTTGGCCCCGTACAGCGCCCGGAGAGCCTCGCTGCTGTCGACATCGATAACCTGCACCGTGAGCGCGTAGTCGGCGGCGACCGTGGTCGCGATCGTGTGGGCGCGCTCGCACAGATGGCAGTCGTGTCGGGTGTACAGCACCATTGCGCGGTTATCCGACAAGGGGCTTCGCCCCAGCCGAGCGCTGATTGAGGAAGAGGAGCAGCGCGCAGAGGGCGATCGTCGCCAGGCCGAGCACCTGGGCCTGCTGTAACCCCGCGAGTACCGTAACCTCGAGGCGCACGAACGTCAGGACGAATCGACCGATCGAGTACAGGATCGCCGCGGTGAGGAATAGAGAGCCCGATGGCATTCGCCGCGTTCGGAGCCACCACACGAGTGTGAAGACGCTTCCATTCCAGAGGACCTCATAGAGAGGATAGGCGTGGGTGCTGATGCCCAGATCCGGAATCAGAGCATCGGCATGTAGATAGATGAGACCGAACGGCGCATCGATCGGCGCGCCGAATGCATCGCCATTGATCAGACACCCGAGACGCCCCACCATCAGACCCAGCAGCATCGCCGGGGCAACCGCGTCCGCGAGCTTTCCCACGGGAGTGCGCGTCGCGCGCGCGTAGAGGAGTCCCACCGTGGTACCGACGAGCAGGCCGCCCCAGATCGCCAGACCAGCCTGACTCCCGGTGAGGATGAGTTGAGGGTTCTGCAGGTAGAAGTCGAGCCGATCGATGATGTGGAAGAGCCGGGCCCCCGCGAGCGCGCCGAGGATGCTCCAGAATGCACACCCCACGATCGCGTCCTCGGAGATGCCGAGGCGCCGCGCTTCGCGGATCGCGAACAAGATCGCAATCACCAGCGCCAGCGCGATCATCAGGCCGTACCAGTGGAGGCTGATCCATCCGAAATCGATCACCCGCGGATCGATAGCAATCTCGATGCCGTTCACCGGTTCGGCACGCCGCCGCGCGTCAGGCCCGCGATTGCTCGATGGCGCGAAGCCTGCCTGGAAACGCGGCCAACGCCTCCACACTGTTGATGGAGAGCGCGTGCAAATCGCGTGACACACGTCGCGACAGTCCGGCGAGCGCATCCCCGGGGCCGACCTCGACGATTGTGTGGACGCCGTGCTCGGCCATCGCGAGGACGCTCTGGGACCACCGCACGGTACCGGTGATCTGATCCACGATCTCGCGGCGCAGGTCCTCGGCGGAGGTGATCGCGCTGGCGGTGAGGTTGGCGATCACCGGCACTGAGGCATCGGTCAGGCGCGTCGCGTGCAGCGCCTGGGCGAATCCCTCCGCGGCGCGTTGCATCAGCGGCGAATGCGAGGCGATCGATATTGCGAGGCGGACGACCTTGCGCGCGCCGACCTCGAGCGCCAGCTGCATAGCCGCGGTGAGCGCGGGGACCTCACCGGAGATCACCGTCTGTCCCGGGGAGTTGAAGTTCGCCGGGCGGACCAGGCCGAGGTGCGAAGCACGTTCGCACACCCTCTCCAGTTCGTGCTCGGCCAGGCCAATGATGGCGGCCATGCCTCCCGGGTTCGCGTCGCCTTCCACCTTCATCAGGCGGCCCCGCTCCCGGGCGAGGCGCACGGCCTCGCGGAACTCGAGCGAGCCCGCCGCGACCAGCGCGGTCAGTTCGCCCATGCTGTGGCCGGCAAAGAAGCGCGGCTGAACCTGCTCCCCCACTGTGGCGAGGCTCTCTTTCAGCGCCTCCCAGAACGCGACGCTCACCGTCAAGATCGCTGGCTGCGCATTGATCGTCTCGCGCAGCAGTTCCTCTGGACCCTCCCAACAGAGCCTCTTGATGTCGAGGCCGAGTGCCTCTTCGGCCTGATGGAAGATCGCGCGTGCTGCGGCGGACACCTCATAGATGTCGCGGCCCATCCCGACGTGCTGAGAGCCCTGCCCCGGGAAGACGAACGCTATTGACATAACGGCGACTCAGTCTACATCGCGAGGCCGCCGTCCACAACCAGGACGTGCCCGGTGATGTAGGCGGACCCCTCATCGACGAGAAAGACGACCGCGGCGGCCACTTCATCCGGCGTTCCGAACCGCGACTGCGGAACCTGCGCCAGAATCTGCTCCTTCACCTTGTCGGGGAGATCGGCGGTCAACTCGGTGGTGATGAATCCCGGGGCGACCGCGTTGACGGTCACGTTCCGGCTGGCAGCCTCGCGCGCCGCGGCCTTGGTGAGGCCGATCAGTCCGGCCTTGGCCGCTGAATAGTTGGCCTGACCGGCATTGCCCATGACACCCGAGACAGAACTGACGTTGACGATCCGACCGAATCGCTGGCGGAGCATCGGGCGTAAGGCCGCCCGCGTGCAGACGAACGCTCCCCGAAGGTTCGTCTCGAGAACGGTGTCCCAGTCATCGTCCGACATACGCACCAGCAGGGTATCGCGAATGACGCCCGCGTTATTCACAAGAATATCGAGCCGTCCCAGAGTCTCGATCGCCCGGCGCACGATGTCCTCTGCCTGAGCGGGCACCGCGACGTCGCCCTGAAGCGCGACGGCCGTGCCTCCCATCTCCTGGATCTGGGCCACAACCTCGTGCGCGGCGGCGTCGTTACGGACGTAGTTGACGGCGACGCTCGCTCCCCGGCCCGCCAGGCGAAGGCAAATGGCGCGGCCGATGCCGCGGGATCCGCCCGTCACCAGGGCGGTCTTGCCTGCCAGCGTCGTATCCGCCACGCTCACACCCGATCGGCGATCGCGAGAGCACGTCGCGCGACGGACTGGGCGCGCGCGGCGCGTTCGGTCAATCCCTCGTGGACGACGGTCTGCCACGGCATGGTGGCAGGAACCTGCTGAGGGACGCCCCACTGAAAGAGCGCCGTGCCCCAGGTGAGCCCCGCGCCGAAGCCGCTCATCAGGATGTTGTCACCCGGGTGCAGGCGGCCCGCCTCGATCGCCTCGGTCAACGCGATGGGAATGGACGCGGCCGAGGTGTTGCCGTACCGATCCAGGTTGATGAATACGCGCTCGGCGGGAAGATCGAGCGTGCGCACCGCGGCGTCGATGATCCGCCTGTTCGCCTGATGCGGCACGAAGAGGTCCACGTCCTCGACAGTCAGGTGCGCCGCTTCGAGGACCTCGCGCGTCGAGTCCACGATGATCTGTACCGCGAAGCGGAACACAGCCTGCCCATCCATCTGGATGTAATGAGCTCCGCGAGCGAGCGTGTCGGTGCTGGGCAGGCAGGCGGTTCCTCCCGCCGGGACGTGGAGCAGATCGGCTCCGGAACCATCGGCCCGGAGGACCGAGGCGAACAGGCCGGTCGGCAAATCGCTCGCCTCGAGAAGCACTGCGCCGGCACCGTCGCCGAACAGGATGGAGACACGTCGATCCTTCCAGTCCATCCAGCGGGTGAGCGTATCCGCCCCGATCACGAGGATCCTGCGGTGGGTCCCGGACGCGATCAGTCCGTTCGCGGTGACCAGCGCGTACATGAATCCGGCACAGGCCGCGTTCATGTCGACCGCCCCGGCGGATGTGGCGCCAAGCGCCTGCTGCACGATAGGCGCCGCACCCGGTAGCAGGCGGTCGGACGTGCACGTCGCCACCAGGATGAGGTCGATCCGTCGTGGATCGATGTCGGCCACGGCGATCGCCTGCCGCGCAGCCGCGATCGCGAGCGTGGTGGTGGTCTCCCCATCGCCGGCGACGCGACGCTCGACGATGCCCGTGCGGGTGCGGATCCACTCGTCGCTCGTATCGACCAGAGCCTCGAACTCGCGATTGTGCATCGACCGCGCCGGTAGCGCCTTGCCCCAACCGACGATCTGCGCGTATCGGCGGGAGTTCACTCGTCGTACCGCCGGAAGATGATGCTGGAGTTGTGGCCACCCAATCCCAGCGAGTTCGACATCGCGACGCGCACCGCCCGACGCCGGGCGACACGTGGGGCGTAGTCAAGATCGCAGTCGGGGTCCGGCACCTCCAGGTTGATCGTGGGCGGAATGACTCCCTCCACGATGGTCTTCACGCACACGAGCGCCTCGAGCGCGCCCGCTGCGCCCATCATGTGGCCGGTCATCGATTTGGTTGACGTGACGACCAGGCCATCGGCGGCGGTGCCGAACACGTGCCGGATCGCGGCGGTCTCGAACCGATCGTTGAGGGGCGTGCCCGTCCCGTGGGCATTGATGTAGTCGACCTCCTCGGGCGCGACCCCGCACCGTCGCAGCGCCCGTGTCATCGCGCGGCCGGCCCCCTCGCCATTGTCGGAAGGGGCGGCCAGGTGATATGCGTCGTTGGTCGAGCCGTAGCCGAGCAATTCGGCATAGATGCGGGCCCCTCGGGCGCGCGCGTGATCGAGATCCTCGAGGATCATCATCGCGCAGCCTTCCGACATCACGAAGCCCTGGCGCCGCGCGTCGAACGGGCGCGAGGCCTGGGACGGGCAGGAACTCTCGAGGCTCAGCGCGCGCATGTTCGTGAACCCGGCGAGTACCAGCGGGACGATCGCGGCCTCCGTGCCGCCGGCCACCATCGCGACGGCATCTCCCCGGCGAATGGCCTCGGCCGCCTCGCCCAACGCGTGCCCTCCGGTGGCGCACGCCGAGACGACGGCCATGTTGTGGCCCCGCACCCCGAAGGAGATCGCGATCTGCCCGGAAGCCGTGTCCGGGATCAGGTTCTGCAGCACGAACGGTCCCACGCGGTCGGGGCCTTTCGCGGCCAGCAACATCTGCCCGTCGATCAGCGTGCGGATACCGCCTACCGCGGTCCCGCAGACGCACCCGATGTCATCCATGTTCTCGGGAGTGATCGTTAGCCCCGAATCGGCCAGCGCCTCGCCCGCCGCGGTCACCGCGAAATGGACGTTTCGGTCGATTCGGCGTGCCTCTTTGGGATCGATGATCGGCGAGGGCTGGAAATCCTTCACCTCGCCAGCGATCTTGACCGCGAACCCCTCGGAGTCGAACAGGGTGATCCAGTCGACACCGGATCTGCCCGCCACCAGGCTCTCCCAGGTCGCGGCAACGGTGTTGCCCACCGGCGATACCGCGCCCAGCCCGGTCACGACGACACGACGTCGTCCGCACGTTTCATTCACTGCGAGCGATAGCCTCTCATCGGGCAAGGCAATGCCGCCCTACCGTCGCATTCATCAACACCGGCTCGCGCCGAGAGGTACGTAAGAGAGTTGCCCCGCTTCCTAACGCTTCGTGTACTGCGGCGCCTTGCGGGCGCGCTTGAGACCGTACTTCTTCCGTTCCTTCACCCGCGCATCACGCGTGAGGAGGCCCGCACTCCGAAGCGCGGGGCGCAGTTCGGCATCGGACTTGACGAGAGCGCGGGCGAGGGCGTGGGAGATCGCGCCGGCCTGACCTGCGATCCCACCTCCGGTGACCCGGCAGAGTACCGCGAAGCGAGCGCCTCCCACGGCACGGAATGGCTGTGTCGCGACGTATTGCAGGGTTGCCCGTGGCAGGGCGACGTTGAGCGGACGCCCGTTGACCGTGATCTGGCCGTTTCCAGGTTGGAGCAGGACACGCGCGACCGCGGTCTTCCGACGTCCGACCGCGGTGATCTTTTCCCCGACTGCCACGTTCAGTTCTTCCCTTCCGTTGTCCGCTCGGCCGAGGGCTCTGTCCACGGTTGCGGCTGCTGAGACAGATGTGGATGGCTCGCCCCGGCATAGACGTGGAGCTTGCGGTACATCTGCCGCCCCAGCGCATTCTTGGGCAACATGCCCTTGATCGCGTGCTCCAGCACACGCTCCGGGAATGTCGAGCGCACCGCCGCAAGATTACGGGTCCGGAGCGATCCCAGATAGCCCGAGTGGGTCCGATACAGCTTGTCCGACTCCTTCGCGCCCGTGACGCGAATGCCCGACGCATTGACGATCACGACGTGATCGCCGACATCCAGATGCGGGCTGAAGATGGTCTTGTGCTTCCCGCGAAGCAGGTTCGCGACCTGGCTCGCCAGGCGACCGAGAACCTGGCCCTGCGCATCGAAGACGTACCAGCCTCGCTCGATGTCGGACTCTTTGACGGCATAGGTCTTCATGGACGATCTCCAAAGTGTACTCGTACGAGGCAGAGTCCGTGCGCCGGCGCGGTCGGACCGGCCGCCGAGCGGTCTCGTAGCTCGAGAATCTCGCGTATGCTGTCCGCCGGGGCGCTTCCGCGGCCAATCGGCACAATCGTTCCGACGATGTTGCGGACCATGTGGGGCAGGAACGCGTTCGCGGTGATCTCGACGGCGATCGCTTCATCCTCGCGTCGACACCGGGCCGCCGTGACGGTGCGGACCATCGACCGCGGTGGACCGGTCGACCGACCGCTGAAACTGCTGAAGTCGTGCGTCCCGATGAGATGCCGCAGCGCCCGATCCATGGCCTCGACGTCCAGACTCCCGGCGACGTGCCAGAGGTACTGTCGCCCGATTGCGGGCCGCGCTGGACCGTCTCGCAGCGTATAGCGGTATTCCCTTGCTACGGCCCGAAAGCGCGGATTGAACGGGCCGTCATGGTGCCACGCCTCGCGCACGGCGATGGACGCGGGCAACAGGTCGTTCAGCGCCCGAATCCAAACTTCCGGGCTCAGATCGCGCGCCGTCGCGAAGCTGACGACCTGCCCCTTGGCGTGCACTCCCGCGTCGGTGCGCCCCGCACCGACCACTGTCACAGGCCGGCCTTCGATGCGGCCTGCCGCCATCTCAACCGCTTCCTGGACTGTCATCTGATTGCGCTGTCGCTGGAACCCGGAGAAATCCGTGCCGTCGTACTCGATGGTCACGACGAGCGACCGCGTGTGATCCCCCGCTAGTCGACCAGCTCGATGAGCGCCATCTCGGCACTATCGCCGAGCCGCCGACCCAGCCGAGTGATCCGGGTGTAGCCGCCCGGGCGATCCGCGAATCGTGGCCCAAGCACGTGAATCGCCTTGTTGACCGTATCCTCGCCGTACAGGCGAGCCAGCAACTGCCTTCGCGAATGCAGATCGCCACGCCGGGCGATGGTGATCAGGCGCTCGGCGATCGGACGAATCTCTTTCGCCTTGGGGAGCGTCGTCTGAATGCTCTCGCGATCGAACAGATTCGTGACGAGTCCGCGATAGAGCGCACGCCGCTCACCACTCGGCCTCGAGAAGGCTCGGCCACTTCGACCATGTCGCATCGTCCGCTCCTATCGTCGCCGCGACACCCGGGGCGGCCGCCCCTCGGGCTCGTCTTCGGCTTCCTCATCCTCGAATTCTTCGAAGGTGTGGGCGTCGTAGTCGGGGCTGACATCTTCTTCCTCGACCGCGACCACGGGAGCGGGCGTGGGACGGTATCGGGGAGCGCCACGTCGCGCCGCGGAGGGCGACCGGGTGAAGTCCTCCAGTTCCTCGTCATCCGACACCGTCAGCGGGCGCGGCCGGACGGTCTCGAAGCGCGGCGAGGCATCGGTCGCCTCGGCGGTTGCGCCCGGGTCGGACTCCTCATCGGCGGCCTCATCCGGCCACGTTTCGCTCTCCGGAGTCGCCACGCTTGTGGCAAGGGAACCGGCGAGACGCGAATTCTCCAGGAATCCGCGCTCCGCGAGTCGCTCGACCAGTTCGTCCAGCGATTTCTTGCCGAAGTTGCGGACGCCGAGCAGATCGTCCTCGGTCATCTCGAGGACCTGGCCGACCTTGGTGAGACCAGCCCGCTTGAGGCAGTTGTAGGCCCGGACCGTCAGCTCGAGATCTTCGATCGGCACGTCGAACAGCTTCTGGGAGATCGCGTGGGCTGGCACCGCCTGCTTCTCGAACCGTGCCGTTGGCTGGGCGACGAGCTCGGTGAGCAGTTCGAAGTGACGGATCAGGATCTGGGCGCTCTGAGCGACTGCGTCGTCCGGACTTGTCGTGCCGTCGGTCCACACTTCCAGCACCAGACGTTCGTAGTCCGTCGCGCTCCCCACGCGGACCGGCTCAACCGCATAATTGACGCGGCGGGTCGGCGTGAACACGGCATCGACCGGAATGACACCGATCGCCGATCCATCGCGCTGTTCGGCGGGAACGTATCCCTTGCCGCGCTCAGCGACCATCTCGATCACCAGGCTGGCATCTTCGCCGTCGAGTTGGGCCAGATGCAGTTCCGGATTCACGATCTCGATATCCGGAGGGGCGATGATGTCGGCGGCGAGGACCTCTCCGGTCCCGCGCGCCTCGATGCGCAGGGTGACCGGGCGATCGGAGAAGGAGCGGAGGCGCAGCTGCTTGAGATTGAGGATGAGTTCGGTCGTGTCCTCCTTGACACCGGGGAGAACAGAGAACTCGTGATAGGCACCGTCGATCTTGATCGACGTGACAGCGGCGCCGGGCAGGGAAGAGAGCAGAACCCGGCGAACCGAGTTACCCAGCGTAACGCCGAATCCGGGATCGAGGGGTTCGACGTGGTACTTGCCGTAGTTTCCGTCTGTCGAAACGTTCTCGATCTTCGGGAGAGTCATTTCAGTCAGCAACTTTGGTCAGCCTCCTGCGGCTCTTGGGCCGCGACGCGCGGTGGCGAATCGGTGCGCATGCCCCCGGGACTAGCGTGAATAGAACTCGACGATCAGTTGCTCCTGCAAACTGGTATCGATCTCCGAGCGCTGGGGGGAGGTCAGGATCCGGGCTGCCGCCTCGTCAACATTGACGGAGAGCCATGCCGGAATCGCCCGCCGCCCGATCTGTTCGAGCGCTGTCTTGAAATGATCCATCCCGCGGCTGGACTCCCGGATGCCGATGACATCGCCTACCGCGACGAGCGCGGAGGGGATGTCCGTCTTGTGCCCATTCAGCGTGATGTGCCCGTGCGTGACCAACTGCCGCGCCTGAGCCCGCGAGTCGGCGAACCCGAGGCGATACACCACGTTATCGAGCCGCATCTCGAGGATGCGCAGGAGGTTCTCGCCCGTCTGTCCGGGTCGACGGTCGGCCTCCGCGAAGTGGCGCCGGAACTGCCGTTCGAGCACGCCATAGGTGTGGCGCGCCTTCTGCTTCTCGCGCAACTGGACCGAATACTCGGAGACCTTCCTGCGCCGGGTCGACTGCATGCCCGGAGGGGCCGGGCGCCGTTCGACACCGCACTTGGGCGTATAGCAGCGATCGCCCTTGAGGAAGAGTTTGACGCCCTCCCGGCGGCAGAGCTTACAGACCGCGTCAACGTATCGTGCCACTCTGAGATAACCCTGCCTACACGCGCCGCCGCTTGGGTGGGCGGCAACCGTTATGGGGAATCGGTGTCACATCGGTGATCGAACTGATAAAGAGACCGGCGGCCTGCAGCGAGCGGATCGCCGCCTCACGCCCCGAGCCAGGTCCCTTGACGAAAACTTCGACCTGACGGAGACCGTGCTCCATCGCCCGTCGGGCCGCGGCCTCCGCGGCCATCCCCGCGGCGTAGGGCGTGGACTTCCGCGAACCCTTGAAGCCGGCGGCACCGGAACTCGACCAGGAGAGAACGCCGCCCGTCGGGTCGGTGAGGGTGACCATCGTGTTGTTGAACGTCGACTGGATGTACGCCCGCCCGCGGGGTACAGACTTGCGCTCGCGTCGACGCCCGCGGACGGGCTTCTTCTTGGTCGTCTGTTGTGCCATTTACCTCGATCCACCTCGTCTGCGCCATCGGGCGCGTCACGCTGCGATCGGCATCCGCGAACCGTTCTCTGGCTCGTTCCGGCGCCGAGAACTACTTCTTCGCGGCCGCCTTCCGCTTGCCTGCGACCGTCTTGCGCGGACCCTTGCGCGTACGGGCATTCGTCCTCGTCCGCTGGCCGCGTACGGGCAGCCCCCGACGATGGCGCAGGCCCCGGTAGCACCCGATCTCGATCAGTCTCTTGATGTTCAAGTTGATCTCACGTCGTAGGTCGCCCTCGACGCGATACTCCCGATCGATCACATCCCGAATGCGGGCGACCTCATCTTCCGCCAGATCGCGCACGCGCGACGCCGGGTTGACGCGCGCCGTCTCGCAGATGCGCGCCGCGTACGTCGCGCCGATCCCGTAGATGTACCGAAGCGCGATCCGAACGTGCTTGTCGCGCGGGATGTCGACTCCGGCAATACGCGCCATCCGCTCTCTCTACCCCTGCTTCTGCTTGTGCTTCGGATTGCTGCAGATCACCATGACGTTGCCGTGCCGAACGATGATGCGACACTTGTCGCAGCGCGGCTTGACAGACGCCCGGATCTTCACGTCAGTACTCCATGGGCGCGGCAAACACCCGTGCCCGTGACACTCGAACTGCAAGTGTAGTTCGCTGCGCGGAGGCAGGTCAACCGAAATGGATGCAATTCCGCCCGCGTTCCCACCTCAGATCTGTGCCGAAACCCGTCGGACGATACGTCCGCGCGACCGATCATAGGCGGTCAACTCGACCTCCACGAGATCACCCGGCAATGCCCGGATGTACGTCAAGCGCATCGCCCGGCCGATGTGCGCGATGACCGTCGAACCGTCCTCGAACTGGACGCGGTAGAGCGCTCGCGGCAGCGCTTCGAGGATGCGCGCCGTGCGGGTCTCCGGAGTCAAGCGAGGGGCCTGGTGAGGATCTCCGGAGCGCCGTTCGCGATCGCGATCGTGTGTTCGAAGTGCGCGGCGAGCGATCCGTCCTGGGTCAAGACGGTCCATCCATCCTCGTGCACCCGTGTCTGCCCCGAACCCAACGCGAGCATTGGTTCGATCGCGAGAGTCATTCCCGGTCGCAGGAGCGGCCCCCGCCCGGCCGGACCGAAGTTCGGGACCTGGGGAGCTTCGTGAAGTCGTGCGCCGATACCATGGCCGACGTACTCGCGAACGACCCCGAGTGCCCTGGTCTTGAGGTAGCTCTCGATCGCGTGCGAGATGTCTCCCACGTGACCGCCGCCGACTGCCCGTGCGATGCCCCGCTCCAGCGCCGATCGACCGCAATCCAGCAGGCGCTGTGCCTCCGGGGTGACGCGTCCAACCGGCAAGGTGACCGCGGCATCGGCGTACCAGCCATCGATCAAGGCGCCGAAGTCGAGCGACACGATGTCTCCCTCGGCAAGCACCCGCTCCGACGGTATCCCGTGGATCACCTCATCGTTGGTCGAGACACAGATGGAGGCGGGAAAGCCGTAGAGCCCCTTGAACGCCGCGGTCGCGCCGAGACGTCCGACGGTCTGCGTGGCGATCTCGTCCACCGCGCGTGTGGTGAGCCCGGGCCGGAGTTCTCGCTCGATGGCACCGAGCACTTGAGCGACGACAACTCCGGCTCGTCGCATCGCTGCGATCTCGTCTCGCGATTTGAGCGTCGCCGCCATCGCGTCAGGGGGCTCCCTGCGCCATGCCGAGAGCGGCGAACATGTCGCGCGTTACTCCCTCGGGAGGCTGCGCGCCATCGATGATGGAGAGAATGCCCGCCTCATCGTAGTAGGTGATGAGCGGTTCCGTGTTCTCGTGGTACATGCGTAGGCGCGTGCGGACTGTTTCCGGCTGATCGTCGGCGCGTTTCACGAGCGCTGCGCCGCACCGATCGCACAGTCCCGGCCGCCGGGGCGGAGCGGTCCGATCGTGATAGGTCGCCTGACAGCTCGGGCACATCGAGCGTCCGGCGAGCCGTTCGACCAGCGCTTCGGTATCGACGTTCAGGTCGATGACCCGATCGAGGTGCTGGCCGCGGCGGGCGAGCATGCGATCGAGTTCCTCGGCCTGTCGGACGGTGCGCGGAAATCCATCCAGAACGTGCCCACCGCGCGCGTCCGCCGCCCGTAGTCGCCGCTGGAGGAGCGCGATGGTGGTCTCGTCCGGGACCAGCTGTCCCGCGTCCATATACGCCGCGACGCTGCGGCCGAGCGCCGAGCCCGACGCCATCTCCTCGCGGAAGAGATCGCCCGTGGAGATGCGAGGCACGCCGAGCGATTCGGCCAGCAAACGGGCCTGGGTGCCCTTGCCCGCTCCGGGAGGCCCGAGGAGGATCACGAACACTCGCGTCCTCCGTCTACTTGATGAAGCCCTCGTAATTTCGCATGAGCATTTGCGCTTCAAGTTGTTTCATCGTGTCCAACACCACACCAACAACGATGAGCAGGCCGGTACTCGAGAGGGTCAGAGTCTGCCCCAGGAAAACCTGCCCCAGGAAGGGGAGAACGGCGACGAGCCCGAGGAAGATGGCGCCGAGCCATGTGATCCGGAACAAAACCGAGGAGAGATACTCGGCTGTGGGCCGGCCCGGCCGAATCCCCGGGATGAACCCGCCGTACCGCTGAAGGTTCTCCGGGAGATTCTGCTGCTGAAACATGACCATCGCATAGAAGAAGGTGAAGCCAACGACCAGGATGAAGAAGAGAACCCAGTAGAGCGGGCTCGTGGTCTGGAAGACCGTGTAGAAGAACTGGGCGACGCTGCCGACCCAGTCGCCGGCCGCCAGGAAGTAGCTCGCGACCGTTCCCGGGAAGAGCATGATCGACATCGCGAAGATGATGGGGATCATGCCCGCGGAGTTCACCCGCAGTGGGATGTGCGTGCTCTGACCACCCACCAGACGGGAGCCGCGGATGCGCTTCGCGTACTGCACCGGGATGCGGCGCTGCGCCTCCTGGACAACCACGATCGCGGCTACCGTCAGGACACCAATGACAATGAATGCCCCGAAGGCGATGAAGTTCTGATTGCCGATGAGGCCCTGGCCCACGATCTGCGGGATCTGCGAGACGATGCCACCGAAGATGATGATGGAGATCCCGTTCCCGATCCCGTTCTCGGTGATCAGTTCACCGAGCCAGACGAGCAGGACCGTGCCCGCGGTCATCGCGACCAGGATGGTGACCGTCCGCAGGACATCGGAGCCCTCGCCGAATCCGAACCCGCTGATCACCTGCGCGTTCTGCAGGAGAATCGCTGTCGCGTAGGCCTGAAGGAAGGCGAGGGGCACGGTCAGGACGTGCGAATAGATGTTGAGGCGCGCCCGACCGGCATCCCCCTCCTTCGAGAGTTCCTCCAGATGGGGAACGAGAGGCTGCAGCAGCTGCATGATGATCGTGGCGGTGATGTACGGGTACACGCCCATCGCCGCGATGGAGAAGTTGGTCAGGGCGCCGCCGGAAAAGAGGTCGAGCATCCCCGCCAACTGGTTCGACTCAAAGAAACCGGCGAGCGCGTTCGCGTCGACTCCGGGCACCGGGACGTGGGCGATGAACCGGAATACCACCAGCATCGCCGCGGTGAAGAGCAGTTTGCGCCGAAGGTCGGGAAGCGCCCAGGCTCGCCGCAGCGCGTCCAGCACCGAATTACTCCGGCGACGTCGTGGCGGGCGCGCTCGCGCGGGTCGCGGCCCGACTGCCGGGCTTCCTCACCCGGGGCGGTTCTCCATGGAGTATCGCCACGTCGCGCAATTGGATGTCCCGGCGCTTCCCCTGCACGGTCTTGGTACCCAGTTCGACGACCGTTCCGCCGGCGGCCTCGATCTTCGCCCGGGCCGTGGCAGATATCCGGTGCGCTGTCACAGAGAGGGGGATCTTGATGTCGCCGTTACCGAGCACCTTGATCGGAAGGTTGGTCGTGCGCATGCCCCGTTCACGAAGCACGTCGTGATCGATCGCATCCTGCGCCGAGAAGAGTCGCCCGAGCAGTCCAACGGGGAAAGTCTCGTACTCGACCCGCCACTGATTCGTGAATCCGCGCCGATGGGGAAGGCGTTTGATCATCCGGATCTGGCCGCCCTCGAAACCGGGAATCATCCGAATGCCCTGGCGGGCCTTCTGCCCCTTGGTTCCCTTCCCGGCGGTGACGCCACGGCCCGAACCCAGACCACGACCGATCCGCCGCGATGGGCGACGCGCCCCGGGATCGGGCGCCAGTTCGTGCAGTTTCACTCGTCCTGCTCCTCGACCGTCTGAACGCTCACCAGGTGCCGGACGGCCTCAACCATCCCCCGATTGACCGGGGTGTCGGCCACGACGACCGTATGGTTGAGGCGCCGCAGTCCAAGGCTGCGGATCGTCTCTTTCTGGCGGGCGCGGTATCCGATGGCGCTCTTGACGTAGGTAACTCGCAACATGCTCACGGCGTTGCTCCACCCGACTCGGCCGTGACCGGCTGATCGGTGGTCGGCGTGCCAGGACGCCCCGAGCGACCGCCCCGTCCGCCGGCGCGTCCCGCGCCGGGCCGCCCGCCTCTCTGACCGCCGCGATCGTCGCGGCGCACCTGCCGCACGGGTGCCTCTGGCGCGGAGAGGCGAACCGCCCCCGGGATATGTTCCCGCCCACGCTTCGCTGCTTCCCGATCTGGATCGCGCAACTCCTCCAGGCCCACCAGTGTTGCCTGGGCGACGTTGATGGAGTTCGCACTCCCCAGCGACTTCGTCAGGATGTCACGGATACCGGCGGCTTCGATGACGGCGCGGACCGCGCCACCGGCGATCACGCCGGTGCCGGGCGCCGCCGGGCGCATGATGACCTGCGCCGCCCCGAATCGGGCGTTCACCTCGTGCGGGATCGTGTTGCCAGCAAGGGGCACCTGGATCAGGCGCTTGCGCGCGTCCTCGGACCCCTTGCGGATCGCGTCGGGAACCTCGTTGGCTTTGCCCAGTCCGACACCGACGTGCCCCATCCCGTCGCCAATGACGACGACCGCACTGAAACTGAACCGCCGGCCTCCCTTGACGACCTTGGCGACGCGGTTGACATTGACAACCCGTTCCTCGAGGTTGAGATCAGACGTATCCAGTCTCGGCAAGCGGATTCCTCCTAGAACTCCAGACCGCCGGCACGCGCACCATCGGCCAGCGCCTTCACGCGACCGTGGTACAGGTTGCCGCCCCGGTCGAAAACGACCTTTGTGACACCGGCGGCGAGAGCGCGTTCGGCGACCACACGACCGACAAGATCTGCCTGGGCCACCTTCTTCAGACCGTCGAGTCGATCGCGGACATCCTTCTCGGTTGTCGAGGCCGAGGCGACCGTCTGTCCTCGCTCGTCGTCGATGACCTGTGCATAGACGTGCGTCAGACTGCGGAATACCGCGAGGCGCGGCCGCTCCGAACGTCCCTCGACGCGGTTGCGGATACGGCGATGCCGGCGCAGGCGAGCCTCGCGCGGCGTCAGGTTACCCATCCTACTTACTGCCCTTTCCCGCGGCCTTGCCCGCCTTGCGGCGAACGGTCTCGCCCACGTACCGGACGCCCTTGCCCTTATAGGGCTCCGGCTCGCGGAGCGCACGGATATCGGCCGCGAACTGCCCCAATCGCTCCTTGTCGTACCCGCGAAGGGTGAATCGGGTCGAGAGCCAGCCGTTCGCCTGTGTGGGGGAGAAGGTCTGGATCTCCGCGACCTCCAGCCCGGGAGGGGGGTGGATCTCGATCGGATGGGAGAATCCGAGGGCGAGGACCAGTCGCTCGCCCTGCTTCTGGCCGCGATAGCCGACCCCGTAGATCTCCATCGATCGGGTGAAACCGGTATGGACGCCGGTCACCATGTTCGCGACCAGCGTGCGCGTGAGACCGTGGAGCGATCGGTGCTCCCGGCTGTCGGAGGGCCGCCGGACGTGAAGATGGCCGTTCTCTCGTTCGATAGTGATCGCGGGATGGATCTCACGGGTGAGTTCACCGCGCGGACCCTTCACCCGGACGCGTGAGCCGGCGACCTCCACCTCGACTCCTGCGGGGACGGGGATGGGCGAACGCCCAATACGAGACATTGCGCGCTCCTACCACACGTAGCAGAGGACTTCGCCGCCCACATTGGCGCGGCGAGCCTCGTTCGCGGTCATCAGACCCTGCGGCGTCGAGACGATCGCGATCCCCAGGCCACCGAGGATGCGCGGCATCTCGCGACTCTTGACATAAATGCGCAGGCCGGGCTTGCTGACCCGCTTGATTCCCGACACCACGGGCTCGCGCTTGCCACTGTAGCGCAGCCGTATCTTCAGATCGCGATGCGGGTTGTCCGCTGTCTCGAAGTCCTCGATGAATCCCTCACTCTTGAGGATCCGCGCGATCTCGCGCTTGATGCGTGATGACGGCACGGTAACCGTCTCGTGGCGTGCGGTCTGCGCGTTGCGGACTCTGGTCAGCATGTCGGCGATCGGATCGGTCATTGTCATGGGCGTTCTCCTACCAGCTCGCCTTCACGACGCCCGGGATCTCACCTTTGAGCGCCAGTCCGCGGAAGCAGATGCGGCAGAGGCCGAACTTACGGATGTACGCGCGCGGGCGCCCGCACGTATAGCAGCGGTTATGCTGCTGGACGGGGTACTTCGCCTTCCGTCGCGACTTCACAATCATCGAGATCTTTGCCACGGTTCCTCTCCCTAGTTGCGGAACGGCATGCCGAGCAGTTGAAGCAGCCGCCGTCCCTCCTCATCGGTCCGCGCCGAGGTCGAAATGGTCACCTGCATCCCGCGTACCCGATCGATGCTGTCGTAATCGATCTCCGGGAAGACGAGCTGCTCGCGCAGCCCTAGGCTGTAGTTCCCACGCCCATCGAACGCGTTGGCGGACACTCCCTGGAAGTCGCGCACCCGCGGCAGCGCGACGCTAATCAACTTATCCACGAAGTCGTACATCCGCTCGCCGCGAAGGGTCACCATCACACCGATGGCCATGCCCGCGCGTAACTTGAACGCGGCGACCGACTTCTTCGCCCGGGTGATGACCGGTTTCTGCCCGGTGATCGTCATCACGTCGCGCGTCGCGGCGTCGAGGGCTTTGGCGTTCTGAATCGCCTCGCCCAGGCCGATATTCACCACGACCTTCATCAGGCGAGGAGCCTGCATCACGCTGCGGTAGCCGAACCCCTTCACGAGTTCCGGCACGATCTCCTGCTGGTACCTTTCCTTGAGACGCGACATCTGCCCTCTACTCCGGCCTTGGTGCGGCGATGACCTCGCCACTCTTACGCGCCACGCGCACCTTCGTGCCGTCGGCTTCGACGCGAAAGCCGACGCGCGTCGCCTTGCCCGTCTGCGGATCCACCAGGGCGACATTGGAGATGTGGAGCGAGGCCTCTTTATCGATGATGCCGCCGGGGATCCCCGGGCGCGCCTTGGTGTGGCGCTTCACGAGATTTACCCCTTCGACGAGAACGCGGTTCGCCTCACGGTCCACCGAGCGCACACGCCCGGTCTTGCCGCGCTCTCGCCCGGCCAGGACGATGACGTTGTCGCCCGATCGAATGCGCGATGCCACTAGATGACCTCCGGCGCCAGGGAGACGATGCGCATGAACTGCTTGTCGCGCAGTTCGCGCGCGACCGGCCCGAAAATGCGGGTACCGCGCGGATTCGATGAGTCGGCGAGGATAACCGCGGCGTTGTCGTCGAACCGGATCGTCGACCCGTCCGCCCGACCGTACTCCTTGGCGGTCCGAACGATGACGGCGCGGACAACGTCCCCCTTCTTGACCGAGCCCCCTGGCGCCGCCTGCTTGACGGTGCCCACGATGAGATCACCCACGTGCCCGATCGTGGCGCCCTGCTTGATGACCCGCACGCACATGATCTCGCGGGCGCCGGTGTTATCGGCGACCTTGAGACGGCTCTGTGTCTGAATCATGGGGTGTCACCCTCGGCTGTCGGAGCCGTCTCCGGATCCGCGAGCTCCACAAGGGGGCCCGTGCCCCGACGAAGCACCTCGGCGACGCGCCACCGCTTGAGGCGCGAGAGCGGCCGCGTCTCGACAATCCTCACCGTGTCGCCGATTGCGAGCTGATCGGTCTCGTCGTGCGCGTAGTACTTGCGCGTCACACGGATGGCGCGCTTGTAGAGCCGATGGTGCTGGATCTTCTGTACCGCGACCACCACGGTCTTCTGCATCTTGTTCGACACGATGCGTCCGACCATGGCGCGACGATGGGACGTGCGTGGCGCGCTCTTCTCTTCGGTCACCGGGCTCCACCTCGACTCAATTCGCGCTCGCGCTGGATCGTCAGCAATCGAGCGATCGTGCGACGGACGACGCCGAATCGCGCCGTGTTCTGCAGTTGATGGGTCGCGTGCTGGAATCGCAGATTGCGCAGTTCGGCGCGCGCTTCGTCGATCTGGACGGCCAGCGCGCTACTGTCGAGTTCCCGCGCCTCACTCGGTCGCATGCGACTCCTCCTGCTCGGCCGCCTCGGGCGCCGGAGCCTCGGCATCGACCTGACGGGTGACGATCCGTGTGCGAATCGGAAGTTTGTGGCTCGCGACCTTCAGCGCGCCCTGGGCCGCCTCGTCCTCGATGCCGCCGATCTCGAACAGAATGCGTCCGGGCTTCACGACCGCGACCCAGTGGTCCGGTGCGCCCTTGCCGCTTCCCATACGCGTCTCGGCCGGCTTAGCCGTTACCGGCTTGTCGGGAAAAATGCGAATCCAGACCTGACCGCCCCGCCGGATCGATCGTGTCATCGCGATTCGCGCCGCCTCGATCTGCCGGCTGTCGATCCACGCCGCCTCGAGCGCCTGCAGGCCCACGGAACCGAACGCCATGGTGCTTCCGGCATGCGCCTTGCCGCGGCGGTGGCCGCGGTGGTGCTTCCGAAACTTGACGCGCTTGGGCATCAACATCAGTTCGTCTCCGCCGGTGGACTCTCCACGGGTGCGACGAGCGCGTCCTGCAGCGCATCGGCGTCCGCATCGGTCACTGGCGCGGGCCTGGGCGCCTGACGCTGGCCACGGCGGCGCTCGGCAATGATCTCCCCACGGAAGATCCAAGCCTTCACACCGATGACACCAAACGTGGTGTGGGCCTCCGCGAGACCGAAGTCGATGTCGGCCCGAAGCGTGTGCAGCGGAACCGATCCCGCCACTTCGCGTTCGCGCCGTGACATCTCCGAGCCGCCAAGGCGCCCGGCGATGACGATGCGGACGCCCTTGGCTCCGCGCTGCATCGAGCGCTGCGCCGTCTGCTTGATCGCGCGACGGAACGCGACTCGTCGCTCGATCTGCTCTGCGACCGAGCGAGCGACCAACGTCGCGTCCAGTTCCGGCTGCCGGATCTCCTGAATGTTGATGCGCACCCGTTTGCTGGTGCGCTCCTCGAGGATCTTGCGGAGTTCCTCGACCTTCGCGCCCGACTTGCCGATGACGATACCCGGTTTTGCGCTGTGGATCGTGACCGAAACCTGGTTCGACGACCGCTCGATGTCCACCCTGGGCACGCCCGCGTCCTTCAGGCGAACGCGGATGAGCTTCCGAATATCGATATCCTCGTGCAGCATCCGCTTGTAGTCACGACCGGCGTACCAGCGGGAGTCCCAGTCGCGAATGATCCCGAGCCTGAGCCCGATTGGATGAGATTTGTGGCCCATTTAGCGCGCCTCCTGATCGTCGACGATCACCGTCACGTGGCTCGATCGGCTCAACAGCGGACTGACCCGACCGTGACCCCGCGGGCGCCATCGCTTCAGCGTGCGCGCCTCGTTCGCCCAGATGCGCGAGATCACGAGAGATTCGCGATCCAGGCTGTAGTTGTTCTCGGCGTTCGCCGCGGCCGAACTGACCGCCTTGAAGACATCCCTGGCGGCCTTCTGCGGCATGAGGCTCAGCAGGGCGAGCGCGCGCTCGACCGGTTTGCCCCGAACGGCATCGACAATCAGACGCACCTTGCGGGGCGCGATGCGGACATTGCGCGCGTGAGCCACGACTTCCATCGCTACTTCTTCACCGCGGTGGTACGTTCGGTCGCGCGGCTACCGGCGTGCCCGCGGAAGAGGCGAGTCGGCGCGAACTCGCCGAGCTTGTGGCCGACCATGTTCTCGGTGATGTAAATCGGCACGTGCCTTCGCCCGTCATACACGCCGATGGTGTGGCTGACCATCTGCGGAAAGATGGTCGAGTCTCGCGACCAGGTCTTCAGGACTCGCTTCTCGCCCGCCCGATTCATGCGTTCGACGCGACCGAGTAGCCGCACATCGACGTAGGGGCCCTTCTTCAGCGATCGTGACATGCTCCGTACCCCTCCGTTACGCCGACCGACGCCTGATGATCAGGCTGTCGCTCGCCTTCTTCGACTTGCGCGTCCGCACGCCGTAGGCGGCCTTGCCCCACCGCGTCTTCGGACCGGGATGCCCGATGGGTGCCTTGCCCTCACCACCGCCGTGCGGATGGTCGCGCGGCGTCATCGCCGATCCGCGGACGACCGGTCGGCGCCCCAACTGGCGCGTCTTGCCCGCTTTGCCGCGCACGATCTGCTCGTGCTCCGGGTTCCCGACCTGGCCGATCGAGGCGAGGCAGTTCGCCGGCACCCGCCGCGTCTCACCGGAGGGCAGTCGCACGGTCACGTAGGCCTCATCCTTGGCCATCAGTTGTGCAGATCCACCAGCGCTCCGCACCATCGACGCTCCCTGGCCCGGGCGCAGCTCGATGGCGTGGATGGTCGTCCCCACCGGGATGTTGGTGAGCGGCAGCGCGTTTCCGGGTCGAATCTCCGCGTCGGCACCGAAACGTACCCGATCGCCCTGTGAGAGACCCACCGGCGCCAGGATGTACGCACGCGGTCCGGTCGTGAACTGAACGAGCGCGATGCGTGCCGAACGGTTGGGGTCGTACTCGATCGAGACGACCTGACCGTCGACGCCCCGCACCGTCCGCTTGAAGTCGATAAGCCGCAGGCGGCGCTTGTGACCACCCCCGCGATGACGGATGGTGATTCGTCCCTGATCGTTCCTGCCGGCGCGCTTGCGGAGCGCGACGGTCAGGCCGCGATCGGGTTCCGATCGCGTGACCTCCGCGAAGTCGAACGCGCTGGCGCGACGGCGACCCGGCGAGGTGGGCTTGAGTTGCTTGATCGGCATCGTTCGCTCCCGCCTCCCCTAACTCGCCTCGAAAGCGTCGATCTTCTGATCGGGCTTCAGAGTCACAATGGCCTTCTTCGTCGCCGAGGTCATTCCGTAGCTGACGCCGACGCGGCGCAGCTTCCCGGGGGTACGGACCACGCGAACGCTCACGACATCGACAGCGAAGAGCCGCTCGACCGCCGCCTTGACGGCGCGCTTGTCGGCCCGAGGATCGATGTCGAACGTGTACTTGCCCGAAACGCCGAGCATCGTGTTCTTCTCGGTGATTCGGGGGCGAATCAGCACGTCGATCTCGCTCATTCGGCGCTCCTTGCAGCCCGGCGGCGGCGCGGTGCGGGAGCATCGGTGGGCGCGCCCGCCTCGGCCGCGACCACGGGTGCTGCCGGTTCCTCGGTCTCCGCCGCGGGGTCAGCCACGAGCCCCGTGCCGAGCCAGCGCTCGACCGCGCGGATCGCGCCGACGGTTGCGATCAGATAATCGTGATTGAGCAGGGTATATGCGTTGAGCGCCCGGGCTGGCGCGGTGTGCACCATGGGGATATTCCGGGCCGAGAGAACGACGCTGGGAGAGGCCGTCTCCAGACTCAGGAGCAAGCGCCCGGAAACCGGCAGCTTGCCGAGCAAACTGACCATCGCCGATGTCTGCGGGCGCTCGAACGCCAGGTCCTCCAGGACGATGATGCCTTCCCCGGCGGCCTTCGCCGAGAGCGCCGAACGGACCGCGCCAAGGCGCATTTTCCGCGGCATCCTCTGTTCGTAGCTGCGCGGCCTTGGCCCGTGGATCACTCCACCACCGCGCCACGAACCGACCTTCTGTGAGCCGTGACGGGCGCGGCCGGTGCCTTTCTGCCGGTACATCTTCTTCGTTGTCCCGGCCACTTCGGCGCGGGTTCGTGCCATCGCCGTTCCGGTCCGCGCGTTCGCAAGCTGGCGCACGACGGCCTGGTGCAGCAGACCGCGATTCGGCGCCGCGCCAAACACGTGGTCTTCCACGTCGATGGTTCCCCGCGACTCACCAGTCTGGCTGAAGAGAGGCAGTTTCACGATCGGGCCTTTCGCGCTCGACGGAGGAGCAGGAGTCCATTGCGCGCCCCGGGGACGGCGCCCCGCAGCAAGAGCAGGTTCCGCTCGGCGTCGGCCTGAACGACCTGGAGATTCTGGACCGTGGTCCGCGCCGCGCCCATCTGGCCTGCCCGACGCGTGCCCTTGAACACGCGCCCCGGCGTGGTCGTCGACCCGGAGGATCCGGGCGCTCGCTCGCGGTCCGACTGCCCGTGCGTGCGCGGTCCGCCGCGGAAGTGATGCCGTTTGACGACTCCGGCGAATCCTTTGCCCTTCGACGAGCCGATCACGTCGACAAACTCGCCCGCGCGGAAGACCGACGCGTCGATTTTCTGCCCCAGAGTGACGTCCTGAAGATCGGTCGCGCGCATCTCGCGGAGGTAGCGCATACCGGAGAGGTTCGCACTTCGCAGGTGCCCGGCCTCGGCGCTGGAGAGCCTGCGCGCCGTGCCGAACCCGATCTGTACGGCCTCGTACCCGTCTCGCTCTCGGGTGCGTATCTGCGTGACGAAGCACGGCCCCGCCTCCACGATCGTGACGGGCACCACGCTGCCGTCGGAGGAGAACACCTGTGTCATCCCGATCTTGCGACCGAGCAATCCTTCGATCATGGTCCGACCCTACGCCTTGATCTCGATGTCGACGCCCGCGGGGAGCGTTAACGTCGTGAGCGCACTGACCGCCTTCGGATTCGGGTCGAGGATGTCGATGAGTCGCTTATGTGTGCGAATCTCGAACTGCTCGCGTGAGTCCTTGTCCTTGAACGGACCCCGAAGGACGGTGAAGCGGCGGATCCTCGTGGGAAGCGGCACCGGTCCAGCCACGCGTGCGCCCATTCGGGTCGCCGCCTCAACGATCTGGCGCGCAGAACCGTCCAGTGCCTTGTGGTCGAAGGACTTGAGTCGGATGCGGATTCTCTGTCGCGCCATCGAATACCTCGGAAAGTGGGGTGGGCCGGACTACTGGAGGATTTCGGCGATGACGCCAGCGCCGACGGTGCGGCCGCCCTCGCGGA
>CAZHZF010000033.1:0-33792 GCA_964536925.1 uncultured Dehalococcoidales bacterium | reverse complement strand
CCGAGACCCGGTGGGCGGGTATTCGTCGCGATTGGCCTCTTCGACCAGGACGGCTACGCGTCGCCGACTGCCGGCGATGTCGTCACGTGGGTTGAGCAGTGTCCGTGCGCAGCGCCGAGCGGCTCCGGATCCGGGCTGGCGCTGGGCCAGATCGCGCTATCGGCTCGCGGCGCCCTTCCGTCGGATCGCGGTGGCGCCGGACCGGTCGTCGCCGGGGCGATCCGTCTCGTGTCAGCGGAGATCGTGGCCGAGGACATCCTCGCGCCGGTACGCGGGCCGCGCGATCGCCTCGATCGGGTCGTGGCGCGCATCGGACAGAGGCTGTGGCCACGCCCACCTCAGCCCGCGGCGTCCCTTGGTGGACCGGCCGGTGTCGCCGCGACGGTCGACCCCGGAGCGACCTTCGGTGTTCGCATTCGCTGGGAAGCGATCGCGGACCCGCTCGACGACTACGCGGTGAGCGTGCAGCTGCTGGACCAGTCGGGACGATTGATCACCCAGGATGATGCCTGGCCGAGGCGAGGTTTCTCGCCGACAAGTCTCTGGACGACGGGAAAGCAGGTTGACGATCGTTACGCACCGTTCCTGGCCCAAGAGACGGAGCCGGCACTCGGCCGCCTCGTCCTCGGCATCTATCGTCGGGCCGACCTCCGCCGGCTGAACTGGACGCCAGCGGGCCCGGAGCCGGACTGGGTCGAACTCGGGTCCGTCAAGGTCCGACCATCGCGGTCTCATCCGGCTCCGGCAGTCGCGTTGCGGCACGACTTCGGCCTGGTGCGCCTGTCGGGACTCGCCGTGCCGCTCTCCGAACGGCTTCGACCGGGAGATTCGATCGACATCCGCCCGATCTGGCACGTGAACGCGGACCCGGGCACCGACTTCACGGTATTCGCCCACCTGATTGGAATCGGTCCGGAGCCTGAGGCAACGGGCGATCGTCCGCCGCTCGCGGGACGGTACCCTATGCGCGCCTGGCAGGCCGGCGAGTCGTTCGCGGACCAGTACACGATCTTGATTCCGCCGGGCGCCCGCGGGACCTACCAGGTTCGCGTGGGCTTCTACCGGCCGGACACGGGCCAGAGGATGGTCGGCCCCGACGGTGATGCGGCCTCGATCGGCCGCGTCATAGTCGATCCGTAGCGTCGATGACACGCCCCCTGCTGATCGCGATCGTGGCGGTCGCATTCGGCGTCCGCATCTATCGCATCGGCGAGCACAACATCTGGTGGGATGAGGCGGCGAGCGTGCTCGTCGCCCGGATGTCGCTCCTGGAGGGGATTCAGTGGACAGTTCGCGACGTCCATCCGCCGCTCTACTTCTGGATTCTGAAGGTCTGGCGACTCATCGCGGGTGAGTCTCCGGAGGCGTATCGATTCCCGGCGGCTCTGCTCGGAACACTGGCGGTTCCGCTGACCTACCGACTCGCGCGAACCGCCGCCACGCAACGGGTGGCGCTCTTCGCCGCGGGGCTCCTGGCCGTGAATCGACTGCATGTCGAGATGTCGCAAGAGGCCCGGATGTACACGCTCGTGACGGTCCTGAGCATCGCGGCGACACTGCTGTTCGTCACGATCCTGACGCGGGGTGGGCGAGCCTGGAGTCATTGGGCTGCCTATGGCACGATCGTTGCCGTAGGCCTGCATACTCTCTACTCCTTCGGCCTCGTACCCCTGACTCTCACCCTTGCGTGCGCGGGGTGGCTTCTCTGGCAGCTTCTGAACCGGAGGCCTCCGCCCTGGCGCGTCGCGGTAGGCTGGTGTGTCACCAACGCTCTCGTTCTCCTGTCGTTCGTCCCCTGGCTCCTGCTGTTCCTGAACAGTCCACGCCCTCTGCCGGCGGCCGGCACCGTCATCGACCTGACCCTCTGGCTGCGCGCGGTGCTCACCGCGATGGCATTCGGCATCTCAGCCCATCTCGATCCGTGGACACCGGTCACGGTCGCGGTGCTCGTGGCGCTCGTTCTGCCGATCGTGGTGAGGGTCGCGGCGGCCCGGCGATCCGCTCCCCGCGCGGGCGGCATCGCCACGACCGCGGCAGCGCTCGTGGCGCTCTACGGCCCCGTTCTCCTCGCGCCCTTCGCGATCTACGCCATGGCCCTGCCCAATCCGGTCCTGTATGGGCCCACCCTGTCGGTGCGTTACGTGACGCTGTTCACGCCGCACGCGAGCGTCCTCATTGCTCTCGGGCTCGCCCTATTCGCGTCCCGGCAACCGTGGGTCGGACGCGCCGTCGGACTCACCTGGCTTGCGCTCTCCTGCGCGACGACCGGTCTGCTGCTCGAAGGCCGATGGCGATCCGACAACTACGAGACCCTCGCGTCCTACCTGCGTGCCTACGCCCGGCCCGGCGACGCCGTCGCTCTCTATTCTGACTGGGACTGGCCGGTATTCCTGTATCACGCACCGTCGGGGCTGACCCGGTTCGGTGTGACGACACATATGCGCCAGACCGAGGCTTCGGCGGTGGCGCTGGCAGACGAGTGGTTCGCGAAGCATCAGTCAGTCTGGCTGCTTACCCTCAACGGCGCCTACGACATCGACCCTGACGGGAACGTCAGACGGGCAGTAGAGCGACGAGCGCGCCTCGTCTCGGAAATCGAGGTCGACAACAAACGGCTGGCGCTGTTCTCCCGAGATGCCGAACGCACCGTGCGGGTCGCGCACGCGTCGCCTAGGTTTGCCGCTCCATTGCCGGGCAGCCCGGCGCTCGTCGGGTTCGATCGCTGGGTCAATGAGATCGGTGCCGGGGACTCCCTCCACGTCGCGTCCTTCTGGCGGGGCCCCGGCCCGATTGACGTCGCCAGCCGGGTCAGCCTGCGCGACACGGCGGGACGTGCCTATGTGCAGGCGGATCAGCCACTGAGGACAGACTATCCGGCAGCCGACTGGCCAACCCGCGACCTCGTGCGCGTGGAACACAGACTTCCGCTCCGCGCCAGCCTGCCGTCCGGCACCTACGCACTCACCATCGGCCGGGCGACAGCAGATGGTGCCTACACGGAGACCCGTGCCGGGACCGTGCGGGTTCGGTCGCGGGGACCCGATTCCGGGTCTCCGGCCGCTGTCCCCGCCTCTCCCCAGGCGGTGGCCGGGGTCACAACCTTTGGCGATGTCGCCGTGCTGCGATCGATCGCACTGCCATCACATCGCCCGGGCTCAGGGACGTATGTTGTTCGCGCGCACTGGCAGGCCATTCAGGCCTCACCGCGCCCCCTCACGACTTTCGTACAGGTCATCGGCGAGGGGATCAACCCGACCACGGGGAACGCGGTGTTCGCGCAGAGCGACCTGCCGCCGGCAGCGGCGATGCCCTCGAACATGTGGTTTCCGGGTGAGGAATTCGGCGTCGAATACGAGCTGGCGGTGGGAGACCTTCCCGATGGCCCTTACCGTCTCATTATTGGTCTATACGACCACACGAGCGGAAGCAGGCTGCGCCGGGAGGATGGCTCGGATCACCTCATCGCCGCTCGATTTAACGTTCCGTGACCGGGCGATCCTACACTCGATCGTTATGGAAATCGTCTGGCACGGGCACAGCTTCTTCCGGATGCGCGCGCGCGAAGCGACCATCGTGATCGACCCGCACGCCCGGCACAGGGGCGCGCGGATCGCCGCCGACATCGGTCTCATCACCCACGAGCATCCCGGCCACAACGCGCGCGAGGTCATCGGTGGAACACCGCGCATCCTGAGTGGACCCGGAGAGTACGATGTCAGCAGCATCGCGATCGTGGGCGTTCAGACAGCGCACGATGCGGAGCAGGGGCGACGGCGCGGCCGGAACACGGTGTGGCTCGTCACGGCCGAAGAGATGCGCGTGTGTCATCTCGGCGATCTGGGTCACCAGCTATCGTCGGGCGACCTGGATGCCATCGGGGCTGTGGACATCCTGATGACGCCGGTCGGGGGCCATAATTCCCTCGATGGTCGAGGCGCGGCCGAGGTGGTGCGCGCCCTGGAACCCCGCATCGTCATTCCCATGCACTTCGCTGAAGCGGATGGAGATCTCTTCCTGGGCCCGGTGGACCCCTTTCTACGCGAACAGGGGGCGATCGGAGCCACGCGCCAGGCGCGGCTAAACATCACACGATCGTCACTCCCCCCCGCTGGAGAGACTCAGGTCGTGCTGCTGGAGCTACGGAAACCGTAAGGAATCCGATCAGGCCGGGACTGGTTCGCCCAGGGGGAGCGGAGTCTGTTCGCCCTCTCGGAGCGTCGCGATCGCGGCAGTGACCAGCGCGCGAAACAGCGGATGGGGACGGGTGGGGCGGGATCGATACTCCGGATGGAACTGGCTTCCCACCATGAAGGGATGGCCGCGCAGTTCCACGATCTCGACTAGCCGATCGTCCGGCGATACGCCGCTGATGCACATTCCGGCGGAGGTCAACCTCTCCCGATAGGCGTTGTTGAACTCGTAGCGATGCCGGTGACGTTCGTACACGAGCGCTACGCCGTATGCAGCGGCGGCGATGGTGCCGGGTATGAGGTGGCACGGATAGGATCCGAGTCGCATCGTCCCTCCCAAATCCGCGACCTGCCGCTGATCCGGCATCAGGTCGATGACGGGATGGGCCGTTTCGGGGCTCATTTCCCGCGAGTGGACATCCTCCGTCTGCAGAGTATGCCTGGCGAACTCGACGGTCATCACCTGCATGCCGAGGCAGAGACCGAGGAATGGCACGCCCTCCTTCCGCGCGTACCGGGCAGCGCGGATCTTGCCCTCGAAACCGCGGCTGCCAAAACCCGGAGCCACGATGACTCCATGTGCGTCGCCAAGGTGGCTCTCGATGTCCTCGCACTGCTCCAGCGCTTCAGCGCTGACCCAATCGATCTGCACGTCGCGATCGAGGTGGACCGCCGCGTGCGTCACCGCCTCTCGTATGGAGAGGTACGAGTCGGGGAGTTCGACATACTTCCCCACGATTGCGATTCGCAGCTTCTTCTTTGGCGCACGGATTCGGGCCACCAGGTCGCGCCAGTCCTCCCAGCGGGGCGGCGCCGCCCTCAAGGCGAGCCTCTCGACGAGGAGATCGCCCAGACCAGCCTCCTCGAGCGTCAACGGCACCTGATAGATCGTGTCCACGGTCGGGAGAGCCACGACCGCCCGCGGCTCGACGTCGCAGAAGAGTGCGATCTTCTCACGGATCGCATCGGGGACGTCCATGTCCGATCGGCACAGAATCGCGTCCGGCTGGATTCCGATCGATCGCAGTTCCCGAACGCTCTGCTGGGTGGGCTTCGTCTTGAGTTCACCCGTCGCCGCGAGAAACGGCAGCAGCGTCACGTGGATGTTCACCGCGTTCGCCTGGCCCACCTCGCGATGAAGTTGACGGATCGCTTCGAGGAACGGCAGGTTCTCGATATCCCCCGTCGTGCCTCCGACCTCGGCGATGACCACATCGGCGCCCGATTCGGCAGCCACCGCGCGTACCCGATCCTTGATCTCATCCGTGATATGGGGAATGACCTGAATGGTCCCACCGAGAAAGTCGCCGCGGCGCTCACGCGCGATGACCGAGGAGTAGATCTGCCCCGAGGTCATGTTCGACGAGCGGGTGAGGTTGACGTCGATGATCCGCTCGTAGTGCCCGAGATCGAGGTCTGTCTCGGCGCCATCCTCGGTGACGAAACATTCCCCATGCTGATACGGGTTCATGGTTCCGGGATCGACGTTGAGGTACGGATCCAGCTTCACGGCCGCCACGGAGATTCCGCGAGCTGCCAGCACGCGACCGATGGACGCGACCGCGACGCCCTTACCGACGCCGGAAACGACCCCGCCGGTCACGAAGATGTACCGTGCCACGCGTACCTCCGGAAACAGTTGACCGGGGGCTACCGCGCGTCATCCGCACGTCCCCCCGGTCGCCGCAGTCCGGGTGAGGATTATAGGAGCGGGCGCGATGATCGGCCGGGGGCGCGCCCCGATCAACGTGCCGCACCTTATCGGCCGGACGACAGGCGTGAGATCAGTTCGGCCGGAAGTCCGACGGCGTGCATGCGTGCCTGTGTCGCGCCAATATCGTACGGAACTCGTCGGTGCTCGAAGGAAATCGGCTTCACGCCTTCGACGACCAGTACGCCGTATGCTGCGCGGGGATCGCGGTCCCGAGGCTGTCCAACGCTCCCGGGGTTCAGGATTGTGCGCCGAGCGGGCAGGTCTCGCGGGACGCCGATGTCGATCTCGCGGCTCACCGCACCGCCGGGTCGGTCCTCCTCCACCCACAGGGGAACGTGACTGTGCCCGACAAGGCACAGAGGCCCCTGCATCCGCTCGAACGTCGCGCACGCCGCCTCATCAGTCAGGAGGTACTCCCACAGGGGGTCCCGCAGCGAGCCGTGGACCAACGTGACGGGCCCGAGATGATGAACTGGCGCGAGCGAGCGCAGGAAGAGCATCGCGGACTGGTCCATTCGTCCCCGCGTCCACCGCGCGGCCTCCTCAGCCGCTCCGTTGAAGGTGGAGAGGGAGAGCGCTCCCACGACAGCAGCGTCGTGGTTCCCGAGAAGGGCGAGCGAGCAGCGGCGCGCCACCCGCTCCAGGCACGCCATCGGCTCCGGCCCATAACCAACGATGTCCCCGAGACACCAGATATCTTCGACATCGGTGGCATCCTGCAGGACTGCCTCGAACGCCGCGAGGTTCGCGTGAATGTCGGCGAGGATCGCCACGCGCACTTCACCGCATGCTAAAGCGTCGTCGCCGAAGATGAACGTCTGGTTGCCCGATGAGACAGCTACCCTCAAGTTCGGTGAGCGCCTGGGGCGTCTGCTCCGGGGCGGCGACGTCGTCCTTCTGAGCGGCCCCTTTGGTTCGGGCAAGACGACCCTCGCCCGAGGTATCGCGCGCGGACTGGGAATCGAGCGCTGGCGCGGCAGTCCCAGTTTCAGCCTGATGCACGAATACTTCTTGCCCGACGCGATGCGCCTCGTCCATGCCGATCTCTACCGGGTCACGTCCGATGCCGAGGCCCTGCAGATCGGTCTGCTCGACGGGATCGATGAGCGGACCATCACGATCATCGAGTGGCCCGATGCGATCCGGTCATCGCTGGCGCTGGATTCGCTCGAGATCGAGATCGCATATCAGGGGCGGGCGAGGGGTGGGTGCCTGCGCGCGGCCGGAGGTCGAGGCGCATCTCTCATGAGCGAACTCCTCCAATGATCCTCGCCATCGACACCTCCACCGCGCTCTGCGGCATCGCCCTTTGCGACGTCTCCTGTGGATTCGTTGCACGGCACCGGTGGACCAGTGATGCCGGGCACGCGCGCGAACTGATGCCCGCGATCGACGCGCTGTTCCGCGAGAGCGGAGCGTTGCCCCGCCAGATCAGAGGGATCGCGGTCGCGGTCGGTCCGGGAACCTTCAACGGCGTTCGGGTCGCGGTGACCACGGCCCGGGCGCTGGGTTTCGCCCTGAAGGTGCCCGTGCACGGTGTCAACACTCTGCAGTTGATCGCCTGCACGCTCGCCGGTGTGGAGAGCGAAGTGTGCGCTTGCCTTGGCGCGGCACGCGGCGAGGTTGCCGTATCGCGATGGCGCGTGTACCCGTCGATCGAAAGACTCTCGCCCGATGAGATCGTGCGCCCTGAGATCGCGTTTGTCCGACCTGCTCGACCAACGATCTTTGCCGGCGAACTGCGCGAATCCTGGATACGTATGATTGGCGAGCTTGGCCCTCTGGCCCGGTTGCCTCCAGACGGGGATCCGGGACGCGACCCGGCAATCCTTGCACGAATGGTGTACGAGGGGATGATTGCCCCAGGCTTGGCGGCCACGGCCCCGCCCGATCCGGTCTACCTGCGGCCGCCACACATCACGCGCTCGAGCCGGTGACGTGCCCTACATCGTGCAGCCCATGGTCCTCGAGGATGTCGAGGAGGTTGGCCGTGTCGAACGCGAGTGTTTCGCGTCGCCATGGCCAGCCAGCGCCTACCGGCGCGAACTGCGCGAGAACACCCTCAGCCGCTACATCGTGCTGCGGCACTTTCCCGACGATACGCGTGCGGTCCCAGCCGGCGCCGTGCCGGCGATTGCCGAGCCGGACCCACTGAGTCAGATGAAGCGCGCGGTCTCTCACTTTCTCCGACCCTTCGGCGTGCGAGATGCCGATCCACGGAACCTCCCCCCCATCCTCGGGTTCGCCGGAATGTGGCTGATGTTCGACGAGGCGCACATCACGACGATCGGCGTCTCACCCAGCGTGCGAGGGCGGGGACTCGGCGAACTACTCCTCGTACACCTCTTCGACGAGGCGGGCAAAATCGGCGCCCACCGGCTCACTCTTGAGGTGCGCGTTTCGAACGACGTGGCTCAGCGCCTCTACCGGAAGTACACGTTCCGCGAGGAGGGAGTCCGCAAGCGCTACTACTCGGATAACGGCGAAGATGCCCTCATCATGTGGACCGAGCGCATCGATCGACCCGAGTTCGTTGCGATGCTGGCGGAGTCCCGGCGACGATTGGACCAGCGACTCACGCGGGAGGCACCGCCATGAGCGATCTGCTCCTCCTGTTCGATGCGCACGCCCTGGTCCACCGCTCCTATCACGCGGTTCGGCCACTGACGACATCCACCGGCGAACAGACGAACGCAGTGTTCGGCTTCGCATCGGTCCTTCTGAAACAACTGAACGACTTTCGGCCGGCGTATGCCGGCGTCGCCTTCGACCGGCCTACTCCGACATTCCGCCATGCCGCCTACACCGAGTACAAGGCGAATCGCGCACGCACAGCGGACGATCTGAGACCTCAGTTCGCGCGGGTTCGCGAGCTCGTCGCGGCGCTTGCGATCCCGATCCTGGAGGCGGAAGGGTTCGAGGCCGACGATGTTCTGGGAACGATCGCCGCTCAGGCCAGCGCCGCTGGCCTGGATGTCGTCATCGTGACCGGTGATACCGACGCCCTCCAGTTGGTCGATGACCGGGTACGGGTGATGACGCCCTCGCGAGGAATCGCGGAGGAGGTGATGTACGACCAGACTCGGGTACGGGAACGTTACGGCCTGAGCCCGCCGCAGATCGTCGATTTCAAAGCCCTCAAAGGGGATCCGTCCGACAACATCAAGGGGGTTCCCGGCGTCGGTGAGAAGACAGCAACGCGCCTGCTTCAGCAGTTCGGTTCCGTCGAACGACTGATCGAGCAGAGTGAGGAGCTCGACCCCAAGGTAGGCGACGGCATCCGAGCCCATCGCACGGATCTCGAGCTCGGCAAGACGTTGACGTTGATCCGTCGCGATGCCCCGGTGACCTTCGATCGCGAGGCGTTTCACTTCGGGCGGTTCGACGCCGAACGGGCCCGAGCGTTCCTGCGCGATCTCGAGTTCCGATCGCTCATTACACGGCTCCCTGCGCCGTCCACACACGTCCGTTCCGGAAATCCGCAGATCGCGATGTTTGCGGAGGAGCCATCAGCTCGGATCGAACCGACGGTCAGCCCGACCCCTCCGGGGCGCGTCCTCGATCGGTCGGCGGCGATGGAGATCCTCGATGCCGCTCGGGCCGCGGGTCATCTGGCGGTTCTGGTGGAGACCGTTCAAGGAGCGGTGGGCCCGTTCGCGCCGGCTGTCGGACTGGGAGTGGTCGCTCCTGGAGTGCGCGCGGCCTACGCGCACGTCGATGGCGGTGTGCTGTCCGACGACGCACCGCTGAAGCTCCTCGGTGAGATCCTGTGCGACCCATCGATTGCCAAGACGGGTCACGATCTGAAGAGGTCCATTCACGTTCTCCGTACGCTGGGTCTGCCCATTGCGGGCCTTCACTTCGATACCCAGATCGCCGCGTTTGTTGCCGATAACGCGCGGCGGAGCTTCGACCTCAAGGATCTCCTGTGGGCCGAACTGTCGACCGACATCGCCGATCCCGCGATTCCCGTCGAGTCCGGTCGCGGGCGATCGCGCGCGAGCCCCTCCGTCGAGGAGATGACGCGCTGGGTCTGTGCCAGGACCGATGCGCTTCCGTCCCTCGCCGCGGCCCTGGCGGCGGCACTCGAACGTGTCGGACTGACCGACTTCTACCGAACGGTGGAGCTTCCGTGCATCGAGCCACTGGCGGGGATGGAGCAGGTCGGGATCGCGGTCGACGCGGGATACCTTGCCGAGATGTCACAGCGGCTCGGTGCCCAGCTCGCCGACGCGCAGACCGCGATCTGGACACAGGCCGGGCACGAGTTCAACGTGAACAGTCCGATCCAGCTCGGGCAGGTCCTGTTCGATGAACTTCGGCTCCCGCGCGGCAAAAAGACCAGGACGGGATGGTCCACCGATGCCGAAACCCTCGAGGACCTACGCGGTGTGCATCCGATCGTCGACTTGCTCTTCGAGTTCCGTCAGGTCGGGAAACTGAAGTCGACCTACGTCGACGCCCTGCCACAGATGGTCGACCCGCAGACGGGACGTCTGCACACGACCTTCAACCAGGTCGGCGCGAATACCGGTCGAATGTCCTCCTCAGATCCGAACCTGCAGAACATCCCGATTCGTACCGATCTGGGGCGCGATGTCCGTCGTGCTTTCGTCGCATCGACGCCGGGCAACCTGATCGTCGCGGCAGACTACTCGCAGGTCGAACTGAGGATCCTGGCGCACATCTCGCGCGACCCCGCGCTGATCGAGGCGTTCGAGAGAGGGGAAGACATCCATACCTCCACCGCGAGCCGCATCCTCGGGATCGCGCTGAACGCCGTGTCCGCCGATCAGCGCCGACTGGCGAAAGTCGTGAACTACGGCATCGCCTACGGCCTTGGGGAGCACGGCCTGGCCACGCAGGCCGGCATCTCCCGGCAGGACGCCGGAACCTTCATCCGCGCGTATCTGGACCGCCACAGCGGGATCGCCGCCTACATCGAGGATGTGAAACGGTCGTGCACGATGAATGGCTACGTGGAGACCCTGATGGGTCGGAAGGTGTTCCTCCCCGACATCGCGTCGATCAATCGTGTGGTGCGGTCCGCTGCGGAGCGCCGGGCGATCAACGCACCGATCCAGGGCAGCAACGCCGACTTCATGAAGGTCGCGATGGCGCGGATCGATCGGCAGCTGCGTCGTCGGGGTATGGCAACCAGGATGCTCCTGCAGGTGCACGACGAACTTGTCTTCGAGGCCCCGAAGGCCGAGGTCGAGGATCTCGCCACGCTCGTGAGACACGAGATGACCTCGGTGTTCGCCCTCGATCCTGTGCTCGAAGTGGAGGTCAAAGTCGGCGCCAACTGGTGCGATGTCGGCCCGCTCTGATCCTCCGACCCTGTCCTGGTCCCACCTGACTGCGAATGAACTGGCCGCGGACGTGGAGACCTTGAACCTCGAATTCACCCTGGATTGCGGTCAGAGCTTTCGGTGGAGACGGTCCGACGATAGTTGGGTTGGGACGATCGGCGACCGCGTCTTTCGACTGCGGAGGCGCAACGCCAGGTCGTTGGAGTTTCGGTCGTTCCCTCCGGGCGATGTTCTGCCGATCCTGACAGAGTACTTCCAACTAGGCGCTCCCCTCAGTGCCCTGCGAGCGCTCGCAGATCCCGCGATGGACTCCGCCCTGACGGAACTTCCGGGCCTCCGGGTGACACGGCAACCCGTTTTCGAGGCGATCATCACCTACCTTGCGAGCGCCGCCAACAACGTCACCCGGATCACCCGCTCGCTCGATCGACTGGTCGAAGCCGCCGGAGCGCCCATCGCACGCATCGATGGGCGACTGTTTCGCGCCTTCCCCACCCCGCATGCGCTCGCAGGTTGCACCGAGTCTCTTCTGCGCGACCTCGGCCTGGGGTTCCGCGCCCCGCGCGTGCGCGACTTCGCCGCGACTGTCGCGCTGGGTGACTCCCCGGTGGCAAATCTGATCTCTGTTTCCGGATCGTACGAAGACGATCGCCGTGCCCTATGCGGAATCGGCGGGGTTGGACCGAAGATCGCCGACTGCGTGTGTCTGTTCGCGTTGGGACATCACGCGGCGGTGCCTGTCGACACGCACGTGTGGGCGATCGCGCGAAGCCTCTTTCCCGGCGCGGGTCTCCGAGGTCTCGCGCCGGACGCGCGCGGGTACGAACGGGCGGCGAACCTCTTCCGCAGGCGCTTCGGTCCGATGGCCGGATGGGCGCAACAGTACCTCTTCCACGCGAGGCGCCTGGGACGTGCCCTTCCCGCCCCAAGCTCCGTGAGACTGCGCGGTGCCTGAACTGCCGGAGGTCGAGACGACTCGGCGCGACCTCGAGAGAGTGATCGTCGGTCGACGAGTCGTGACCGCCCACGTCGGCAAGCCAAAGATGATTGTCGAGCCCGGGACGATGAGGCTGGCCGACATCGTCGGGTCGCGCCTACAGGCGATCGGACGGCGCGCGAAGTACCTCATCTTCTCGTTCGATCGGCCGGCATCGCTCCTCGTTCACCTGAAGCTCTCTGGCCAACTGGTCGTCCGGCGGGGGGACCAGACCCTGGCCGCCGGCGGGCACCCCGTGCCGCGGTTCGATACGCCGCTCCCGCACCGGGCGACTCACGGCCGATTCGACCTCGACGATGGGTCCACATTGTGGATGACGGATATCCGGCAATTCGGGCGTTTCATCATCCTGGATCGGTCGGACGTGGACCAGTACTTCGCCGATCGACGTCTCGGCGTCGAGCCGCTCGCACCCGACTTCACGGTCGATGTCCTGGGGCGGGCACTCGCCCGGCATCGGGCACTGCCGATAAAGGCCGCGCTGCTCGATCAGACCAACCTCGCCGGGCTGGGGAACATCTACGTCGATGAGGCGCTCTTTGCGAGTCGCCTGTATCCGCTGCGCGCCGCGGCGGGCCTCACGCCAACGGAACTGACCACGCTGCGCAAGGAGATCCAATCCGTCCTGACCTATGCGATCGAGAATGGTGTTGCGGATCTGCCCGCGGGCAAGGTCGATCCGGGTTCGGACTTTCCCCGGGCGCACGGGCGTTTCTCCCTGCCGTGCCTGCGCTGCGGCACCACCATGGCGCGCATTCAGGTCGCGGGTCGGTCCACGGACTACTGTCCCAAGTGCCAGGGCGAGGGTTCAGCCGGAGATGATCCCAGCGAACGGGTCGGGTGACTCGAACGGCCCGATAACCGCGAGGTCGAGCGTGCTCACATCCAGCGCCGTTACAGCGACGCGCGCGAGATCGGACGGTGTCACCGCATCGATCCTGCGCACCAGATCCTCGATGGGCTGCACGTGACCGAGCAGGATCTCCTGGCTTCCCGACCACGAGGCGAGGCTGCCCGTGTCTTCCATGCGAAGCGTCAGTCGTCCCTTCCAGAACTCCTTGGCGCGGCGGACCTCCTCGTCCGGCACCGCTCGCGCGATCGCGCGGAGTTCGTCCAGGAGCGCGACAAGCGCGCGCTCGGCACGGCTCGGCTCGACGCCCGCGTAGATGACGAGTGCACCCGTGTCGCGGAACCGCTTCACGTAGGTGTGGACATCGTAGGCCAGACCGAGGTTCTCGCGGATCTGCACGAACAGGCGCGAACTCATCCCCTCGCCCAGGATCACGTTGAGCAGGTCGAAGGCGAATCGATCCTCGTTGAAGTAGGAGACCCCCGGGCAGGAGAGGCAGAGATGGGCTTGTTCCGTCTTCTGTGTTCGCAGCAGAACGCGGTCGGTTTTTCGCTGGCACGGTTGCGCCGGTTCCTGTAGGCCGGGAGTCGGCCGCCACTCCCGGTACAGCCGCGCCACTTCGTCGACGATTGCCTCATGGGCAATGGGACCGCAGACCGCGACGACGGCGTTGTCTGGCGTGTAGGCCTGTCGGGTGAACTCGATCAGATCGGTCTGCCGAATGCCGAGCAGGGTCTCCCGGTCGCCGGCGATATCGCGCCCGAGGGGGTGGCCAGGCCAGGTTACCTCATCGATGAGGAGATGAATGAGATCGGCCGGCGAGTCGAAGAGCATGGCTAGCTCCTCGAGGATGACCGCCCGCTCTTTCTCAACCTCGGCCGCGTCGAACGTGCTCTCGAGAGTCAGATCGCAGATAAGGTCGAGCCCGATCCTCCAGTGCTCCGCGGCGAGTTTCGTCCAGTAGACCGTGACCTCTTTGCCGGTCTCGGCGTTGAGAATGCCACCTAGCTGCTCGATCGCGATGCTCACATCGCGCGGAGTCGGACGACGACGCGTCCCTTTGAACAGCATGTGCTCCACGTAATGCGCGATCCCGTGCTGACCTGATTGCTCGTGCCGGGATCCGACGCCGTGGAAAAGGGAGGAACTGACGGATCGCGCGTGAGGTAACTGTGCCGAAACCACGCGAAGGCCGTTCGGGAGGGTTGATGTTTGAAACAAGGGAATCCTTCGCGGAGGTGGGTGGCATTATAGGTACCGCCCCGGGCGCGGCAGCGACATAGCACCGTGTTAGACTAGGCGACCCATTGCGGGCCGGGCAGCGGACCGCGAGTTGAGAACGAAAGGATCGAGCCCTTGGACGCCTACTGCATGAAGTGCAAGACCACCCGCACGATGAAGACCCCGACTCAGGTGACGATGAAGAACGGGCGGCCGGCCACTCAGGGCACGTGCCCGACGTGCGGCACCAAGATGTTCAAGATCGGCTCGGGCAAGTAACGAGCGTTCGCACGCGCCGATCGAGCCGAACATCGCTCGATCGGTGCGGCGCAGATCAGGTCAGGCGCGCCCTCTCAGCCATGGAATCCAGGCCGTGATGCGTTCATCGAGTCCCACCGAGATCAACAGGTCGCGCTCGCCGGAGATGAGGGCATCGCGCTCCCGATCGGTGAGGTCGAAGGTGGCGAGCGTCTCGCGCGGTTGATGGATCATGCTCCAGTTGAAGCGATAGTCCTTCGCCGCACGGTCGAGCAGAGCCATCATCGTCTGCATGCTCACCCTCGAAGTATAGGGTCCACTCTGGGCGCGCTCGGCTCCGGGAGGGCGCCGGATCGCTCGGCCGGGTTCTCCCGAGAGCGCAGCCAGCGATACCAGTCGAGCGTCACGCCCGGCTCGGACGGCACCGGAACTGCGGTGAGCAGGGGAGGCCAGGGCGGTGCATCGGGGTTCGCACCCCGCACGTAGGGCGTGGGAGCCGGTCCCGGCCTCGACTCCGCGATAGACGTGGAGCGATCGCCGGACCGCCTGTCGAGGTCTTCCACTGGTGACGGCACCCGGGGGACGAACGCGCCCGCCACGACGGAGACCGCGAGCAGACCCCCAGCGAGAAGAACCGCGGCGAGCACGTAGATCGGCCGTCGGGGCGCGAGTGTCCGAAAGACCGAGACCACGATGTCGCGTGCGCCACTTGCCACCGACGTCGCGCGGCCCGGCCGCTGCCGTTTCGATGCGAACCCGATTCGGCGCCGACCGTCAGGCTCACTGAGCCTTCTGCGAAGCCGGTCATAGCGGCGGCGCTTCACCGGATCGACCAGAACGGATCGCGCGCGATTGATTGCTTGCATCGTGTGGGTCGCCAATGGATCCCCGGAGACGTCTGGGTGATGGCGTCGGGCCAGGCGACGATACGCCGCTTCGATGATCTCCGTATCCGCGCGCTCGTGAACCTGGAGCAGGCGATAGAAGTCGGTCATCGCGCCAGGGGATACGGGCCAGGAGCGGGTGGCGGGAATCGAACCCGCACAGCTTGCTTGGGAAGCAAGCAGGCTACCACTACATCACACCCGCGGCGCACACAGTATACAGCCGCCCACCCTAACGAGCCCCCGCGCGAGGCGTCGTCAGCGAAGCACCTAATCCGGCCGCCGCTCGAGAACGGGGTCGCGGTTCTCGACCGGTCTGCTACCATTTGAACGAACCGCTTATGTCCAGATACTACATCACGACACCGATCTATTACGTCAACGATGTTCCACACATTGGTCACGCATACACAACGGTGGCTGCCGACGTCCTCGCCAGATATCATCGCACGGATGGCGCTAACGTCTTCTTTCTGACAGGTACTGACGAACATGGTGCCAAAGTAGCTGCTGCTGCAGAGGCACGTGGCGAGAGCCCTCAGGTATTTGTGGATTCTATCGTCGACAGATTCGTCAGTGCGTGGAAAGAACTGTCGATCAGTAACGACATGTTCATTCGCACGAGTTCGGCTCGTCACAAGGCCGGAGCGCAGGCGTTTTTGATGCAGCTATATGAATCTGGATACATTTACAAGGGTGTTTACGACGGACTGTACTGCGTCGGGTGCGAACGCTTCCTGACGGAATCCGAACTGACGTCGTCCGGCCTCTGCCCGGATCATCAGCGCCCGCCGGTGCCGTATTCCGAGGAGAACTGGTTCTTCCGTCTGAGTGCCTTCGGAGATCAGATCTTGCGAGCGATCTCTAACCCGAAAGATGAACAGCATTTCTCCATCGAACCGCCTGCTCGAAAGAACGAGATCCTTGGCAAGCTCCGTCTCGGACTGCAGGACATCAGTATTTCACGAAAGACTGTCGAGTGGGGAATCCCTCTACCGTGGGACGAGACTCAGACGTGCTACGTCTGGGTCGAGGCTCTGATGAATTACGTCACTGCAATTGGCTATCATGACGATCGCGAGACATTCCAGAAGTATTGGCCCGCAGACCTGCATTTGATGGCCAAAGAGATACTGTGGTTCCACACCGTGATCTGGCCCGCGATGCTCATGGCCGTTGGGCTCCCCACACCACGGAAGGTCTACGCCCATGGGTTTTTCACCCTGAACGGCCGGAAGATGTCGAAGAGCCTCGGCAATGTCGTGTCACCCACCGAGTTGGTGGAGCGCTTCGGTGTCGACGCGAGCCGCTACTTGCTGCTGTCGGAGTTCCCCTTCGGAGTCGATGGAAACATCTCCCTCGACTCGTTCGCGAGTCGCTACCACGCCGACCTGGCGAACGATCTCGGGAACCTGCTCAACCGCACCGTCAACATGGTCAATCGTTATCTCGACGGAGCGTGTCCGCCCGCGCCCGCCGCGCGCTCTCCAGAGGATGAGCTTCTCGCCGAGATTGCGGGAGGTCTGAGCCAGACGGTCCGCCATGCACTCGAACGTCTCGAGTTCACCGGCGCCACCGACGCGATCCGCGCCACGGTGAGCCGCGCGAATCGCTATGTGGACGTAACCCAGCCCTGGGTCGTCGCCCGTACCGACCGCGCTCGCGTCAGTTCCATTCTCTTTCACCTGATCGAGACGCTGCGCCTCATCGGCATCGAACTCCTGCCCTTCATGCCCGATCGAGCGACCTCCCTGCTGACTCAGATCGGCGTCCCCGCCACGGCCGCGGGCACGCGGACCTGGGGTGGCTTCGCCGATTGGTCCAGGGTGGCGCAGCGTCCAGAACCTCTCTTTCCCCGCCTGGATACGTGATCGCGCCGATCATCGATACGCACGTCCACCTTGCGAATCCCGCGTTCGCCGACGATCTTCCCGCAGTGATGGCACGCGCCCACGCGAGCGGGGTGGTGGGATTCATCGTGCCGGCGACCGACGGGGCATCCTCTCGCGATGTCGTCGCACTCGCCGGGTCGGGATCGGCGCTCTATCCCGCGGTCGGCATTCATCCCCTCTCGGCCGCAGGCGCCTCGGAAGAGGAGTGGCAAGAGATCGAGCGACTCGCAGAACGGCCGGAAGTCGTCGCAATCGGTGAGACTGGTCTCGATTACTATCGCTCGACGGATCGCGACCTCCAGAGCATGTGGTTCATGCGGCATCTGCGATTGGCCGACAGCCACGGTCTGCCGGCGATCATTCACAATCGCTCCGCGGATGGAGACCTGCTGGATGTGCTCGGTAGGTGGCGACGGACGTATCCGAGGAGTACGCCGATACTGCACTGTACTGGCGGGAATCCGGATGTGATCGAGGCGGGGCTCGCGTGTGGGGCCTTTTTTGGGATCGGCGGCAACGTGACCTTTCCGAACGCCGACGGAGTGCGGCGAGCCGCGCGATCCTTGCCGGAGGAGCGCCTGCTCATCGAGACCGATGCCCCGTACCTGACGCCCGCGCCGCACCGGGGCAAGCGGAACGAACCGGAGTTCCTGGAACTCGTCGCGCAGGCGGTAGCTGACGTGCGAGGCCTGAGCGTCGGCGTGCTCCGCGCGATCACGGCTGCAAATGCCCGGCGCGCCTTCAAGCTCGCCGACGAGGGAGCATAGGGCCACGGACGTACAGGAACAGCTCGGAACCGAACTCGCCGGGGTCGAACGGTTGATCGCGGGCGTCAGCGATGAGGTCGATGTTCCGCTCCTCGGGCAACTCTTGCGCCACATCCTTCGACCGCCCGGCAAGCGGCTGCGTCCCCGACTCGCCTTCCTGAGCAGCCGGCTCGGACACGCCGACGTACGCAGGGTCACGTTACTCGGTACCGCGGTCGAACTCCTCCACACCGCCTCCCTGATTCACGATGATCTCGTCGACGAGTCCGCGACCCGGCGCGGCGCGCCGACTCTCCATCAGATCGCCAGTCCGAAGGCGACGGTCCTGGTGGGCGATTTCCTGTTCGCCAAATCGGCGGCGCTGGCGACCGCGACGGAGAGTCTGGCGGTCATGGCCCTCTTCGCCCGCACCCTTATGGCGATCTGCGATGGCGAATTACGCGAAGTCGCGAATGCGGACGCGGGCGACCATTCGCGTGAGCAATATTTCCGCCGCATCGAGGGAAAGACGGCGTCGCTCTTCGTCGCCGCCACGGAGGGCGGAGCGATCCTCGCCGATCTCCGGTCCGATGGCATCGAGGCGATGCGCCAGTACGGCCTGAACCTGGGTATGGCCTTCCAGATCGCAGATGACGTCCTCGACCTCACGGGTTCCGTGGAGGTCCTCGGCAAGCCAGTCGGTTCCGACCTGCGCCAGGGCACGATCACCCTGCCGGTGCTGTGGGCGATCGAGAATCTGTCCGACCCGCTGATCCGCGCGGCGGTGGATGGGGAGATCACGACGCCGGCGCTCCTCGATCAGGCGATCGCGCGAATCGCTGGCTCGGCAGCGATCGATCACGCGATGGGCGAGGCCATGCGCTATGCCGCCCGCGCACGCGAGGCGCTCGCCGCCTTCCCGCACGGCGAGGCACGGCGGACTCTCGAACTCATGGCAGATTACTCAGCGCAACGCCACCGCTGACGCGATGCGGCTCGGCGCCCTGCTCGCGAGCATCTCCATCACCCTGCCGGAAACGGTCGCGGACCGCGATGTTGGCGCCATCCAGACGGATAGCCGGTGCGTCCATCCCGGCGATCTCTTCGTCGCCTACCCCGGCGTGCGCGTCGATGGCCGGGCATACATCGATGAGGCGGGGCGGCGCGGTGCCTGCGCGGTCGTCGTCGAGGGGGACCGCGCCTTAGCGACGGATACCGTGCCCTGCTTTCCGGTCCGCTCCGGACGCGAGGCGTGGGCCCTTCTCTGTCGCGCCGCGCACGGATCCCCGGATCGGGAACTGACCGTCATCGGCGTCACGGGCACGGACGGCAAGACGACCACCGCGACGATGCTCGACACGATTCTTCGCGGCGGCGAGCGTCGAACCGGTCTGGTAACGACGATCGGCGCCAGGACCGGCGATCGTCCGGAACAGGCGACGGGCCTCCACACTACCACGCCAGATCCGCCGGAACTGTTCTCACTCCTGGGCGCGATGGTTGCCGATGGCCGCGACACCGCAATCCTCGAGGTCACGTCGCACGCGCTGGCGATGGAGAAGGTGGCGGGCATCGAGTTCGATCTCGGCGTGATCACGAATGTGACACGCGATCACCTCGACTTCCACGGCTCGGATCACGCCTACCTGGAGGCCAAGGCGCAACTCTTCGATGGACTCCGGCGAACCCGAGCAAAGCCCGGCCCGGCGTGGGCGATTCTCAACGCCGACGACCGATCGTTTGGACGCCTGTCCCGGAACGCGGAGGCGCGAACCCTGACCTACGGCGTCGCCGCGGCCGCCGATGTCGTGGCGTCAGAAGCCCTCTGTGGCCCGCGCGCCAGCACATTCACGCTGCGCATCGGTGTGAACGCCGCGAGGGTGACTTTACCGGCACCGGGCGCCCATAACATCCTCAATGCGCTGGCCGCCGCGGCGGCAGCCCACGCACTCGGGTCGAGTCTGGGCGAGATCGCGCTCGGGCTCGGAGCCTTCACGGGGATACCAGGACGGTACGAGGTCATCGAGCAGGGGCAGCCGTTCTCGGTCATCGTCGACTTCGCGCACACCCCGGAGGCACTGCGACGCGTTCTCACGCACGCGCGCGAATCAACCCCCGGGCGCATCATCGTCGTCTTTGGCTGCGCCGGAGAACGGGACGCAGGGAAGCGCTTCCCCATGGGAGCGATCGCCGGGGGCGCGGCGGATCTCAGTATCGTCACCAATGAGGACCCACGTGGTGAGTCACCGAATGAGATCGCCGCGGCGGTCGTGCGGGGTATCCGGTCGGTGGGAGGTCGATCCATCACCATCCTGGATCGACGTGCCGCGATCTCCCACGCGATTGGCCTCGCGAGAGCGGGTGACACCGTCCTTCTCGCCGGAAAGGGCCACGAACAGAGTCTCTGCATCGGCGCAACCGAGTACCCCTGGGATGACCGGGAGGAAGCCAGACGAGCACTCGCCGCGCACGGATACAGCGCTGCACAGGCGATGTAAGCGCGCCGGAGCGCTCCGCCGCACGGTCCGCGCGCTGCCCGGCCGCATGCCCGATACGGTCCGACGTGACTGGGGCACGTCGGATGCACATGGCTTGCGCGTTGCGGCGCCTGCTCGCCTCCGTGAGCGACCGACAGCGGATCCGTTCAACCCGATTCGGGGACTGGTTGCGGGGCGGCCGCACGCCGATCCCCTTGGTCTGCCAGGTCGTCGGGGTCGCTCACAGCCTGCTGGGTGGCCGCCGGGAACGGCAGTGTTCGTCGGCCCGCAGCGTCGACCGAACCGCTGCCAGCGTCTCATCGACCGCGCGCCGGGCTTGAGAGACGCTCTGTCAGTTGTGCAGGGGTCCCGCCGGGAACTAGAATGGTGATTCCTGGGCCGAGCCTGCGTTTCGCCATGCCTTCAGCCAGTTCCGATCCGGATCGGAAGCCGGCCCCGTACCGCCGCTCGCACATGACGAGGGGCCGCATTGAGGAGTTTGCCTGAATGGCGCTAGCTACTGCACCGGGCACCGTGGCCAACGGCCTCGCCACGCAGCGAGAGAACTTCGGCCGCATCACCGAGGTCCTCCCGATCCCCAATCTGATCGATGTGCAGATTCGCTCGTTCGAGTGGTTCAAGAACGAGGGATTGAAGGAACTCTTCAGCGAGATCTCGCCCATTACGGACTTCACCGGCAAGAATCTGGAACTCCACTTCGATAGCTACACGTTCGGTCCGCCGAAGTACACCGAGGCGGAGTGTCGCGATCGCGACATGACCAACTCCGTGCCGCTGAAGGTGCGCACCCGTCTCGTCGCCAAGGAGAGCGGCGAGATCAAGGAAATGGAGATCTTCATGGGGGAGTTCCCCCAGATGACCGCAAACGGCACCTTCATCATCAACGGGGCCGAGCGCGTGGTGGTCTCCCAGTTGGTCCGCTCACCCGGGGTGTACTTCACCCTTGAGACCGACCCGACGACGGGGCGACGACTCTGCTACGCGAAGCTCATCCCGAACCGCGGCGCGTGGTTGGAGTTCGAGACCTCAAACAAAGACGTGATCTCGGTAAAGGTGGATCGAAAGCGGAAACTGCCGATCACCACGTTCCTTCGCGCCATCGAGGCGGTGGAGAGCGCGGACCCGGAGTATCGGTTCGGCACCTCAGAACAGATCCTGGATACATTCGCCCACGTCGACTCAGGCGAGAACCGGCAGTACATTCGCGAGACGATCTCGAAGAACATGGTCGAGTCGAGCGATGAGGCGCTTCTCGAGTTCTATCGTCGGCTTCGACCCGGTGATCCGCCGACCGCCGATAACTCGAAGAACCTGCTGCGTTCCCTCTTCTTCAACGCGCGCCGTTACGACCTGGGCAAGGTCGGGCGCTACAAGGTCAATCGACGCCTGAACATCGAGCCGGCCGATGATCGCCGGATTCTGACCAAGCGCGATCTGGTCAAGATCATCGAGACGATGATCCGGATCAACAATGGTGTGACCGAGGCCGACGACATCGACCACCTCGGCAATCGGCGGGTGCGCGCGGTGGGCGAGTTGATCCAGAACCAGTTTCGGGTCGGTTTGCTGCGCATGGAGCGCGTCGTCAAGGAGCGGATGTCCATTCAGGACCCCGAGACGGCGACGCCGGCGGCACTGATCAACATCCGCCCCGTTGTCGCGGCGATGAAGGAGTTCTTCGGCGGCTCGCAGCTATCTCAGTTCATGGATCAGACGAACCCGTTGGCCGAACTGACGCACAAGCGTCGTCTCTCCGCGCTCGGTCCGGGCGGCTTGAACCGGGAACGCGCCGGGATGGACGTGCGCGACGTGCATCACTCGCACTACGGCCGAATCTGCCCGATCGAGACGCCTGAGGGCCCGAACATCGGCCTCATCGGTACCCTCGCGACCTACGGGCGCATCAACGACTACGGATTCGTCGAGACTCCGTACCGACGCGTCTACTCCGGTGCAAGGAACAGCACGGGAGAGGCCGAGCGGCAGGATGGCAAGTTCACCCCAACCCGGGTACTCGATTTCGCGCGCGAGAGCGGCTGGCTCGTCGGTCGCGTGCTGACGCAGAACGTCGTCGATCCGAAGTCGAACCGTGTTCTGGCCCAGGCCGGGACCACGCTCGACGAGGCCACAGTCAAGAAGATCGTGCGCGCGGGCGTGGAGTTCGTGAAGTTCCGCCCCATCGTCTCGGAAGACATCCTCCATCTGCCGGCAGATGAAGAGGATCGCTACACGATCGCGCAGGCGAGCGCGGGATTGGACGAATCCGGCCACTTCGCGAGCGACCGCGTCGAGGCCCGGATGGGTGAGGATGTCGGCCTCCTCCAGCCAGATCGCATCGAACTGATGGACGTCTCTCCGAAGCAGATCGTCTCGGTCGCGTCGGCCTTGATCCCATTCCTGGAGCACGACGATGCGAACCGCGCGCTCATGGGCGCGAACATGCAGCGGCAGGCCGTCCCGCTTGTGAGGCCCGAGGCACCGATCGTTGGTACGGGCATGGAAGCGCGGGCAGCCCGCGATAGCGGCCAGGTGATCACTTCACCGGTGGATGGCGAGATCGCCAGCGCGACCGCCAACGAGATTGTCGTCCGGGACGGCGAGGGGAACCTGCACCGGTTCCCGCTTATGAAGTTCGTGCGATCGAACCAGGGAACGTGCATCAATCAGCGGCCCATCGTCGAGCGCGGCGTGCGGGTCAAGAAGGGGCAGCCGCTCGTCGACTCGATGTCGACGGAGAACGGCGAACTCGCGCTGGGCCAGAACGTCACGGTCGCCTTCATGTCCTGGGAGGGGTACAACTTCGAGGACGCGATCATCATCTCGCAGAGTCTCGTGCGCGACGATCGGTTTACCTCGATCCACATCGAGAAGCATGAGATCGAGGCCCGTGACACCAAGCTTGGCCCCGAAGAGATCACGCGCGAGATCCCGAATGTCGGCGATGAGGCGCTTCGCGACCTGGACGAGCGGGGAATCATCCGCGTGGGGGCCGAGGTCGGCCCGGGCGACATCCTGGTCGGGAAGATCACCCCGAAGGGGGAGACGGAACTCACCGCCGAGGAACGTCTTCTCCGCGCGATCTTTGGCGAGAAAGCGCGAGAGGTGAAGGACACCAGTCTCCGCGTTCCGCATGGCGAGCGCGGCAAGGTCGTCGACGTGCGGGTCTTCAGCCGGGATAGCCAGGATGAGCTACCCGCCGGCGTCAATCAGTTGGTGCGCGTCTCGATCGCCCAGAATCGGAAGAACTCCGAGGGCTACAAGATGGCCGGCCGACATGGCAACAAGGGCGACATCGCGCGGAATCTTCCGGCCGAGGACAAGCCGTACCACCCGGATCGTCGGCCCGACGAGATCATTCTGAACCCGATCGGCGTGCCATCCCGCATGAACGTCGGTCAGATTCTGGAGACGCATCTCGGGTGGGCAGCCCAGGCGATCGGCCGCAGGATCACTACCCCGGTGTTCGATGGAGCGCGTGAGGATCGCATCGAAGAGATGCTCCGCGAGGCCGGGTTCAATCCGGACGGCAAGTCGGTGCTCCGCGATGGACGCACCGGCGAACTCTTCGATCAGCGCGTCACCGTCGGCAACATCTACATGCTCAAACTGATCCACCTCGTCGAGGACAAGATCCACGCGCGCTCGACCGGACCGTACAGCCTCATCACCCAGCAGCCGCTGGGCGGCAAGGCGCAGTTCGGTGGCCAGCGCTTCGGCGAGATGGAGGTCTGGGCGCTCGAGGCGTACGGCGCGGCGCACATCCTCCAGGAAATCCTCACCGTGAAATCCGACGACATCGTGGGTCGGGTCAAGACATACGAGGCCATCGTCAAGGGCGAGGACATCCTCGAGCCGGGCGTGCCCGAGTCGTTCAAGGTGCTCGTGAAAGAGCTGCAGTCCCTCGGCCTCGCTGTCGAGGTCCTGAACGAGGACGAGGAGGCCATCGAGTTCCAGGACGACAGTACCGGTTACGAAGATGAGATGCCGCGCCTGGGCGTGGACATGAGCCATCCGGAACTGACCGACTGAACTCCGCGAACAGCGCGACGCGAAACCAGGGAAGGGGTATCTGATGCTCGAGGTCAACGACTTCAATGCGGTCCGAATCGGTCTGGCATCGCCGGACCAGATCAAGTCATGGTCGTACGGTGAGGTCACCAAGCCGGAGACGATCAACTATCGGACCCTGAAGCCAGAGAAGGATGGGCTCTTCTGCGAGCGCATCTTCGGCCCGACGAAGGACTGGGAGTGCTACTGCGGCAAATACAAGAAGGTCCGCTACAAGGGCGTGATCTGCGACAAGTGCGGCGTCGAGGTCGCCCGGGCGAAGGTGCGCCGAGAGCGGATGGGACACATCGATCTGGCTGCGCCGGTCTCTCACATCTGGTTCGTCAAGGGCACGCCGAGCCGTGTCGGGCTTCTCCTCGACATCTCACCGCGCTCGCTGGAACGCGTCCTCTACTTCGCGCAGTACGTCGTCACGCGGGTCGACGAGGAGGTCCGGCAGAGCGCCCTCCAGACGCTCACCGACGACATCGAGCAGCGCATCATCCGGGAGGAGGCCGAGGCGCGGGAGCGCATCGACGAGATCCAGACCGAGATCGATGAGCGCGAGCGCTCGATCGAACAGCGGCGCGCCGAGCAACTCGCCACGCTCGACGAGCGGCAGGCGCGCGAGTTGGCCGCGATCGACGCCGACGCGAACGAGCTCCGATCCAACCTGCAGCTCCTCATCGGCAAGGCCCTGAGCGACCCGATCTCATTCCACGACGTGGATGATGTGCCTTTCCTGCCCCGGGACAGCCGGGTCACGCCCGAGACGCTGAACGCGCTCGATGAGCGGCACGAACTGGCACGCCAGAAGTCGCTGCAGCCGATTGAGGCGGAGCGAACCGCGATCAACGATCGGGCCTCGCAGCAGATCCAGACGGCGCACGCCCAGGCGGATCGCGAGCGAGCCGACCTGCAGCGCCACATCGCCGAGATCGGCGACAAGCTCCGCAACTCGATCGACACGATGCGCACCGACCTCGAGTCGATCAAGAAGTACCAGCTCCTGACCGAGACGCGGTATCGGGAGCTCAACGAGAACTTCGGTCACGTCTTCAGCGCCGGGATGGGGGCCGAGGCGGTCCGCGACCTCCTCGCCGAGATCGATCTTGACGAGCTCGCGGACGAGCTGCGGCGCGAGATCCGGCTATCGTCCGGTTCAGGTCAGCGTCGCAAGAAGGCCACCAAGCGGCTGCGCGTGGTCGAGGCTTTCCGGAAGAGCGGCAACCGCCCTGAATGGATGATCCTCACCGTGCTGCCCGTGCTGCCGCCGGATATTCGGCCGATGGTTCAACTCGATGGCGGGCGCTTCGCAACCTCGGACCTGAACGACCTCTATCGCCGGGTGATCAATCGCAACAACCGCCTCAAGCGACTGTTGGAGCTCGGCGCCCCGGAGATCATCATCCGCAATGAGAAGCGGATGCTTCAAGAGGCGGTCGACTCGCTGATCGATAACGGTCGGCGCGGTCGCGCGGTCTCGGGTTCCGCGAACCACAAGCTCAAGTCGCTCAGCGACCTCCTCAAGGGGAAGCAGGGCCGATTCCGGCAGAATCTCCTCGGGAAGCGGGTCGACTACTCGGGTCGCTCCGTGATCGTCGTCGGTCCAACTCTCAAGCTGCACCAGTGCGGCCTCCCCAAGAGGATGGCGCTGGAACTCTTCAAGCCATTCGTCATGCGCAAGCTCGTCGAACGAGGGTTCGCGTACAACATCAAGTCGGGCAAGCGCATCGTGGAACGCGCTCGGCCCGAGGTCTGGGATGTCCTCGAAGAGGTGATCCAGGATCATCCGGTTCTTCTCAACCGGGCGCCCACCCTCCACCGGCTGGGCATTCAGGCGTTCTTTCCGGTGCTCATCGAGGGGTCGGCGATCCAACTCCATCCACTCGTCTGCACCGCCTTCGGCGCGGACTTCGACGGCGATCAGATGGCCGTTCACGTTCCGCTCTCGATGGCCGCGCGCGATGAGGCCCGCACCCTCATGCTGTCCTCGCACAACCTCCTCTCGCCATCGTCCGGCGACCCGATCGTCTCTCCCACCCTCGACATGGTTCTGGGCTGCTACTACATGACGCTGCCACGCCCGGGTGCCAAGGGCGAGGGACGCATCTTTGCGGACGCAGACGATGCCCGACTCGCTTATGAGTTCGGTCAGATCGATCTCCAGGCGGACATCAAGTGCCGCCTGCCGAACCCCTTGACCGGCGCGGTCGAACTCATGGGCGTCACCTACGGGCGCATCCTCTTCAATCAGGTTCTGCCCGAGGAGATGCGCTATACGCGCTTCGAGGTGATGGATCGGAAGCAGTTGCGCTCCGTCGTGGGCGATGTCTATCGGCGCTACGGCGTCGAGCGCACCGCCGATGTCTGCGACGCGCTGACCCACCTGGGCTTCGATCTCGCGACCCGTTCCGGGATCACGATCGCGATCTCGGACATCACCATTCCGCGCGAGCGCAAGGCGGAACTTCTGAAGGATGCGGATCGCCGCATCGAGGAGATCCAGCGGCAGTTCCGACGCGGACTCATTACCGAGGAAGAGCGGCACGCGCAGGCGGTCGAAATCTGGACGGACATCACCAATAAGGTGACCGAGGGAGTCTCCGCGGAACTGAACAAGTTCGGCGGCGTCTACATGATGCTCAACTCGGGCGCCAAGGGGAACATCCAGCAGATGCGCCAGATGGCCGGTATGCGCGGCCTGATGAGCAAGCCGAACGGCACCATCCACGAGATGCCGATTCGGTCGAGTTTCCGCGAGGGCCTTTCGGTCCTCGAGTACTTCATCTCGACCCACGGCGCGCGAAAGGGTCTCGCCGACACTGCCATCCGCACCGCGGACTCGGGCTACCTCACGCGCCGCCTGATCGACGTCTCGCAGGACGTCATCGTGCAGGAGGCCGATTGCGGCGTCCCAGGCGGCATCGTCGCCGAGGATCGCACGCGCCAGACCGGTGTGCCGCTGCGCGATCGTATCGTCGGGCGGATGGCCGGCGAGTCCGTCGTCGATCCCGCCACCGGCGAGATCCTGGTCGAGCGCAACGAGGAGATCACGGAGGCGATCGCCGACCGGATCCTCGCGGCCGGCATCGCGCGAGTGACGGTCCGATCGCCGCTCACGTGTCAGTCCCGTCAGGGTGTCTGCCAGATGTGCTACGGGCGTTCCCTGGCACGAGGCCGTCTCGTCGAGATGGGTGAGGCGGTGGGAATCATCGCGGCTCAGTCGATCGGCGAACCGGGAACTCAGTTGACCATGCGGACCTTCCACACCGGCGGTGTGGTCGGGCTCGACATCACCTCCGGACTTCCGCGCGTTGAGGAACTCTTCGAGGCGCGCAATCCGAAGGGGCAGGCGGTCATCGCCGAGATCAATGGCGAGGTCCAGGTAATCCGCGAGGGGGACCGGCGCGAGATCAAGATCATCTCGACGGAAACCTATCGCGATGAATTGCCCCTGCCGGCCAATCCGGAGTTCTTCGTCACCAGTGGCGACTGGGTGGATCTCGATGCCACTCTGGCACGAGGGGATGGCCCCGACGGTCCAATCACCCTGCAGTCGAAGCTCGCGGGTCGCGTCTACGTCGATGGGGAGACGATCGCCGTTGTGTATGAGGATCGCGACGAGCGCTCCTACTCGGTTCCAGCGGCGGCGCGACTTCGCGTTGAGACCGGGGATCGCGTGAACGCTGGCGACCTTCTGACGGACGGGGCGGCCAACCCGCAGGACATCCTCCGCATCATGGGGCGCGAGGCCGCCCAACTCTATCTCGTTGATGAGGTGCAGAAGGTCTACCGGAGTCAGGGTGTGACCATCAGCGACAAGCACATCGAGATCATCGTGCGGCAGATGCTGCGCAAGGTGCGGATCGAGACGGCCGGCGACACCAATCAACTTCCTGGCGAACTCCTCGATCGTTTCGCCTACGAAGAGGAGAACGCGAAGGTTCTGGCCGAGGGCGGTGAACCCGCCACGGCGCAGACTGTCCTCCTCGGCGTCACCAAGGCGTCGCTGAGCACGGACTCCTTCCTGGCCGCGGCCTCCTTCCAGGAGACCACCAAGGTTCTCACCGAGGCGGCCATTCAAGGATCGATCGACAAACTGAGCGGGCTGAAGGAGAACGTCATCATCGGCAAGCTCATCCCGGCGGGGTCGGGCGTCGCGAAGCGCAAGGAACTCTCCGAGCGGAAGCGCGCCGCACTCAATGCCCTGTCTCAGGGCGAAGGCGCGGTCGCGACCGCCGAGCGCGACTTCGACCCGTACGATGCCGATCTCGGTGATGCCGACGAGGACTTCGGACCGGCCGTCGGCGCTGCCGATGGCTTCGAGGATGACGAACTCGACGGCGGCGAGAGCTCGGAATCCGATAGCGACGAGTGAACCTGGCCTCGTAGTCCTGTCGCCCATCGGGTGGCAGGACTACGAACTGCTCGACAGCGGCGAGGGCCGCAAGCTGGAGCGGTTCGGCACGGTTACCGTGGATCGGCCGGAGGCGTCGGCCCTGTGGCGGCGTCGGTCTCCCGGGTTGTGGGTTGGAGCCGATCTCGTCTTCGAAGAGGCATGGCGCATCGTCCGGCCGCCGCCAGAACCGTGGGTCGTTCGCTGCCCGCCGGCCGGACTCGCCGCGCACCTCGCGATGACACCATTCCGCCATGTGGGCATCTTTCCCGAGCAGGCCGCCCACTGGGAGTGGATGACCGAACGCCTACGAACGCGATCGGCCCCGGCGCGTGTCCTCGTCCTCTTTGGCTACACGGGACTCACAACCCTGAGCCTGGCCGCCGCGGGTGCGCACGTGACACACGTCGATGCGTCTCGACCGGCCATGACGTGGGCGCGCCGAAACTGCGCGGCTTCCGGGCTTGTCGATCGACCGATCCGCTGGTTGATCGATGATGCGCTCGCGTTCGTGCGACGTGAGGGACGCCGGGGGGTGCAGTACGACGGCATCGTGCTCGATCCTCCGGCGTTCGGGCGAGGACCCGAAGGGGAGATCTGGCGTTTTGAGAACGACATCGCCGCACTGCTGGAGGAGTGCCGGCGAGTCCTCCATCCAGACCCCGCCTTCCTGCTCCTGAACGCGTACGCTGTGGTCGCCACGGGGACGATGCTCGCGAATCTGCTCGCGGACGTGAGGACAGACGGCCGCCTTGAGGCGGGCGAACTCTGCCTTGTAGGGGGCGGCCGCGTCCTGCCTACCGGGCTCTTCGCGCGATGGTCTCCCGCGTGAGCGCGTGGCGACGCAATCAGCGATCGGACCCTCACTACCGTCGCGCGCGCGCCGAGGGGGTTCGCGCGCGGTCGGTCTACAAACTGGAGGAGATCGACCGGCGGTTCAGAATCCTGCGCCCGGGAGCGACGGTGATCGATCTGGGCGCGGCGCCCGGCAGCTGGAGCGAGTACGCGGCCGGACGCGTCGGCGCGCAAGGTCAGATTGTGGCGGTCGATCTCACCGAGATCGAACCACTGAACGGTGTCGTGTGTCTCACAGGAGACATCGGCGACCCATCGCTTGTGGCCCGCTTACGCGCACTCCTTCCACGCGGAGCCGATGTTGTCCTGTCGGACGCGGCACCGGCCATCTCCGGCATACGTGCGACCGACGATGCGCGGTCGATCGCGCTCGTCGAGGCCGCGCTGTCCATCGCCGTGCAGACTCTGACCCCGGGTGGCGCTTTCCTGGTGAAGGTGTTCCGCAGCAGCGATCTGGAGCCGATCACCGCGCGCATCGGCGAGGAACTCGGAGCATGCCGCCTGATCGTGCCGCGGGCGACGAGGACGGAGAGTCGCGAGGCATACCTGCTCGTCGAGAACAGGCAGAAGTCGGCAGCCGCCGGTTGACGAGTCAGAATGGCACGCTGAAAAGGGCGCGTGCGGACGAAGGCGTTTTGACACCCGCGTAACGGCGTCCCTATACTGTCGTTTCGGTCTGTCCCGAGCGCGTCGATCATTCGTGTGAAGTCGAGGGGCAGTTCGACCGGTTGAGCGGTGCCCCTCCGGGGCGCAAGCAAGCGGCGACGCTCCTCGGCTTTTCGTCTTGTCCAGGGAAGAGGTGAGTTCGTGCCGACGATCAGTCAGCTTGTGCGAAAGGGACGCGTCCCGGCGACGCGAAAGACGAAGGCGCCGGCGCTGCGCTGGAAGCTCAACTCGTTGACCCAGCGGCAGTCGCAGGGCGCGGCATCACCGCAGAAACGAGGCGTCTGCACGCAGGTGCGTACGATGGCGCCGAAGAAGCCGAACTCGGCCCTGCGCAAGATCGCGCGCGTACGCCTGTCCAACGGAATGGAGGTCACGGCCTACATCCCGGGCGAGGGCCACAACCTTCAGGAGCACTCGGTGGTTCTTATCCGTGGCGGCCGCGTGAAGGACTTGCCCGGAGTGCGGTACCACATCATTCGGGGCACTCTGGACTCGGCAGGCGTGACGAATCGGAAGCAGGGTCGGTCGAAGTACGGCGCGAAGGCCGCCAAGGCCCCCGGGAAGTAGGAGGCGAGCGTGCCACGTCGTACGAAGGTCGAAAAGCGCACCGTCCTCCCCGATCCACGGTACAACAGCCGGGTGCTGGCCAAGTTCATCAACCGCGTCATGATGCGGGGTAAGAAGGCCACGGCCGAGCGCATCGTCTACACGGCGCTGAGCCTCATCGAGACCCGTGTGCGGCGAAACCCAATCGAAGTCTTCGATAACGCGTTGCGCAACGCGACGCCGATGATCGAGGTGAAGCCGCGACGCGTGGGCGGCGCGACGTATCAGGTTCCCGTGGAGATCCGCGGCGACCGACGTGTGGCGCTGGGAATGCGCTGGTTGATCCTCGCCGCTCGCGCTCGGCCGGGCCGATCCATGGCCGAGCGCCTCTCCTCCGAACTCATGGACGCGGCGACAGGCCAGGGCGCGACGGTCAAGCGGCGCGAGGATACGCACCGGATGGCCGAGTCGAACAAAGCCTTCTCGCACTACCGCTGGTAGATCTGGTCCAGCAGCAAAGGTAACGGAAACAGTATGCCTCGCACTGTCCCCATCGAACGTGTCCGCAACATCGGCGTGATCGCGCATATCGACGCGGGCAAAACCACGACGACCGAGCGCATCCTGTACTACACGGGGCGCACGTACAAGATCGGCGAGGTCCACGAGGGCACCGCCGTGATGGACTTCATGCCGCAGGAGCGCGAACGCGGCATCACCATCACCGCCGCTGCGACCACCGCGTCGTGGAACGATCATCAGATCAACATCATCGACACGCCAGGCCACGTGGACTTCACCGTCGAGGTGGAGCGCAGCCTGCGCGTTCTTGACGGCGGCGTGGTCGTCTTCGACGCCGTGGCTGGCGTCGAGCCTCAGTCGGAGACCGTCTGGCGCCAGGCGAACAAGTACCACGTCCCCCGGATCTGCTTCGTCAACAAGATGGATCGGACCGGTGCGAACTACTGGCGCACGATCGAGATGATCCAGGAGCGGCTCGGGGCGACTCCGGCGGTGATCCAGATCCCCATCGGTAAGGAAGCCGAGTTCGTCGGGATCATCGATCTCATCGGAATGACCGCCCAGTACTACGAGGATCGGCTTGGGGCCGAGCCCCGAATCGCGGAGATCCCGGAGTCACATCTCGCGGAGGCCCGTTCGCGTCGGGAGCAGCTCATCGAGGCCGTCGCCGAGACAGACGACGATCTGATGACCGCGTATCTGGATAACGGCGATATCCCGGGCGAACGGATTCACGAGGCGCTCCGTGCGGCGACTCTGCGGAACCTCCTCGTTCCGGTCCTCTGCGGTTCTTCGCTCCGCAACAAGGGCGTCCAGCCAATGCTCGACGCCGTCGTCGCGTACCTGCCCTCCCCGCTCGATGTCCCACCGGTCACGGGGACGGCACCGGGGTCGGCGGAGCCAGAACTGCGCGAGGCGGACGATCTACAGCCCTTCGCGGCACTGGCGTTCAAGATCGTGGCCGATCAGTTCGTCGGCCGGCTGGCGTACATCCGCGTCTACTCGGGCACACTCACCTCGGGCTCTTACATCGTCAATGCCTCCAAGGGCCGTCGCGAACGCGTGGGCCGTCTGCTCCAGATGCACGCGAACCACCGGGAGGAGATCCAGGAGGTCCGTGCGGGCGACATCTGCGCGATCGTCGGCCTGAAGGACACGTTTACCGGGGACTCGCTGTGCAGCCCGGATCGACCGGTGGTCCTCGAGTCCATCCGCTTCCCCGAGCCGGTCATTCACATCGCGATCGAGCCGAAGACCAAGGTCGATCAGGACAAGATGGGGATCGCGCTGGCTCGCCTGGCGGAGGAGGATCCGACATTCCGGGTTTCGACCAATGTCGAGACCGGGCAGACACTCATCGCCGGGATGGGAGAACTCCACCTCGAGGTCATCGTGGATCGCATGCTGCGGGAGTTCAAGGTCGAGGCGAACATCGGGCGGCCCCAGGTCGCCTATCGCGAGACCATCACGCAGTCGACGCGCCAGGAAGGGCGGTTCGTCCGTCAATCGGGCGGGCGCGGCCAGTACGGGCACGTCGTGATCGATATCGAGCCACTCGGCCCCGAAGGCGGGTTCGCGTTCGAGAACAAGATCACTGGTGGCTCGATACCACGCGAGTACGTTGGCCCCACCGAAGAGGGGATTCGCGAGGGACTGGATTCCGGCCCTCTCGCGGGCTATCCGGTGGTCGGCGTCCGCGCGATGCTCATAGACGGCTCATACCACGAGGTGGATTCATCGGAGATGGCTTTCAAAATCGCCGGATCGATGGCGATAAAGGAAGCCGTGCGTCGGGCCCGCCCCGTCCTCCTGGAGCCGATGATGCGTGTCGAGATCGTCACGCCCGAGCAGTGGCTGGGGGACGTGATGGGCGACATCTCCGGTCGACGAGGGCACATCACGGGCATCGAGGCACGCGAACCAAACCAGGTGTTGCGCGCGATCGTGCCACTGGAGCGCATGTTCGGCTACGCGACCGATCTCCGATCGATGACGCAGGGCCGCGCGAGTTACTCCATGGAGTTCGCCGAGTACCACGAGGTGCCGCGCCACGTCGCGGAAGAAGTTACCGCTAAGTCTCGCGCATAGCGATTGAGGAGAGGCTGCTACAGCAATGGCGAAGAAGAAGTTCGAGCGCACGAAGCCCCACGTCAACGTCGGCACCATCGGCCACATCGACCACGGCAAGACCACCC
>CAZHZF010000032.1:0-34679 GCA_964536925.1 uncultured Dehalococcoidales bacterium | reverse complement strand
GGGTAGAAACTGGTGGCTCGGGAAGTCGCCGCGAACGCGGGTACACCTCCTCGCGAGATCGTCGCCTATCTCCTGCGCCTACGGCCGGTTCTGGCGCACGCGATTCAGGTCAGGCGCCAGTTCATCGAACAGGTCGGGCTGCTGATCGAAGAGGTGCGCCGGGCCGACCCGATCACCATCTCGCGGCAGGCGACGCGACTCGGCCTGGAGACGGTGCCGCTCTTTCGCGACGCCCGCAGCCAGATCAGCGCGCTCCTGCCGCCGCCGGAATGCCAGGGCTGCAACCAGGCGATCGGCGAGTGGCTCGATCTGCATATCGCCGCCTGCGGCCTGCTCAATGAGATCGGGCAGCAGCGGGACGCGCGGCGGGTGCGGGAAGTGCAGGAACACCTGGCCGCCGGACGCGCGCACGCCGCGCGCTTCAACGATGAGTACACCCGGATCAAGGAGGACCTGCGCGCCCGCGTGGAACGCGTCCTGGGACCGCGCCGCCGGAAAGGCGGATTCCTGGGCTTCCTGAGCCGATTGTTCGGTTCTGCCTGAGAACAAAGTGCTAGGGCTCGGCGCGCTGGTTCGTGGTGGCGAGTCGCGACCGTCCGTAGAATGGCCTGGTGCGCCCTCTCACGAGGGTGGTGGGCGATGGCTGGAGTAGATCGGGTTGCGCTGCGAGACGTGCGGTTTTGAGAATCCCGCGCACCACCGCTTCTGCGGCGCCTGTGGCACGCGGATCGTCATCTTCTGTCCCTCGTGCGGGGCCGGCAGTTCGGCGCGCATGCGCTTCTGTGGATTGTGCGGCGGGGCATTGCCGGTCGGCACTCCGGCCGCGGTTCCCGTGGCGACGGCCGCGGGATGGCCCACGACCGGGGCCTGGCCGATGCCTGGCGCGGCGGCGCCGCCCGTCGGTGTATCGCCGAACGTCGTTCCCACCGTTCCGGTAGGGGCGCCGCAGGCCGCGCCCGGGTGGGTCGCGCCCATGGGAACCGTGCCTGTCGCGGCACCGATCGCGCCCGTGCCCGCGCCCGTTCCGGTCGGTCCGGCGAACGTGCCCTCGCCAATTCAGGCGCCCCCGCCCGAAGAGCCTCCATCCACGACTGACCCTATCGGTGCGGCCGCGCCCCGTTCGGTCGAGGAGGCGCACGGCGCACCGGAGCAGGAGCGCCGTGTCGTGTCGGTGCTGTTCACCGACATGTCGGGTTCCACGGCGATGGCCGAGAAGATGGACCCCGAGGAGTTCACGTCGATCGTGAACGACCTGTTCGCGCGCCTCGGCGCGTGCATCCACCGCTACGAGGGGCATATCGACAAGTACATCGGTGACGCGATCATGGCCACCTTCGGCGCGCCGATCGCCCACGAGAACGATCCCGAGCGGGCGATCCTCGCCGCCCTGGATATGCAGGACGAGGTCCGTCGCGTCGCCGCGCGCCTCCACAAACGCACCGGTGTCCTCCTGCAGATGCGCGTCGGCATCAACACCGGGGAGGTGATCGCCGGGCACGTCGGCTCGGAGGCGAAGGCCGAGTACACCGTGATGGGCGACACCGTCAACACCGCGAGCCGACTGGAGCATGCCGCGCCGGTGGGCGGCGTGCTCGTCTCGGAATCGACGTACGAAGCGACCCGCGCGCTGTTCAACTGGCGGGTCCTGGAGCCGATCACGGTCAAGGGGAAGACCGAGCCGCTCAAGGTCTTCGAACCGACCGGCCGGGCGACCGGCGGACCCCGCGGCGTGCGCGGGATCGCCTGGACGCGGACGCCCTACGTGGGACGTCAGGGCCTGGTCGACGATCTCGTCACGGCCTACCGACGCGTGGTCGATCGTCGGGCGGCAGTCTTCGCGGTTGCCGGCGAAGCCGGCCTCGGCAAGACCCGGCTGCGCCACGAGTTCAGCGCCGCGGTCGAACGAGCCGGGATGGAGGATGAGGCGCTGTTCCTCCTGGGCCGCTGCCTGCCGTATACCCAGGGCAATTCCTATGGCGTGATCAACTCGCTCCTGCGCACCTGCTTCGAGCTCGGCGAGGAGGCGCTCGATCGGGAGACGCTCGTCGCCGCGATGGAGAGCCACAGCGTGGGTGCCGAAGCGATCGAGACGCTGCTGCCCATGCTCACGGGCGGTGTGGTGCGCGGTGCGCTCGATCGGCTGCCGCCCGACCAGTGGCAGCAACTCGCCTTCGCGACGATCCGCGAGATCATCCACGGCATCGCCGCGACCAGGCCGGTCATCCTCTTCTTCGAGGACCTCCACTGGATCGATCCCTCCTCCCGCGAGCTTCTGAGCAACCTGATCGCCAATACGCACGGGCAGGCGGTGCTCTTCTTTCTCATCTTCCGACCCGATCTCACCGAACCGCCGATATGGCGGGCGCACCCGGGCTACACCCGTCACGATCTGGCGCCGCTGAAGCCGGAGGAGTCTCGGGCGCTCATCGGCGCGATCCTCCCGGGGATCGAGTTTCCCCCGGGGATTCTCGATCAGGTCATCGCCCGTGCGGCCGGAAACCCCTTCTACATCGAGGAGATCGTCAAGTCCTTCGAGAGCTCCGGCGCGATCCGGCGCGAGGGGGAGTTGTGGGTCGCGTCCAACGAGGTGGAACAGTTCGTCGTCCCGGAGACCATTCAGGCGATCCTGCGCACGCGGATCGATCAGCTCGAGGAGCAGCCGCGGCGCGTGCTCCAGCAGGCGGCCGTGGTCGGGCGGTACGTCCCCCGCCCGCTGCTCGAGGCGATCACCGACGTGCGTCCGCTGGAGCCGCCGCTGGCCGCGCTCGAACGCGCCGAGTTGATCCGTCAGAGCGACGATGGCACGGGTTTCACGTTCCGCACCGTCCTGGCCCAGGAGGTCGCCTACTCCATCCTGCTCCTTCGGCGCCGTCGCGCCTATCACCGGCGCGCGGCGGACGCGTACGAGCGGATCGGTGCCGACGCCCAGGAGCGGTACGTCGACGACCTCGCGTACCACTACGCCATGGCCGAGGTGTGGCCGAAGGCGCTGCTCTTCGGGCGCCGTGCCGGGGATCGCGCGCGCGCGCTGTACGCGAATGCCGAGGCGATCCTCCACTATCGCCGGTGCGTCACGGCGATCGATCGGCTCGAGGAACTCCTCGCCTCGGAATGGACGGCCGACCGGGCGAAGGAGCCGGAACTCGCCGATCTGAACCGGCAGGACCTGGTGCACCAGCGGCGGGACATCGTCGTGCAGCTGGCCGAGGTCCACGCTCTCCTGGGGCAGTACGATGAGGCGCTCGCCACCTTCGGCACCGCGCTCGAACTCGCCGAGAGCGAAGGCGACCTGCTGGCGCACCTGCACCTGCGCGTCGCCGAGGCCGTGCACGAGAAGCGCGCGCAGTGGCAGGAGGCGCTGCAGAGCCTGCTCCGCGCCCGCGAATGCCAGGGCCGCGCCGCCACCGATCCCGGCCTGGACGCCCGCATCGATATCGCGCTCGGTCGGGTGTACTGGCGGCTGAATCGCCTCGAGGATGCGCGCGCGATCGTCGAGACACGGATCGGTCTCCTGGAGGGGACCAACCTCAACCTCGAGCGTGCGCGCGCGTATCGCCAGCTCGGGAACCTCGCCGCCGCGACGGGCGACTTCACCAGCGCGCGCGATAGCTGGGAGCACGGTCTGGCGGTCGCCTCCGAGACCGAGGACGGGCGCGAGGTGGCGCCGTTCCTGCAGAACCTCGGTGTGGCCGCGTTCCGTCTCGGCGATCCAGAGCGGGCTCGGCAGTATTTCGAGCGGTTGAACGCTCTCTGCGAGCGCATCGGCGACATCTGGATGCAGTCCACGGCGCTGGGAAGCCTGGGCGGCGCGGCACGGGCCCGCAACGAGATCGACGCCGCGGTCGAGTTCTACGAGCGGAGCGCGCGCATCAAGGCGCGGATCGGCGACCCGCGCGGGGTGATGATCGCCTACAGCAACATCGCCGAGGCGCACGCCGACCGGGGCGACCTGGCCGAGGCGATCGCGACGCTCGATCGCTCGCTGGCGATCGCGCGGGAGAGCGGCGCGCACGACAAGGTTCCCTACATCCAGCGCCTCACCGGCGAGTACCGCCTGCAGTCCGGCGACATCGACCAGGCCGAGAGGCTGGCGAGCGAGGCGATCGATTCCGCGAAGGTCACGACCGACCGTCTGGAGGAGGCGCTGGGCGGCCGACTCCTCGGGCGTGTCGCGGTGGCCCGCGGGCATACCAGCGACGGCGCCGACCTCCTCGCCGCCGCGGTCGAGGCGTTGCGCGGCCTGAAAAACCCGCACGATCTCGGCGTGACCCTGCTGGACCTCGCCGACGCGTGCATTCAGTTTGACCAGGGGGATCGCGCCCAGGCCGCGCTGTCCGAAGCCGAGCCGCTCATTACCCGTGCGGGGACCGCCGCTGAGAAGGCCCGGCTCGCCCAGATGCGCGAGGGGTTAGCCGCCCCGGCCGCCTGACCTCAGTGCCACGTCCAGACGACGTTGGCGAAGAAGTTCCATGCCATGGCCACGCCGATGCCGACCAGATTCGCGATGAGGAAATACTCCGTGCCGGCAAGCGCGCGGAGAGGTGCCTCGTATGCGACCGCGACGTAGGAGGTGACGCCGGTCGTGACGGCGAGGCCGATGAGTGAAACCGCGTTGTACTTCGCCAGCCGACGCATCGTGGGCTGCAGGGCGAAGCGGATCAGCCCGCCGAGGAGCGGTAGCCGCTCGAGCGCGGGTATCCGCCGTTCGCGAAGCTCGGCCGCGCGGAAGGTCCAGAGGTTGTTGCCGAAGAAGTTCGTCACGATCGCGGCCTCGACCGCCAGCGCGGTCGACAGGGGGAGTGGCAGGCCGAGGACGCGAAATAGCAGGTAGTTCATCGCGAGGGTCACCGGGACGCCGGTGGCGCCGACGATGGCGAACTTGACGAAGCGGCGGCTCGTCGCCCGCCGGTCGCGCAGGAAGGCATCCCGGCGCCGACGGCGCGGCGAGGGCCCGACCGTCGGCTCGGGGTGCAGGTCGCCAACCTGGCTCAGGGGACGGTTCCCCGGGCACCGTCCGACGGAGGGGCGAGCGGTGGCGGTGTGAAGCGGAGGCGCCAGACAGCGGTCGCGGCCTCGCGGACGATCCTGCCGGACATCTTCGACTGCCCGACGCGGCGATCGACGAAGGTGATCGGCGTCTCGACGATACGGCCGCCCAGCTGGTGAACGCGATAGGTCAGTTCGATCTGGAAAGCGTAGCCCTCGGAGCGGATGGCAGTGAGGTCGAGCCGGCGGAGGATCGCGGTGCGGAAGCATTTGAACCCGCCGGTGACGTCGTGGATCGGGAGTCCGAGGATCGTCCGCGCGTAGAGCGATCCACCCCGACTGATCGCCCGGCGAACGAGCGACCAGTCGGGGGTCGAACCGCCCGGGATGTAGCGCGATCCCAGGGCGAGATCGGCGTGGTCGGTGAGATGCGCCAGGTGGGGGAGCACGGCGGGATCGTGCGAGAAGTCCGCGTCCATCTCGAAGACCCGGTCGTACCCGCGATCGAGGGCCTGCTGAAACCCGGCGACATAGGCGGTACCGAGGCCCATCTTGCCCGGTCGGTGCAGGGCGCTCAACCGTCCCGACCAGCGGGAACGCATGGCCTCAACAAGTTGCCCCGTGCCATCCGGCGACCCGTCGTCGACCACGAGCAGATCGAAATCGGTCGGCTGGAGAACCGCCGTCACCAGGTTCTCGATGTTCTCGCGCTCGTTGTAGGTTGGGACGACGACCAGACCCGACAACAGGGGATATTATACGGACGGTCTCCGATGCTCTCGGCTGATGTCGCCTCGGTCCAGGATCGCGATCTGCTCGCCCGCCTCACCACGTACTTCCAGTCGCTGGAGGCGCGTGTCCAGGAGGGGCAGGGCTGGTTGATCTTCAATGCCCAGCGCGGGCGCACGCAGCGCATCACGCGGTTCGTGCTGGAGCGGCTGGATGCGCGTCGCCCGTTCCTCTCGTACTACCACGTGCCGTGGCGCGACTTCGCGCTGAACGCCTATATGAGCCGGGTCGAACTGCCCTCCACCGGATTCGTCGTGCCGACCGGGCGTGACGCGGAGTACGACATCGCCGGTCGGGTCTCGCGCGACCAGTACTACCACATGCGCGCGACCGATGTGCTCCTCCTCACGGGCCTGGCGCCCGAGCACCGTTTCGAGGTGGATCATCTGGACGCGGTCCTCACCGAGCGCTTCACCCGGCGGTTGCCGATCTTGCTCACCACGCCTCATCCGCCGCACGATCTGCCGCGGCTGTTCGGGGCTGTGGGTGGCGCCGACGCGTGGGCGCGGCTGTATGAGGGTATGCTTCGGACGAGCCTGATCGCATTCTGAAATCAGCGAAGGAGAACCCCATGCACATCCTCTCGATGGACGACACCCCTGCCCCGATCATCTGGAACGGCTACCTCCGTGCCGGCTACGCGACCTGGCCGGTGGGACAGACCTGCCCCGTGCACTACCACCAGCGCGCCGCGGAGGTGTTCATCTTCCTGGACGGCGAGTGCGATTTCGTCGTGGATGGCGAGACGCAGCGCGTGCGCGCGGGCCAGACGGTCTATGTCGGCCCGGGCGCATCGCACAAGTTGACCGCGGTGGGCGATCGGCCGATGAAGATGTTCCTGGCCGTCCTGCCGAATCACGAGCCGACCCACACGATCCAGCAGGATGATGGAACGTGGCGCGATCACAACCGCCAGCCCCCCGGGCCGACGGATGTGTGGATCGGCAAGGGGGACTGAAGAACGCGCGTCGGGTCGGGGGGAGAACCAGGCCTCTCACCCTCACCCGATGCGGTGATCGCGCTCGGCAGGCAATCCGGCCGATGATCGTCCCGTGCGCCGCTTCTCGGCGGTGGCGGTGCTGTGCGCCGTCGCCCTGGCTTCCCTCCCCCGGGCGACGGCGGCCTGCGGTCCCGAGCACCTAGGCTGTCGCGGCGATGTCCTCATCGAGATCACCACGGCGCTGGAGAGGCGAGCGGCGGACGATATGCCCTGGGTCGCGGCCGCGCTGGCCGAGGCCCACCGCCTGGTGCCCGCCGACGTCGACATCGCGCTGGCTCTCGCCCGGACGCAGGCCGCTCTCCGCCGCTACGGAGCCGCGGCCCGCTCGTATGCCCGGGCGGTGAGTGCCGATCCCGGCCGCCTCGATGCGCTCCTCGAGCAGGCGCGGTTCCATCTGACGGGTGGTTTTCGCCTGACGGTCGCGCGGGAGGCGCTGCAGCGTGCCCGCGCGCTCACCGCGGACGACCCGGCCATCCGGGGCCTCCTCGACGAGATCGAGGCGCGCCTGGCCATCGACCGATAACCGAACGCCGCTCGAGCGCCATTCCTATAATCGGTATCAGCCTACTGCACTATCGGAGGGACTCCTGCATGGCAGGCGCGGCGGTCGCGGTCACCGATGCCAACTTTCAGAACGAGGTTCTGTCATCCTCGGAACCCGTGCTGGTGGATTTCTGGGCGGCATGGTGCGGTCCCTGCAAGGCGGTTGCGCCTATCGTGGAGGAGATCGCGCGCGAGACGCAGGGCAAGCTGAAGGTCGCGAAGATCGATGTGGATGAGAACCCGAATATGCCCCAGCAGTTCGGCGTGATGAGCCTCCCGACGTTGATCGTCTTCAAGGGTGGCCGGGCCGTGGAGCGGCTGATCGGCTATCAGCCCAAGGCGCGCATGATGCAGGCGATCGGCCCACACCTCGCCTGAGGTGATCCGGGCGCTCGGCGCCCTGGCGATCGTTCTCATCTCGCTGCTCCAGGCGAGTCCCATCGCGGCGCAGTCCGCGGGATCGCGCTTGTTCGCGGAGACCGGCTTCACTGTCGCCGATGATGCACGCGGCCGCTTTCTCAGCGCGTTCGAGGCGCACGGCGGCGTTGCGGCGCTGGGCTATCCGGCCTCACGCCCGTTCCTCTGGGAAGGGTTCACCGTTCAGGTCTTCCAGCGCGCGATTCTGCAGTGGCGGCCCGAGCGCGGCGACGTCGCCTTTGTCAACGTGTTCGATCGACTCCACGCCGCGGGGCTGGACGACGAGCTCTACGCCAGGCGTCAGGTGCCCCGACCAGCCCCCTTCGCCGACGCCGGGCTGACGTGGGAGGGGGCGGCCGCGCTTCGCCTGAGGGTGCTGGACCAGGATCCGGCGATGCGGCGTGCGTACCACGCGACCGCCGCGGATCCGATCGCGCTGTACGGGTTGCCGGTCTCGCCGATCGTGGATATGGGTAACCACCTGGCGCTGCGCTGCCAGCGCGCGGTGTTTCAGAAGTGGAAGGTCGACGTGCCGTGGGCCAGAGCCGGCGAGGTGACCGTCGCGCTCGGCGGCGATATCGCCAAGGAGTTCGGTGCGCTGCCCGACCTCGCCGCGCTGCGACCAGAGGTGACGGGTGCGGTCCCATCGCGTGCTCCCCGCATCGTGCTCGATCCCGGGCATGGCGGCGCGGAGCCGGGCGCGGTGAGCGCCGAGCCGCCGCTGATCGAAAAGGACGTGGTCCTCGCGATCGCGCTCGCGGTGGCCGAGGATCTGCGCGCGAGCGGCTATGCGGTGACGCTGACGCGCGACAGCGACCGCGCGGTCAACAGCGCTCGACGCGATCTGAACGGGGACGGGCGGATCGATGTCGACGACGATCTCCAGGCGCGGGTGGATGTGGCCAACGAGGCCGCGGCGGACGTCTTTCTCTCGATCCACGGCAACGGCGGGCCGCCGCACCTACGCGGCGGCGCGGTGTACTACTGTGCGTCCTGTCCCGGCCCGGAGCACCGGCAGTTCTCGCTGCGCATCCGCGATGAACTGGCCGCGGTGCTCCCGACCCTCGGCGCGGGCATGTTCGGCAGCGGCCTGTTCGACGAGGCGAACCTCGGCAAGCCATACGGGCATCTGTTCGTGATCGGGCCGAAGACGCCACGGGTGGCACGGGCGAATCGCGCGTCCGCGCAGGCGCTCGTGGAGGTCCTGTTTCTGTCGAATCGTGCCGACGCCGCCATCCTGGCCACTTCGACCGGCCGCGCCGCGATCGCACGGGCGCTCTCGCGCGCCATCCAGGTGCACCGACCGCGCTAGTTCTCTGCCGTCTCCGTCGCGGGTGTCGTGACCCGCGAGGCTCGCATCGTCAGATGGAGTAGCAGCGGATGTGGTACGGCGCCATCACGATCGCCTTGGCCGATCCGTTGAACTCGACCCGACGGACCATGCGCAGTTCGTCGCGGTTGATCGGGTTGCCGCAGTCCGGCTTCGAGCACCGGTGGCCGGAGAAGACGCGGTTCCGCTCCGCACGCTCGGCGGCCGTCGCGTTCTTGTTGCTCTTCTCTGCCATCTGGACCGAAACCTCCCGCGATCTGACGCAGATTCTAGAACGGAGACCGCGTCCGAGCCAGACATGCGCCTCATCTCGCGGAGGCGCCGAGGCTGTACGATGATCCCACGATGCTCGCCGATCCGTCCGCGCCGGACGACCTGCGCCGTCCGGATGTCGCGCTCGATGAGGATGCACGCTGGCAGCGCCCGCTTGCGATCGCGTTCTTCGTTCTTGCCGCCGTCGGCGCGGCGCTGTGGCTCGGTCGATGGACGGGCGAACAGCCGCTCGTCATCCCCACGGCGGTACCCGACGAGGAGCGCATCGCCCGTGTTCACGTCGCGGGCGCGGTCGTTCGGCCCGGGCTGTACGATGTGCCCGCGGTCGCCCGACTCGGCGATGCAATAGAACGGGCCGGAGGGCCCCTCGCGACGGCGGATCTCGATCGCGTCAATCTGGCCGCGCGGGTGCGCGACGGGCAGCAGATCGCGGTGCCGGAACGCGCCGCCGCGGCCGTCGGGACTTCAGGCGGAGTGCCTGCCCGCGTCAACCTGAACCGGGCCGACGCGCGGGAACTCGATACCCTGCCGGGCATCGGCCCGGTCACCGCGGAACGGATCCTGGCTCACCGCGAGCGGCACGGATCGTTCAACGATCCTCGCGAACTGCGCGATGCCGGTCTGGTAAACAGCGCGACCTGGGCACGGATCAGCGATCTGGTGGAGGCTCCCTGACCGCCGGATGCCTCAGGGGGCGAAGATCAGCTCCCGGATGCGGTCCGCGCCCAGGACCGTGGGGGAGACGCTCTCGATGCCGAGCGCCTCGAAGGCCTCGCTACGCAGTGGGTCCTTGATCTGGCTGATGACCGTCGGTATGCGATGCAGATGTCGCGCGATCTGGCTCGCCATGATGTTGTGGTTATCGCCATCCATCACCGCGATGAACGCGTCCGTCTCGTGGATACCGGCATCGCGCAGCAACTCCTGATCGAGGCCGTCGCCCGCGATGATCGTGCCGCCGAACCCGGGTCGCAGGCGCCGAAACGCTTCGACATCCGGATCGATGATCGTGACGCGATGCCCATCCTCGTCGAGCAGCCGTGCGAGTTCGGCGCCGATGCGGCCGCAGCCGAGGATCACGACCTTCTTCGATGGAACTCCGTCGCTCATGCCACCGTCGCCTGATCCTCTTCGTAGGTCTCGACGCGCGCCACCCGACCGTCGGCGATGTGGTACGTCCGATCGGCCACTTCATGGATCGTGGGGTCGTGGGTCGCGATCACGACGGTCACATTCTCCACATCGCGGACGCGCATGAGGAGCTTCAGGATCTGAAGTCCCGTCACCGAGTCGAGTTCGGCGATGGGCTCATCGGCGAGGATGAGCGACGGCCGATTGGCGAGCGCCCGTGCGATGGCGGTGCGCTGCTGTTCGCCGCCGCTCAATTCGAACGGGCGATGGTGCATGCGCCGCCCGAGACCGACGAGCGTGAGGAGCTGTTCCGCGCGACGTCGCCGCTCACTGCCACCGACACCGGCGATGTGCATGGGGAGCTCGACGTTCTCCAGGGCCGAGAGCACCGGCAGCAGCGCGAACGACTGGAAGATGTAGCCGATCCGATGACGACGGAGCGCGGTTACCTCGTCGTCGCTCATGGCGCCGATGCGACGACCCTCGATGGTGACTTCGCCGCGCGTGGGGCGGTCGAGGCCACCGATGATGTTGAGCAGGGTCGTCTTTCCGGATCCGGATCGACCCATCAGTCCGACGAGATCGCCGCGCCGCAACTCGAGGTCTACGCCGCGCAGCGCGCGAACCCGTTCGGCCCCGACCTCGTACTCCCGTTCCACGGCCTCGCAGGCGAGGACGACCTCGCCCGCGTTCTCGCCGAGACGCCGCACGAGTGTCGTATTGAGCAGAGGGTCGATCGCGGCATCGGCCGCGCCATGCCCTCCTCCCCGCCGAAATCGCCCGAGAATGCCTCCGAGGAACGCCACTCAGGCCTCGTCGGCCGGTCGAACGATGATCTGCTCGCCGTCGAAATCCACCTTCACCTTGCCGCGCAGCCCGAGTCGCTCGATGTAGTCCCGCGGGATCTGCAGCCGGCCGGCCTGATCGAGCACGGTGAACTCCTCGTGCGTCTCGCCCAGCACGACCTGCGATCGGCCGTCGACCTGCTGCACGTCCTCCACACGGACGCGGCGAATCAGTTCGGACGACGTCTTGCCATCGCGGATGGCGACGGTCCGCTCCACCTTTGCCATCACCGAGATATCGTGCGTGACAATGATGATGGTCGTGCCATAGGCGTCGCGAAGTTCTCGGAACATATCGAAGATCCGGTTGCCGGTCGCGGTATCCACCGATCCGGTCGGCTCGTCGGCCAGGAGCAGTCTCGGTCGATTCGCCAGGCCAATCGCGATCGCGACCCGCTGCTGCTCGCCGCCCGAGAGGGCGGAGAGCTTGTGCTGCATGCGGTCGGCGAGGCCCACCGCGTCCAGCAGTTCCCTGGCCCACTCCGTCCACTTTCGGCCGGAGTGTCCGGCGATCATCATCGGTAACTCGACGTTCTCGAGCGCCGTCAGGTAGGGGATCAGGTTCCGGGCCGTCTGCTGCCAGACGAATCCCACGACCTCGCGCTTGTATCGCACCAGGCCGCGCTCCGACATCTTCACCATGTCGCGCCCGGCGACCGTCACGCGACCCGCCGAGGGACGGTCCAGGCCGCCGAGGATGTTCAGCAGCGTCGATTTACCCGAGCCGCTGTTCCCGACGATTGCCATCAGTTCGGCGGGCTGGACGACGAGATCGAGCCCCTGAAGGGCGACGACTTCGAGGTCGGCGACCTTGTAGATCTTGACAAGGTTCTCGCAGACGATCAGAGGCTCGACAACCTGGGCTGCCGCCTCGGAGGCGCTGTCCGATGGTCGCGATCGAGTATCGACGCTCACGTCGGAGGCGCGCTCCTTGAGAAGTTGGCCGGCACTTCATAGAGGATAGCGAAGAGCGGCGCAACCACTCCCGCTCGGCGGGCACTGGTCGGCGCTGTGGACCGCGGGCGTCTCGCCCGCCCCGGGTCAGCCCTCGTCGTCCGCGCTCGATTCGCGCCCCAGTGCGCGACGCATCTCTCGCTCGAGGACCGGCTCGGAACACCCCTCCAGCACCACATCCTGCGCGCCCAGGAACTCCCCGAGTTCCCGCAGTGAGGCCGCGATCGCCGCGACCAGGCGTACCCCCGGCGAGATTCCCGGTTCGAGCCAGATGCCCCGCAGCCGAAGCAGTCCGGCCGCGCGATCCATCTTGAGGTCGATGCGCCCAACGATGGCACCGCGATGCAGGATCGCGAGGCAGTAGTAGCCGAACTTCCGCCGCGGTGGCGGCACGTACGCCTCGAAGACGACCTCGAAGCCGAACAGGGCGCGGGCGCGCTGACGATCCCAGATCGCGCTATCGAACGGCGAGAGCAGCGTGGTGCGGGCCGGCCGTGCACCCGCGCGCAGCCGATCGAGATCGGCCAGAAGCGCGGAGTCCACGACCGTTCCCCGCTCCTCCAGTCCATCGATCGTCGCCTGGACGGCTTCACCCTCGGCGACGAGGCCAGCAAGCAGGTCCCGCGCCTCCGCCACCCGGGCCCGACGCGGCTTCACCCGGAAATAGTCGTGATACCAGGAGGGCGCGACGACACCGAGGGCGCGGAGAGTCGCACGCGCGTGCGCGCGATCGACCTCCTCTACCGACGGCAGCGCGCTATCGTCGGGGACCGCGCCGAACGCCTCGGCGAGCACCCGTTCGCGCAGGTCGTAGATCTTCTGCCCGTTCCGCCGGCTGTGGATCATCAGATCGCCACGGTGCCAGAGCGCATCCAGCGCGATGCGGGAGTCTTTGGGGCCATACCAGTCCCAGGGTCCGGTACGTCGCCGGTTCTCCGGCGTCTCGAAGTCGGCCGACGCCATCGGGCCGTGCTCGCGGATGCGCGCGAGCGTCGCTGCGACCGGCTCCGGATTCTCGGCGACCCAACGCTCCGTCCAGCCGCCGTAGACGCGCTCGTGCGCGGCGAGCATTCGATGGCGGAAGTGTGGGTAGCGCGCCATCGGCAGGATCGACGCGGCATGACCCCAGTACTCGAAGATGGCCCGGGAGGGGTGGAGCAGCCGGTCGAGCGCGGAGGCGTCGTACGGGCCGAGCCTGCTCCAGAGGACGAGGTACTGCGACCGATGGATCACGCTGATGGTGTCGATCTGCACAACGCCAAGTCGTTCGATCGTGGCCTGCACATCGCGATCCCCCGTGCGTCGCGGCGGGCGATGGAACAGTCCCTGCGCGAGGAGATGGAGAGAGCGCGCCTCGGCGACGGTCAGTCTGAGCACGGCAGGATCGTATAGGGACCGGAGCGTCGGGCGGCGAAGGCTCGCACAGCGGGTGGTTCGCCGACCTCAGACGAGCCGCTTGCCTGGCGCGCGCCGTTCTCACAGTCGTCCCACCTTGACAGTGCACCGGGCCCGTGGTACCCACACCCCGGCACGGAGGACGAGAGATGAACTGGCGCGGCACTCTGGCCGAAGGAATCGGGACATTCGCCTTCTTCTTCATCGGCGCGGGCGCGATCTGCACCGATGCGATGACGGGCGGTCAGGTCGGTCTCGTCGGCATCGCGCTCGCCCACGGCCTGGCGCTGGCGATCATGATCTCCGCGTTCGGCGCGGTATCGGGCGGCCATTTCAACCCGGCGGTCTCGATCGCGATGGCGGTGGTAGGCCGTCTCTCCGCGGCGCAGACCGCGCTCTATGTTCTCGCACAACTCCTCGGCGCGGTCATCGCGGGGTTCGCCCTGCGGCTCGTGTTCTCCGAGGCGTTCCCCGCGGCGGTCTCCGGCGCGCCATACCTGGGCACGCCGGGCCTCGCGCCGGCGGTCTCGTTCGGCAGCGGCATTCTCGTCGAGGCGATCCTCACGTTCTTCCTCCTCCTTGCCATCTTCGGCACCGCGGTCGATCCCCGCGCGCCGCGAATCGGCGGTTTCGGGATCGGGCTGACGGTCGCGTTCGACATCCTGATGGGTGGTCCGCTTACCGGTGCGGCGATGAACCCGGCCCGGACGTTCGGCCCCGCGCTTGCGTCGGGCTTCTTCGACAACCATCTGGTGTACTGGGTCGGCCCCATCGTCGGCGCGGTCGTCGCGGCCGTCATCTACGAGACGTTCATCATGGAGAAGACGCGGGAGGCCTGAGCGCCACCTGCGGCCGGGCGGCACGCGATCGCCCCCGATTGCCGGGGAGCCGTTGGGGCTGGACGTGGCCGCGTGATTCCCATCGTTCTGGCGATCGGCTGGGTGGTGGGTCTCGCCACGGCTTCTCTGGTGCCGCCCCTCTCCGGGCTGCCGCTCGCGGCCTTCCTCGGCGGTTCGCTCGGCCTCGCGGCGATCGCCCGGCGTCGCTTGGCGCGCTTCGCCGGCATCGCGCTGCTCGGTCTCATCCTCGCGACGGTGCGCGCCCAGATGGTCACCGAGAGCGAGGTGCCGCTGCCGCTGGCCGGCTGGATCGGAACGGCCGAACTGACGGTCGTCGGCAGCATCCGGGGCGAGGTGCTCCCGACCTCGACAGGCGATCAGGTCGGCATCGCCGTCCAGATGGTGCGCACCGACAGCGGCGCGGGCCCGGCCACCGGTCTGGTCCTCGCGCGGTATCGCGCTCTGCCGTACCGACACGGCGATCGCGTGGAGGCGAGCGGGTTTCTCCGCGAACTGCGGCCGACCGTGCCCTCGGAACAGGCGCTGGCTCGAGAGGGATTCCATGCCATTCTGGCCGTGCAGACCATCGAGGCGTCCGCGGAAGACCCCACACTCTCGCCGATCGACCGGGGCTACCGCCTCCTCGGCGACCTGAAGGTGTGGTCGCGCGCGGCCCTCCGCGATCGGATCGCCGCCCCGGAGGCGACTCTGGCGGAAGGGCTTCTCCTGGGCGGGAGTTCGGGCCTCCCGTTCACCCTCACCGAGTCGCTGCGCCGTGCCGGCCTCAGCCACCTCGTCGCGGTCTCCGGATACAACGTCGCCCTGGTCGTGGCATTCCTGCTCCCGATCTCTCTCCTCCTGTCCTCTCGCTCCGCACTCGTCATCCCGCTCATGGGTGTCTGGCTCTTCACGCTGCTCGTCGGCTCCCCGCCGTCGGCGGTCCGTGCCGCGGCAATGGCCAGCCTGGCGATCCTCGCGCGCTGGGTTGGCCGACCCACCGATGCGACGGCAGGCCTCGCGGTCGCGACGGTCGCGATCACCGCGATCGACCCGACGATGTTCGACGACCTGGGCCTTCAGCTCTCCGCTCTGGCGACCGCGGGGCTGGTCGGCTTCTCGGACCACTACACGCGGGCGCTCGCACGCGTCTGGCCATCACTACCGGGGGCGCCGGGGGCCAATCGATGGCTGGTCGGCATCCGCGATGTCGTTGCGGCAACCCTCGCCGTGGAGACGCTGACGCTCCCGCTGATCGCCGCCCACTTCGGGCAGATCGCCGTGCTCTCGCCGGTGGCCAACGTGCTCGCACTCCCGGCCGTCCCGCTGGCGATGGCGGCGTCCTCGGTCGTCCTGCTGCTCGAACCGCTCGGCGTCGATGAGATCGCCCGGGTCGCCGGCTGGATCGCCTGGCTTCCCAGCGCGTGGATTCTCCTGGTGGCGCGCGCGATCGGTGACTCGTCACTTGCCGCCTGGTCGTTCCCGCGACCGGCGCCCCCGCTGCTCGCGCTCTTCTATGGGGGAATCGGCATCCTGCTGGCGTTCATTCACGCCAGATCCGTAGGTATGCCGGGCGGCGATGCGACCGCCGGGATCCTCGGCCGCGCCCGGACCCACCTGAGCAGCCGCATCGTCGTCGTCGGTGCGGTGGCGGCGCTCGTCGCCTGGCTCGGTTTTCTCGTCGCGCCCTCGCGCCATGGCGAGATCCGTGTCTACGCGCGAAGCGACGCGGTCGTTCTGCAGGCGCTGGGCCGGGTCGTGGTCCTCTCGCCGGGGCGCGGAGGCGCCGCTCTGGCGGCCGATCTCGGCCAGGCGATTCCCTTCTGGCGCGTGGGCCTCGATGTGGCGTTCGCGACCGATGCGGCCGAGCGGCTCACGGTGCGCGAGCTGCCGGACCGACTCCGGCCCCGGGTGCTGTTCATCACGAACTCGCTTGCGGCGGCGTCAGGATCTCCTGCCTGGGAGCGAGCCATCCTGGAGGACCAGGTGCTCACGATCGGCGATCTGCGCGTGACGTTGGTCACGCGGGACGATCGGGGGTTCGCGGTGGTGCGGCGGGGCGCCACCCAGGTCATCCTCGCCGACCCCGGACTCGAGGCGGCCGACCTCGCACCGTACGCCTCGGCACCGCGGGTTTCGGCCCTCATCACACGCGGTGGGGGTTCACCCGGGGCCGATCCTCTGACGCCCGATGTGGTGATCGTCCGGGGTACCGGCAGCTCTGCGTACGGCGGCACCGCGCTCCATACCCGTACGCTGGGCGACGTCAGTCTACGTTTGACCGAGGGTGGGCTGGCGATCGCCCGGCCACGCACCGGCACATAGGCATGTGCGCGCACGAGTAGATGTCCGCGGCCGCGGAATCTGAAACGAGAGTGCAACGTGACTGCATAGGGCGCTACGTGTAGGCTAAGGTTTGCGGACATGCGCGAGCCGTCGTCTCTCTGCGTCGTCTGAGGGGCAGTGGCGGCCCGATTCCGAATGAGCCAGAAGTGCGAAGGAGAACATACGTGAACGAATCCCTGTCATCGCGACTCGGGCGACGGCGCCTGATCGCCCTCGGGGCGGCCAGCGGTGCGGGCGCCCTGCTCGCGGCGTGCGGCGCGGCCGCGCCCACGGCGACCCCGGTCCCGGCGAAGCCGGCCGCGCCCGCGGCGCCACCGGCAGCCCCCGCGGCGGTCCCGACCAAGCCCGCGGCGGCGGCCCCGGCTCCGACCGCCACATCTGCCCCTGCTGCGGCCGCGGCTCCCGCGCCGACCAAGCCTGCCGAGGCAGCCAAGCCAGCCGCGGCGGCCAAACCGGCCGCGAACCGCATCACCATCGCCATGGGTCAGCAGCCGGACACACTCATGCCGCGCATCGGCTCGATGATGGCGCGCACCGAGGTCCTCGGCGCGCTGCACGTCGAGCTCGTCCGCTCCGACGACAAGGGCGTCTGGACGGCGATGGCCGCGGAGAGCGTCCCGTCCTTTGCGAATGGCGGCGCCAAGTGGGTCGGCGACGGCGAGGAAAAGCACCTCGAGGTCACCTTCAAGCTGCGCAACGGCTTCAAGTGGCACGACGGAACCCCGGTGACGACGAAGGACATCCGGTTCGCCTGGGACCTTCTGATGAACCCGAAGTTCAAGGTGGACGACAGGTCGGCCGAGGTCAAGGTCCAGGATGTCGTCGTGGTCGACAACAGCACCGTGACGTTCAAGTATCACTCGGCGAAGACGGCCAAGGCCGCCGCCGCCAGCGGATTCAAGGGACTGCCCGTCGATCAGTTCAAGGGCTGGGCGAACCAGACCGAGCCGATCGGCGACGCGCTGTTCATGATCGTCGGATCGATCTTGCCGGAGCACATCCTGGGCAAGCTCGCGCCGGAGGAGATCGAGAAGCACGGGTTCACCCGCGCGCCGGTCCTGGCTGGCCCCTACAAGTTCAAGGAGTGGGTCCCGGACCAGACCATCACCCTGGAGGCGGTTCCGGACTACCCGCTCGGCGCGGCGAAGATCCCCACGGTGGTGTTCCGCATCATCAAGGACACCAACGCCCAGCTTGCGGCGCTTCAGGCCGGCGAGCTCGACGTGCTCACCCAGGTGCAGGGGCCGGACCTCGATAAGGCGCCCGACCTCGACCGGATCGTCGCGCAGGGGCGGTACAAGGTCCACTACATCGCCGGCACGCCGTGGGAGCACATCGACTTCAACGTGTCCAACGAGCACCTGGCCAACAAGAGTGTCCGCAAGGCGATCGGCCACGGAATCAACCGCGAGCAGATCGTCGAGCGGCTTCTCCACGGCAAGTCGAAGGTCGCCCACTCGTGGGTGCAGCCCGGGCTGCCCCCCTGGGCCTATGACGATGCCTCGCTCGTCAAGTACGAGTTCAGCCCCACGAAGGCCCAGGCCTTGCTGAAGGAGGCCGGCTACACCGCGGGCTCCGACGGCATCATGGAGAAGGGCGGCAAGAAGCTCAAGCTGAAGCTTCAGACGACCGACGCGGCGCTGCGCAAGAGCGTTGGCCAGGTCATCCAGCAGCAGCTCAAGGCCGTGGGCATCGACATCGAACTCGAGTTCATCCCGGGTGCCGGCCTGTTCGACAACAAGGGTCCGCTCCGCACCCGCACGTTCGATCTCGGCCTCTATACCTGGCTCTCCCAGATGAACCCCGACCGCATTGACTACATGCACTCGAAGAACATCCCGGCCGAGGCGAACAACTACGCGGGCAACAACTTCCCCGGGTACAGCAACCCGAGGGTCGACGAACTCGCGACGAAGGGCGCGAGCCTCATCGATGAGAAGGAGCGCGCGCCGATCTATCTCGAGCTGCAGAAGATCTGGACCGACGATCTGCCGGTCCTGCCGCTCTTCCAGCGTGTGGTCGTGGCGACGGCCCGGACGAACCTCCAGAACTTCAAGCCGACGCCCACGTCGACTCCGGAGACCTGGAACATCCACGAGTGGTCGCTCGCCTAGTCGTCTGAACCCGTCAGTCTGAAAGGGGAGGGCCGAGCGTGCAGGCGTTTCTGCTGAGGCGACTTGCGCAGATGGTGGTCATGATGATCGCCATTTCGGCCCTCATCTTCCTCATCATCTCGTTCGTTCCCGGGGGACCATTCGATACGCTGCTCTTCGGTACCGGAACGGTCACCAAGCTCGAGATCGATCGGCTGAACGCGTTGATCGGTATCGATCGCCCGTGGTACGAGCGCTACTGGATCTGGTTGGTCAAGGTCGTGCAGGGCGACTGGGGCGAATCGTGGAAGGTGGTGTATGGCCAGCCGGTGATAAAGGTCATCGGCGACCGCCTGTTCGCAACCTTCCTGCTCATGGGCGTCTCCACGGCGCTGGCCATCCTCATCGCGATCCCGCTCGGCATCTACTCCGCGGTGCGCCAGTACTCGTTCGTCGACTATCTGGTCACCGCGTTCTCGTACTTCGGTCTGGCGATGCCGACCTTCTGGTTCGGCATCATGATGATGATCACGTTCTCGGTGCAGCTTGGCTGGCTCCCGACCTCGGGGATGTACACGCCCGGCGAGGAGCCCACGCTGGGCGATCTCCTGGTGCACCTCATCATGCCGGTGACGGTTCTGGCGCTCGTCGAGGTCGCGGTGGTGAGCCGGTTCATGCGATCGGCGATGCTCGAGGTGATGAGTCAGGACTACCTGCGCACCGCGCGCGCGAAGGGGTTGCGCGAGATCGTCGTGATCGTCCGCCATGGAATCCGTAACGCTCTCATTCCGGTGATCACGATCGTGGGGCTGCGCATTCCCGTCCTGTTCGCGGGCGCCATCGTGACCGAGTTCATCTTCTCCTGGCCCGGAATGGGGCAGATCTTCATTCAGGGGATCGTGGGGTCGGATTGGCCGGTCGTCCAGGCCATCCTCGTCATCACCAGCTTCCTCGTGATTCTCTCGAATCTGGCCGCGGACCTCCTCTACGCGGTGGTCGATCCGCGGATCCGGTACGCCTGATGGCGACTCTGGCCGCGACCGCGCGGCGGCACGAAGACGAGGTCCTCAGCGCCCCGGAGATGGGGCAGTGGGCGCTGGCGTGGCGCCGTCTGCGCCGCCACCGACTGGGCGTGATCGGTCTCGTGACGATCACGATCGTTCTGATCGTGAGCTATCTGACCCCGGTCATCGCGCCATATTCCCCTACCGAGATCGACCTGCTCGAGCAGTTCGGCGATCCGTCGATGGCTCATCTGCTCGGCACCGATGAACTCGGTCGGGACATGCTCTCGCGACTCATGTACGCCAGTCGCGTAACGCTCAGCGTCGCGCTCGTGTCGACGCTGCTCGTGAACCTCGTCGGTATACCGCTGGGTGCGATCGCCGCGTATCAACGCGGCTGGATCGAGACGATCGTCATGCGGTTCACGGATGTGATGCTTGCCCTGCCACTGCTCCTCATGCTCCTCGTCTTCTCGCGCATGCTGCGGGAGATGGAGGGGATGAAGGATCTGTTCGGCTCCGAGAACGTCAGCATCGCGGTGATGGTGGCGATCCTGACCATTTTCGGGTGGATGACGGTCTGTCGCCTCGTTCACGGTGCCGTGCTCTCGCTGCGCGAGCGGGAGTTTGTGGACGCGGCCCGGGCGATGGGCACGCCGGCGAGCCGGATCATCGCGCGGCACCTCGTCCCCAACGCGATTGCGCCGATTCTCGTCGCGGCCACGCTCGGGTTCGGCCAGCGCATCGTCTTCGAGTCCACCCTGTCATTCCTGGGTCTGGGCATCTCCCCGCCCCACCCCAGCCTCGGTAACATGCTCACCGAAGCGCAGGGATACATGTTCCGCAACCCGATGCTCGCGGTCTATCCGGGTCTGGTGATCTTTGTGGTGGTGCTCGCCATCAACTTCCTTGGCGATGCCATGCGCGACGCACTCGATCCTCGTGCAAAAGGCTGATAGTCTCGGTACAATCAGTCTCGTTGACCTTGGGCGTTCCGATCCCGAGCCTGATTTGCGCTGATTCCTGCAGTCTGACTCCTGGAGATCTGTCCCGACGGCCAAACAGAGCGGCGAACCAGGAGTAACGCGCGTGTTTCAGGACAAGACCCTTACCTGTCGTGACTGTGGTCGGCAGTTTGTGTTCACTGCCGGCGAGCAGGAGTTCTACCAGAGCCGGGGGCTCATGAACGAGCCGGGCCGATGCCCGGACTGCCGGCGAGCGCGGAAGGCCACCGGCGGTGGCGGCGGAGGCGGCTACGCCTACTCCTCCAGCAGCGAGGGCTACTCCGGTGGCTCGAGCTACGGCGGCGGTGGTGGCGGCGGAGGCGGCTTCGGTGGTGGCGGCTACGATCGCCCGCGCCGCGAGATGTTCCCGGCAACGTGTTCGTCGTGCGGCAAGCAGACGAAGGTCCCGTTCCAGCCGCGCGGGGACAAGCCGGTCTACTGCTCCGACTGCTTCGAGAACGTTCGAGGCGGGCGCGGCCGCTAGTCCGGCCTGGAGAGGCGGCGGCGGAGACGCCGACCGCCTCGCGGCCTAGCCCTTCGACGACTTCGCCTCAGGTCAGGTCGATCCGGCAGTAGCTGCGTCGCCCGGCGCGGAGTACCGTGCCCGTGGCGACGCGGACGACCCGGTTCCGATCGCGGATCGGCTCATCGTCCAGGCGTACGGCCCCGCCCTCGATCAGGCGGCGCGCCTCCCCTTTGCTCGGGGCGAGACCCGTCGCGAGCAGCAGATCCGTCACCGTCCACTCCTCGCGATCGAGCCGCGCCGTGGGCATCTCCTCGGGTGCCTCGCGTCCCTGGACCTCCCGTTCGAACCGCTTCTCCGCCGCGTCGGCGGCCGCGTCGCCGTGGTATGAGGCCACGATTGTGCGCGCCAGGCGCTTCTTGAACACCATGGGGTTGACGCCGTTCGCCATCGCGTGGCGCACTTCGTCGAGCGCGTCGTCGTCCAGGCCCGAGCACATCTCGTAGTAGGTCAGGAGCAGGGAGTCGGCGATCGACATGATCTGTCCGTACATCGCCGAGGGTTCCTCGGCCACGCCGATCACGTTGCCGGCGCTCTTGGACATCTTGCGCCCATCGGTTCCCGGGAGCAGTCCAGTCACGAAGACGATCTTGTCCCGATCCTGGATCGCCCGGACGAGCGACCGTCCCGCGAGCATGTTGAAGGTCTGATCGGTGCCGCCCAGTTCGGCGTCTACCTGGAGCGCGATCGAATCGTATCCCTGGAGAAGCGGATACAGGAACTCGTGCAGTCCGATGGGCTTGTGCTCGGCGAGGCGCCGCTGGAACATGTCGCGCTGAATCATCTGCTGCACCGTGAACTGGGCAGCCAGACCGATCATGTCTCGCGCGGTCATCGGGTCCCACCACTCGCCATTGAACCGCATCTCGACCGGATCAGGTCCGTCGAAGCGCAGAATCCGCGCGGCCTGCTCGCGGTAGGTGCGCGCGTTCTCCAGCACCTGTTCGTGGGTCAGAGGTACACGCGCGGCATCCTTCCCGGTCGGATCGCCAATGCGGCCGGTGAAGTCGCCGATGAGGAGGATTACCCGATGGCCCAGATCCTGCAGTTCGCGCAGCTTGCGAATGCCCACCGCGTGGCCGATATGGATGATCGGACTGGTCGGGTCCACGCCCTGATAGACCGTCAGTCGCTCGCCTGAGCGGAGACGCTTCTCGACCTCGGCCCGCGACGGGTAGAGCTCCACAAGGCCGCGATCCAGGAAGCGATCGATCGCATCCCGCGGTCGTGGTTCCACCCCCATCTCGACGACGGGTCCCCGCCGATCCACACGCAGGGTGCGGGTGCGTGCCCCGTGCGCCTCAAGGATGCGCGCGAGTTCGGCCGCCGCCTCGCCGGCGCGCGCCGCGCTCTCCTCGTCGATCGCGTCGATCGGGAAGGCGATCGACCGGGACGCGACCGTCACCTTGCCGCGATCGCCCTGTCGGCCGATCCACCACCGCGTGCGCACTTCGCGGTCGTCCGCATACACGGGTTCGCCCGGCGATACCCGATCGACGCTCGTCTCACCCAGGGCGGTGAAGTACTCATCGCCATCCGCCAGGCGCACCGCGAGCGAACCACGCAGGCGATCGATGTCGTGGGCACCGATGGGTACGCGGAACCGCAGGCTCAACGCGTTGGCGAGATCGACAATGGGACCGATGCGCGGGGCCTCATCGCGCAGCACGCGGTGGAGCAGGTTCGCGATCGAGGGCGGATGGAGGCGGTGATCGACGCCGAGTCGATCGAGCGCGCGATTCCAGCCGCCGACTTCCCGCTCGATCGCGTCCACGGTCCCGTAGCTCGCGCGTGCGGCGTGGATCGCCGCGTCGAGGAGTGCGCCGATCGCATCTCCGCCACGGGCTGAGTCCACCTGCTCCGCGACCACCAGGGTTACCGAGGCATCGGGCAGGCGCTGCAGAAAGGATCCGTCGAGGCGAAACTGCATGGCGCCGGGCATGATAGGGAACGGCGGCGGGCCTACTCTGTCGTGCCGAACTGGCGATCGCCCGCGTCGCCCAGACCCGGCGTGATGAAGCCCCGGTCCGTGAGCCCCCGATCGATCGCGCCGCAGAACACGCGCACATCCGGATGGGCGCCGTTCAGGCGATCGATGCCCTCAGGCGCCGCGATCGCGCACAGGAGCGCGATAGGTCCGATATGGACCATCCGGAGGCGATCCAGGGTCGCGACCGCCGAGCCGCCCGTGGCCAGCATCGGATCGAGGACGAGTGCTCGCTCGATCGCGCCGGGATCGGGCAGGCGGGCGTAATACTGCGTCGGCCGGAGAGTCTGTTCGTCCCGCGCGAGGCCGACGTGCCATACGGATGCGTCCGGTACAAGGCGCAGGATCGGATCCACCATACCCAGGCCGGCACGAAGCACCGGCACCAGCGCGAGCTTCCCCGCCATCCGCGCCCCGGTCGTCGAGGCCAGGGGGGTTTCCACGTCCACCGTCACCAGGGGCAGGTCGGCGAGAGCTTCGACCGCGAGAACCGTCGCCAGGGTGGTGAGCGCGTCGCGGAACGCCGAGGCGTCCGAGAGGCGATCGCGCAGCACGCGGAGCGCGATCTCGCCGAGCGGATGAGCGCACACGCGCACCGGCACAGTCCCGATGCTATCAGTCGGGGCGAGCGCGCAGGATGCGTCCGAGCGAGGCCTCGGCACGGCGTCGCGCCTTCTGCACTGCCTCGACGGACGTCCGTTCCGCCCGCGCGACCTCGTCCGCCGACACCGACTGCCAGTAGAGGCGCACGAGGATCGCGCGCTGGCGGGGCGAGAGCCTGGCGAGGGCCGCGCGCAGGCGGGGCTCATCGTCCCGCACCGCCGGCGGCTCGGTCGGATCCGGCGGATCCCATCCCTCAGCCTCCATCGTGGAGAGGGGAATCGTTCGTCCCTTCCGACGACGCTCCGCGCGCAGGAAGGACTCGATGCGGCGCCGCGCGCGGGGCACGATCGCATCGACGTCCCGATCGGGTCGCAGATTGGGGTCCTCGGCGAGGACAGCCAGAACCGACGAGGATGCCTCCTGGAGCAATTCCGCGCGATCCAGGTCGCCCCGCCCGCGATGGGCGAGGTGCGCGTAGGGAAGGCTGAGCCGCGCCAGGCGCAGGAGGTCCTCTGGCCCGACCCGACTCGGAGCGTCCGCGGTGCCATTCATCGGGCGCCAACCCGGCGGATCACCGCCACCACGCGCCCGATCAGTTCGACGTCTGGAACCACCAGCGCTTCAACGACCGGATTCGCCGGTTGCAGTCGCACGTGTCCACCCTCGCGGTAGATGCGCTTGATCGTGCACGACCCATCCGCCAGACGCGCGATCGCCATCTCGCCCTGGCCCACGCGTGCGCCCGGTTGGACGACGACCAGATCGCCGTCGAGCACGCCATCCCCGATCATCGAGTGTCCGCGCACGCGCAGCAGATAGGCGTCTGGTGTGCCGGCGAGATCAGCCGCGACCCATTCATGCTCCCCGGGCGCGTCCGTGGCATCGAGCGGCCGCCCGGCGGAGACCTCGCCCACGACCGGCAGGCGCAGCAGGCGTGGCGGGGTTGTCTCCCCATCCGGCCAGCGTCGCAGGACGAGCGAACGTCGCCGACGCGGCGTCCTCGCGAGGTAGCCCTTCGTCTCGAGCGCCACGACCACCTGCCGGGCCGCACCGGGCGACCCGAGGCCGGCGCGCCACGCGATCTCCTCCAGAGTCGGCGGCGCACCTTCATCGCGTACTCCCTCGGCGATGAGATGCCAGACTCGCTCCTGAAGCGCGGTGAGCACGTCAGGAATATATGGATAAGTGATGGGACTGCTGCGATGAATCGGTGAGGAATGTTTCGGTTAGTAGCGAATCGTCGGCACGGACGGTGGTCCCATGGCATCGAGGGCTAAACTTCCCCTCACAGTGGCTCCACCCGCGGCACCCCGCCGCATCGCGATGATCTCGGTCCACGGCTGCCCCATGGACCAGTTGGGCAGTCGCGAGGTCGGCGGCATGCAGGTCTACGTGCGCGAGGTGTCGCGCGCGTTGGGGCGGCGGGGCATCGATGTCGATGTCTTCACGCGGAAAACCAGCCCCGATCTGGCGCGCGTCGTCCCGATGGGGGAACGTGCCCGCGTCATTCATCTCGATGCCGGTCCGCCACGTCGGACCGAGAAGAACCACGTCGTCCAGTACCTCCCCGCGTTCATCGAGAATCTCGATCGGTTCGCGACGCGCGAAGGCCTCCCCTACGACATCGTCCACAGTCATTACTGGCTTTCCGGGTGGGTGGGCGATCGTCTGGCGGACCTCTGGCGAGTACCGCACGTCACGACGTTCCACACGCTCGGGCGCATCAAGAACCGTGCGAATACCGCCGATGGGCACTGGTCGGGCGCGCTCGAGACCGATCGGCGCAACGAGATCGAGCGTCGTGTCGCCCGCCGCTCGCGCGCGATTGTCGTCTCTACGGACCAGGAGCGCGAGGCGCTCACCGACTTCTTCGCCGGTCGACGCGAGGCGATCCACGTGATCGCCCCCGGCGCCGACCTCTCCCTTTTCACGCCGCGGCCGCGGGACGAGGCTCGGGCGGCGCTTGGCATCGCCGGCGAGGCGATCGCGTTCGCCGGACGCATCGATCCGATCAAGGGGATCGACCTCCTCCTCGAGGCCCTGGCGCTGCTGCGCGCCCGACCGTCCCTGCGCCTCTACCTCGCCGGAGGGACCCCGGGCGGCGCGATGCCGGATGATGCCGATGAGGCGCACCTGCGCGACCTCGCGCGCGAACTCCGGGTGGACGACCGCGTCGTCTGGCTGGGCGCGCAGACGCAGGACCGGCTTGCGACGCTCTTCTCCGCGGCCGATTGCGTGGTCGTTCCCTCGCGGCACGAGAGTTTCGGTCTGGTCGCGCTGGAGGCCATGGCGTGTGGCGCGGTGGTGATCGCCTCGCGGGTGGGCGGCCTGCCCGCGATCGTGCGCGATGGGGAGTCCGGCATCCTCGTGCCATGGCGCACCGCCGAGGCGTTCGCGACTCAGATCGCCGCCGTGCTCGACGATCCTGCTCGCGCCTGTGCGCTGAGGCGCGGCGCGATCGCGGCCGCGGCGGGATTCTCCTGGGATGAGACCGCGCGCGGCCTCTGCAACCTGTACAACACGCTGGTGGGATCGGCGATCGCCTGTGGCGGTGGATGAGCCGCGCTCGGGGCTGACGCATCTCGATGCGTCAGGCCGTCCCCGAATGGTCGATGTCGGGGACAAGGCGGAGACCGATCGCTCCGCCACCGCGAGCGGATCGATCCAGATGGCCGCGGCGACGCTGCGCGCCGTCCGCTCCGGCGCGATCTCCAAGGGCGATGTCCTGGCCGTGGCGCAGACGGCCGCGATCATGGCCGCTAAACGCACCTGGGAGCTCATCCCGATGTGCCATCCGCTGCTGCTGTCGGGCATCCGCGCGGAGTTCGGCGATGACGGGGCGACGACGCTGACTCTGAGCGTTACCGTGCGGAACAGGGGCCGAACCGGCGTGGAGATGGAGGCGTTGACCGCGGTGAGCGTCGGCCTGCTGACGGTGTACGACATGTGCAAGGCGATCGATCGCGGGATGACGATCGGCGATGTCCGGCTCGATGCGAAAGAGGGAGGCCAGTCCGGCACGTGGCGGCGCGACGCGGCGCCCTAGCCAGCGCCGCACTCGCCGCGCTCCTCCTCATTCCCTACGGGCCGATGCTGTTCGGCGGCCAGATCCTCCTCACGTTCGACGCGTTCGTCTACTTCTACCCGTTCATCGCCTACCGCGATGCCGCGCTCGTGGCCGGGCGCATCCCGCTGTGGGCGTCGGAGTACTTCCTCGGCGCGCCGTTCCTCGCCAATCCCCAGACGGGCGTGCTCTACCCACCGAACTGGCTCACGATCGGAATCGAGCCCCCTGCTGCTTACGCCTTCCAGGCCTACGGCCACAACGTCCTGGCGGCGATCGGAACGCTCCTTCTCGCCCGCCGGGGCCTCGGGTATGGCTGGCTTCCCGGCCTCACCAGCGCGGCCGTGGCCGGGCTCGGCGGCCACACCCTCAGCCTGATCGGGCATCTGAACCAGTTACAGGCCGCGGCCTGGGCCCCCTGGATCTTGCTGGCTCTGGGCGACCTGTGGAGCGCGCCCCGGCGGCGCGCGATCGCGAGGCTGGCGTGCCTGGCTGCCCTCCAGTTCCTGGCCGGCCACGCCCAGCAGGTGTACATGACCGTGGCGCTCGCCGCGTTCTGGGTGCTCCTGGGCCTCATCCCCGGCGCGCTGCCTGGTACCGAACCACGTCCGAGCGTGCAGGGACGGCTTCGCCAGGTGCCCGGCATCGTCGCTTCCGGTGCGCTCGCGGCGATCCTGGCGCTGGCGATCGTGGCGCCCCAACTGCTCGCGACCGCGGAGACGGCCGCGGTAGGCATCCGTGCCGACGGCCTCACGTTCCGGGATGCGGTCGCGGTCTCCCTCCCCCCGTGGTACCTCTGGCGCGCCCTGCTTCCCGCCGCGCAGGCGAGTCTGGCGCCACCGAGCGAATGGGCGACCGCGCCCGGACTCGCCGCCCTGCTACTCGCCGCGGTCGCCATCGGGTCCGGAGCGCGGCGCGGCTTCGTCTTCCCGCTGGCCGCGATGGCGCTGGTCGCGACGACGCTCGCCATGGGCCAGTTCACTCCGCTCTACCGCGTCCTCTTCGAGGTCGTCCCGGGCTTCGACCTGTTCCGGGTACCGGCACGCTGGCTGTTTCTCACCGGATTCGCCGTCGCCCTCCTCGCCGGAGCCGGGGTCGAGACCGTGCGATCGCGGGCGGGCTCGATCGGATCCCTCGCCCTGGGCGGCGTGGGCCTCGCGCTCGTCTTCGCCGCTGGCGCCAGCATCCCGTGGCTGACCGGTGCCGCTATCTCCCCGGTGTGGCCCGGCGGCATCAGCATCCTGCTCTGGTCGCTGACGATCGGAGCGATCGGTCTTCTCACGGCGATGGCCCGTCGCTGGCCGGGCCCGGCCGGAACTCTTCTCGTGGTCGTGGTTGCGGCTGAACTGCTCGTGGGAGCCCGCGCCCTCGATGTCGCGCGCGTGGGGCCCGCCGAGACCTACGTCGATCGTCGTCACACCATCGGGGTGCTCGCCACGGAGGCAGCGGCGCACCCCAGTGGCCGCACGCTGGCGATCACCGACAACGGTTGGGACCCCGGCGATCTGGCCGCACTGCGCGCCTCGGTCGCGGGTCGGATCGACTCCGCCTGGACCGACGATTGGATCGCGACGCGGAAGTACTGGCAGACTCTCACCCCCAATCTCGGTCTTATCGCCGGTATTCCGTCGATCGATGGTTACGATGGCGGCGTCCTGCCGCTGCGCAACTACGTCGAGGTGAAAGGCCTCTTCGCGCTGACCGGTCCGAACGTTGTGGACGGCCGCCTGGGCATGCAGCTCGATCGCGTTCCCGCGACGTCTCTCCTGTCCCGTTTCAACGTGCGCTGGATCATCGGTGACCGACATCGCGATCTCTGGGCCGATGGCGTGTACTACGACCTCTCCGTGGTGCGCACGCTTCGTCCCGGCAACGCGGTCTCACTGCCGGTCGATCATCTTCCCCTGCGTCCGGACTCCCTCGGTCTGATCGCGCGCCCTGGGGGGCCCGGCGCGACGTTGTCGATCGGTGTCCGAAGCGACGCCGCCACCGCTCAGTTCGGCTGGCGCGTCGGCGAGTCTGTCGCGGCGCCCCGCACGCGCACCGGCAACACGACGGTCGAGCCACCCATCAGGTGGCAGTTTGCGCCTCCGGGGCAGGGTGGCCTTCTGCGAGAGATCTGGTTGGAGGTCCCGGCGACGAGCCCGCCGGTGGAGATCGTTGCCATCTCGGTCGTGGATCTGGCCCGCGGCGCGGAGTGGCCCATTCCGCCGGATCCCGCGCTCCGTGTGGTCGATCTGGACGACATAAAGATCTATCGGAACGACGAGGCGCTACCCCGCGTCCGCCTCGCCGAGCGCGCGGTCAGGGCCGCCGACGCGACCGCCGCGCTTCGATTCGTCACGTCGGAAACAGATCCCGGCGCGGTCGCGGTGGTCGGACTGGGCGAGGAGGTCGGTACCGCCATGGGAGTTGGCCGCGTCGACACCGTTCTGAACACGCCAGAGTCGATCGTCCTCTCCGTCACGGTGCCGGATCCGGCGCTCCTTGTGCTCGCCGAAGCGTGGGCGCCTGGATGGACCGCGACCGTCGATGGAGAGGGCGTCCCCATCCTGGTCGCGTCGGGGGGACTGCGCGCGGTGGCACTCGGCGCGGGCGAGCACGACGTGAGGTTCGATTATCGACCGCGCTGGCTCTCCGTCGGGCCCGCCGCGACGGTCCTGGCGCTTGTCATCGCCGTCGCGCTGTTCCTGACGGGTGCGGCTCGTCGGCGTGCGTAGAATGCGAGCGTGACGCTGGGTCGGTTCGTTCGACGCGTCGCGCTTCTCTCCATTGCTCTCATCGCGCTCGGCACGCCGGTCGCCCGGGCGCAGACCGCGACCCCGCCGGTCATCTCCGGACCACAGCCGACCGCCACCCCGCCCGAGGTCAATGCCGAGGTGTTGACCGGGAGCCAGGGGAGGCTGGTCAACGTGCGCCACAACTCCTTCGCGGTCGTCTGGTCCAGCGACAGCATGGCCAGCGGGAGCGTGATCTGGGGCCAGACATCGCCGCCCGGCACGGTGACGAACGACTACCGGGGTTCGGGACATACCGGCCTCACCCACTACGTGGAGGTAGGCGGCCTCGCACCATCCACCACCTACTACTTCGCCATCCGGACGACACCGATGAACGGCCCGGTGCGCGTTGATGACGCGGGCGGGCAGTTCTATCGGGTGCGTACCCCGATCCAGATCACTGGCGCGGCGCCCTCCAACATCCTGCGCGGTATCGTCCTGCGTTCCGGTGGAGCCACCCAGGCCGCGAACGTCGTCGTCACCGCTCGAGTGCGCGACGTGGATAACAGGGGCTTCTCAGGTCAGAGTCAGATCGTTGCCGCGATTTCTGGTCCGGATGGGCGGTTCACCATACCGCTTCAGGTGCGCGCCCTCGCCCTGACGGCCTGGTACGTCTTCTCCTCTGAAGGGGATGCGGTCGATCTCACCGCCGAGGAGGGTGTGCTCGCGACCGCGTCGGTCGACACGGCCGTGACCTTCGGCGGCGGCACTCGACCGGCGGAGGCCTCCATCCTTCTGCCAGATCCCGCCACGCCCACACACACGCCGGCGCCGACCGCGACGCCCGTACCGGCCGCGACCAGCACGCCCGTTCCCACGGCCGCACCGCCGACGGCAGCCCCCCTGGCTCCGGTCGCGACGCCGCCGCTCCCCGCGGTCGCACCGCTGGCGACCCGTCCGGCGCCGATTCCCCCCTCGCCGACCGCTGCTCTCGCCGGATCGGCGATCAAGCCCGCAGCGCCCGTGAACCCATCACCGACCCCGGCCCGTGCCACGCAGCAGGAACCGGTCTCCGTCGCGACGCTGCCCCCGCTGGCTCGCCCGACCGGAGTGAGTTTCGTCACCGCTTCGGGGGGCGAGGCCGCGACCGTCACGCCGGCGCCCATCCCGCCGAGCATCCTGCTGATCCTCACCGTCGGCGCGGCGATCGCGCTTGCGGGTGTCACCGTCGCTCTTCTGGGTCTACGCGGGCACCGATCGTAGCGGCGACGCCGGCGGTTGCGGTGGACGGCGCCGCGTCCCCGAACCGCGCCCGGACTTCAGGCCTGCGGTCGCTCGTCGTAGCGGCCGCAGCCCGAGCACCAGAACACGAGCGTCCGGGCGCGATCGCTGTTCATGAGCCGCATCAGGACTCCGCAGCGCTGACAGAGACAGGTCGCCGCGCGACCATTGCCGTCCGAGACCACACAATCCTCCGGGGGAAGTTCTGGATATCGTTCGCGAGGAAGATGCCGGAGCGCCCCGTTAGCGGATCGTCGTAAGGGCGCGCGGGGCCGTTAGGATACTGTCAGTCGGCCGCGCGCGCAGCAGCGGCTATTCGGCGAGTCGGGCGCGCGCTGTCCGGGGGCTGTCCACGGACGCGGCGAGCATATCCACCGCGTCGGGCCAGGCGATGTCGGCACCGGTCTCGCTGGCGGCCTGCCGCCGCAGGTCGGCGATGCGCACGAGTATGTCCGCCGAGCGTTCGCCGGGAAATCGCTCCGCGAGGCCGTGCAGGCGGATGCGGCGGGCCATGGGACGAAAGACCTGCGAGTACCAGACGCGCGCCGCCTCGAACCGCGACTCCGGATCGGTGACGCCGCCGTACTCGTCGATCAGCTGGATGAGGCGGCGATAGGTCTCGGGTAGCGCCGCCTCCACACGGGTAATTCCGGTGGCGTGTTCGAAGGCACGGCGCTCGTTGAACGCCTGCTCCGCCTCGGCGTCCCCCAGGACGATGAACTCGGTCACCTCGGCGTCGATCTCGGTCTGCCCGAGCGCACGTGCCGCGGCGACGCGGTGGTTGCCATCGAGCACGTAGAAGCCGAAGCCCAGCTTGTACAGCACGACCGGCGGCATTGATTCGCCGTTCTCCATGCGCTCGCGAATCTTGTCGTACCGGCTATCGTCGCTGCGGGTGCGGACGATCGGCCGGAAGTCGGCCCCGAGCGACTGGGCCCGCCCGACCGAGCCGATGATGCGCGAGACGTCCACGCTGCGGAGACCGAGAGAGCGCTGAGAGAGGGGTCCGATGCGCGCGGCGTCGGCATCGAAGGAGCGGATCGGCCTCAATTCGGGCGCGGCGCCATCGGGTCGCACGAGCAGGATCGGGCACGTGGCGTCGCGGATGACCTCGTCGGCCACGCTTCCCAGAAGCGCGCGCGGCAGCCCCGAGCGCAGCGTCGTGCCGAGCACGATCATCGCCGCGCCGAGCTCGTGCGCTTCGGCGACAATCGTCGCCGCGACCGGTCCGGTGCGGATGACGCCGCGGGCGCGGACGCCATCGGCGCGCAGGCGCGAGATGACGCTGTCCAGGTAGGTGCGCGCCTGCGCCTCGGGCGACGTCACGGCGCCCGTAGGGTCCATCGCCCGCGTGGGCAGGACGTGGAGAAGCAGGAGTTCCCAGCCGTGGGCGCGCGCCTCCTCTTCGGCCACGGGCAGTTTGACCTCGCCCAGTGGGGAGAGGTCGAGGGGGACCAGGATGATGCGGCTCTCGTCCACGCGTGCGAATCGTCGGCGAGCCCTCCACCCCCGGTCAAGCGATTTCGCGCCGGCACCCCGCACCACGCAAACGTTCGGTAACGCCGCGGCGCGGGGAGCACGTGTGAAACGGGCACCGCGAGGATGCGCGGGGCGACGCTGGCCGCCGCCACCGAAATCCTCGCTCGAACCGTAACCGGACGAATCTTATGGTGTCTTTACGATGGGATCCGGGAGGGCTGCCTCGTCCTTATGTTTCGTGAGAGACGCCACGGCCGTCGCGCGTTTCTCGGCGCCGCGTGTGCGGGGATGGTCGTGGCTCTCGCACCCGGTCTGGCGAGCGCGGCGGCCGCCCCCACCTGGGTCGCGCCCATCGCGCCGCTCCGCCTGCTTCGCGACCCGCGCGAGGGGGTGCCGCTCGCGGATCTGAGCGTCTTCACTCCGCTGCGCGTCGTCGGGCCCGCCCGCGGCGACTTCTATCCCGTCGAGGAACCGTACGCCCGAGCCCGAGGCTGGGTCGATGGGCGCATCGTCGGTCCCATCGGCGATCCCGACCGCGTCTCGACCGACCGCTGGTGGGGCGAGGTGGTCGTCGAGGATGGCACGCTCGCCTACCGCGAGCCGATGGAGTACGGCCGTCCGGTCGCGTGGTACGAGGCGGGCACGCGTCTGGCCGTCCGCCGGTGGGTGGAAGGCGAACAGGTCTGGTGGGGCGACGCCCTCTGGGCTGAGATCGCCGAGGGCGTGTACGTGTATGGACGTACGTTGCGACAGCGGCTTTCGCGGGAACCCGTCGCGCCCATCCGTGCGCCGTCGGGCGCCTGGATCGCCATCAACCGCACGCTCCAGACGATCGCGGCGTTCGAGGGTCGCGACCTGCGGTTCTGGTCGCGCACGTCGACCGGCCGCCCGGGATGGGAGACTCCGCTTGGCGCCTTTCGGATCAACCGCCGCGTCGCGCAGCAGACGATGGACTCCCGAACCCTCGGGCCGGACGCCGCCCGCGCCAACTACCGCATCGAGAACGTGCGGTTCGTTCAGTATTTCGACTACGAGGGCAACGCGCTCCACGAGAACTACTGGGTGGAGCGCGACCTCTTCGGGCTGCCGTTCAGCCATGGCTGTGCCGGGCTCACCGCGACGGATGCGGCACGGTTCTGGGAGTTTGGCGATCTCGGCATGCCGGTGATCGTTCACCTCTGAGCGACGCGCCGAATCGTCCGCCGGTCGCGCCCGCGCCGGTAGAATTGGCCGCACTGCAATGACGCTCGCCCTGACCGGCATCGGCGTGCCGCCCGTCGATGCCGATGAGGCCCTGGCGCGGGTCGGCATCCGCCCCAACCGTCGCGCCCTCTGGAACCTCACCGCCGCGCCTCTCTACGAGGAGATCGTCCGGGGTGGCGAGGCCGTCATCACCGACGATGGTGCCGTCGTCGCCACTACGGGAATCCACACCGGGCGTTCGCCACGGGATAAGTTCGTGGTCCGCGGCGGGGGCGACGATGACCGCATCTGGTGGGGCCCCGTCAACCAGCCACTCGATGTCGATCGTTTCGAGGCACTCTGGTCGCGGGCGACCCGACACGCCAGCGAGCAGGATCTCTTCATCCAGGATCTGCACGCGGCGGCGGACCCCCGCTATCGGATCGGGGTGCGCGTCATCTCCGAGCAGGCGTGGCATTCGCTTTTCGCGCGCAACCTGCTCCTTCGACCCGAGGGCGCCGACCTGGGCCGATTTCAGGCGGATTACACTGTGCTCGACGTCCCCTCGTTTCGCTGCGACCCGGCGCGCGATGGCGTGCGATCCGAGACGGTCGTCGCGCTGGATCTGACCGGGCGGCGCGTCCTGATCGGCGGGACCGGCTATGCCGGCGAGATCAAGAAGGCGGTCTTCACGATCCTCAACCGGATTCTGCCCGACAGCGCAGTCCTCCCGATGCACTGCTCCGCCAATGTCGGCGACCATCAGGACACCGCGCTCTTCTTCGGCCTCTCCGGCACCGGGAAGACGACGCTCTCCGCCGACGAGCACCGCCACCTCATCGGCGATGACGAGCATGGGTGGAGCGATCGCGGCGTGTTCAACTTCGAGGGCGG
>CAZHZF010000031.1:0-34936 GCA_964536925.1 uncultured Dehalococcoidales bacterium | reverse complement strand
CGCGCGTTCGGCGGCTCGGGCCCGCAAACTCCGTCGCCGCGCGCCGGCTGACCGTGCGACAGATCGCGCCGTCCCTCACTGCTGGGGCATCGCCCGCCGGACCCGTATAATGGGGATCGGGAACGGAAGGCTGTCGCGACTCAGGGACGCGATCGGCGGGATGTGACAAACCGGTTCGAGGTCGCGACGCGCGAGACCGACGATCTGCGCGACTGGCGCTTCACACGCCGGCACGTGCTCATGGGCGCGGGACTGGCCGCGATCGCCGGGACGCTTGCCGTGGCATTTGGCGGCGCTCCCGAAGCATGGCGCGGACTGGCGGATGTCGCGCCGCCCGTGCGCGTCGGCGATCTTATCCCCGACCACTCGATCCATCTGCTCGACGGTAGCGTCGTCGACCTGCGCGATGGGGAGCCACGACTGATCAACTTCTGGGCCACCTGGTGCCCGCCGTGCCGCGCCGAGATCCCCGAGATCGATCACTATGCCCGCGCGCACGCCTCGGACGGGCTCCGTGTCCTTGCGGTCAACCTGGCCGAGGATATCGTGACGATCCAGCGGTACCTTGGGCCCATGGGGATCAGTTTCTCCGTGGGGCTCGATCCGGAGCGCACCCTCTCCGCCAGCTTCGGAGTTGCCGGGCTGCCGACCTCCTATGCGATCGATCGCGCTGGCGTGATTCGACGTGCGCACGCCGGGCCGATGAGTCGCACCACGATCGAGTCGCTGATCGCGGCCATCCTGTGACCGTCGACGCGCCCGCGGCTGTGGGCCTTCGTTCTGTCGAGCCGGGCCTGATCCGCCGCGTCTGGTCTCTCCTCGCGAACGTGCGCTTCGCCCTGGCGATGATCCTCCTCCTCGTGGTGCTGACTTTTCTGGGCACGGCGATCTCTCAGGTACCGCCGCCCATGCGTCAGGACAAGCTTCTTGTCGAGCGGTGGCTTCTGGCGATGGAGCGGCAATACGGGCCGCTTACGCCGATCCTCGACCGGGCGGGTGCGTTCAATGTGTTCGAGGCGCCCGCCTACCGCGCCCTCCTGGCGCTGCTGACGATCAGCGTGACTGCGTGCACGCTCAGGCGAGCTCCGGCGATCTGGCGCAACGTCTTCATCACCACGCCCCAGCGGCGGGTCACCTACTATGCGTCCGCGCCGCTCCACGCCCGTACCGAGATCGGGACGGTGTCGGTCCACGACGCCGTTCGCGCGGCCGAAGTGGCGCTCGAAGCGCACGGATATCGCACCGTGCTCGACGCGAGCGGGTCGAACCCGACGATCTACGCCGACCGATACCGGTTCTTCAGGCTGGCAACCTTCGTCAATCACCTCGGCCTGATCATGATCCTCGGCGGCGGCACGATGACGGGCGTGCTCGGGCAGCGTAACGACGGTCTCGTGGTTCCCGTGGGCTCGAGTCGTCAGGTCGGGCTCGACACGCCCTACGTCGTCCGAGTGGATAGCTTCTCGGACGAGTACCACCTCGGTGGCGTGGCGCGCGACTATCGCAGCGAGGTCGCGATCATCGACGGCGATCGCGAGATCGCGCGGGCCACCATCCGCGTGAACGAGCCGCTGAGCGTCGGTCCGGTCCGACTGCACCAGGCGTACTTCGGTCAGGCGATCGTCCTCGACGTCGCGCGCAACGGGCGCTCGATCTTTCGCGATGCCGTTCCCCTCGCTTACACGGCACTCCCCTACGGGTTCAGACCGGTCGGGTTCTTCGAACTCCCCGTCGAGAACCTCGCGATCGATCTCGTGGCTCCCGATCCCGCGAGCGAGGATGTCCCCGCCGGGCAGATCGCGATCTTCGGCTACCCGCGCGGGTCCTCCGAACCGGTCTTCACCGGGGTGCTCTCTCAGCGAGAACCGCAGCGCTGGCGCGATCTCGAGTTCACATTCCTGAGAGAGACCCAGTTCACTGGTCTACAGGCGGTGCGCGATCCCGGCGCACCGGTATTCTTCGTCGCGGCGGCGCTCATGCTGGGCGGGATTCTGGCGGTGTTGTACTTCCCTCACCGGCGCGCGTATGCCCTGGTCGATTCGGACGCTGGCACACCCACGCTGTGGCTCGCCGGGCATGCCTCGCGCGATCCAAACTTCGAGGACGAGTTCCGCTCGATCGTGGCGCGGACTTCGCGGGAACTGGTCGCAACGGAGGGGGGGCCATAGAGGCGCTGTCGCACTACCTGGTCGCCGCGGGATTCATCTGCCTGGTCGGCGCGTGGTCGTTCTATGTGCTCGGCCAGGTGCGCTTTGCCGCCCTGGCGTCGTACGGCACACTGGCCACCTACCTCGGACTCGCCGCGCTCACGCTCTCGGTGATCACACGATGGATCGCCGCCGGACGCGCGCCTTACGCGAATCAGTACGAGTTCGCGATCGCCTTCGCGTGGGGCGCCACGGTGACCTTCGCCTACATCGAGCGCCAGTTCCGGTTCCGACCGCTGGGCATCGCCGTGCTGCCGGTCCCCATACTCCTCATCATCTACGCGCGAACGCTCCCGGCCCAGGTCGTCAGCGTGACGCCGCTCGTGCCCGCCCTCCAGAACAACCTGCTGCTCACGGTCCACGTGGCGATGGCGGTTATCGCGTATGGCGCCTTCGCCGTCGCGTGCGGTGGCGCCATCCTGTACCTGTTCCATCGCGGCGAGGCCACGCCGCGACTCCCGCCACGCGAGCGGATCGACGCGGTGTGTTACCGCGCCGTCATCGTGGGCTTTCCATGCATGGCGCTGGTGCTCATCCTGGGCGCGGCTTGGGGAAACATCGCTTGGGGCCGGTACTGGGGCTGGGATCCCAAGGAGACCGCTGCCCTGACCACGTGGCTGATCTACGCGGGGTACATCCACGCCCACTCCCTCCGAAGCTGGCGGGGGACGCGTACGAGCATCCTTCTCCTGGTCGGATTCGGCGCCACGCTTTTCACGTACTTCGGCAACCTGTTCCTGGGCGGGCTGCACGCGTACTCCGGCCTCTGAGCCGGCTCGCCGCCTGCCCGGGCGTGCGATCGCAGGCTACGCGGTCCTCAGGCGCGAGATGCGCGCTCCCGTCGTGTGGGGCGCGGCTGCGCGGCCGGATCGCGCTGACGGTAGCGCTCGAACCGATGCGTGAGTGCCGGCGGCAAACGCCCCGCCACGAGCACCCCGTGTTCCGCGTACTCCTCCGTTTCCACCACGCCGTGGCTCTTCCAGAGGTTGAGCAGGGCGCCTTCGGCGTACGGCAATAGCGCCCGCATCGCCCGCAACTGCTCGGCAAGGGCGCGATCGATCTCGTGGAGCAGGTCAGCGATCCCCCACCCCCGCTCGGCCGAGATCGGGACGGGTCGCGGATATTCACGCATGGCGAGGGCGATCGCCTCTGGAACCGGACTCACCGGCCACGCGTCGGTGAGGCGATCGATCTTGTTGAGGACTGTCACACACGGCTTCTCGCCGAGTTGGAGTCCGCCGAGTACGCCGGCGACCTCGGCGGCCTGGGCCGGAGAGTCCGGGTGGGAGGCGTCCACGACGTGAACGAGCAGATCCGCCACGTCGAGTTCCTCCAGCGTGGCGCGAAACGCCGCGACGACGGACGGCGGCAGCCGCTGTATGAACCCCACGGTGTCGGTGAGGATGACCTGCCGGCCGGATGGGAGTCGGATTCTCCGGTTCGTCGGATCGAGGGTCGCGAACAGTTTGTCCTCGGCGAGTACTCCGGCGGAGGTGACGCTGTTGAGCAGCGTCGATTTGCCCGCGTTCGTATAGCCGACCAGCGCCACCACCGCGATTGACTGGTCGAGGCGTCGCTCGCGATGCAGGCCGCGGGAGCGGCGGACGCGCTCGAGATCGCGCTTGATGTCGGCGATGCGTTCCCTCACGCGTCTCCGGTCGATCTCGAGCTGCGTCTCACCCGGACCGCCGCGGGCGCCGACGCCGCCCTCCTGCCGCGAGAGGTGCGTCCATTGGCCGGCCAACCGCGGTAACAGGTATTCGTACTGCGCGAGCTGTACCTGGAGACGGCCCTCGTAGGTGTGGGCGCGCTGGCCGAAGATGTCGAGCACCAATCCGGTCCGGTCGATGACCTTCGCGCCGAGCTCCTGCTCGAGGTTACGCGCCTGCGACGGTGAGAGCTCGTCGTCGAAGATGAAGAGGTCGATCCCCTCCTCCTTCTGCCGAGCGGCGAGTTCGGCTACCTTGCCGGCCCCGAGGTAAGACCGTGGATTCGGCGCGCGCAACGATTGGATCGTCGATCCGGTCACCCGTGCTCCCGCGGTCGCGGCGAGCTGCCGCAGTTCGGCAAGCGAATCCGATGGTGACCACGACGATTCGGCCGCGGCAAGGGACACTCCGACGAGGTGCGCGACCTCCACGCCGCGAACGGTCGGCCACAGCCCGTCCTCTTTGGCCCCGGTCGGAGGTCGAACCGGCTTCGGCGCGAGCTTTCGCCGCGGTCGGTTCTCCTCCGCATCAAGCCGCGTGCGGCCAGACACCTTCGAAAACCTGCGTCGCGGGTCCGGTCAGGAAGACCGATCCCACGCCGTCCCAATCGAGGATGAGTTCGCCACCCGGCAGTCGCACCCGGGCGCATCGGCCAACCAGGCCGCGCTGCGCCGCCGCGGCCATGATCGCGCACGCTCCGGTCCCGCACGCCAGCGTCAGACCCGCGCCCCGCTCCCAGACGCGGCCTTCGAGGAGATCCGGCTCGAGCTTTCGCGCGATCTCGAAATTGATGCGCCGGGGAAACAACGGATGGCGCTCGACCCGCGGACCCACTTCCTCCAGCGGGAACTCGGCAACGGGTGTGTCGATAAACATGACGGCGTGAGGATTGCCCATCGATACGGCGTCGACACGCACCGCGGCGCCGACACCATCGACGGCGATATCGATTGCCGCCTCTCCCGCGACCGCCACCGGAATCTCGGCTGGCCGAAACCTCGGTCGTCCCATATCGACCCGAACGCGCGCGATCTCGCCGCCCTCGACCGTCAGGTCGAGAGTGAGGAGGCCGGCACCGGTCTCGACGACCTGCCGCGACTCGCGCGCGATGCCGCGGTCGAAGAGGTACTTCCCGAAGCACCGGATACCGTTGCCGCACATCTCCGATTCCGACCCATCGGGGTTGAACATCCGCATGCGGAAGGGCGCGACGCTGGACTCCTCGACCAGGATCAGCCCGTCGGAACCGATCCCATAGTGGCGGTCGCACATCGCCCGCGAGAGCGCCCTCAGGTCGATGCCGCGCAGCCGGCTATCCCGGCCATCGAGCATGATGAAGTCATTCCCGGTCCCGTGCATCTTGGTGAACTTCACAGCAGATCCTCGGCGGCCACCGTCGCGGCGTCGAACCACTCGATCGCCGGATCATCCCGGCGAAACCAGCTTCGCTGCCCGCGCGCAAAGCGGCGGCAGCGGGCGTCGATCATCGTGAGGGTCCGATCGAGACTCGCCCTGCCCTGCGCGTACTGCACCATCTCACGATAGCCGATGCTGCTCATCGCTGGCAGCGATGGCTCGTACCCACGCCGGACGAGCCACCGAACCTCGTCGATCCACCCGAGTTCGACCATGGCGCGATTACGGGCCGCGATGCGCCCGCGGAGCATCTCCCAATCCATAGCGAGTCCGATCACGCGACAATCGGTGGTCGTCCAGGAGCGCACCGCGTCGGCGTATGGGCGTCCCGAGCCCTCGATCACCTCGATCGCCCGGATCAGCCGACGCGGATTCCGGCGATCGATCCGGGCCAGAGCGGCTGGATCAAGCCTCTCCAGGTGCTCCGCCAACTCCCGCGGGCTCGCTCCGGCCAGTCGGGAGCGCAGCGATGGGTCCGGCGGCACTGCCTGGCTGAACCCTCCGCCGAGTAGGGCGCGCATCCAGTAACCGGTGCCGCCGACCAGGATGAGCGATCCACCGCGGCGACGCGCCGACTCAATGACCTGGAGGCCGTAGGCCACGAATCGATCGACACTCCACGACTCAGCGGGGTCGCAGAGATCAAGACCGTGGTGCACCACCAGGGAGCGATCGATCAGCGTCGGTTTCGCCGTGCCGATGTCCATGAACCGATAGATGCACCGGGAATCCACCGACAGGATCGCACCGTCGGTGCGACGGGCAAGCTCGATCGCCAGTCGGCTCTTTCCCGTGGCGGTCTGCCCGACAATCGCGGTCAGCACGCTCAGCCACCGAAGGCGGAGCGATCCGCGCCTCGTGCCGACCGGACCAGGACGGAGATCGCGATCAGACCAACCGCGACGCCGAACCACAGAGTTGCCAGCCGAATGAGGAGAGTCGCCGCGACCGCGAGCGCGGCGTCGCCGGTCACGGCGAGGATCAGCAGGAGGCCGGCGATGCTCCCGTCCGCCACGGCCAGCCCTCCGGGGACCATCGAGAGGCTGCCCACGAGCGTCGCGACCGCCAGGATGAACGTGGCGGTCAGCAGCAGATCCGCCGTGGGCGCGATGCCAAGCCCAACCAGGACGAAGAAGAACGCCGCGCACTCCCCGGCCCACGACACGAAGCCGAGCCCCACCGCGACGAGGAGCGGCCCCAACTCCAGCAGGCGTCGAGAGCTCCGATAGAAGTCGTGGGCATGGTGCGCCACCCGCCCGAGGAGAGGCAGCCCGCCGATTCGATCGAGCAGATACTCGACTGGCCCGCGCGCCCGCACGCCGATGACGAGCGCCGCTGAGCCTGCAGCGACGACGATCGCCAGTTCTCGGCCGAGGCCGTACACATAGAGCCCGCCAAGGGCCAGCAGCAGCATCGCAAGACCGTCGGTGAGTCGTTCGGCGAGGATCACCGGCGCGGAGACGCCGAGGGGAACCCCGTGGCGTCGCAACAGCAGATACGACTTGAGCCACTCCCCCAGCTTCGCCGGTGTGATCGTCATCGCCAGCCCGGAGAAGAAGATCGCCGCGCTCTCGAACGGGGGAATGAATGGTGCCCCGATCAGCCTGAGGTAGTACCCCCACTTCACGAAGCGCAGGAGATAGTTGAGGAGCGTCAATCCCAGGATCGCCGGAACGAATCGCGCATCGAACCGCTGCATCGACTCGATGACGCGCGGAAGATCCCCGGCCACGCCGAAACCGATCATCACGGCCACGCCGAGCCCGAGCCAGAGCGGGACGGTACGGCGAAGCCGGGCGAACGACTGCCGGGCTGCCATCATCGCGCGACATCCGGCAGCGTGAGGAAATCGAGATCGCGGGGCAGGCTGAGAACTCCAGCGAATGGTGGCCGGGCCCGGCGGATCGGTTGGCCCGGCCCGGGACGTTCCGCGAGTAACCCGTGATCGGCGAGGGCGACCAGCCCGCGATCGACCTCCGCCGACGCGAGCGGAAGCCGTGAGAGGATGTCGCTCAGACTGGCCGGCCGCTGCAGTGCCTGAACGAGGGCGCTCGCGGCGGGAGAGACGCTGCGCGCCCGCGCATAGGCCGACCCGCTCTGCACGGCGTGATACAGATCGGTCGGCCGTGGCGCCGCGCCAAGGGTTTGCCCGAGCGCCACACGCTCGTCGGAGGTGAGGCCGAGCAGCAGCCGCATCAACGCGGGACCGCGACCCGCCACGCGCGGGGTGCTCATCCGGCCGTCACGACCTCGCGGACGAGCGGAGTCCGTGGCGGGGGCAGTTCGGACCAGGCGAATGCCGCAAGCAGATCTCGGTCGAGCCCCTCGAGCTGGGATCGATCGCGGCAATGCACGATCGCCAGTGGTTCGCCGGCGCGGACGAGGTCGCCGACCCTCGGCAGAACCACGAGCCCCACTCGGTGATCGATCGCGTCCCCCTTCTCGCGTCGGCCGCCGCCGAGTTCCATCGCCAGCGAGCCGAGACGCGCGGTATCGATCGAGCGGAGATAGCCGGCGTGCTGCGCCGGCAGCTCGGCGGCGAGGGGCGCGCGCGGCAACTCTCTTGGATCGTCGATCTGCCTCGGGTCGCCGCCCTGCGCCTCGACCATCTCCCGCAGCTTCTCCAGCCCGCGGCCGGCGCGCAGTGCCTCGCTCGCACGTGTGGTGCCGCGATCGAGGTCGGGTTCGGCGCCGGTCAGGACGAGAAGCTCGGCCACGATCCGCACAGAGAGGTCGCGGACATCCTCAGGGCCTCTTCCGGCAAGGGTATCGACCGCCTCGCCCACCTCCAGGGCGTTCCCGATCGCGTGGCCGAGCGGCGCGTCCATATCGGTGAGAAGAGCGACCACGTACCTGCCGAGCCGGGCACCGATGTCGACCATGGTCCGCGCGAGCTGCCGCGCGTCATCGAGCGACTGCATCAGCGCCCCGCGACCGACCTTGACGTCCAGGCAGATCGCGCTCGCGCCCCCGGCGATCTTCTTGCTCATGATCGAACTGGCGATCAGGGGCTGCGACGGCACCGTGGCCGTGGCGTCGCGCAGCGCGTAGAGCAGACCATCGAGCGGCGCGAGCGTACTGCCCTGCCCGACGATGGCGATGCCGATCCGGTCGAGCTGCCTCTGGAAATCGTCGGGGTCGAGCGACGTGCTGAATCCCCGGATCGACTCAAGTTTGTCGACGGTTCCCCCGGTGTGACCGAGTCCTCGGCCGGACATCTTCCCCACGATGAGGCCGCACGCGGCGGCAAGCGGCGCGGCGACAAGGGTGATCTTGTCGCCCACGCCGCCGGTGGAGTGCTTGTCGACCGCGAACCGCCCGAATCGACTCAGGTCGAGGCGCTGGCCGCTCTCGGCCATCACATCGGTCAGATCCGCCGTCTCGGAATCGGTCATTCCCCGGCAACAGACGGCCATCAGCCACGCCGCGACCTGATAGTCGGGAACCTCGCCCCGGAGCGCGGCACCGAGGAAGTCCGCCATCTCGCCGCGGGCCATGGGGTGGCCATCTCGCTTCCGCGCGATTGCCGCCCGCGGATCAAGCATCGGCGTCTGCGTCGAGCCCGGGGATCGACGGGGAATCCGGATGAATCTCGTCCGAGGGGAGTGGCTGAAGGTCCGGGTAGAGCATCCCGGCGCCGGTGTTGAAGAGAACCACGGTTTCGCCGGGCCGCAGCGCCTCCCGATCCCGCAGAAGCGCCGCCGCGGCCACCGTCGCGGCACCCTCCGGTGATAGCCAGATCCCCTCGCGCCGCGCCGCGAGATCGGTCGCTCGGCGGATGGCGTCATCCGATACCGCGAGAGCGCCGCCGCCGGTCGATCGCAGGGTGCGCAGCATGAGGTAATCGCCAAGGGCAGCGGGGACCCGAAGCCCGCTCGCGATCGTCGAAGCATCCCGCCATATCGGGGCGGTCTCGAAGCCACCCTCGAAGGCTCGGACAATCGGCGCGCACCCCGCGGCCTGGACGACATACATCCGTGGCCGTTCCGCCCCAATCCAGCCGATCGACTGCATCTCGTCGAACGCCTTCGCCATGCCGATGAGCCCGGTGCCACCGCCAGCCGGATAGACGATTGCGTCGGGCAGGCGGCCGCCCAACTGCTCGACAATCTCGAATCCCATCGTCTTCTTGCCCTCCACGCGGTACGGCTCCCGCAGGGTGGACATATCGAACCAGTCGCCGTGCCGCCGAACAACCCGGCCTGCATCGTGAATGAGGCCATCGATGAGATGGACGTGAGCGCCAGCCAGCCGCGCTTCGATCAGCGGAACACGGGGTGTATCGCGCGGCATCACCGTCCAGGCCCGAAGTCCGGCGCGCGCCGCGTAGACGGCGAGCGCGGCGCCCGCATTGCCCGCCGATGGCGCGGCGAGGCGGCGCAGACCCAGCTCCCGGGCACGGCTGACCGCGACGGCCATCCCGCGCGCCTTGAACGAACCGGTCGGATTGAGCGACTCGTCCTTGAGCAGGAGAGCATCCGTGCCGAGGGTGCGCGCCAGGCGGGGGAGGTTGAGGAGCGGGGTAAACCCCTCGCCCAGACTCGTACGGGCCGCGCCATTACGGAGCGGGAGCAGCTCCGCGTAACGCCAGAGCGTCGGCTCGCGCCCGCGCACGCTTTCCGGACGCATCGATTCACGCGCTCGATGGAGATCGTACCGGGCGAACAGGACTTTGCCGCACTCGCGACAAACGTTACGAGGCTCATCGGCGGTATCGGTCTGCCCGCAGGCCGTGCAGACGAGGTCGACCAGCGTTGTAGCGGGGCCGGCCGACACAGGCGCGAGCTTACCACGTGCTCTACACTGGCGATCTCGCCCGTGACGACCACCAGCCGCACGCGCCTCCCGAATGGCCTCACCGTGCTCGCCCGTGAAGCGCGCCACGCGCCGATCGTGACCTTCTGGGTCTGGTATCGGGTCGGTGGTCGGGACGAGGTCGCCGGGAGGACCGGAATCTCACACTGGGTCGAGCACATGCTCTTCAAAGGTACGGAGACGTTCCGAGCCGGTGACATCTTCCGCCAGGTGACGGCAAACGGCGGCACGCTCAACGGCTTCACGTGGATCGACTACACGACCTACTTCGAGACCCTTCCCGCGGATCGCGCCGATCTCGCACTGCGGATCGAGGCCGATCGGATGGTGAACGCGCGGTTCGACCCGGCCGAGGTCGAATCCGAGCGCACGGTCATCATCGCGGAGAGGGAGGGGCACGAGAACGAACCGACCTGGCACCTCGACGAGGAGGTCACGGCCGCGGCATTCAAGGTCCATCCGTACGGCAACGGCGTGATCGGCTGGAAATGCGACCTCGAGACGATGACTCGAGACGATCTCTACGACCACTACCGCCGCTTCTACCATCCCGGAAACGCGATTGTGGCGGTGGTCGGTGACTTCGCGACGGCCGAGATGGTCGAGCGGATCGAGCGCCGCTTCGGCGCGATCCCCAGCGGCCCGCCGGTGCCGCCGGTCCGCTCCCGTGAAGGAGAGCAGCGGGGCGAGCGGCGTATCGAGGTCCATCGTCCCGCACCGCACCGGCATCTGCAGGTGGCGTACCAGGCACCGCCGGCATCGAGTTCGGACGCGCCGGCAATGCTCGTGACGGACGCGATCCTGTCCGGCGCCCGCTCGATGGGTATGGGCGGGGGGCGGTCGCCGATGGGACGCAGTTCGCGCCTCTACCGCGCGCTGGTAGCGGCTGGCCTCACCACCTCGGCGCGTACGTCGTTCGCGCTCACTCGCGATCCGTTCCTCTTCGAGTTGCACGCCACGCTCCGTCCCCACACCGAGCCAACACGGGTGGAGGAGGTCGCGTTCGCGCAGATCGATGATCTCGCGCGCGGGGGCCCCACGCCGGAGGAGACCGCGCGAGCGCGAAAGCAGCTGGAGGCGCAATTCGCTTACGGCACGGAGTCGATGTCGAGTCAGGGATACTGGCTGGGCGCGCTGGAAGTCGTTGCCGAAAGCGAAATGCTCGATCGTCTTCCCGCAGCCATCGCCGCGGTCACACCCGAGGACGTCCAGCGGGTGGCGGGCCGCTACCTGACGCGCGAGCGCCGCACGGTGGGCTGGCTCCATCCAGTTGTCAATGGGCGCGCCCCGTGAGCGGCGCGACGTTCGCGATCGCCCGCCAGGAGCTTCCGAACGGGGCTGTCCTGCTCGGCCAACGACGCCCCACCAGCCGCGCGGTCCTCCTGAGGGCATCGATGCGCGCGGGCGCGCTGGGCGAAGCACGAGAGGTAGCCGGGCGGGCCAGACTCACGGGATCGATGCTCACGCGCGGCACCGAGCGGTACGACTTCGCCGCACTCAACGAGTGCACCGACAGCAACGGGATCGCGCTGTCGAGCGACGCGGGCCGCCACAGTATCGACCTGTCGCTCCGGTGCCTGGCCGATGACGTGCCGCTCGCGATCGATCTGCTCGCCGAGTTGGTGCTCCGGCCGGCGTTCCCGTCGGATCAACTCGAGCGGCTGCGCGGCGAGGTCCTGAACGGACTGCGAGAGGCGGAGAACGACACGCGTTCGGTTGCCGATCGAGCGTTCCGCGAGGCCGCCTACCCTGGCGGTCATCCCTTCGGTCAACGCGTTGGCGGTTATGTCGATTCCGTCGAGCGCATCAGCCGCGATGAGATCGCCCGCTACCATCAGGAGAACTTCGCGCCCGATCGGCTCACCGTCGTGGTCGTCGGGGGAACCGAGATCGAGGCTGCGTTCGCGGGGCTCAGCCGCGTCTTCGGGGACTGGCGTCCGATAGGCGACGCCGGCCGACGTACGATCGCCGACGCGGCCCCGCCGGGACGCTCGCAGCGGATCGCGCGCGTGCTGGAGGGCAAGTCTCAGGTCGACATCATTGTCGGCCGCCCGACGATCGGCCGGATGCATCCAGACTTCTACGCGCTCGACGTGGGCAACCTGATCCTCGGACGGCTCGGGTTGAACGGTCGGATCGGCGCCAATGTCCGCGAGCGACTCGGCCTCGCCTACTACTCGTACTCCGAACTCGAGGGCGGCCACGGTCCGGGTGCGTGGGCGGCCCGTGCCGGGGTCAATCCCGCCAACGCAGAGCGGGCGATCGAGGCGATCCTCGACGAGGTCCGCGCGATCTGCGATACCGGGATTCTGGAGTCCGAACGGGCCGACGCGGCGAACTTTCTCACCGGAGTGCTTCCCCTGGCGCTGGACAGCAACGATGGGGTCGCCCGGACGATCCAGTCGATCGAGACCTTCGATCTGGGCCTCGACTACGTGGAACGCTATCCCGCGATCATTCGCGGTTTGACCGACGAGCAGATCCACGTTGCGCTCCGCCGGCACCTTGACCCGGATCGCAACATCATCAGCCTGGCCGGACCGGAGATCTCACCCGGCAGCTAGCGCGCCGGGCCGCGCGCAGGTCGCGCACCGCCGCTCGTGACAGCATCGGCGATAGAGGCCGATGAGTCCCTGCTCGCGGCGGGCGGTGCGAAGCGGCGCTCCCCGAAGCAGTGGCCGCATCTCGGCGATGATCCAGTTCGTGCCCGCGCGGGGGAGCGACTGCCAGACGCTCCAGGTCGCCCGCCAGAGTTCCTGATCTGCCCGCGCGTCGGCGATCGCGAGGCAGAATGGCAGCGCCGCGTTCACGGCGGCGAGCGTCGCCCGATCGCGGCCGATGAGGGGTGCAGCGCTGTCGGCGCCCATGTGGGTGGGGCCGGGCCAGAGTCGCCAGAACTCGATACTCCGGGGGGTGTCCTGGTAGATCGTCACGATCCCCGGCACGTGCGACCGGTCGACGCGCAGGGTGTCGATCAGGCGCCGACCGGTTCTACGCGGATCTTCCAGACCACCAGCCCGGACCAGTTCGGGAATCGACACGCAGAGCGGGTCGAAACGCGAGCGCCCCAGGAGGCGAGCAAGCCCGGCGAGGCGACGCTCGGGACGATTGAGCGGGCGCTGACCGAGGAGGTTCCAGTCGCCACGGCGCAGGGGCGGGATCGCGGGACCGCCGCCCGACGGCGGGCGATCGCCGAAGCCGGCCGCGAACATGAGGTGCGCGAAGAGATCGGCCTCCGCGGCAGAGTCGTCGGTGGCGGAACGGCCGATCGCCTCGAGGATTCGCAGGTCGAGGCTCTCGGCCAGCCTCCGCATCGGGGCACGGTTCTGGCTGTAGCCCAGCGTCTCGAGGAGCGCCACGTGCCAGGCCTGCCCGACGCCGAGCCCGTGGAGATCGGCCGCGATCGTGGCGGCCTTCGCGGCGAGGCGCTCGTCGCCGAGCCGATCGAGGAAGGCGCCTCGCTCTTCCGCTGTCACCCGGGCCAGCCACGCGTGATCACCATCCTCTGGGGAGGGATGACTCAAGCGCTGAAACAGGGTCGGCGGTGCGAGAGATGCCAGGGCAATGGTGAGGTCTGGACCGCGCTGACTGATCGGAAGTGCCTGATCGTGCCGCCAGACGACGTGCACCGCGACGCGCCCGTAGGCGGGATCACCGGCGTGGCCGTGCCTTGCCCAATCCGACGTCCGGACGTGGAACTCGACGTCGCCCCGGACGAGGGTGCCATCGGCCAGAGCCAGAATCGCGTCGCGAAGATCCGGGCCAGGCCCGTGCCCGGAACGGCCCGGATAGACGACCTGCAGGCGGCGACCGCACGTCCCCACAAGCGCGCCTTCGGCCCACGAACCGGCGAGCCAGATACGGCGGAGTAGCTGCTCGTTCATCGTCGCTGAGCCATCGGCAGCCAGGCGAAGTCGTGGGCCAGAGGGTCCGTCGGCCAGTACTCGAGGCTCACCCAGCGCCGATAGCCGATCTCGCGGAGTGTGGCCAGCACACGCGGGACGTTCACCTCGCCGGTACCAGGCTCATGACGGCCCGGGGGATCGGCGATCTGAATGTGGCCGATGAGATCGATATTCCGCTCCAGAGTCCGGATCAGATTCCCCTCCATCAATTGGAGGTGGTAGATGTCGTACTGGAAGCGGACATGCGGCGATCCCACGGCGGCCACGATCGCCAGACCGACCGCGCTTCGATCGCAGAACGAGCCCGGTCGATCGATGCTGTTGATCGCCTCGAGGCAGAGAGTTACTCCCGCGTTCGCGGCCCGCGGAGCGGCCTCGCCGAGCCGATCGATCGCCACCCGCATCTGTACACCGAGGTCGATCTCGGGGAGCCGCCCTCCCTGAAGCACGTTCACGGTGCGACACCCGAGTCGCTCGGCGAGTCGTAGCGCATCATCGAGCCTGACCGAGAACTCGGCGCCGGCATGCGGATCCGCCACATGCCCGTACGGGTGACTCGCGGATGGCTCGAGGTCGAAGAGCGCGACCTCGAGACCGTGGCCGGTCACCAGGCTCGCCAATTCGTCCATCGAGAACTGATGGGGGAACCAGAACTCGACTCCCGGAAACCCGGCGTCCGCGACCGCCCGGATGCGATCGGCCAGCGGCAGCGGTTCTCCAATCATCGAGATGTTGACCGCGTACCGAAACACGAACTTACTCCGCTCGTCGTATGGCGCGCCGCAGGAGGTTGAGCCCCTCTTTTACTCCGAGAAGGTGACCGACCGCCAGGTAGAGCGCCGCCGCGCCGACGATGAGCACCATCACCCGACCCACGCGCTCCGGATCGCTGGAGGTGGCCATCGACCAACCGACCGGACCATCGAACGCCACCAGAGGCAGGCCGAACGCGGCGGCGGCGAGGGTACAGCGCCCCAGGTGCCCGAGATCGAGGAGCGCTCCCGCGCGAGGAGAGAGTCGTCGCCAGAGCAGGATGAGCAACCCCGCCTCGAGGGTCGCGGCGAGCGAAACCGCCAGCGCGAGACCTCGGAACGAGAGGTGCTCCCGCAGGAACAAAGCGAGCGCCACGTTCGCGAGCGCGGCGATCGCGGCCACAACAAGTGGGGTGCGCGTGTCGAGCAGGGCGTAGTAGCCGCGCGTGAGGACCTCGACCGCGGCAAGCCCGCCGAGGCCCAGCGCGTACAGGCGCAGGGCATCCACAGTCATGGACACGGCAGCTTCGCCGAAAGCTCCCCGCGCCAGGAGCGCCAGAACGATCGGCTCGGCGAGAACGTACAGCCCCACCGTCGAGGGTACGATGAGGAACTGCGTCACGCGGAGCGATCCGCGCAGGATGCGCGAGAACTCATCTGGCGCGTTGCCCGCCCACTCTCGCGTCAGAGTGGGGAAGACCGCGGTAGCCACAGCCATCGCGAAGAGGCCGAGCGGCAGCATCGTCAGCGTCCACGCATAGTCGAGCGCAGCGATCCCGCCGGCCTGCGAGGACGCGAGCATCACCACGACCAGAACGTTGATCTGGGCGACCGCCAGACCCAGGGCCCGCGGGACCAGCAGTCGGCCCACCGTGCGCACCGCCGCGTCCCGCAGCGCGACGAGCGGACGGCCGACGAGACGGGTTCCCAGGAGGTCCGGTGTCTGCACGAGGAGGTACAACGCCGCGCCCAGCGATGCCCCGACCGCGAGCCCGTGCACTCCCATCGATGGCGCCAGGAAGGCGGCGCCGAGAATGATTCCCAGGTTGTAGAAACTCGGCGCCAGACCCGCGTACAGAAATCGACCGCTTGCATTCAGAGTACTCGTCGCGAAGGTCCCCAGAGCGAACAGGACCGGCGCCACCAACTGGATGCGCATGAGTGCGACCGCGAGCGCGCGATGCTCCTGGTCGAAGCCGGTGAGCGTCGCGATGATCTGCTCCGCCAGGAGCGCCGCCGCCAGGCAGACCGGTACCACCACGATCACCGAGAGCGTGAGCGCGGTCGTGACCAGACGACGGGCGCCCGCGCGTTCCTGGCGGGCGAGCAGCCCCCCGAGGACCGGGATGAACGCCGCGCCCACCACGCCTCCGGCGGTGATCTGATACAGCAGATCGGTGACCCGGTTCGCGGCGAGAAACGCATCCACGGACGGGCCGGTACCGAACGCGGCGCCGACCACGATCGTCCGGAGTAGGCCGCTCAACCGGCTCAGCGCGACCGAGGCAACGAGAATCGCGCCGGCGACGACGAGACTCCGGGTCCCCTCGCTCGGCCGCGCGTCAGGCACGACCGAAGCTGGCGCGCCGACCGATCAGGCGCTCCACCAGGCCGTCGTGGGCCCTCGCCTCCAGGCGATCGTCGAGCGGGGCGAGTCTCTCGCTGACGCCGGCGCTCTCCAGCGCCCAGGTAAGCAGGAGATCGGCCAGCCGCGGGTTCTTCGGCAGGAGGGGACCATGGAGATAGGTACCAACGATGCGACGATCCTGCGCGCCCTCGCCGCCGTCCCGGCCGTTGTTTCCGCCACCATGCACCACGCGCCCCAGCGGACGGACCCCCGCACCGAGGAAGGTCTGCCCGCTGTGGTTCTCGAACCCCACGACGGTGAAGCTCTCATCGGCCAGACGCGCCTCGACGACCACGTTGCCGATCATCCTCGCGCGCCCGGCCGTCGTCGTCAGATCCAGTGCGCCGATCCCGGCGAGTTCGCGCCCGTCGCCGGTGCGGAAGACGTGCCCGAAGAGCTGATACAGACCGCAGACGAGCAGCATCGGCACTCCGTCGGCAGCGAGTCCGCGCAGGATGTCGCCGTTGGCACGCAGGCTCTCCATCACGGCGAGCTGTTGGTCATCCTGACCGCCGCCGCCGAACACCAGATGACAGTCACGATGGTCGATCCGGGCGCCGACATCGAGGCGGCGCACGATCACATCATGACCGCGCCAGGCCAGCCGGCGGGTGAGCGTGACCACGTTGCCCCGATCGCCATAGATGTTCATCTCCTCCGGGTACAGGTGCCAGAGCGTGATGCGCGCCAATCTCAAAGGTCCCAGAACGGGCGCGTGTGCCGCGCGCCGGACAGATCTCGTCGGAGATCGAGCAGCGCGGTATAGGTCAGCAGACAGTGCAGGCGCCGATCTGGCGGCAGCATGTCGAACGCCGCGCGCAATCCAGCGATCCCCGCCTCCGCGCGATGGAGTCTGTCGGGCGCGACCCCCCCATACTTCAGGCGCAGGATCATGTCGTCCCTTCGCGAACCCGCCACGGCGATGGGCATCGTGCCCCCGGCGAGCCTCTCGATCGCCGTATCCCAGATCCACGAGACGTCGGTGCCATCGGCGATGCCGTCGTTGATCGCGATGAACAGGCAGGGATCCGACTCCGCGCCAAGCACTGCCGTCAGGACCTGATCGAAGCCAACCGGATTCTTCGCGAGGAGGAGGATCGCCTCGCGCCCGTCCAGTGACACGCGCTCGGCACGCCCGAAGGCCATCGGCGCACGGGCGATGGTTTCGGCGGCGCGTTCGGGCGAGGACCCCTCCGCGACCAGAGTAGCCAGCGCTGCTATAGCGTTATAGACATTGAAGAGTCCAGGAATGGGAAGGTTGAGCGCGAACTCCCTGTCGCGCCACCTGACTCGTGCGTGCGCGGAGCGCAGGTCGGGAAGATCGATCTCTCCCGCCGACAGGTCGGGGCGCGGACGGGCGAACCCGCACGACGGGCAGTCGTAGTGCCCGATGTGCCCGTAGTACACCCGGGCGTAATGCAGTCGGGTCGCGCAGACCGGGCAGTGTCGCGCGTCCGCGGTGTGCTCCAGGGCCGTGCCGCCGATCGTTCCATCATCGACGCCGAAGTACGTCACTGCAGAGCGGCCGGCTCCCAGAGCGGCCACGGTCGGATCGTCGGCGTTGAGGACGAGATGTGCGTCAGTCCCTTCGATGGCCGTGCGCCAGAGCCGAGCGATGTGCGCCACTTCACCGTAGCGATCGAGTTGGTCGCGAAAGAGGTTCGTGATCGCGATGACGCGGGGCCGAACGCTCTCCACGATCGGCGCGAGCGCCGCCTCATCGACCTCCGCGACGAGGCAGGCCTCCGGTCCGGAGAGGATGGAGCGCGGCGCCTGAACGAGTGCGGAGGCAACTCCCGATGGGAGGTTCGCCCCGTCGCGGTTGGTCACGACGGCGCGCCCTTCTGCGCGGAGTCCGGCCGCGACGAACCGGGTCGTCGTCGTCTTCCCGTTCGTCCCGGAGACGAGGATCGCTCCGCGGGCGAGACGGCGCGCGCGCACGCTGACGATGCTGCCATCGATCCGCAGCGCGAGCCGACCGGGGAGGGTCGTGCCCCCACCGCGACCGAGCCGGCGGATCACGGCCCCGGACACCCGGCCGAGACCGTGAGCGAGGTCGGCGCGCAGAGTCACGTCAGGCGGGGGGAGCGTCCGGCGTCCGACGATGCCCGAGGTCCAGGTACTCCATCGTCCGCGCGTAGTCGGCGCGGCCGACCAGGCCGGATTCGTAGCCATACGTAATCAACTGGCGGAGTGTGAGCAGCGACGTTACCTGAACGCCGCGCCCGCTCATGCGATCCACGCCACCCTGCTCGCGATCGATCAAGACGATGACATCGTGCACGCGGAGATTGAACTCGGTGAGGAGATCGATCGTGCGGACGATGCTGCCGCCGCCGGTCATCAGGTCGTCGAGGATCAGGACATGATCGTCTTCGACGAACCGCCCCTCGATCGCGCTGCCGTCGTGACCGGGGCGGACCGGATGGACGAAGACCAGCGAGATGTCGGTCTGGAGCGCGTATGCCGTGGCAAGCTGAAGGCCGCCGAACGGCACACCGGCGACAAGCGAGAAGCGACTGTACCGGGGACGACGGCGAGCCTGCCCGGCCGCTACCTCGGCGGCGATGATCTCGGCGATCCGACGCAAGAGCACCGGCTGCGTGAACATCACTCGCGGATTGACGAAGACCGGTGAGTTCACCGCGGTCTCGCCGGCGTTGAAACTCCCGAACCGGACGCCGCCCAGGTCGAAGATCGCCCGGGCGATCCACAGATTCCCCTGATCCACGGTCACGGCATCACCGGCTCCTCGAGAGATGCCGGTCCGGAGGGCGCGGGGACGGGGCGCGCGACCGGCGCGCGTCCCAGCCGACTCACGACCGCAAGGGCACGGGCGACGACCTCCTCGGGCTCGAACGGCGTCACGATCACGTCATCGGCTCCAGCCTGAAACGCGGCCAGCTTCTCGGAGAGATCGCCGCGCGGGGTCAGATAGAGTAGCGCCGACGATGCCGTTCCGGACGCGTCGCGCAGACGCCGAATCGAACCGGGACCATCGAAGCGCGGCGCATCGCCATCCAGAAGCACGACGCTCGCCGCCGGGAGCTCGCGCGCGGCATCCACGGTCTCACACATGACGACTCCGAACCCCTCCCGTCGGAGAAAGCCTCGGAGGACCCGTCGGGTAAAGGCATCCGCGCCCACAATCGCGGCGGTGGCGAGCGCCGAATCGTCGCCCGAACGACGGGCGAGCGCAGTGGCCGCAGCCAGGCGCTGAGAATACGCCTGCGCGAGAAGCGATTGCTCATCATCGCGCGCGAATCCGGAGAGACATCGCTGCAACACCAGGATCGACTCGTGCATCAGGGCGCTCATCTCGGCGGTGATCGATGGCGGGGGCGCGAGCGCTGCCGCGAGCCGACCGAGGGACTCGGCCAGACCGTGCGTCGATCGGTCTCCGCCGCGACCGGCGAGAACCGAGAGGATCTCGGCGCGACGCTGGAGCGCCGCAATTGGCACGCGTGAGGCAGGCATCGCTGCGACATCGCGCACATCTTCGCCAAGGGCTTCCAGTTTCCGGTGCGCCTCGACGAGATAGATTCGACGCCGCTCATCTGTGGCCGCGGCGGGGGCAATCGCGCCCGTTCGGCGGAGCAGATCCATCAATTGTCCGGGCTCGAACGGCTTGAGCAGAAACCCCAGAGCCCCGGCCTGGAGCGCTCGGACGACAACGCTTTCCTGACCGGCCAGACTGACGACGACGATCCGGGCCGCCGGGTCGAACTCGAGGATACTCCGGAGCGCCGTCAACCCATCGACCCCTGGCATCGTGAGATCCATCGTGACCAGATCCGGCCGAAGCCGCTGATATGCCGTTACGGCCTCAATGCCATCGGTCGCCTCGCCGGCAACCTCAAGCCCCGCCTGCACTATGGCCTGCCCGATGATGGTCCGCGCGAGCGAGCTATCGTCAACGATGAGAACTCGCGCCGCTGGCACGCTAGCCCCCGTTCCGACTCGGCACCGAGTATAGGCGAACGGGCGCTGGCCCCCCGGGGATGTGACAGCGTGGCCGGCGAGCAGAGTGCGCCGGATAATCACCGGGCCGTGCTCAGCTTCCGCGATGTCGCGATGACCTTCCCCGGGAACCCGACGCACGTCCGGGCTCTCTCTGGAGTGACGTTCGCGATGGAGCGAGGCGAGTTCGTCGCCATCGTCGGTCCCAGCGGCTGCGGCAAGAGCACGCTCCTGGCCATCGCCGCGGGCCTGCGGATCCCCACGTCGGGTGACGTGAGCGTGGGTGGCGAATCCGTCGTGGGGCGGCCGGGCCGGGTGTCCTTCATGCCACAGCGGGACCTTCTGTTGCCCTGGCTGCGAGCGCTCGATAACGCCGCCCTCCCTCTGGAACTGGCGGGGGTACCGCGGCCCGCGGCTCGCGCCCGAGCCGCCGAGACCTTCGCGCGCTTCGGGTTGACCGGCTTCGAGGAGCACTGGCCCGGGCAGCTTTCTGGCGGCATGCGCCAGCGCGTGGCTTTGCTGCGGACCTTCCTGATCGGCCACCCCACCGTCCTCCTCGACGTGCCGTTCGGCGCGCTCGACGCTCTGACCCGCGCGCAACTCCACCTCTGGGTGCAGGAGGTGTGGCATCCCCGACAGGGATCCATCCTGCTCGTCACGCACGATGTCGATGAGGCGCTCTTTCTCTCCGATCGCGTCCTCGTGATGAGTTCGCGACCGGGCACGATCGTCCGCGAGGTCACCTGCCCGTTCGATCGACCGCGTCGGGTCGCGCTGTTCGCGGACGAGCGCTTCGCACGTCTGAAGGCCGACCTGCTCGAGGCGCTGGAGCGCGACGGAGCCGGAGCTCCGCGGCCGTGAGACGCGAGGGACCGCTGTTCGCCCTGGCGGCCATGGCGGCCGCCCTCGTCTTCTGGCACCTCGCAACGGTCGCGACCGGTGTGCCGCGCTGGCTGCTCCCCTCGCCTGCGGCGATCGCTGAGACGCTGGTGGAGCAGTCGGCCGCGATCGCGTTCCACGCGTCCGCCACACTCCTGGCGTGCCTGCTCGGACTGGGTGTCGCCGCCCTATTGGGGATCGGACTGGCGATCGCGATGGATCGGATGCCGCGCGTGCGCGCTGCGATCTACCCCATCCTGGTCCTGTCCCAGACGGTGCCCGTGATCGCCATCGCGCCTCTCCTGGTGATCTGGCTCGGCTACGGCATCGCACCGAAGATCGTGGTAGTCGCAATCGTCTGCTTCTTCCCGATGGCGGTCTCGACTCTCGACGCACTGCAGCACGTCGAGAGCGACGCCGTGAGCCTGCTCCGCGCGATGGGTGCGAACGGATGGCAGATTTTCCAGCGGGTGCGCTGGCCTTCCGCGCTCCCGGGAATCTTCTCCGGACTGCGGATCGGCGTCACGTACGGGATCATCGGTGCCATCGTCGGTGAGTGGGTCGGCGCAAGCCAGGGGCTGGGGATCTACATGCTGCGGGCAGTGGACCAGCTTCAGACCGATCGTGTCTTCGCTGCGATCGCCGTCGCCGCGGTGATGAGCGTGGCCCTCTTCGCCGCGGTGCTCGGGCTCGAGCGTCGGGTGCTTCCCTGGAAGGACGTCGGCTCATGACGTGTCTGGGGCGCCGGGCGCTGCTCTCGGCTGCCATCGTTGGAGCGCTCTCCATCGCCTGCAGTCGCGCCACCCCGATCGTCGTTCCCACGGCAACCAGGCCGCCCGTTCCCCCGACCCCCACGTTCCCGCCAAGACCGACGCCGAGCGCGATCCCGCGCCCCACCGCGCGGGGTCGCGTCTCACCCGTTCCGACGCCCGCACCACCATCCGGCATCGATGCGGCCACGGTGATCCTCACGCGGGAACCGGAGGCCGCCCTCGCCCCGTTGTTCCTGGGCCTGGAGACGGGTCTGTACGACGCGGCCCGGCTGCGGGTGCACCTCCGCGTGGACGAGTCCGAGCGGGCGCTCGCCAGCGTGGCCCTTGGCCGGGACGACTTCGCGATCACGTCCGCGGAGCGCCTGCTCGCGGCCCGCCTGACCGGCCTCGAACTCGTATCGATCCTCGCGCTCGACGCCCCGACGGCCGGTCGCTACGCTCACCTTCTGGTGACGCGACGAGGGACTCTCAGCGAGCGACGCGCGGTCGTCGATCGATTCGTCAGCGTCACCATCGCCGGGTGTCGCCTGGCGACAGTGAACCCCACCGCGGCGATCGATGCGATCGCGATGGCGTACGGCGAGATCGAGCGCGCCGCGCTGGAGCGGGATATGGAGACCCAGATCCGACGCTGGACGAGTCTCGACCCGCCGGGACTGCAGCACGCCAGCGGGTTTGGTGGAGAAGGTCTGCCGTTGGGCCGGGGCGCGCCCTTCGACAATGGCCCGGCCCTGGCGGCGGCGGGCCGACCGACGACTCCCACGGTCCCATCCTCCGCGATCACCCCGACCCGATTCACCCGTGACTGACGTGGTGCGCCTGCTCGCCATCGCCGATGCTGAGGACCGGGCGCTCGGCGAGCACTTCATCCGCGAGCGATGGGGGCAGATCGACGCGATCATCTCGTGCGGCGATCTTTCGCCGGCGTACCTCGACTACCTCGTCTCCCGCTTCAACGTGCCGTGCTTCTATGTGCGCGGCAACCACGATACGGGCTATGTGGAGAATCCGCCCGGTGGCTGTGAGGATCTCAACGGGCGCATCGTGCGCTTCCGCAATCTCAGAATCGCCGGCCTCGAGGGCTCGCGCTGGTATGGCGGCAGCGGGATCGAGTGCCACGAGGGGACGATGGCGCGACGGGCCTGGATGCTCGGCTGGCGCGTCCACTTTGCGGGCGGCCTCGACATCCTGGTGACTCACGCGCCGCCGGCGCTCCCCGATGGTTCCGAAGCGGATGATCCGGTCCATCGTGGCTTCGAATCGGTGACCCGGCTCGTGCTACGGCACCGACCCGGCGTCATGTTGCACGGACACACACACCTCGGATACGGGCGGAACATCCGCGAGCGCCAGCTCGGCGCCACGCGCGTGATCGACTGCTACCGCCACACGATCGTAGAGGTCACACCGCCAGGGGCCACCCGGACGGACTGACCCGACCTCTAGGACCGGGATCGCCGATAGAACGGGGTATCGACCACCGTGGCCGGAACGGCGGCGCCGCGGATCTCGATCGCAATCGCGGTCCCGGGCCGAGCAACCTCACCGGGCACAAACGCGAAACCGATGTTGCGACCGAGGCTCGGCGCGAAAGAACCACTTGTCACCCGCCCGACGAACTCCCCGTCGTACAGCACCCGAGCATCGTGGCGCGGCACCGCGCGCCCCTCACTGGCGAAGCCCGCGAGCAGTTGGCTGGGTCCGCCACGCTCCCGCTGGCCGATCAGCGAATCACGGCCGATGAAGTCCCCTTTCTCGAAATCGACCACCCAGTCGAGGCCGACCTCGAGTGGCGAGGTTTCCTCATTCATATCCTGTCCGTAGAGCCGGTTGCCTGCCTCGAGCCGCAGGGTGTCTCGCGCGCCGAGCCCGCACGGCGCGACTCCGTCCAGCGAGAGCAGGCTCTCGAAGACCGACACCGCGTCGGATGAGAGCGGGAACAGTTCGATTCCCCGTTCTCCTGTATATCCCGTCCGAGCGACGAGCATCGTCCGACCCTCCCAGGTCATCGCGCGGTGCTCGTTGCGGCGCAACCCCGCAACGGCGGGTCCAAGATGCGGCGCGAGGAGGTCGACCGCGCGAGGCCCCTGCAGACCGAACGTCGCGGAGGTGAAGGTTTCATCCACGAAGGTGACTTCTGGTGCCGCGGCGCGCATCCAGGTGAGATCCTTCTCCCGCGTCGCCGCGTTGACGACGATGAGGTACTCCTCCGCGGCGATCTGATAGATGAAGATGTCATCCACGATCCCCCCGGCCGGATTGAGCAGCAATGAGTACTGTGCCTGGCCGGGACCGATGCGACTGAGATCGTTCGTGGTGACGCGCTGCAGTGCCGCACTCGCCCCGGGACCGCGCACCCGCACCCGGCCCAGGTGCGACACATCGAAGAGGCCCGCATGCCGCCGAACCGCGTGATGCTCCTCGACAATCGAGGTGTACTGGACGGGCAGTTCCCACCCGCCGAACTCCACGATGCGCCCATTCAGGCGACGATGGATATCGAAGACGGCAGTGCGAAGGGCCACGCAAGGCCGATTCTATACTTCGCCATTCTCGCGGGAGTGCGGACATGAGACTCGGGTTCATCGGTCTCGGGCTGATGGGCAGGCCCATGGCGCGACACCTGCTCGCGGCGGGGCACAGCCTGTACGTTCAGAACCGGAGTCGGCCCGCGGTGGATGACCTGGTCGCAGCGGGGGCCATCGCCGCGGAAACGCCGCGTGAGGTCGCCCGGCAGGCGGAGGTGGTCTTCACCTGTCTCCCCAACACAGAGCAGGTCGAACGCGTCTACTTCGGCGAGGAGGGGCTGGTTCCTCATCTCGATCCCGGCCGATTGCTCGTCGATCACTCCACGGTCGGACTCGAGACGAGTCGCCGGTGCGCCGAGGGCGCTCGACAGAAGGGGGGCGACTTCCTGGATGCACCAGTCAGCGGCGGACCGGCGGGCGCCAGCGCGGCGACGCTCACCATCATGGTCGGCGGAACCACCGAGGCGTTCTCACGCGCGGAGCCGCTCTTTCGCGTCCTGGGCAAGAACATTCGCCATTGCGGGCCGAGCGGCGCCGGAAGTGCGATCAAACTGGTCAATCAGCTGCTCGTAGCGATCAACATGGCCGGAGTCGCCGAGGCACTCGTCTTCGGCGCGCGCGCCGGAGCGGATATCAAGACGATTCTTGAGGTGGTCGGTACGGGCTTCGGCGGCTCTCGCATGCTGGAGCGAACGGTCCCCCTGGTCGAGAGGCGGAACTTCGTTGCCGGTACGGCCGTGAACTTGATCCTCAAGGATCTCGGTCTGATCAATCACCTGGCCGCGGACCTCGGCGTCCGCCTGGACATGGCGCGCCGCGCCGAGGAGGTCTTTCAGGCGGGTGCAGACGACGGCATGGGCGGAGATGACATGGCAGGGTTGGTGCGACGATACGAGCGCGCCGCGAAGATCGAGGTGTCGTGACAATGAACGTCAATCGGCCCGAATCGGGTCAGCGCGATGGATAAGGGGCGCGCCCGCATCGGGATCATCGGTGGCAGCGGGCTCTACGAGATGGAGGGCCTCCGAGACGTTCGAGAGGTTCAGATCGAAACCCCCTTCGGCGCTCCGAGCGATGCGTACGTCCTCGGTGACATCGACGGCGAGACGGTCGCGTTCCTCCCCAGACATGGGCGCGGTCACCGCATCTCACCCACCGAACTGAACAGCCGGGCGAATATCTTCGGCTTCAAGGTCCTGGGAGTCGAACGACTGATCGCGGTGAGCGCGGTTGGCTCCATGCGCGAGGAGATCCATCCCCTCGATCTCGTGATCCCGGATCAATTGATCGATCGCACCCGGCAGCGCGTGAATACCTTCTTTGGCGATGGAATCGTCGCGCATGTCGGCTTTGCCGACCCGTTTTGCGCCGAGCTCTCGGGGATCCTCGCGCGCGCGGCGGAAGGGCGCGGAGTCACCGTCCACCCGCGGGGGACATACGTGTGCATCGAGGGGCCGCAGTTCTCCACCCGGGCGGAATCGCGGGTGTTCCAGTCGTGGGGCGCATCCGTGATCGGTATGACCGCGCTGCCGGAGGCTCGCCTCGCCCGAGAAGCGGAGATCTGCTACGCGATGCTCGCTCTGGCGACAGACTATGACGTTTGGCACGAGAGCGAGGAAGTCGTCACGGTGGAGATGGTGGTCGCGAATCTCCTGAAGAACGTCGACCGCGCCCGCCAGGCCCTGCGACACGCCATCACCGGCGCCTCCGCCTCAAGGACCTGCAACTGCGGCGACGCGCTGCGGCACGCGATCATGACCCGGGCCGAGCTCATCCCCGCCGAACGCCGTGCCGCGCTCGCTCCGCTGCTCGGGCGTTATGTAGTGCAAGGCTAGCCGCGCCTTCTCTGCGACCACACACCGCGCGCAAATCAGGAACATCTGTTCCATAGCGTGAAGCCAGCGCCGAATCTCGCGCCGGCTGCGAAACCGCACGGATATCGGCAGATAGGCATTCTTCCGTACGCGTAACCGAACGATAGAACACCCGTTCTTATAGGCGATCCCCGGAAGTATTATGTCATTAGAGATTAGTTATAGAGCCGGCCGGCGGCCGGGAGGCGCCATGAACCGCCCCTAGAATAACCGCCCGTCAACCCGGAGGACGTTGGTGTTGAGGAAACGCAGGCTCAGCCGTGTCAGGACCGACGACGGTGGCAGGGAACCGATCGTCATTGTCGGCGCGATTGTGATCGGTCTGGTCGTCGCGCTTGTCGCGGTGCCGCGTGTGTTCTCGGGTCAGGACCCGCGGGTCGAGAGCTATGTCCTGTATGCCAGCCAGCTTCACGCCCAGGGCGAGAGCCCACAGATCCTGCGGGATCGTCTCGTGTCCGTCGGTATCGGCCAACCAGCCACGACGGTGCTCAATCTGGCCGACCGGTACGCCGCCTCCCGAGACTCCCGCCAGCGCCACGATGCCGAGGCTCTCGGCGCGTTCGGAAAGGCGTTGATGAGTCCCGCCACCACGACGGCCAGCACTCCGACGACCGCCCGTCCGAGCCCGGTTGCCGTCAGCACCGCGGAAGAGGTGACGTTCTTGCCGGTCTCGACGCCGACTCCGATCGTGCTCGGTCAGCCGGGAGTCTCGATCCCCACCCCGACGCCAGGCTCACTGACAGCCGCGCCGACCGCGACACCCCGCGGCGAGGCGACCGTGGCGGCGATACAGCGACCCGCCGCAACGGGATCGACGGGCGTCATCAAGCCCGCCGAGGGGGGTAATGCGATCCTCAGGGCAGAGCCGAAGCGCGGCAGCGACTCGCTCGCCCTCGTTCCCAACGGCGCCGAGATCCGCATTCTCGGGTCAATTCAGGGGGATCGGATCGAAGGGGAGAGCCTGTGGTATCAAGTCCAGTTCGGCAATCACAGGGGTTGGGTTTGGAGCCGATTGGTGGTGATCGCTCGATGATCGGCGCGCCCTCCAATACCGCGGGGTTCTTGTCCGGCCGCAGCCCCGGAGTGCTGCGGCTCATCGCGATCGGCGGCCTCCTGCTCGGATTCGCGCTCGGTGCACTCATCCTGCGGTTGTCTACAGCCCAGGGGGCGCCGAACGTTACGAACCACGACCTCGCGGTGATCGTCGCAGACCTCTACGCGAAGGAGAAGAGCGTCTTCAATGCGCGACGACGCCTCGAGGTCACCGGTGCGCCGCCCGTCGAATTGGTCGAAAACACGATCGAAGAATTCGCCCGCACCGATCCCGGTGCGGCCACCGCCGGCCCCCTCCGCGAACTCGCGCTCGCGCTCCGCCAGGGCGAGGTTGAAGCAGGGGCGAATCCTCCCATTGCCAACATCGGCGTGATCCTGGTGATGCTGTTATCGGTCGTCATCGGTGTCCTGATCGCCTATTTCATGCAGCGGCGGCGCGACACCCGTGGCGTGGTCCAGGTGGCCCGCCGTGGACCAGCGACGGAGGAGGAGGGATCCGGGTCCGCGTGGTTCTCGATGCCTCGCGGCTTGAGCTCGCGACCCATCACGAGCGCGTTGACGCAGGTCGGCAACCTGCTCCGCCCCAGGACTTCGACCTCGCACTCACGCGTCGGCGATGACGGGTCAGCGGATGGTCGCCCCGAGCAGGGCGCACCCCGAGAGCATCGCCATGCCCCGCGCACCCACCGAGTCGATGGGGTGGAGAGCAGCGCACGGGCCTTGACTCACTCCGTCACGGTGCAGAGATTCGAGGCCGACTACGAGATCGGCGATGAGACGTATGACCAGGCATTTGCGATTCGGGATAGCGAGGGCCAGCCGATCGCGGCATGCGGCATCAGTGCGACCGAGCGCGTACAGCGCGATGCCCACTACTACGGTTTCACGCTGTGGGTCCAGGATTACCGGGACCGCGGAGACATGGAGGCGATCGGCCTCGTCACCCCCTCCGCCCACCGAGTGCGCTCGGCCGCGATCGCGGAGTGGTGTCGAACAGTGCCCATGCGGGAGACGCTCGTCGCCGAGGAGGGCACCGTCGTTCACCTGCATGTGCCGTCGGCGCGCGTACGCGCCACCGTCCTGGACGTTCAGCACCGCGAGTCGGGGACGGCGAGCCCGGGCTACGTGACGCAGCTGTCGATACGGTTCGAGTGCGCGACGTCAGTCTCGCGCTAGGACGATCGTCATCGGTCCGTCATTCTCGATCGTGACGACCATCTCCGCGCCGAAACGCCCGCGGGCGACCCGAAGGCCTCGCGCCTGAATCAGGTCGCCCAGGTAGTCGACGAGGGGGGCGGCGATGTCCGGTGGGGCCGCGCCCGTGAAGCCCGGGCGTCGGCCACGTGTCAGGTCTGCGTACAGGGTGAACTGACTCACGACAAGTACGTCTGCCTGAACATCGAGCGCCGACCGATTTGTCCTGCCGTCGTCGTCCGGGAAGATCCGCAGCCCCACGATCTGATCGGAAACCAGGCGCACCAGCTCGCGCGTGTCCCCCGGGCCGATGCCGACGAGAAGCGCCATCCCCGGGCCGATCGTCGCGATCACGTCGCCGCCGATTGCCACAGACGCCTGCCGCACTCGCTGCAGCACGACTCGCAACGTGATCTCCCCGACCCGGCCCTACTTCTCCGAAGGGGACGGCGCAGGGGCGGGCGGCGCAGCCGAGGTTCCGGAGCTCTCAGCTCCCGACGAGTCCTTCGCTGAGGGGGCAGCCGTCTCCGTCTTCGGTGAAGTCGCGGTGTTCTCACCGCCGGCTTCTGGCTTCCGGCTGTCCGTGACGTACCACCCGGAACCCTTGAAGACGATCGCCGGACGAGAGAACAACTTGCGCACCGGCCCGTGGCAGTGGATGCACTCCGTGGCGATGGGATCGCTGAAGCGCTGATTGAGCTCGAACGGACGACCGCAGGCGCTGTTCAGGCACTGGTACTCGTAGACAGGCATCTCTTCGACAGACTCCTAGTGTCGAAAATGGCGATGGTCAGTCATGACCATAGCGGCCCCGTGGCGATTCGCAACCTCGATTACCGCCGCGTCGTTCACCGAGCCGCCCGGTTGGACGATAGCCGTCGCGCCTGCCCGAAGCACCACCTCGGCTCCGTCGGGGAACGGAATCAGTCCATCCGAGGCCATCACGGCTCCAAGGGACCGTTCACCAGCCTTGCGGACCGCGATCTCCGCCGAGTCCACGCGGCTCATTTGCCCGGCACCGATACCCACAAGAGCACGGTCGCGTGCAAGCACGATGGCATTGGATCGCACGTGCTTCACGGCGCGCCAGGCGAACCGCAGATCAACGAGCTCGCCGGACGTCGGCGGTCGCTCGGTCACGACGCGGAAAGCGACGTTGCCGGGCAGCGTATCGTACGTCTGGGCGAGATAGCCGCCGTCGACCCGCCTCAACTCGAGAACCTCATCCGACGGCGCCCTGCGCGGGAGGTCGACGCGCATCACACGGAGGCTGCGGCGACGCCGCAGGATCGCGAGCGCCTCATCGCTGTACCCGGGGGCCACCAGGTCGTGGAAGAGCGACTGCGCGATCTGTTCGGCGAGTTCCCGCTCGACCGGTCGGTTAACCGCGATTGCCCCGCCGAACGCGGCCTGCGGATCGCAGGCCAGCGCCCCCGCGAACGCCGATGCCGCGTCCTCCGCGACGGCGAGACCACACGGATTCCCGTGCTTGACGATCGTCGCGGCGGGAACCTCGAAGTCCAGTACGGCTGCCCAGGCCGCATCCATGTCCAGAATGTTGTTGAACGACAGATCCGGCCCGTGCAGACGGTCGGCGTCGACGAGGGTGGATCCGGGAGTCTGCGCCGGGGCGTCCGCATAGAGCGCGGCCTGCTGGTGGGGATTCTCGCCGTACCGAAGTGCGACGCGGCGCGTCAGCCCGAGCGTGAGGTGGTGTGGAAGCACCGTCGGATCCAGGTAAGCGCCGATCGCCGAGTCGTACGCCGCCAGATGCCGAAACGCACGAGCCGCGAAGCGGCGACGGGTCGCCTCATCGCCGCATCTCCCGGCTTCGACGATCGCGATCACCTCGGCGTAATCCTTCGGATCCACGACGACCAGGACGTCGCGATGGTTCTTCGCGGCCGCACGGATCATCGCCGGACCGCCGACGTCGATGGATTCGATCATCGCTGTATCGTCACCGATACCCGCGCGAAGTCGCTCCGCGAATGGGTACAGGTTGACCACGACGATATCGATCCACCCGAATCCGTGCGCCGCCATCGCGCTCGCGTGTGCCGGATCGTCCCGGCGCGCCAGAAGGCCGGCGTGAATGGCGGGATGCAGGGTCTTCACCCGGCCGTCGAGCATCTCCGGGAGACCGGTGATCTGCCCGACCGCGCGGACCGGCACGCCGTGTGCCGAGAGGGCCGCGGCGGTTCCCCCCGTCGAGACGATCTCGAAGCCGCACCCGTGCAGGTGTCGCGCGAGCTCACCGACACCGGTCTTGTCCGAAACGCTGATCAGCGCACGCATGGTGACGACTCTCCCTCCACGCGGACGACGACGCGACGCCCACTCACCGCAAGACGATCGCGGCAGAACAGTCCGACCGCATCCACCAGCGCAGCATGCTCTTCCATCAGGAGGCGCTCGGTCAGCGATTCCACCGTGTCGTCCTCGCGCACGGCGAGCGCGCGCTGCGTGATGATGGGCCCGGCATCGAGATCCTCCGTCACGAAGTGCACCGTACACCCCGTGACCTTCACCCCGTATGCAAGCGCGTCCGCCTGGGCGTGTAGGCCCCCGGCGAAGGCGGGAAGGAGTGCCGGATGGACGTTGACGATGCGCGTCGGATAGCGCTCGAGGACCGCTCGCCCAAGGATGAGGCCGAAGCCCGCGCACACGATCAGGTCCGGCGCGCTCTCCTCGAGAGCCTCTGCCAGCGCCTCGTCCCACGCGGCCCGTGTCGGATATGCCCGGAGAGGCACGACGCGTGTGCCGATGCCGTGGCTTTCGGCGCGCACCAGCGCCGGGGCGGTGCGGCGCTGGGAGATGACTGTCACGATCTCGCCGCCCAGGCGATCCGGTCCCGCATCGAGCAGCGCCTGAAGATTGGTCCCGCGACCGGAGGCAAGGACGACGATGCGGCGGAGGGGCACGCTCGCTCGAACGCCGCCTACGCTTCCAGAGCGAGTTTGTCGAGTTCGAGCTGGACGTTCACGGGATACTGGCCCGTGAAACAGGCGCGGCAGTAGTCCTTTTCGTTCAGACCGAGCGCGTCGAGCATCCCCTGCGCGCTGAGGAAGCCGAGCGAGTCCGCGCCGATGTGCTCCGCAATCTGCGGGATCGACATGCGCGCGGCGATCAACTCCCCCTTGCGCGCGACATCGATACCCAGGTAGCACGGGTTCACGAATGGCGGGCAGTGAATCCGGACATGCACTTCACGGGCGCCGGCGCGGCGAAGGAGGCGCACGATCTGGCCCGTCGTGGTACCGCGCACGATCGAGTCATCCACGACCACGACCCGCTTCCCGCTGAGGATCTCCGGCAGCGGATTGAACTTGAGATTGATCCCGGCCTGGCGCATCACCTGCTCGGGCTGAATGAACGTGCGGAAGATGTATCGGCTCTTGATCAGTCCCTCACGGTAGGGAATCCCCGCGACTTCGGCGTACCCGATCGCAGCCGGGACGGCGGAGTCGGGAACCGCAACTACCAGGTCGGCTTCGGCCGGTTGCTCCCGCGCGAGCTGGCGGCCCATGTCCTGGCGCGCCTGATACACGAGCCGGCCATCGATCAGGCTATCGGGCCGTGCGAAGTAGATGAACTCGAAGACGCAGGTCGCCCTTCGCGGTCCACGCTGCCCCATCCGGCTCGTCACGCGGATCGAACCACCATCGCGCGCATCGTGGCGGAACGACACGATCTCGCCCGGCTCGACCTCGCGGATGAACTGGGCGCCCACCGTGTCCAGGGCGCAGGACTCAGAGGAAACGAGCCACGACACGCCCATACGACCCAGGCAGAGCGGCCGGACGCCGAGAGGATCGCGCACCGCGATGAGTTCGTCCCGGGTGGCGATCGTCAGGCTATAGGCGCCGACCAGACGCGGCATGATCGCGGCGATCCGCTCGGACCACGTCTCCCCCGGAGCGTTCACGATGAGGGCGGCGATGACCTCGCTGTCCGTGGTGGAATCGAACTGCACGCCCGCGCGGGTGAGGTCGTTTCGCAGCGCAACCGCGTTGACGAGATTCCCATTATGCGCCAGAGCGATCTGCCCGGCCGGACCGGTCACGATCAGCGGCTGGGCATTGCATTCCTTCGAGGCGCCGGTCGTGGAGTACCGCGTGTGACCGATGGCGATGTGTCCCGAGAGGTCGCCGAGATCCTCCTCGGCGAACACCTGGGCGACCAGACCCATGCGCGCGTGGCTGACGAGGCTCTCCCCATCGGAGGTCGCGATGCCTGCCGATTCCTGACCGCGGTGCTGGAGGGCATAGAGACCGAAGAAGGTCACACGGGCGACCTCCTGATCGTGACCCACGATCCCGAAGACCCCGCACTCCTCGTCGGGCCGCTCGCGGCGACGACGAGCCATCAGGCTCACGCGACGGATTCTATGCCGGCGGAGGCGCGGCCAAGCCCGTTCCGCCAGATGTCCGCCAGGTCCTCTAGCGCATCGTCGATCGCGCCCTCAACGATGAGGCGATCTCCACCGACAACCCCGATCTGCCGGCAGGCGACCTTCTCGCGCGCCGCGATCGCGCGGAGCGCCTCCCAATCGTCTTCGGCCAACGAGACGACGGCGCGACCCTGCCCCTCGGCGAAGAGCCCGATCTCGCGACGCTCGGCGCCGCTCTCGAACCGCACGCGCGCGCCACGCCCTCCGATAATCGCGCTCTCGGCCAGGGCTACGCCCAACCCGCCTTCGGAGACATCGTGGCACGACCGCAGGATTCGGGCCTGTGCCGCGGCGAGCAGCAACCGATGGAGGCGGGCCTCGGCCTCCAGATCGAGCGCGGGAAGGCGACCGCCGGTCAGCCGGTGTCGCGTCTCGAGATACAGGCTTCCGCCGAGACACTCCTCGGCGTCACCCAGCAGAGCGATGACGTCACCGTCCTCGCGAAATGCGGCGCCCATCCGATCGTCGGCATCCGCCAGCAGACCGATCGCCCCCACCATGGGTGTCGGATAGATCGCCTGCCCGTCGGTCTCGTTGTAGAGAGAGACGTTCCCGCTGACGACCGGGACACCCAGGGCGCGGCACGCATCGGCCATGCCACGGATGCACTGCTCCAACTGGTAGTAGATCTCCGGCTTCTCGGGATTGCCGAAGTTCAGGCAGTCGGTGATTGCGAGAGGCCGCGCCCCGACCGAGGCGACGTTGCGACAGACCTCGGCGATCGCGATCGCTCCACCCTGATAGGGCTCCAGGTAGCAGTACCGCGCCACGCAATCGGCGGCGAGAGCGATCGCCCGACCCGTTCCCTTGATGCGCAGGACCGCCGCATCGCCATCCCCGGGCCCGATGAGGGTGTTCGTCTGGACCGAATGGTCGTACTGGCCATACACAAGGCGCTTGCAGGCGATGTTCGGATGCGCCAGGAGATCCCGAAGGGCCGCGCCACAATCGCTCTCCGCCGGCAGTCCGGCGAGATCGATCGCAGCCAGTCGGTCGCAATGCGGAGGCCGGACGCCGGTTCTCCGATAGGTTGGAGCGTCGGCGAGAAGGTTGGCCGGCACATCGCAATGCAGTGACGCGCCATCGCGCACGCGCACTCTGCCATCGTCGGTCACGCGGCCGATGACCGCCGAGGTGAGCCCCCATCGCTGGAAGAAGGCCATCGCCTGCGCCTCGGCGCCCGCTGAGACGACAAGGAGCATGCGCTCCTGCGACTCGCTGAGCATCACGTCGTACGCGGTCATCCCGGACTCCCGTCGTGGTACGAGACTCACATCGATCTCCACGCCCACGCCGCCGCGCGCGGCGAGTTCTACCGCGGCGCTGGTGATCCCCGCGGCACCGAGATCCTGGAGACCGACAACGTACGCGGCCCCTTCATCGAGAACGCCGAGGCACGCCTCGATCAGGAGCTTCTCCAGGAACGGATTGCCAACCTGAACGGTCGGGCGTTGATCCTCGCGCTCCTCGCTCAGTTCGCGCGAGGCGAGGCCGGAGGCACCATGAATGCCATCGCGGCCTGTGTCCGATCCGACCAGGATCAACGCGTTGCCGATGCCGCTTGCGCGCGCCCGGGTGATGCGGGCATGGGGCATCACGCCGACCGCCATCGCGTTCACGAGCGGGTTACCGCTGTAACAGGGCGCGAACGCGATGTCGCCAGCCACGGTCGGGACGCCGATGCAGTTGCCGTATGACGAGATCCCGTGCACGACTCCGTGGAAGAGGTGGCGATTGCGTGAGATGTCGAGCGGCCCGAACCGCAGCGCGTCGAGGATCGCAATCGGCCGG
>CAZHZF010000030.1:16272-35615 GCA_964536925.1 uncultured Dehalococcoidales bacterium | reverse complement strand
CCGCACCATCAGCGCGCCGCGGCGCGCGCTGGAGAGCCAGTGGATCCTCCCGAATGGATCTCCCGGTGCATACCTCCGCACGATCGTCGAGGCAGCGATGGTCGGCGCGTGGATTGCGCTCGTCTCGCCCTCGGCGCGTTCCCCGGCCGGGACGATCAGGCTCTCGATGGGCTCCACCGCGGGGAGGATGATCAGGCGCTCCGGGGGAAGCGTGACCCCACGAGCGTTCCAGACGCCGAAGGGGTCCGAGGCCAGGATCGTGCACGGCCCGATCTGGACCTCGCCGCGAACGGTGCACCGGGTGTGCTGAATCCAGCGCTCGCTCCGCCCCTGGGTGAGCGTGGCGATCCAGGCGCCGGCGTGCCCGGGGAGCGTCGCATCCAGAACGAGGGTCACGCGGACGAGCGGCACGGGGCACTGCTGGTGGACGGAGAACGCCTGCGTGAACCAGTCGCCCACGTGTGGCCGCGTGGCGTGGGGCGCGCCAGACACCATCAGACCTCGGGCGCCGAGTCGCGCGAGCGCCCAGGTTCCGACGAGCAAAACCAGCAGGACGAGGGCGGCGGCCAGCATTCCCGGGCCCAGCAGTGGCGCCAGCAGCAGACAGAGGGCGCACGCCCCGAGGGCGAGCGCGCCGTTCTCCGTCACGCGGCCGGAGCGCCCGCGAACGATCGCCGGGTCGCGGCCCGGCGCCTACGCGCGAACGAGCGGGAGGGTGAAGAAGAAAGTGCTGCCCTGGCCGACGACGCTCTCGACCCAGATCTGGCCGCCGTGGCTCTCGACGATCGCCTGGCAGATCGCCAGGCCCAGGCCGGTGCCTCTGACGCGTGCCTTGAGTTCCCCATCCACCCGATAGAACTTCTCGAACACCCGGTCGATCTGGTCGTCGGCGATCCCGACTCCCCGATCGCGTACCGAGATGCGGGCGCGCGTGGGCACCTCCGGATCGACCTCGCCCTTGACGTCGATCTCACCACCATCCGGAGAGTAGCGGATCGCATTCGTGATCAGATTCTGGAGCACCTGCCAGAACCGGATCGGATCGACCGAGACAGCGAGGGACTCGGCGCAGTCCGCGTTCAGGGTATGGATCTCCGTCGTCGTGGCCAGGTTGCGGACGATCTGCTGGATCTCGGGAGCGATGGCCACGTCGCGCGGCTCGATCGACAGACGCCCCAACTCCATCCGCGAGATATCGAGCAGGTCGTTGACGATCTGGAGCATCCGCCGCGACTCGCGATGCATCTCTGTCGCGTAGTACTTGATGCGATCGACGGAGAGATCGCGTTCGGCCAGGATCTCGCTGAAACCCATGACGTAGGTGAGCGGACTGCGCAGTTCGTGCGAGACGACGGAGACGAACTCGGACTTGAGGCGGTTCGCCTCGCTGAGCTCCTCGGCGCGACCGACCTGTTCGTCCAGGCGGGTCATCGCCTCGCCCACGACCGCGGCGACGAGGTCGACGATGGGTTGGCCGCGCGGCTTCGGCCGGGGTATCGCGTCCACCGCGATGGGGACGAGCTCGGCCGGAGCGGGGTGCGAAGTACCCTCGACCGTCAGTTCGCGGAGCCGGGCCAGCGTTGAGGCCGCGGCCTCACCGCTCAGCCGTGCCGAGTTTGCGAGGTAGAAGCTGACCACGCCGGCGGTCTGCCCGCGGACGCGAAGCGGCAGCGCCATCGCCGCCTCCACGCCGTGCTCCTCGGCCTCGGGCGCGAAGCTCTCCTCGCCGCGAACGTTCTCGATGATCACCGGACCGCCCGCCTCCAGGACGCGCCGGGTCAGACGCCGCCCCAGCGCACTGAGCGCCAGATCGCTCCCGAAGTGCGCCGGCTTCGCCCCGGCGGGGTTGGCGGGATCGAAGAGCAGGAAGGAGAACGCATCGTGCCCGCCCACGGCGCGGGCGGCGCGGCCGAGCAGGCGAGCCACAAGGGTGCGGCCGCGATCGAGGATACCCGGCTCGTCCAACGGCCCGGATCTTAGTGAGGCGACCGCGCGTGGCGATGGCCCATCGCGCCGGTCCGTCTAGTCGATATTGCGGCGCTGGGCCCAGGCGGCAAGCTGGGCGCGCGACCGGAAGCCGAGCTTGCGGAAGATGCGATTGACGTGAGCGTCGGCGGTGCGCTCGGAGATGACGAGGACGTCGCCGATCTCGCGATTGGTATGCCCCCGCGCGATCAGGCGGGCGACTTCGACCTCGCGCTGGCTCAGCGGGCCGGCATCGACCAGAGCCGCGTCGTCGGCGTGGACGTCATCGAGCAGCGCCAGCGCGGCATCGAGCGAGATATCCACGCCCCGCGCCTCCGCCTCGGCGGCTTCCGGCGCGGAGAGCAGTCCCCGGGCGCGTGTGTCGGTCCGGGCGATCGCCTGGGCGCGGAGCGGTGACGGGGGCTCCTCGATGCGGCGGCGGATCGTGCGCGCCGCGGCGATCAGCGTGACCGCGCGCGAATTCTGTCCGCGGGCGAGCGCGACATTGGCGGCGCCCTCGAGGACATAGGCAATACCCCAGGTATTGCCCTGCTCGGCCCAGATCTTCGCCGCCTCCTGAAGGCTGTTGTGCGCCTCGACCGTCCATCCCTGGCCGACGAGCACGTCGGCGAGATCGGCCTGGGCGATCGCGATGCCCCAGCCATCGTTCAGGGTTCGGCGGATCGCCAGGCTCGCCTCCTGAATCTGCCGCGCCTCATCGAGATTGCCCTCGTAGAACGCGACGCGGCCGAGGTTGTTCAGATTCAGGGCTTCACCAGCCCGATCGACGCGTGCTCGATTGACGCCGACCGCGACGCCGAACAACGTGCGCGCGGTGGGCAGATTGTCCGTATAGGTCGCCACGAGACCCAGGCCATTCAGCGAGTCCGCCCGGCCGCGATCGTCGCCGATCTCCTCCCGCAGCGAGAGACCTTCCTCGTGCCATCGGCGTGATTCCGGGTAGTTTCCCTGGAGGAAGGTCAGATGCCCGAGCGCGAACGCGGCGCGGCCGAGTTCGCCCGGGGATACGTCGTCGGCCGCACGCACGAAGCGCTCGATCGTCGCCTTGCCGACACGGACCTTCCCGTAGACCTCCCAGAAGCGCCAGAGCGCGCTCGCGGCGCGCAGACCCAGGACGTGCTGACCCGATTCCGTCGCCCAATCGAGCGCGGCGACGATGTTCTCGTACTGATGGGTCAGGCGGTGGAGCCACATCGTCTGACGGCTGCCGCGCAGACCGGCCTCGGCGTCCTCGGAGAGGCTGACGACGTGGCGGAGCAGACCGTTCAGGGCGGCGGCCCGCTCGAAGGGGTTCTCGTTGAGACGCTCGAGCGCGTACTCCCGAATGGGATTGAGCATCGAGAACCACAGGCCGCTGTCCAGGCGCTCGCGTCGCACGAGCGCGTGATCGACCAGCGCCTCGAGGCCGCGCGCGGCGTTCATCTCCTGGGGCAGAACCGCCCCGGCGGTGGAGAGATCGAAGCGATGGAGGATCGCGAAGCGGGCGAGCATGACCCGCGCCTCCTCGCTGATCAGATCGTGGCTCCAGTCGAGCGTCGCGCGGAGCGTCCGATGCCGGTCCGGCTGATCCGCCGAACCGCCGATCAGGAAATCGAGCATGGCCCCCATGCGGTCGCGGATCTCGCTCGTCGCGAGCACGCGCGTGTGCGCCGTCGCGAGTTCGATCGCGAGCGGGATTCCGTCGACACGACGGCAGATCGCCACGACGTCGTCGATGTTCGCGTCGTCGAGCGCGAAGTCGGGCGCGTGGGCCTCGGCCCGGGTACGGAACAACTGCACCGCCGGCGTCGCCAGCGCGACCTCGAGCGGCGAATCCGCCGGCGGCAGCGCCAGCGGGACCACCTCGTAGAGCCGCTCCCAGCGCAGCCGGAGAGCCTGGCGCGAACTGACGAGGCAGACGATCTCCGGGCAGTGGGAGAGGAGCGTGCCGACGGCGGTACCGCCGCCCTCGACCTGCTCGAAATTGTCCAGCAGCAGGAGCAGGCGGATATGGCGGAGCGCGGCGTGGAGGTGATCCTCCGGCGAGATGCCCGTCGGCTCGCGCAGCCCCACCGCCCGGCAGATCGCCGGGTACACCTCGGTCACATCGCCCACGGTGGTGAGATCGACGAAGCCCACGCCGCCCGGGAATCGGCTCGCCTCCTGGCGCGCCAGGGCGATGGCCAGGCGGGTCTTCCCCACCCCGCCGGGGCCGATGAGCGTGATCAGGCGGGCGTCGTTATCGCCGATGAGGCCGCTCAGGCGGGCGAGATCGCCCTCGCGGCCGATGAGGGTTGTCGGCTGGGCGGGCGGGGCGATCGGTCGGAGAACGGCGTCGTTCTTGACCGGCAGCGGTCGGAGGTTGCCCTCAATCACGTTCAGAGACATCTTTTCCCGGTCTCGCGTACGCTGTGTGGCAGGCATCTCCCGGATTGTGCGCCCCTCGAATGTCACCGCCGTGACATTTGCGTTTCAATGGTGTGCACGTTGCGCTTAGGATAGGTGGCCGTGGCACACATTCTGGTTGCCGACGACGACGACGCTCTCCGGGGGTTGCTCGTCCATCTCCTCCAGCGCGAGGGGCACAGCGTCGTCACCGCGGTGGACGGATTGGATGCGGTCGCCAAGGCGCTGACCGAGGCGCCGCAGTTGATCGTGATGGATGTGATGATGCCCGGCATCCACGGCTTCGAGGCGGTCCATCGCGTGCGGATGCACTCCTCGGTGCCCGTCCTCATGCTCACCTCGCGCTCGACCGAGGGAGACAAGGTCGAGGGTTTCGAGCGCGGGGCGGATGATTATCTGACCAAGCCGTTCGGCACGCGGGAACTGCTCGTGCGCATCAAGGCGCTGCTGCGGCGCGGGTCGCAGGGCGAGGTGCTCCCGGCCACGTCGGCCCGGTTCGGCGATCTGGAGATCGACTTCAAGAAGCGCGAGGTGATCGTGGGCGGACAGGACGTCCGTCTCACCCCCACGGAGTTCAAGGTCCTCTCCTGTCTGGCCGCGCGGCCGGGGGAGACGATGTCGGGGCGCTCGCTCGTCAAGGCCGTCTACGGCTACGACATGACCGAGAAGGAGGCGATGGACCTCATCCGCGTCAACATCAACCGGCTGCGGCAGAAGATCGAGAAGGTCCCCGCCCAGCCGGGATACGTCCAGACCGTGCGCGGCTTCGGCTACACGCTGGCGTCCGGTTCCCCGAACGGCGAAGCGGAGGAGTGACGATCAGGCCCGGTCGATGATCGCGCGCACTCGCGCGAGGAGATCGCGCGGGGAGAAAGGCTTCACGATCACGTCGCGGATCGGGTAGCCGGCAAGGCGCTCGCTGCTGGCCGACTGCTGGGAACCCGTCATGAGGACGATCGGAATGCCGCGCGTCCGCTCATCCTCGGCCAGTCGCGCGCAGACCCCGTACCCATCCAGACCGGGCACGGCGAGATCGAGGAGGATCACCGCCGGCGGCGTGGAGGTCGCGTCGGCGACCGCAAGCGCGCCGTTGCCGATCACGACCGCCTCGTAGCCGGCGTCCTCCAGGACGAACAGGACGACACTCGCGACGCTGGGCGAGTCCTCGACGATCAGGACGCGAGCAGGCAATTCACCACTTCCGGGCGGCGTGCACGGCGATGCCCATCCACTGCGTGTGGACGAGCAGGTTCAAATCCTCGTGGCGCTCGGCGAGGCGCAGCGAATCCTCGTGCACCGTCAGGAGGAAGCTGTGCCACCGCGCGGAGCGGCCACCGGCGATGAGGTCGAGCACGAGTTCGGAGTGCGCCCGCACCGAAGTGAGCGGCGTGCTGATCTCGTGGAGGCCGGCCGAGAGGGCGAGGCTGTGGAACTCGTGGAGGTTCGCGTCCATCGTGGTACGCCAGAGCGGCCGGCCACGGGGACCACCCGGCCCGAAGACGCGCCATTCCTGGCTCCCCTGCACGCGTGGACTCGCCGCGCTGAAGACGAGCGCATCGTAGGCGGTGAGCGCCGGGCGTGGGCGCGGGCTCTCCGCGAACCGCCCGAGTTGCCCGATCGCGCGCTGCACCTGCGCGGGCGCGACGAGGTTCGAGGCGCCGCGCCGCCAGGAGGGCTGGGGCACCCGCTCCAGGACGGTGCTCGCGCGCATGGCCAGCGAGGCAAGCAGCGCCTGCTCGTTCGGCGTGACGCCGGGATCCGCCGGATCGCCGAGCACGAGCAGCGCTCCCCCCGCCAGTTGCGCGCCGAAGACGGGCGTGCCGTGGACGTTCGCGGAGACGAACGCGTTCTCGGTGGCGATGGTGGTCGCGGCGGCGCACGCGATGTCGAGATCCTCGGGCCCCAGCAATCCGCACGGCGCGATCGAGATCCACCCCCGGTGCGCGATGACGGCGCGCGGCCGGTGAAGGAGGATCGTCGCCGCGGCGAGGATCGCGTGACGCAACTGCGCCCACGCCATCGGGTCGCCGGCACCCCGGGAAACCACGGGCGGGATTCTACCCATCTCCTGACAGCCACCCCGCGCGCGTCGTTTACCATGCGGCAAGCTGTCGCGACTGGGGGATTGCACTGCGCACGATTCTGCTGGTGGACGACGACGATATGGTGCGCGAACTCGTCGTCGTGACCCTCGACGGCTCGGGCGATCGCCTGCTTCAGGCGGCCGACGGCCGTGAGGGCGTCGCGGTGGCCCGCGAGAGCCGCCCCGACCTGATCTTCCTGGACGTCAACATGCCGGTGATGGATGGGTTCAAGGTCTGTGAGACGCTGAAGGCCGATCCCGCCACGCGGGGCATCAAGATCATCATGCTCACCGCGCTGGGCGCGGAGGCGGATCGGGCGCGCGCGCGCCGCGCCGGCGCCGACGGGTACTTCACCAAGCCGTTCAGCCCGCTGGAACTGCTGCGAAAGGTCGATCAGGAACTCGGCCCGCGGGCGTGACCCGCCTCAGACGATGATGTGACCGGCGCGATACGCGTCGAGGAACGCCTGCACGATCGTGGGATCGAGCCGGTCGGCCGTGAGCTGGCGCAGCTCGCGCAGCACCTCATCGGTCGCGTTCGGATCTCCGGCCGGCAGGATCGAGCGCCGGTCGTCGAACTCATCCACCACCGCGACGAGCCTCGCCTCGATGGGGATGTCCTGCCCGCGCAGACGTTCCGGATAGCCGGTGCCGTCGAAGTTCTCGTGGTGGTGGAGGACGTAAGGCACGAGCGGTTCGAGTGACTTGATGCCGCGGAGGAGGCGCGCGCCGAGTTCGGGATGCTGGCGGAACTGCGCGATCTCGGCGCGTTCCATCGGCCCTCGCTTGCGGGCGATCTCCTCGTCCAGCGATACGAGGCCGACATCGTGGATCAGACCGCCGATCGCCGCCTGAACGGAGCGCTCCTCCGACCAGCCCAACTGCTGCGCGAGGATCTGGCAGTAGCGGGCGACGCGGCTGCCGTGGCCGATCTGGCGCGGATCGCGCGATTCGATCGCATTGACGAGGATCTTGATCGTGTCCATCAGCGACTCGCGCAGTTCCGCGGACCGGGTGCGCTCCTCGTCGTAGATCTTCTTGAGGTCCTCGGCATAGAGGAGCATCTGCGCCCGCATCAGGCGCGTCTCGCTGTCGTCGGTGGGCGCGATGGAGCGGGCGAGCCGGCTCGCCTCGCGCGCGATCACGATCGCGATCTCCGGGTCCTTGCGCATCGCTTCGGCGAGGCGCACCTGCGTGAGCGACAGGAACAGCGACGGCTCGGAAGCGCGGATGGTGTAGAGACTGGGGGCCGGTTCCAGAAGCGCCAGTTCGCCGACGTAGTCACCCGGCGCGAAGGTCCGCGCCTCAGTCCTTCCGGAGGTCGTCCCGCGGGCGAGGCCGGAGAGCATGACGTAGAGCGCCTGACCCGTCTCGTCCTGACTGATGACCGTGTCGCCCGGGAGAACCCGGAACGTCACGGAAGCCTCGATCACCAGATCGAGCTGGGGCGCGCGGAGGCGGCGGAAGAACGGCACCCGCCGCAGTGCCTCGCGCGGCGTGAGTGCCGAGGAGGTGGACTCGGTCACCGTTGCTACGAGAATACCCCCAGATCAGGAAACCGGACGCACACCGAGGGGCGCCGACCTCCCCACTCTATCGCCGCGCGGCGCCAGAACGGGGTTTCAGTTCGGTAACGAGGTACCGCATCTCTACCGGACGCGCGCGCCGGGGACGGCGAGGTGCTGCAGGATCTCGGTCACGATCCGGTCGCCCGCCCACCCCCGCATCCGGGCCGAGGTCGCCACGATGAGCCGGTGCCCGAACACCACCGGCGCCAGGGCCTTGACGTCGTCGGGCATCACATAGTCGCGCCCGCGGAGAAGCGCCAGCGCCTGACACATCCGGGCGAGGGCGATCGATCCGCGCGGGCTCGCGCCGAGCCGGAGGTCGGGGTGCGATCGGGTCGCGTCGGCGATCGCGACGATGTACTCGCGGATGAGGGGATCGACGTACACCCCGCGCGCCTGAGCCTGGAGCACCAGAACCTCGCCGATGGAGAGCACCGCGGGGAGGGCATCGAGTGACGGACCCTCGGCGGAGGATGCGCTTCGCTCCAGGATCTCCAGCTCCTCGTCGCGACTGGGGTACCCGAGCGAGAGGCGCAGGATGAACCGGTCCAGTTGTGCCTCGGGGAGCGGGTACGTCCCCTCGTGCTCGAGTGGGTTCTGGGTCGCCAGGACAAGGAAGGGGGCCGGCGCGCGGTGGGTCACGCCGTCCACCGAGACCTGCCGCTCCTCCATCGCCTCGAGGAGCGCCGATTGCGTCTTCGGGCCGGCTCGATTGATCTCGTCGACGAGCACCACGTTCGCCAGGATCGGGCCGGCGCGGTATTCGAACTCGCCGGTGCGCTGGTTGTAGATCGACACCCCGGTCACATCGCCGGGCAGGAGATCGGGCGTGAACTGGATCCTGCGGAACGACCCCCCGATCGACCGGGCCAGGGCTCTGGCCAGGACGGTCTTGCCGACGCCGGGGACATCCTCGATGAGCACGTGTCCCTGGGCGAGCAGCGCCGCGAGCAGCAGTTCCACCTCGCGGCGTTTGCCCACGAGCACCCGCTCGATGTTCGCGACCGCGCGTGCAGAGAGCATTGGCGGTGCGGCGATGGACATGCGCCCCGCATCGTAGCAGCGCTCGACGTTATGTCTCGATGGCTCGGTCGGTCCGCCGGGAACGATCGGGCGAGCACCCGCGCGGGCAGGCCGGGCCGACCGGCGATACTCCTCGCCGTGGAAACGCCGGCGGATTCCGCGAGTCCTGGCGGCCCAATCAGGCGCGGGCCCCCGGCCGCAACGCTCCTCCGGGCGGCTCTCCTCGCCCTCGGCGCCACGCTGTTCGCGATCACGGCCTCCGACCTCGCCTGGCTGACGGTGGAGCGCCTCGGCCGCGTTGGGCTCGACCCCGGCGGGATAGGGCTCGCCGCGGCGCTCCTGGTGGAGGCCGGGCTCCTGGCCCGCGCCGGCGCGCGCGCTGTGGCCAGGGGCGGGTGGCGGACTCGGATCGCGCGGTTGACCGGCGTCCTCTGGGGGTGCGTCCTCGTCAACGGCGTCCTTCTGGCGTGGCAGATCGTCAATCAGACCTGATTGCTACGATCAGGATCGCCCGTGTTGACTCCGGACGAGCGAGAGTTCCTCCGCCTCTACGAACTGAACGACGTGGGGCAGATCAGGGCGTGGTGTCGCGCCCACCCCCGGTTCCCGTTCCGGGGTGTCCACAACCACGAACTGAGCGATCCGTACTACCGACTGGTCTGCGACGCGGTCGCGAAGACGCTGCGCCACGGCGTGGCCTGAGAGCACGCCGCCCCCGCACTGACCGCGAGGGCCCGCGCCGGAGGGTAAAATGGCGCCGAGAAGGAGGGCTGCCGCATGTCCGATCGCAAGGTCACCGTCGATATCACCTACTGCGTCCCTTGACGCACCTGGCCCCGGGCCGCCTGGATGGCGTCCGAACTGATCATGAAGTGGCCGGAGAACATCGCGCACGTCAACCTGCACGCCGGTGCCGGCGGGGCATATGAAGTGAGCGTGAACGGCAAGCAGATCTGGTCGAAGCTGGAGTCGAAGCAGTATCCCGAGCTCAAAGTCGTGACCGACGCGGTGCAAGCTGCATTGGGCTGATGCGGTCAGCCCGCTCGACTACCGGTACTACGGGCCGAACGAGCGGCTCTTCCCGCTCGTCCACCCGTATCTCTCGGAGTCGGCGAACCTCCGGTACTTCCTGAGGATCGAGGCCGCGCTGGCGCGCGGCCTGGCCCGCGTCGGCCGGTGCTCCAGCGCGATCGCGGAGGAGATCGCCGCGGCGTGCGATCGGGTCACCTTCGACGAGGTCCACGCCGAGGAGCAGAAGACCGCGCACAACGTCCGCGCGCTCGTCAACTGCATCGGGCGCCACTGCAGCGCCGAGGCCCGGCCCTTCATCCACCTGGGCGCGACGTCCTCCGACGTATGGGATACGGCGACCGCGCTGCGCCTGCGCGACTTCACCCGGAAGGTCCTGCTGCCGGAGTTGAACCGCCTCCTCGAGGGGCTCATCGCCCTGGCGCGCGAGCATCGCGCCACCGTGCAGATCGGCCGCACCCACGGCCAGCACGCCGTGCCGGTCACCTTCGGGTTCGCGATCGCGCTCTACGTCGAGCGGGTTGGCGGGAGGATCGGCGAGATCCGTCGCGCCGCCGACGCCCAGCGCGGCCAACTCTCCGGCGCGGTGGGGGCGTACAACGCGCTGAGCCTCATCGTCGACGATCCGCTCGCGCTGGAACGGAGTGTCCTGGACGAACTCGGCATCGAGCCGGCGGCGATCTCCACCCAGATCGTCCCGCCGGAACCGCTCGCCGACCTGGCCTACGCGGTCATCTCCTGTTTCGGCGTGCTCGCGAACCTGGCCGACGACATGCGTCATCTCCAGCGAAGCGAGATCGGCGAGATCAAGGAGCGGTTCCTACCCACGCAGGTGGGCTCCTCGACGATGCCCCACAAGCAGAACCCCTGGAACTTCGAGCACGTCAAGAGCATGTGGAAGGAGTTCTCGCCCCGGATCGTGGCGCTCCTCTCCAATCAGATCTCGGAGCACCAGCGCGACCTCACGAACACGGCTTCGACCCGGTTCGTGCCGGAGATCTTCGTCGGCTTCCTCGACGCGCTCGATCGGATGAACGATCTGGTGCGCTCGACCGATGTGAACCGGGAGCGACTCGAGGCGAATGCGCGGGAGGCCGGACGGCTCATCGTCGCCGAACCGCTGTACATCGCGCTCTCCAACGCCGGCGTCGATCACGCCCACGAGGTGGCGCGCCAGATCTCGCTGGAGGCGCGCTCATCGGGCCGCGCGGTCATGGACATCGCCGCCGTCCACCCGGCCGTCACGCCGGTCCTGGACCGGCTGCCGGAGTTCGCGCGACGGATTCTCGACGACCCTGCCCGCCATTACATCGGGCTGGCGGTCGAGAAGGTGGACGCGATCTGCGCGCGGTGGGAGCGCACGCTCACGGAATCGGCGCCCGCCGCGCCCTGACGATGCGGGTCGCCGTGGTGGGCTGCGGCGTCTTCGGCCTGGGCTGTGCGATCGCCCTGCGGGAGCGCGGTCACGAGGTCACCGCGTTCGAGCGCGGTCCCATCCCGCACCCGCACGCCGCCTCGACGGATGTCTCCCGGACGATCCAGCGGCTGTACGGCGATCGGCAAGACTACATCGCCCTCGTGGAGGCCGCCGAACCGGTCTGGCGCCGCTGGCAGGCGGAGAGCAGGGTCAACTTCTACCTGCCGATCGGTCACGTCTTCCTCGCCTCCGGGCACGATCCCGGGACGCGTGCGGGTGACAGCATGCGCGCGCTGGGTCTGGCGCCGATCCCCGTGGCCGAGGCGCGCGCGCGGTTCCCCCAGTTCGCGATCCCCGACGACGCCACCGTGTTCTTCGACGACTGGGGAGGCTACCTCGTGAGCGCCGACGCGGTGAGCGCGATGGCGAACCTCGCCGAGGGTCGGGGGGTGGTCCTGCGCGAGGATGGCGGCGTCGGCGCGATCGACGAGAGTGCGACCGGTGTCGATCTCCGCATCGGCGATGAGGCGCTCCCTTTCGACGCCGCGATCATCGCAACCGGTGCCTGGTTGCCCGCTCTCTTGCCGGTCTTCCGGCCTGCGATCGCCATCACCCGCCAGTGCATGGCCTTCTTCGATCCCGTGCCGGGGTCCGACCATCTGCCGGGCGTGCTCCCTGTCTTCGCCATCGACGCCGGGCCGGATCGCTGGTACGGCCACCCCCTCCGCGACGGTCGGGTCAAGATCGCCGACAACGATCTCGGAGCGATCGTCGATGCGGACGACGCGCGTGACGTCCCCACGGCATTTGTCGACGCGGCCCACGCCTTCGTCGGACGGTGGATGCCCGGCCTCGCCGGCGGGACGTACGCCGGCTCGCGCGCCTGCCTCTACGCGAACTCGCCGGATAACGACTTCATGGTCGATCTGGTGCCCGGCTACCGACGGGTGTTCGTGGCCGGGGGCGCCGGCGGTCACGGGTTCAAGTTCGGGGCGATCGTGGGCGAGATCGCGGCCGACCGCGTGGAGGGCCGCGATCATCCCCTGGGTGGGCGTTTCCGCCTCGGCGGGCGGCTCAGTCCTCCTTAGGCTCAGGGCGGACGAGGCGCGAGCACAACGCGTAGATGGCCGGCACGGGCAGGAGCAGCAGCGTCGAGGCGACCAGCGCCGCCCGGATGCTCCCCATCGTCGCGACCGCGCCCACGAGCGGTCCACCCGCGATCTGACCCAGGGCGTCGGCCTGTCCGCTCATCGAGAGCACCGTCGCCCGGACGCGCGGATCGATGCCCTGATTGAGCCAGGCACCGTGGATAGGACCGGCGACGCCGCGCAGCACGTTGAGCGCGATGAACGCGGTCGCCGCGGTCGTGAGATCCCCCGTGAGCGCGAAGTAGCCGGTCGCGCCGACCTGGACGATCGCCAGCGACGCGAGCAGCCAGGAGAGGCGGCTTTCGGAACTCGCCTCGACGTATCCGGTGAGGGCACGCTGACCCACCGCCGAGAGGGCGGCGATCGCCAGACTGAACGCCGCGAACCACGCGACCGGTTCCAGCGGGCCCAGGCGGGGCAGCGCGAGGGCGAAGCCGTGCAGCAGGTGCGGCGTGGACAGGCGATCGATCCCCTCGCTGGCGAGGCCGATGAAGACCCCCGCGCCGAGAAGCATCGCCAGAACCGGTCGGCGCCGCACGACCGCGACACCGGCGGTGAAGGTCCGCACCATCGTGCCGATCCTGGCGCGCTCCTCCGGCGGCGTGGGCTGGAAGCCCGTCTCCGGCATCGCCACGACGAGGTAGAGGCCGAGGAGGAAGAACAGTCCGCCGCCGAGCAGAATGGGCAGGTTGAGCTGAGCCGAGGCGAGAACCGCCGCGATCGGGATGGCGACGATGCGGGCGACGTTCTCCACCTGCGCGCCGGTGAGGTAGACGCGCGCCACCGCGGCCTCGCCCACCTCGTCGGCGATCCAGGCCTGGTGCGCGCCGCTGAGGAAGGTGTACCCCGTCCCCCAGAGGACATTCGCGAGGAGGAACGCCCAGAACGCGGGCACCGCGCCCTCGAGCGTCCAACCGGCCGCGAAGAGGAAGACGCCGATGATGACGGAGAGGCGCCGGCTGTACAGGTCGGCGACGATCCCGGTCGGCACCTCGAGGAGGAACGCGGTCAACTCGAGGACGGTGCCGACCAGGATGAGTTGCAGCGGCGTCAGGCCGCTCTCGACCTGCCAGACGATGTTGAGCGTGGCCGCGAGCGCAAACGCGAAGGCGAAGGCTCCCTGATGGATGTAGTAGATGCGTCGGGCATCGCGCATGTGTCAGTCCTTTCCCATACGGAGCGCGGAACGGTGCGGCACGATCCCACGCGGCATCGCGCCGATGGCGGAGAGGGAGTGCGCGGAGACATCAGAGGGCGGTGGCGCGCGCCCCGTTCCCTCTGTCAGCCGCGTTCAGCGGGAGACTGACACACCCGCAGTGTCCGCGAATCCCTCCGTTCCGCGCAAGGGCGGCCGGCGGAGATCCCTCCGGTCCGCGGCCGCGAACGCTGAACCATCCGCTGGGTGCGGACGCCGCGGAACTATGAGGTTGGGCGCGGACCGGAAGCGCTGGCCCGCGCGACGGATTACCTCAAGCGAATTCCGGGGGCCGGCGCGCGTGCCAGTCCGTCGCCTGCTGGAACCGACTGGCGAAGTCGATCAGCCGAGACTCGGAGAACGCCGGACCGATCGCCTGGAGGCCGAGCGGCAGTCCGTCGCGATCGAACCCGCAGGGGAACGCGATCGCGGGGAGGCCGGCCAGGTTCCCGGCCGGGACCACGGCCGCGTTGTGCGATGTGCCGGCGGGCAGGTCGGCTGGCGTGCGCGCGCCCCGGGCCGGGCGGAACAGCGGGCGATCGATCGGCGGCGCCCCCCGACGCGGCCCCGGCGTGAGCAGTACGTCCACCCGCTGAAAGATGGTGGCGAACGCTGCCTGTACGCGGCCGCGCAACCGCTGGGCGTCGAGGTAGCGCGCGGCGCTGATCTTCCGCCCGGCGAGCAGGCCGCTCCGCTGGCGCGCGTCGACCAGTTCCTTCACCCGATCGCTGGCGAGGAGATCGGCGAAGATCGAGGCCGCGTCCCCACCGATGATCGTCGCCACCATGTCGCCATACGGGAGATCCGCCGGGATCGCGATCTCGTGGAACTCTGCGTCGAGCGTGCGGGCATCGACCAGGGCGCGGGCGAGAGCAGGTCGCGCCGCACTGGCGGCGAGGTCATCGAAATCCGCCGGAGCGAAGCCGATCCGGAGCCGACCGGCGCCACGCGCCGCTCGCCGCGCGACGGTCGTCGGGTCGGCAGGGTCGACGCCGGCGATCGCATCGAGGACCAGCGCGCAGTCCTGCGCCGAGCGGGCCATCGGCCCGACCTTGTCGAGCGACCACGACAGCGGCATGGCCCCGGCACGACTGACGATGCCGTAGGTCGGGCGCAGTCCGGTGATGCCGCAGTAGGCCGCCGGGGTGAGGATCGACCCCGATGTCTCCGACCCGAGCGCGAAAGGGATGAGGCCGGCCGCTACCGCGGATCCCGATCCGCTGGACGACCCACCCGACCATCGCGCTCGATCCCATGGCGTCAGGCCCGGGCCCTGCAGGGACGCATGGGCATACCGATACCCGCCACCACCGGCGAGTTCGACCATCGCGAGCTTGGCCAGCAGGGGCGCGCCGGCACGACCCAGGCGGGTGATGACTGTCGCGTCGACGTCGAAGAACTGATCGCGAAACGGCGGTGCGCCCCACGTCGTGGGCGCGCCACGCGCCGCGAGCAGATCTTTCGCCCCGTACGGCACACCGTGAAGCGGTTCGAGCGGGTCGCCCCGCGCGACCGCGGCGTCCGCACGGTCCGCCTCGGCGAGGCCGCGATCCGGCATCACGGCGGCGAGCGCATTGAGACGCGGGCCGAGCGTGGCGAGGCGATGGAGGAAGTATTCGGCGACCTCGCGCGCGCTGATCTCGCGGGTGCGCACCAGCGCGGCGATCCGGGCGACGCCGGCGTAGGCGAGATCGGCGTCAGCCATCCGGTTCAGCGCGCGCGGAAGGCGACCGCGGGCTCCTCGTCGATGGAGAGCCGTGCGGACTGAAACAGCCGCTCGAGTTCACGCGGGCTGAGCCGTGCATCCCACCGACGCTCCGTCGTTCGCCCGGCCGAGCCCTTGCGGCGGCCAGCGCCCTCTCGGCGCCGACCGCCGCCCCGCTCGCTCACGCCGCGACCAGCGCGCGCTTGCTATTCCGGGTCGCGCTCGTGGGCTGCATCGCCTCGGCGACCCACGAGATACCCAGGCGCTCCAGGCCCGCCGCCGTCGGGGTACCGTCCTGATCCCAGCCGGACCGGGCGTACATCTTGTGTACGACGCGGTCGACTTCGGCCGGATCCATGGGCTTGCCGGTCGGCGAATTGTCGTGGCGGAATCGGCCATACATGCGCTTCGGCAGCGCATCGTGCTCGTGGTCGAACCCCTCGCGGATGTTGACCGCACGGGCCATCGTCGCGGCGCGCTGGCCCACCTCGAGGAGCTCCCGGTTCGTCACGTCCCAGCCGGTGACGGCGTGGACGAGCCCGACCATGTGCTCCGGCGTGTAGGGGAGGAAATGGCACATGCCCACCGCATCGAGGAAATGGCGCCAGTGCGTCTGGTGGAACCACATCTCCATCTTCGTATCGTCGAGGCCGTGCGCCGGGATCGGCTTCGCATCGATCCCCCAGGCTTCGCGAAGGATCTTGACGCCGCGGTTCTCCGATCCGTAGCCGGTATCGTGCATGTTGTGCATGTGATCGGCGCCGGTGGGCGAGAGCGCGTACCCGAGGCCGAGCGCGTGCTTGATGCGCGGCTCGTGCATCGGGAACTCCTGGCCCTTGACGTGGAGCGCGAACTCCGCCGAGCCGCGCCCGATCTTCTGCGACGCGCGGGCCGTGCCCTCGGCGAGCAGATCGCCGATGCCCTGCCGGAAGGTGATCTGCTCGATGAGCTTCATCACCAGGTCGCCATCGCCCCACGCGAGCTTCACCCCGGGGGTGTCCTTCTCGGTGAGCAGGCCCTTCTCGGCGCACTCCAGCGCGAAACCGATCGCCATCCCCACGGAGATCGAGTCGAGCCCGTAGGCGGCGCACATCTCGTTCGCTTTGGCGAGCTTGATCAGATCGTCGACGCCATTGTTGTTCCCCAGCGCGGAGAGGCTCTCGTACTCCGGGCCGCCATAACGCCGGTCGACCTGGAGCGGCTCCTTCACCTCCACGACCCGCTTGCAGCGCACCGCGCACGCGTAGCACGTATCGCGCTTGACGAGGATCGTGTCGCGCATCGTCGTGCCGGTGATCTTGTCGGCCCCGGCGAACGAGCCCTCCTGGAAGTTGAACGTCGGCAGGCCTCCCGCGACGCTCAGCCCCTTCAGTCCGCCGGCCGTCCCGACGTCGTAGAAGTTGAACACGAGATCCAGGTTCTCGGTCATCCACTTCTGGAGCGACTTCACCCCGGCCGGGTCGGCGACGGGCAACTGGCCGCGCCCGGCGCGCACGGCGATCCCCTTGAGATTCTTCGACCCCATCACCGCGCCCAGCCCGGTCCGTCCGGCGAAACGCGATCGATCGTTGACGACGCAGGCGAAGCGGACGAGATTCTCGCCGGCCTGGCCGATCAGGCACGTCCGGACGAGCGCGTCGCCGAGTTCCTCGCGCATGAGATCCTCGGTCTCGCCGGTGCTCTTGCCCCAGAGCTGACGCGCATCGCGGATCTCGACGCCGTTCTCGTTGATCCAGATGTACACCGGGTGGGCGGCCTTCCCGCGGACGACGATCGCGTCCCAACCGGCGCGGCGCAGCTCCGCTCCCCAGTAGCCGCCCGCCTCGGCGTTGCCGAAGCCGCCGGTCAGCGGACTGAGCGCGCCCACGCCGTTGCGACCATTGCCGGAGACGTTGACGCCGGTCACGATGCCCGGCGCGAAGATCGCCAGGTTATCCGGCCCGAGCGGATCGGTGCCCGGCTTCGTTTCCTTCAGAAGGTAATAGGCGATGAGCGCCCGACCGCCCATGTAGCGCCTGTACCAGGCTTCGTCGTGCTCGTCGACGCTGGTGGTTCCGGTGGTGAGATCGACCTTGAGGATCTTGCCCGAGAAACCTTTGCCCATACCCTCTCCTCCTGCGCCGCTTAACCGCCGGCGACGGGCGCGAAGACCTCGATCGCGTCGCCGTCGTTGACGATGTGATCGCCCTTGACGAGATGGCCATTCACGGCGTTGAGCCAGACCTCGCTGAGATCGACCCCGAGTTCGGCCAGGACCTCGGTGACGGTGAGCCCATCCCGCGTCTCGCCCTCGACGTTGTCGCCCCGCAGCCCGGGGACGCCGCGTTTGGTCTCGCCGTGGAGCTTCACCCGAACGCGCACGACGCGCATTGTATGCTTCGGTCTCGCCTCCCGGGACCGCCGCGGTCGGGAAGCCCCGCTTCCAGGAGTTGGCGCGTGAGTTTCCTCGACGACATCCTCGGTCAGCCAGACGCGCTCCGCGCGACCGCCGCGTTGATTGTCGGGGATGCGGCGCTGCTCGACCGCCTGCGCGCGCTCCGGGGCGCGCACCGCTCGGCGATCCTCACGGGGATGGGGTCATCCCATGCCGCGCTGTACCCGGCCCACCTGGCGCTGCTCGAACTGGGCATTCCGAATGCGTGGGCCGATACCGGCGAACTGCTGCACTACGGCGCCGGCGGCATCCCCTCGGGCAGCCTGCTCGTGATGGCGTCTCAGTCCGGTGAGTCTGTCGAGATCGTGCGCATCATCGAAAGGCTCCCTCGCGACGTGACTGTCGTCGGCGTGACCAACCACGCGGAGAGCACCCTGGCCCGGCGGGCCGACGTCCCGATCGTCCTACGGGCAGGGAGCGAGGGTGTGGTGGCGACACGCACGTACGTCGCGACCGTCGCCGCGCTTCATCTCGCCGTGACCGCGATGGGTGGCGGTTCGGTCCAGGTCGCGCGGGAGGAGATCGAGGGCGCGGCGAAGGCGCTCGCGGCGGTCGCGGCGCGGCACGAGCAGTACGGTGAGGCGCTGGGCCGCGCGCTCGGCGCACCACCACGCGATCTCTTCCTCGTCGGGCGCGGCCCGTCGTTCGCGAGCGCGATGGCCGGCTCTCTGGTGGTGAAGGAGGCGAGTCTCACCGCCTGCGAGCCTCTCTCCGGCGGCCACTTCCGGCACGGCCCCATCGAGATGGTGTCGGCCCAGACCAGCGCCCTGCTCTTCTCTCCCGCGGGGCGCACCCACGCACTGATGCGCCGACTGGCGGAGGATATCCACCGCTACGGCGGGCGAGTAGCCCTGGTTGGCCCCGCCGATGCCATTGGGCCGGGCGCGCATCTGCCCATCGTGGACACCGGCACCGTGCCGGAGGCGGTCGCGCCGCTCGTCGAGATCGCCGCGGCCGAGATCTACACCATCGCCTGCGCGCGGGGCCGCGGGCGGGAACCGGCCGTCTTCGAGCGCCTCGGCAAGGTCACGCGCGAGGAATGAGTTCTCGGGCGGGCATCGACCCCCGGGGTCGGCCACCGCGGCGCGGCGGCCGCTTCACCGGCCCGGTCCACGAGGCGGTCGAGATCGCCTGGGATCGGTGGGGCATCCCCCACCTGACGGCACGATCCGAGCGCGATGCGTACGTCGCGCTCGGATTCACGATGGCCCAGGAGCGACTGTGGCAGCTCGACTACATGCGGCGACTCGCGACCGGACGAGCCGCGGCGATCCTGGGACCGCGAGCGCTGCCGACCGATCGGGCGATGCGCACGCTCGGCCTGGAGCGCGTGGCGGCGCGGGACGCCGCCACGATGCCCGCCGAGGTTG
>CAZHZF010000030.1:0-16262 GCA_964536925.1 uncultured Dehalococcoidales bacterium | reverse complement strand
GAGGCGCTCGATGCCTTCGCGTCCGGCGTGAACACCTGGATCGAGCGCGCGCCGCGGCTGCCGATGGAGTTCGCGCTTCTGGGCTATCGACCCGCGCCCTGGCGGCTCGTCGACTCGATCGCGATCTGGAAGTACCGCTGGTGGTACAACTCCGGCCGTCCCGAGGCGATCGTCCTCGCCGAGATCGCGCGGCGATCGCTGCCGCCGGCGTTGCTCGATCTCTACCTGGGCGCGGAAGCACCGGAGGAGACCATCGTTCCGGACGCTCCCCCCTACGGCGCGCGCGGCGCGGATCCCGGGGAGGGCAGCAACAACTGGGTGCTGGGGCCGACCCGCACGACGACCGGCGCGCCGGTCCTCTGCAACGATCCCCACAACCCGTTCGCCGCACCCAGCCAGTGGTTCGAAGCCCAGATCACCGCGCCCGGTATCGATGCGATCGGCGCGTTCTACCAGGGACTCCCCACGATCTACATCGGCCGCAACGCCCACGTCGCCTGGGGTGTGACGAACCACGTCGCCCCGGCGCGCGATCTCTACCGCGAGCGGATCGATCCCGATCGGGAGGACGAGTATCTCGACAGCGATACCTGGCAGCCCATGGACATCACCCAGGAGCAGATCGAAGTCGCCGGGGCGCCTCCGGTGCCGCATACGGTGCGCCGGACGTGTCGCGGCCCGCTCCTCGAGGTCGGTAACGGCCTGCTCGACGACGCGCTCGCGGCGCGGGTGGTCGATGGGCGGCACGAGGCGCTCTCGCTCCGCTGGATCGGCCACGACACGGGGACGGGGCTCGACGCGGGCCTGGCGCTCCAGCGCGCGCGAACGGTGGATGACGTGCTCGACGCGTTGCGCCGCTGGCCGTGCCCGCCGCTGAACTTCGTGTACGCCGCCGACGACGGGCGCTTCGGCTACCACGTCGCGGGGCAGATCCCGCTGCGGCGTCGCGGTGGCGGCGGACTGCGCGACGCGGCGGAGCCGGCCGATCGCTGGGAGGGGCACTACGGCTTCGACGATCTCCCACACGAAGAGGCGCCCGCGCGCGGATGGGTGGCGACGGCGAACAACCCGCCCTGGGGAGGCCGCGACCCGCACTACCTCGGCCTGGCCTCGTGGTCGGACGGGCACCGCTTCCGCCGCATCCGCGAGCGGATCGAGGCCGCCGGGCGCCACACCCCGGACGAGGTCGCCAGCATCCAGGGTGAACGGCTGTCTTCGCGGGCGCGTGATCTCGTCCCGGCGCTGCTCCCGCGCCTCGGTCGGGTACGTGGCCGGGTGGAGAGGACCGCGCTGCGCCACCTCGGGGCCTGGGATTACCGATTCGACGAGGACTCCATTGGCGCGAGTGTCTTCGCCGCGTTCTGGGCCGCGCTCTGCCGCGATATTGCCGAAGAGCGGCTGCCAGGTCTCGGTGTCCTGGCGGCGTCCCAGGCGCGCAACGTGGGCCGCGCCCTGATCCTTGGCGAGTCGGTGGGGTGGTTCGCACCGGCCCGCGAGGCCGCCGCGCTGGAGCGCGCGTTCGCTGCCGGTGTCGCGCGTCTGCTCGCGCAGGGAGGTCCGCGCGTCTCCGACTGGCGCTGGGGCCGGCTACACACCGTCACCTGGCCCCACCCGCTGGCCCCGCTGTTTCCCGAGCACGGGTTCTCCACCGGCCCCTTCCCCACGTCGGGGGGCTCGGTCGTCCGCGCCGCGGAGCCGGCCGATGCTGGCCCTTTCCACGTGCAATCCGGCGCCACCTACCGGTTCACCGCGGAACTGCGCCCGGGCGGCGCCACCTTCTCGACGACGAACCTCGGCCAGTCGGCCCACCTCCACTCCCGCCATTACCGGGACCAGACCCGACTGTGGCTGCGCGATGCGGCGAAGCCGCTCTGGATGGACCCGGCCGCGGTGGCGGCGAACCTGGAATGTCGCGCGACGCTGCGCCCCGCGTGAGCGAGGCCCGCCCCGGTCGTCGCGATGAGGAGCCCCAGCGCTCCATCTACGCGATCTGGGGGGTACCGCCGGAGACGCAGGCCTACGCGATGGCGAAGTACTCCCGGTCGAGCCAGTCGATGCGCGAGAGCATCGTCGAACTCTCCGCGCAGAAGGCCGCCGACTTCCTCGAGACCTTCTACTTCCAGTACGGCCATCGCTCGATCGCGGACCTCGCGCACCTCGCGTTCGCGATCGAGAACGTCTCGCTCTGGGCCGCCGTCCGTGTGGTCGACGAGCCGCTCTGGGATGGGCAGGAGCGGTCGACGCGCTACCAGCCGTTCAGTCGCACCGGGTACCACACGCCGGAGATCGCGTCGCCCGAAGTGACGCGCCGCTACCGGGAGGCGAACGATCGGCTCTTCGCGGCGTACGCAGACCTGAGCCGAGGGCTGACCGATGTTCTGACCCGGGTCGTCCCCCGGCCCGAGGCGATGGAGGAGACGGCCTATCGCCGCACGCTTCGGGCACGCGCGTTCGACGTCGCCCGCTATCTCCTCCCCCTCGCCACGCGCACGAGCGTGGGTCAGGTCGTTTCGGCCCGGGTCCTCGAACGGCAGATCGGCCGCCTCGCCGGAGAGAGCCTGCCGGAATGCCGGGCGATCGCCGCGGAGTTGAAGGACGCCTGCTCCCGACCACCAGACGCACCGACGCTCCGGAACCTCGCCGCGACCCTCCCTCCGGGCGCACTCGACGATCTGCTCGTCGCCGGGGCCGCGCCGACGCTCGTGAAATACGCGGCCCCGAGTCCGTACCCGGCGGCGGCCAGGACGGCGCTCGCCCGGATCGCCGCGGACGCGCTCAGCGGTTCCGAGCCGATGGGATGCGACGTGGCGCTCGCCGAACCGCTGCCACTGGATGTGGAGATCGGGGCAACGCTGCTGTACGAGGTCGACGCGGCGCGGCGCCCCTTCGCCGCGATCGCTCGCCAGGTCGCGGCGCTCTCGCCCGAGCAGCGGTCCGCGATCGTCGCGACCGCGCTGGCCGGCCGCGGCCGACACGACGAACACCTCCGCGCGTTCCGCGGCGGCTACCCGCTCACGTTCGAGATCCGCGTCGACGTCGGCGCGTTCCGTGACCTCCATCGCCACCGACGCTGCGTCCAGATCGTCCGCGATCCGGATCCCGCCGAGGGCTTCGACGATGCCGGGGAGATCTTCCGCGCCGGCCTCACCGACGCTGGCGCGGACCTGGCCACCCGCGAGGGGCACAGAGAGCGATACGAGCGCGCGCTGGAGACCGCCGTCGGAGCGTACCACGACCTCCGGACGGATCTGGGCGAAGAGGCGATCTATTGCCTGCCCCTGGCCGCGCGGGTTCGGGCGCTCTTCAAAATGGACCTCGCCGAGGCGCTCTACATCGCCGAACTGCGCACCGGGCCGACGGGACACTTCGCCTATCGCCGGATCGCCTGGGAGATGCACCGCGCGCTGACGGAGCGCTACCCGGGACTGGCCGCCGGCGCGCGTGTGCACGATCCCTCGGCACCGGTCGACCTGCTCCAGCGGTAATGTCCCTCGCGCCCGGGTACCATGCACGCGGGCGCCGGGGCTGGCGCGAGGAGGGTCAACCCATGCCGTATCGCACCTTCAGCAAGCCGACCGAGGCTGTCCGCTCGGTACGGCAGGCGCGCCTCTACCACGCGGAGCCGGTGCCAGCCGAGGCAATCGAGGAGTTGCTCCAGATCGCGCGCTGGACGGGCAGTTCGCGCAACAGCCAGCCGTGGCACTTCGTCGTCATCACCGACCGGGAGCAGTTGCGGAAGGTGAGTCAGTTGCGGCCGCCTATCAACTGGCTGGCCGACGTTCCGCTCGCGATCGCGCTGGTGATGGACGGCGCGAACCCGATGAGCGAGGCGTACGATGAGGGGCGGGTCACCGAACGCCTGCTCATCGCCGCGAACATGCTCGGCCTGGGCGGCGGCGTGGCGTTCTTCGGCGACGAATCCCAGGTCGCGGAGGGCAAGCGCATCCTCGGCATTCCCCCGGAGAGACTGGCGCGGTCGCTCGTCGCGATCGGCCGTCCCACGACGACCACAGACCATCGTCCCACCCGCGCGACCCCGGGACGAAAGCCTCTGGCCGAGATCGTCAGTCGCGAGCGGTACGGCGCGAGCGCGTAAGGTCGCCGCCTGCCTCGCGCCGCCCCAGATCGGCGCGAGGCAGGCCGAGCGACTGGCCCGATCTACGCGGAGTCGAGTTGAGTGGAGCCGGGGGTACCGATCGCCAGGTGGCGCATCGTCTGGCCCGGCGCCGCGCCGTGCCAGTGAGACTCACCGGCCTTGAAGAAGATCACGTCGCCGGTGGTGACGCGCCGCTCTGGGCCGCCCTTCACCTGCACGATGCCGACACCCTCGGTGATGACGAGCACCTGATCGAAGGTGTGCGTGTGGAACTTGTTGACCGCCCCGGCGAGAAAACTGACCTCGTTGACCCGCAGGAGATCACTCTCGGCCTCGTTGACGATGCCAAGACGCTGCACCGTCCCCACGAACAGGGGCCCCCCGTGCTGCCCTCGCCCGCTCTCTTCCAGACGTACGACCTTCATCTCGTCCTCCCGCGGCCGACGTCGATGGATTTCCTGACTAACCGAGACCGACCGCACCGAGCAGGGTATCACGCCTGAAGCCACCGGGCCGCCAGGCGCGGATGTCATTGACTTGCGGCGCGGACCTCGCTACGATATAAGTACCAACTGGTACTTAGGAGCGGAGAACTATGGCCACCGTGACTACGATCGAGCGCGCGACCGACGCCGTCACCCGTCTGCACGACCGCCGCCGGCAGTTGCTGGACTGGATTCAGGTCGAGGAGACCAGCCGCGAGGGTGCGCACGAATGGAAGGCCGAGGTGCTCAAGGGCCGCCTCCAGGAAGTCGAGTACGCCCTGGGGATGCTCGAGAGCTAGGCCCCTTTCTCACGCGCCTCGCGGGACCCGGAGGCGGCCTCACGGCCAGGGAGGCTCCTGCGCGAGTTCGGTGGGAACGGCTGAACTCGACATAGCCTCCTCGGTCGTCTGCGGATGCTTCGGGTGACGCACTCGTCGACATCTCGACGTTCGCACGTATCGCGCAGCGCCTCCTCGATCAATCGGCGGAACATCGCGCTCTTCGATTCATCCGGCATCGCCAGATCGCGGTCGATCGCGTCGAGGGAGTGCGGACGGTAGGCTGATCGTCACCCGTCTTTGCGCGCATAACCCGATCCTACCATCGTGTGACGCGGCGGGAGACGAGAGGGTCCGATGCTCGGGGTGAGTACGCCCCTGGGTTGATCCAGAATCAGGTCGTTCTCACCGGCCGGGCGTTTGACCTCCTATCAGGACAGCGCGTCTGCGAAGGCGTAAACCGGCACGGTGACCGTCTTGCGGGTTGGCGGCGGCGCTTGGCGGAGGCGATCGAGCTGACGGCTGATCGCGGCCTCGAAGTACTGTTCGCCGCAGCCCTGACAGACCCACGCGGGAACGCCCTCCACCAGCGCCAGCGTCGCGCCCCACCAGTTCTCGACCGTGACCAGACGGCGCTCCGTGGCGGCACCGCAGAGGTAGCAGCGCGTGACCATCAGCGCGATTGTCTGGGACCTCGGGTCCGCTCGTCCAGCCAGTACGGCGACTCCGGAACGTACGCGGTAATCACCAGGAGCGTACCGCTCGGGTCGAGGGCGAACACCGCGTGCAGCGGTGTGCCGTCCGAGGCCCGACCAAGCACCAGAGCACCTGGGCCACGCGGGACTGTCGCGTAGTCTTCGATGACTTCACCACCGACGAGCGCCTGGACAAACTGCTCGTCGGCGATACGGCGCCGGCCTATCCGCTCTCGGGCGTGGCGTGTGAGCGCCCAGCGGCCGGCAAGCGCGGCAGCGCGAATCGCCGCGAGAGCGATGGGTGGGTTCACGAAGGTGGAGAGGAGCCGGCGCACGGCGGGTCGGAGAAGAGTCGTCGGTGTGGGCTGGTCAGCTGCGCGACTCGCACCAGGCCCGCACGATCGCCGTCAGCGCGGCGGCCTCTCGTTCCACCGTCGCCGCGTCGGGGAGACTCGCGTACCGCGCTGTCGATCCCTCGCCCACCAGCAGGGGGTGCACGCCGGGGATCTGCGCGCCGGTGTGGAACAGGAGACTGACGTATCGCTTCGCCCGAGGATTGAAGCTTGCGATGTTGCCGCGGTACGTGAAGGTGGGCGTCTTCCATTTGATGCACTCGTCGACCCGTGGGTCGGCGCCGAGAACGATCTCCCGTACGCGGAGCATCAACTCTTTCATCGGGCCGGCGTACTCGGCAAACCAGGCGTCGACCTCGGCGCGACGAGGCATGGCCGGCCCTACACCGGCATCGACCGCTTCGTGTACGCGCGGCCCGCATCGGCCACCCGCTTCCCTTCCCGCGGCGTGGGGATCATCACACCTTCCTTGATGCAGTCGACGACGTCGCGCTCGTACGCCCCACTCAGGAAAGCGATCCCATTCGCCTTGCAGGCCGCCAGGACGCGGGTCCGTGCGTCCACCATCGCCGGGGGATACGGCTCGTCGTGGTTGTCGGGGAACCCCAGCGACATTCCCATGTCGCCCGGACCCCATTCCGCGAACGAGATGCCCGGCACACGCATCGTTGCCTCGACGTTGGAGAGCGCGCGCTTGTTCTCGATCTTGAGGCCCAGGAGCAATTCGCCATGCGGATTGAGCGGCCACGGATCGGCCAGATCGAGGTATTCGCGCGTCGGGACGCCCCACACCTCGGCGGCGTGGGCCTGACCGCCGCCGCCGCGTCGGCCATCGCCAACCCCCTTGCCGATTCCGATCGTGTTGAACGGGTAACGACTGCACTCGACGAACGCACGGACGGCGTCCGGCGATTCGGCGTGGCAGAGGAGCAGGCCGTGGACGCCCGTGGCGAGCACCTGCTTGATGACCCAGGAGTTCGCGCGGACCGCGTCTTCGGTGATGCCGTCGAACGGTAGGGTCACGATCACCGGCACGGTGCGGTGGCCGCTCGCGGTCGGGCCCCCGTCGATGAGCCCTCGCAGGAAAGCGCTCAGCGCGTTCATATCGAACGGGCTGTGCTCGATATCCCACACGATGTAGTCGGCCCAGGTCTTCGCCAGAGCCTTCCCACCTTCGTAGCTTCGTTCGCCGGGACCGGTCGGATAGATCGGCTGCCCCTCGGCGAGCAATTGAGCGGCCTTGTTGACCTTCGGCATCGAGGTCCTCCGTACGCGCGTGGGCGCGCAGTCTACTACTATGCGCCCATGGCATTCGAAGCAGTCATCACCACCGGCAACAACCACGCCGCGATCTGGGTCCGCGATCTCGAGGGGCTGGAGAAGTTCTACACCGAGGTCGTCGGCCTCAAGATCCTCAGCCAGCGACGCAACGCCGCGCCGAACCCCGACGCGACCTTCTTCACGGGCATTCAGCTCCTGCGCGCGCCGGCCGATCGTGACACCACCGCCAAGGGGGTGTTCGATCACGTCGGCGTGAACGTCGGCAACATGGACGAGATCATCGCCCACCTCGCCCGCCACGGCGTGGGACTGATCGGCGCGATCAACCAGGGAAGTCCGACTTCCCGTACCTGCTTCTTCGCCGACCCGGAGGGGAATCGGGTGGAGCTGATCGAGCGCAAGTAGCCGCGCGCTTCGGGCGGGTGAAGGCGCCCGACCGCGGTCCTACTCGAACAGCAAGAGCGCCAGTTGTTCGACCGGCGCGTGGTCGTCGGTCAGGATCGGCGGGCCCGGCATGGCGCGCAGGCGCGCCCGCTCGCGCGCGGGCATCAGGTCGCTGAGCGTGGGAAAGGGGCCGTTCGCCGTGTAACGGAGCGCTCGTCTGAGCCGCTCCAACTCCAGTTCCGTCGGCCCACCCACCACTGTCCAGGTGCGGGAGAGGGGCGAGAGCCAGCGCACCCCTGGCCCCGCGGCGAGGACGTCAACCCCGGGGAAAGCCGCCTCCATCGTGCGCACGTAGGCGGGAAGAAGCCGACCTCGATCGGTGCGATCGTGCACCAGCGCGATGTACCTGCCCTCCGGATTCAGGTGGGACGCGACGAGCGCGTTGAACTCCGCGGTCACGAACTGCATGGGCACGACGACGTCGGCGAAGGCGTCGAGGACGATCAGGTCGTACCGCTGGTACAGGGGGATCGCGCCGAGAGTCTGACGGGCATCGCCGTGGACGATCCGCGTCCGTGGGTCGTCCACGAAGCCGAGCCAGCCGCGAGCGACCTCCGTGACGACAGGGTCGATCTCGAAGACATCGATCGACGCCTCGCGATACACCGAGCGGAAGTACCGCGCCAGGCTGTAGCCGCCCCCGCCGATGATGAGGATCGACGGCGCCGTTCCACCCACCGGATGCAGCGACGCCGCCACCTCGACGACAGGGATGAGGTAGTCGTGCGCGAGGTGTCGCGGATCGTCCGGCATGACGTGCGTATGCGGCAGGCCGTCCAGGTAGAGAACCTGGACGCTTCGCCCGCGATCGCCCGTCTCCTCCCGGATCGCGATGCACTGGTAGGCGCTCTCGCGGAGACACGCGTGCGGCGTGGAGAGCGCGACCGCGCCCAGCACCACGAGCGGGACGAACGGCCACGGCCGCCCCGACGCCAGGATGAGGGCGCCGGCCCAGAGGAGGCTCGATCCCCGCGTGCCGATCGCGGGGATCAGCCACAGCCCGGTCGCGAACGCGCCGACGAGGTTGCCCGCGGCGAGCGCCGCCCCGAGGCCACCGGCGCGCTCGCCGAGGCGATGAGGCGTGTCGATCGCGCGTCGCGCCAGTGAGGGCACCGCGATGCCAAGCCAGAGCGCGGGGAGGAACGCCGCGAAGGCCAGCGGGAGCGCCAATCGTGCGATCCGCGGCACCCGCTCGAGGGCCTCGGCAAACGGCGGCGCGGTCAGCAGGATCGTGACGCCCAGCGCGGAGATCGCCGCCGCCACCGCGCACGCGCCGACGAGACGCGCATCCTCCGTCGGAGTGTTCGCTCGCTGACGGGCACTGAGGGCGTATCCCGCGGCGAGACCGGCCAGCGTCGCGCCGATGACCCCGGTCCACCCGTAGAGCGAGACGCCCACCAGCATGTTGGCCACGCGAGCGGCGACGAGTTCGAAGCCGAGCGTCGCCGCGCCGATGGTCGCCGCCAGGACATAGGGCCAGGCCCGGGAGCGGGCGAACCCGGATTCCCCGCCGGTCGCGCTAACGATCGAGCCCCCACAGGATCGCCCCGACGACGATCAACCCGATCTGCGCCGGTCGCACCAGCGCGGGATCCATCCCGATCGCGTAGGTGACCTGGCCGACGATGTCGCTCTGGAGGAACAGGCCATCGAGACCCAGCGGGATCAGCATCGCCGCCATCAGCACCTGGCCCGCCACGAAGAGACCGAACCGACGCCGGACCATCGTCCGGACAAGGTCGACCGCCGCGGCCAGACCGACCAGCAGTTGCACGAGCAGCAGAGCGGTGGGGAATGAAGCCGCGATGGATCCGAGATCCGGCATGGGTCGCTCAGGTCGCGAGCCACTTCTCGATGGTCGTCGCCGGGTCGCGCCATCGCGCGAACATCGCCGCCTCCCGATCGCGCACGCGAATCGCCTGCTCGTAGACCTTGTCGGCGTCCTCGGGCGGCAGCACCAGCACCCCGTTGATGTCGGCGTGGATGATGTCGCCGGTCCGGACCGTCGCGCCATCGATGACGACCGGGCTGCCGACATCGAGCCAGCGGATCTTCCCGTGCATGGGGGAGAGCCCGGCGGCCCAGCATGCCAGCGGCACGGCGCGGACGCCCTCCAGGTCGCGGATCGACCCGTTCGTGACGAAACCGACCGCGCCAGCGCGCTGCATGGCCGTGCCCATACCGTCGCCGATCGTCACCGTATACCTCGGACGGGGGCCGACCGATTCGAGGACGGCGAAGACGGGCCGTCGCTCCGGGCCGGCAGCCTCGTGGATCATGCGCACCCAGTCCTTGAAGAGACTGGTCGGGTTATCCATTCCCGCGGTGGTGGTGTCCATCCGGGCGGTGATCGCGACACCCACGCGCACGCCCATCTCCGGCATGAGCGCGCGGACATCGGGCCCGCAATAGCCGATCGAGGGGTCGCGCGTGCCGAGAAGTTCGTGGCCGTTCGCGACGGTTGGCGTATCGAACTCGGCAAGCCTGAGGATGTTCTCCCAGTTCACGGTCTAAGCCCCCGGATCTGATTCTGGGCGGCAATGCTATCAGCGCGGCGTGCGCCCTCCCTGTGGCCGATAATCGGCTCCGTGGACCCGCCCCTGATTGTGACTCCGGACCTGGCACGACGGATCGAACACACACATATCGGGGTGGGCCGCGCGCGGGCTCGTCATCTGCCCTCGGTCGCCGGGAATCCGCTCGGTCTCGAATCGCGAGGGTTTGGTTCGATCGAGGCGACGATCGTTCGGCGGGCGGTCTGGTACTACGGCTACTTCGCGGGGCTCAGCGGCGCCGAACCGGGAACGGAGCAGGCGCTGGACGATGCCCTCGCCTGGTCGCGCGCCGCCGGTCAGGTGGTCCGTCTGCACGTGTCCCCGATGACCGCGAACGCGTCGTGGATGGCGGCCCTGCTGGCCCGAGGGCTGCGACCCGATTCCTTCATGACGATGACCTGGATGCACGCGCAGGCGATCGATCGCGAGCCGGCGTCCGGGACAACGGTCCGAGAGGATCGGGAGGCGTACCTCGACTCGCGGCTCGTCACCGTGCCGGAGGGGGATCGGGCGCTCATCGAGGCGCTGCAGCGCGCCGAATTCACCGAGGCGCGCTGCTACGTCGCGGAGGTCGACGGCGTCCTCGCCGCGCGGGCAGCGATGTTCATCGTGGATCGAGCGGCCTCACTCGTGGCCACCGACACCGCCCAGGCGCTCCGCGGACGGGGCGCCCAGACGGCGCTCCTCCACCGACGGATGAACGATGCCGTGGCTGCCGGGTGCGATCTGATCGTCTGTGCCGCCACGCCGGGATCGATCAGTCAGCGGAACCAGGAACGCGTGGGCATGCGCATCGCCTACACGCGCACGACGTGGATCGACGGCACAATAGGGGCGTGAGGTCCGCGTCCGCACGCCGCTCGACCACGCTGACGTCCCGATGATCGATCTCGATCGGATCGTGGAGGGCCTGCGCGCCGGTCGCTGCTGCGCCGCGGTCGTCGCCCCGCCGGAACGTCCCGGCGCCATCGCCCGCATCGATCGGGCTCTCCGGTCGCTGGGACGCGATGTCCTCCACGTCGATCTGACGGGCGCGCGCTCCGGCGCGATCGTCGCCTCGCGCTTCGTCGAGTCGTGCCTTCCCTATCTCGACGTCACCGAACTCGGCGACCTTCTCGAGGCGATTCCGGCTCAGGGGCGCATCGACATCGAGGTCCTCGCCGCGCTGGTGCTGCTTCCCGAATCGGTCGCGGCGCGCACCGGGCGGAGGGTGGTCACGATCGTTGACGGCATCGAGGCGCTCGAACTGACCACCGGCGTCGCCGGACTCGAGGCGATGCGCGGCGCGCTCGCGGCGCGCGAACGGGTCGCCTACTGCTTCGTTGGCGGTCCGCGTCTCAGCCGGCTGTTCGCATCGCGGTCGGCCCTGGGCGAGGGCGTGGATCTGTTTGACGGCGGGGACGCGCATGGGGCCGCTGTCGAGTCGCCCGCACCACCACGGCGTGCACGGGCAACCGCGATGCCACCGGCGCCACCGAAACCAGCGCCGGATCCCTTCGCGTCGGCACTGCTGGGATGGGCCGAACCGCCCCCCACGACAGAGCCCGCCGGCGTCAGCGACGGATGGCGCTCGCTGATCGCTGAGGAGCGTGCGGTTCGCCGCTTTCTGGGCGACGATCCCGAGGTGGATGACGGAGACGACGAAGCGCGCCTGCATCGCTGGCTCCGGCGTCGACGCCGGCGCGATCGTTAGCCCAACCCGGTCCCGGCGCCGCGCTCGGCGACCTCGCGGTCTCGCAGGGTGACACCCGCCGCTCGGAGCGCGTCCCAGTACTCGGGGTACGTCTTCGCGACGCACCCGGGGTCGAGGATGCGTACCCCCGGAGCGCGCAGGCCGACGACGCTGAACGCCATCGCCATCCGATGGTCGTCGTAGGTCCGCACGAGCGCGGGCACAATCGGGCGTGGCTCGATGCGGAACCAGTCCGGGCCTTCGGTCACCTCCTGGCCGAGGCGACGGCATTCCGCGACGACCGCGGCGATGCGGTCCGTCTCCTTGACACGCATGCTCGCGACGTTGCGGACCTCGAGGAACCCCTCGGCAAAGGGGGCGAGCGCGGCAAGCGTCGGCCCCATATCGGGGAACGCGTTCGCATCGAAACGTCCACCGTGGAGCCGTGCCGGACCCTGGATCGTGACCGCGTCATCCGCGCGGGTCACCTGGCAGCCCATGGTCTCCAGCACGTCGAGGAGGGCGAGATCGCCCTGGATCGAGTCGCGGGGAAGGCGCTCGACCGTGGCGCGGCCTCCGGTGACGGCGGCCGCGGCGAAGAAATACGACGCGCTCGATGCGTCGGACTCCATCGCATGGGCACCGGCGACGTACGCACGCCCTCCCGGAACGGCGATGGTCCGCTCGTCCACCCAGGCCGCATCGACGCCGTGCCGGCCCATTTGCTGTAGCGTCATCGCGATATAGGGGCGAGAGATGATCTCGCCCTCCAGGCGAAGGGTGAGGCCCCGTTCCAGTATCGGCCCGATCATCAGCAATGCGGTGATGTACTGACTGCTGATCGAGGCATCGATCGCGATCGGTCCGCCGTGCGGCGGTCCACCGCCGACGCGCAGGGGCGGACAGCCAGTGCCGAGTTCATCTTCGGCCGCGACGCCGAGCGCGCGCAGAGCGTGGAGCAGCGGACGGATCGGCCGTTCGCGCATGCGCGGCACCCCGTCGATCCGGTACATCCCGCCGCCGAGCGCTGCCAGGGCCGTGAGGAAGCGCGCGCACGTGCCCGACGCGCCGACGAACAGGTCCGCCGCCTCGGCGGGGACCGCGCCGCCGAGACCGTCCACGGTCATCTGGCGCTGCGCCTGATCGGTGGTGACGGTGAACCCGAGCGCGCGGAGGCAGCCGACCATGCGATCGGTGTCGTCGGACTGGAGCGCGTTCTCGATCCGGGTCGTGCCCCGCGCGAGCGCCGCCAGCACCAGCGCGCGGTTCGTCATGCTCTTCGATCCCGGCACCCGCGGCCGCGCGTCGATCGGCCCGGCGAGGGGTAGGATCTCCATCGCTCTCATGACGCGGCGAGATTCTACGGGCGAGGGATGTGCCCGCGACTCGGGACCGCGGGCGTCCCGCGGGCCACCACCTCCAGCGGCGAGTTTCTGTACCACGCCACCGGACCCCGCCCGCGCTCCCGCGGACGCTGTCGATAGCGGCCGGCGTCGATTCCTCGGCCTACGGAGTCGGCGTCACGGACGGGGTCGGTGTGGAGGTGGGCGTCCCCGTGCCGGTGACGGTCGGCGTCGCGCTCCCGGTGACTGTGCCGGTGAGCACGGGGGTCGCGGTCAGCGACGGGGTCGCCGGAGACGTCGCGGTCGGCGGGGCCGTCGGTGACGAGGTGGGTGTCGGCGGCGGAGACGGCGAGGGAGACAAGGTCGCGCTGGGTGTGGGAGTTGGCGCGCGGGTGGCGACAGTCACCGGCGCGCGGGTGGAGGTGGAGGTGAGGGTCGGGGTATGCGTCACCGTAGGCGTGGACGTGACCGTCGGCGACATCATCGGCGTGCCGGAGGTGGACGGCGTGGGCGTGACGGTACCGCTCGCGTCCGGCGTCGGGGTGGGATTCTGCGTCGCGGCCAGCGCGGTAGCGGTCTGCTGTGCGTCGCGGGGCGTTGGGGTGCCCGCACTCGCCGACGTCGGGGACGACGTGGGCGTCTCCGTCGGCGTGGCTGAGGGGGAGGAGGTGCGCGACGCGGCCGCGTCGGCGGTCGCGGAGCGATCGGGCGTGGCCGCGGGCGAGCGCACGCCGCCGAGGACGGGAGTCGCGCGCGGCGTGCTCGTGGGGGTATGGGTCGGCGCGCGGACGACACATCCCGTGGCGAGAACGAGGATCAGGAGGAACGCGACGCGGGCGACGATCGGTTCAGGCGACCCCGGATGCGCGCGCGAGTTGCCGCCAGCGTGCCACGGACTCGGGGATGAGGTCGCCGCCAACCTCCATGCACCAGTACCAGTCGTACCCGATCTCCCTGAGCGCGGCGAAGATCCTGCCGTAATCGAGCGTATCGCTCAACGCGCTGGAGTGGAGGGCGCAGGTGCGCTTTCCCGCCTCGCGGATGTCCTTCACCTGCTGATCGGTGTCGCCATGCGGGTGGACGTAGATCTGCATGTGCGGCGAACCGATGTCGTCGACCATCTTGCAGAGCGTGTCCTGCCCGCCCAGTCCGGTGCGGAACCAGATGCTCCCCTCGACGCCGAAGATGACGTTCTGCTTCGCGGCAAGCTCCGCGGCGCGGGTCAGGAGCCGCTTTGCCTGGTCCCACGTGCCGGTCGCCGTCCCGAAATGGATGAGGATCGACCGCGCGCCCACATCGTGGGCGAACTTCGCATCCTCACCGAGAATCTCGACGCCCCGATCCCACATGTCGAGCGTGGGGTTGAAATCGGCGTAATCCCAGGCCCAGTCGCTCGAGAGCGTGGGGACCTCCAGGTTCAGGTCGCGCGCCTTCTGGACGAGCGCGGCGCGGCCAGCCGCGTCGTACTCGGCGTACCAGGCGCCGCGCCGGCCGGCGCGAGGCCGCCCGACCCGGGTCGGCGTCATGCACAGTTCGACCCCGTCGTAGCCAAATCCCTTGATGCGCGGTAGCGACCAGTCCACCAGCGGGTGCTCGGCGACCGGTTCGCGCAGGCCAGATTCGCGAACGCTCAGCTTCATGGCGAGATGCTCCTCGTTCGTGCGGAAAGTTGCGCCTGGCCCTCGCTCAGACCGCCGCCCACGCCCTCTCGAGCGTGGCCTTCGAGTGGGCGAGGATGCCCTCGGAGGTGTCGTTCTCGTGGACGCCGTGCGGCCGAACCTCGAACGCGACGATGTTCCTGCTCCCGGGACCGATGTAGCCGACGTCGAGCAGCGCGCGCAGGTACTCGGTGAGTTCCGGCGTATCGTTCTCGCCGCCCTCGCAGCCGAAGTGAGGGTGGAGATCGCCGTACAGCTTGTGACCCTGCTTGAGGACGCAGTTCCCCATGTGGGCGTGGATGATGTGCTCCTTCGTCACCCGCACCGCGTCGACCGTCTTCTCGAACTGGAGCGGGAAGTGGCTGAGGTCGATCATGAGCCCGAAGCCCGGGTGCTTCGCGCGGACGCGACGGGAGAGTTCGACGCCGAGCGCGTTCGGTCCGATCAGCGACTTCTTGTCGATCGTCCGATCGAACGTCTCGATCGCGAAGGAGTCGATGCCGCGGGAGCGCGCGTGCGCGCATAGCTGGTCGATCGAATCAACCAGCGCCTCGAACGCGGCGTTGCGGGTGGCATCCCCGGGGTCGGGTCCGGAAAGGATTGAGACGCGCGTCGCGCCCACGTCCGCGGCCTGATCGATACCGTCCTTCACCCGGGAGACGGCGGTCTTGCGCGTCGCATCGTCGAGCGAGTTCAGATCGAGCTTGTTCGCCAGCTCGATCGGCTGACAGCCGAACCCGACCTGGAAGCCCTTCCGCTTGAGGAGATCGCGCACCTCCCGCCGGGTGGAGGCCTCGGCCATCTGGCCAACTTCGATCGCGCTGAAGAAGGGATCGTCGGCGATGCGCTGGACCGATTCGACGATCGGCCCGCTGCCGCCCTGCGTCTGGGGAAAGGCCATGAACTGGACGATGCCCACGCTCATGTAATCCTGAGGTCTACCGTGCATCGAGTGGCTCCTGTGCCGTGATCGGGGTGCGATTGTACTCGCCATCGGCGACGCTCCCGGCCACCCGCGCATCACTCGGGCAAAGGCGAAGGCCGGTGGTGCGTCTGGGGCACACCACCGGCCTCTGAGCCGCGAAGGAAGGGAGGGTTTACTCGATCGCCGACGCCGCCAGCGTGGTGTCGCCCGCGCCCTCGGTCGCCTCGGGAACCAGCTCGTCCCCTTCGAACGCCGCGTCCGCGTTCACCACCGCCTCCACCGTCGTGCCATCGCTCTCCGGCGCGATCTCCTCGTCGGTGCTCTGCGTCACCGCCGACTGCGAGGTCGTCGACTGGCTGCTCGTCGATTGCGCCGCGGCTGTGCTCCACGAGGTCGTGCTCCACGAACTCGTGCTCCAGGATGACGTGCTCCACGAGGAGGTGCTCCAGGAACTCGTGCTCCAGGATGACGTGCTCC
>CAZHZF010000029.1:32463-35977 GCA_964536925.1 uncultured Dehalococcoidales bacterium | reverse complement strand
CGCGCGCGGATCCTGCCGAGTAACTCGACCCACGCGGACGCGGCGCGGACCGATCCCCGCTCTCCGCGATCATTCAGCGATCTGGACGACGAGCAAGGGGTCCACCGTCCGGGCTCGGGAGCGTCCTGACAGCATCTCCTTCAGCCGGTCTCCGTCTCGACCTGACTCCAATAGACGCTCGGCGGATTGGACCTGGCGAAGTCCTGTGGTTGACAGTCTGTGCCAGAATCACGTTGATCCGTCAACTATTCCGCGAGCAAGGATCAGGAAGGAGGCTGACCGTGATCGAGCGACGGCTGAAGCAACTTCGTCTTGCTCGCGGACTCTCCCTCGAGGCGCTGGCAACGGCGATGGGTGGCTTGGTGACCAAGCAGGCCCTCTCCAAGTACGAGAACGGGCGGGCAAACCCCTCTCCGTCCGTCTTGATGAGACTGGCCGGCGCCCTCGGTGTGAAGTCCGCGCACCTCTGGACCGAGCCCGACATCGAGGTGCGATTCGTGGCCTATCGCAAGCGTTCCGCACTGCGCAGAGGTGAGCAGGCGAGGGTGGAGAGCCTCGTTCGCCAGTCGCTCGAAGAGCGCGTCCGGCTCCAGCAATTGACCGGCCAGACCGAGCGCTTCGCGCTGCCGATCCAGTCGCTCCCGGTCGATCGACTCGAGGATGTCGAGGAGGCGGCGCTCGAACTGCGTTCGCGGTGGGAGCTCGGACTGGATCCCATCGCCAGTGTGGTCGATGTCCTTGAGGACCGCCGCACGCACGTGCTGGAGATCGAGGCGAGTGAGAAGTTCGACGGTCTCTCCGCTGTCGCTGACAGGTACGGCGACGTCGCCGCGGCCGCGGTGGTCACGCGGGATGGTGTGCCGGGCGAGCGGCAGCGGCTGAACCTCGCGCACGAACTCGGGCACCTGGTGCTGCGGATGGGGCGAGGGATCGACGAGGAACGGGCGGCGTTCCGCTTCGGAGCCGCCTTCCTGGCGTCGGCCCCTGCACTGCTCCCGGAGGTTGGCGCCAGGCGTGTCCAGATTTACGCCGAGGAGTTGCTGGTCCTCAAACAGCGCTACGGACTGAGCGTCCAGGCGCTCCTGCGCCGGCTTCGGGACCTATCAGTAATCACCGAGTCGTACTACAGGCAGTGGTGCATCGACGTGAACCGCCTCGGCTGGCGCAGGCGGGAGCCACGGGAGCTCGCTCGCGAGCAGCCGCGCTGGCTCCTCCAGACGGTACTGCGCGCCTTTTGTGAGGGCTTGCTGTCGAGGGACGAGGCCGAACTGGCGCTCGGGAGAGCGGTCCGCACGAGCCAGCCGCTCACGCTCATCGAGCGGCGCGCCTTTATGGCGTTGCCGCTTGACGAACGCCGCCAACGGCTCGCCGAGCAAGCGGCGTGGATGGAAGATCATTACGCCCGAGACCGCGAGTGGGAGGAACTGGGGGTAGGAGACATCGTTGGCGAGTAGCGCGGCCGCACCGCTTCGCGGCGAGGTCTGGGTCGTCAACTTCGATCCCACAGTCGGCGCGGAGATCCAGAAGGCCCGACCGGCCGTGGTGGTCAGCTCGGACGGAGTTGGACGACTCCCGGTGAAGCTCGTCATTCCCCTGACCGAATGGAAACCACAGTACTCGAGCAATATCTGGCACGTCCAGGTCAGCGCGAACCCGTCGAACGGATTGACAAAGGACTCCGCGGCCGACGCCCTGCAGGTGCGCTCGGTCTCCGTGCAGCGGTTCCGCAAGCAGATGGGACGCCTGTCCGCCGCGCAGATGGAGGAGATCGCAGCGGCGATCGCCGCGGTCGTGGAGTTTCAGTGACTGCCCGCTCCCGCTGGGGGTTGGGTCACGAGGCGCGCCCGCGGACGCGGATCTCCTTCAGCGTACGGCCGCGCGCGCGGCCATAGGGAGGTAGAGCGCGACACGGCCATCGAAGGACGCGGGCAGTCGATCGGGGTGGGCGAGAACGATATCGCGACCGGGCGCATCGACCCGGCGGTAGGTTCCGGCGGGCACGAACGTTCCCGCCTGGAAGAGATTACCCGCGATGCCGATCTCCGCGCCGTCAACCACTGTCTCTCACACTCCGTCGCATCGTTGCTCTTCGTTGTACGGCCGCAATGTTTCCACGGTGCGAACGGTGCGGCATCCGCCGTTCGACGAGCGGTTACCTGTACCGAAGTGTGGTCGTCGCACTGGACGGCCAGTCCGTCTCCCGCCGAGAGTCCAGAATGGAAGCACACGGCCGAGGAGGGCCGCGCAGCATGCGGGCTGTGATTGTCGACCGGGCGGATCCCGGCGGGGTGCGCGTCGGCACCGTGCCGGAACCAGAACCCGCCCCCCATCAGGCGCTCATCCGTGTCCGTGCGACCTCGCTCAACCCTGGCGAGTGCCGTCGCATCGCCCGCGAGGAGACCGGTTTCCGGCCGGGATGGGACTTCGCCGGCGATGTCCTCCGACCTGCCGCCGATGGCTCAGGTCCGCCCCAGGGTGCCCGAGTGTTCGGCAACATCTCCGGCGGGTCCTGGTCGGAGTTGGTGGTGCACCGCGCGGACTGGCTGGCGCCGATCCACGAAGACCTGGGCTACGAGCAGGTCGCGGTGCTCCCCATCGCGGGGCTCACGCCGCTGCGCGCGCTGGAGCGAGGCGGATTCCTGCTCGGCCGCAGGGTCCTGGTCACCGGCGCCTCCGGGGTTGTCGGCTCGATCGCGATCCAGTTGGCGCGCCTGTCCGGCGCCCACGTCGCCGGCATCGTCCGCCGCGCCGAGCGCGCCTTCGTGGCCGAGGATGCCGGTGCGACGGCGCGCGTCGGCGATGACTGCCGCGTGGCAGCCGATCTCGGCCCGTTCGATCTCATACTGGATGGCCAGTCCGGCGCGTATCTCTCCTCCGCGCTCGATCTGCTGGCGAAGGACGGCATCTGCGTCTTCTTCGGTACCTCGGCGAGCAACGAGATCCACTGGGATCCGCGCAACTTCTACCTCAAGGGCGGCGGCGCACTGTACGGCCTGGCGCTGGGGCATGAACTCACGAAGCGCGGACCGGTGGACGACCTGATCCGCCTGGCCGACCTCGTGCGGACGGGCAGCCTCCGGATTCGGGTCGATGTCGCCGACTCGTGGCGAACGGTCGGCGATCTCGTCCGTCGCCAGCTCGCCCGCGAGACGATCGGCAAGATCGTGATGCGGCTGGACTGAGGATGCGCCCGCGCCGCGTCCCGCCTCGGGTGGCGGGGAGGACGCCCTCATCCCCACCTTCTCCCGGAGGGAGAAGGAGTTGCGCGTCGGTGCCTGCTGTCGTTGGGCGAGGTGCAGCGGGGCGACGCTGCGGGGCGTGAGTCTCCTTCGGTGGTACGGGGGAGGACGCCCTCATCCCCGCCTTCTCCCGGAGGGAGAAGGAGTTGCGCGCCGGGTGCCGGCGAGTCGTTGGGCGAGGTGCAGCGGCGCGCAGCGCTGTCGTGGCGTGGGTGCCCTCATCCCGCCTTCTCCCGGAGGGAGATGGAGTTCCGGAGCGCTCCGGCGCTGATAGG
>CAZHZF010000029.1:0-32363 GCA_964536925.1 uncultured Dehalococcoidales bacterium | reverse complement strand
ATCCCGCCTTCTCCCGGAGGGAGATGGAGTTCCGGAGCGCTCCGGCGCTGATAGGATGCCCCGACACGGGGAGGGCATCCAACCATGGAACGTCGGGAACTGGGCACGCGGTCGGGATCCTTCGCGAAGGCGATCGCCATCCAGGGGGCAGGCCGAATGGTCTTCGTCTCCGGCTGCGTCGCCGACGATAGCCGGGGAGGCGTGGTGGGGAAGGGGGACGTCGAGGCACAGTCGCGTCAGGCGTTCTCGAACATGGCCGCGCTCCTGGCCGAGGCCGGCGGCTCTCTGGCGAACGTGGTGAAGTTGACCTGCTTCATCGTCCCCATGGCCGATTACCGTTCCTACACAAAGGTCCGCCAGGAGCTTTTCGCGCCGGACTTCCCCGCCAGTTCGACCGTGGGTGTCAACGCGCTGGCCAGCCCGGACTACCTGATCGAGATCGAGGCCGTGGCGGCGCTGCCATGAGCGAGAAGTTCGACCGCGTCGGCGCCCTGGTCGAGGCGGAGATGGGGCGTCTCGGCGTTCCCGGTGTCGCGCTCGGGGTCCTGTATGGCGGCGTCAGCGAGATGCGTGGCTTCGGCGTCAACAACCGCGAGCACCCGCTGCCGGTCGACGGCCAGACGCTGTTCCGGATCGCCTCGATCTCGAAGACCTTCGTCGCGATGGCGATCCTCCGCCTGGTCGAGGCCGGTGTGCTCGACCTCGATCGCCCGATCAGGCGCTACCTGCCCGACTTCCGGCTGCGTGACCTGGAGGCGCAGGAGAACGCCACGCTGCGCCATTGCCTGCAGCACACGGGCGGCTGGCGGGGCGATGTCTTCGACGACCCCCAGGATCCCGCATCCTCGGGCCGCGGCGATGATGCGCTCGCCCGCTATGTCGCGAGCCTGGCTCGTGCCCCTCAGTTGACGCCGCTCGGCGCGATCTGGTCGTACAACAACGCCGGGTTCGGCATCGCCGGTCGCGTGCTGGAGGTCGTGAGCGGGCGTCCGTTCGAGAGTGCGATCGAGGACCTCCTCCTGGAACCGCTCGGAATGCGCCACACCTTCTTCTTCGCCGAACGGCTGATCACCCACCGGGTTGCCGCCGGGCACGTCGCCCTGCCCGACGGCATCCACGTCTCCCGGCCCTGGGACATCGGCCGCGCCGGCCACCCCCTCGGCGGGATGATCTCCTGTGTCGAGGATCTCCTGATCTGGGCGCGCTTCATCCTGGGGGACGGCCGCACCGCGGCCGGGCTTCGCCTGCTGAACCGAGAGACGATCGACCACGCGCTCGCGCCGCTGGCGCCGGCGGGCTCGCTCGCCGATGCGATCGGCCTCGCCTGGCAGACGACCGATGTCGGCGGCGTCCGCACCGTCGGACACGGCGGCGTGTGGCTCAACCAGATGTCGAGCCTGCGTCTCGCGCCCGACCAGGGCTTCGCGGTCGTCTGCCTGACGAACGGCAACCGGGGGACCGAGCTTCACGGCGCCGTGACCGGCCGCGCGCTGGACGAGTACCTCGGCGCGCGCGCCACGGAGAGCGCTCCGCTGGTTATGAGTTCCGAGTCGCTCGCGGGCTACATCGGCACCTACACGGCCACGCTTGATGACGTTCGCCTCGATCTGGTCGCCGGAGATCTCGTCCTCTCGGTCACGCGGCGGGAGCGGCTCTTTGGCATCACGCCGGACGCGCCGATGCCGGCGCCGACACGGCTCGCGTTCCGCGCGACCGATCGTGTGGTGGGGCGGGATGAGCCGTTCAAGGGCGCGCGCGGCGAGTTCCTCCGCGATGCGCGAGGGGAGATCACCTGGTTCCGATGGGGCGGCCGCATCCACGCGCGCGCGTAGCGTCCGCCCTCAGTCGCTCCCCAGCAACAGCAGTTCCGGTTCGCGCTCTCGCCCGCCGATGTCGGACGCCGTGCCGTTCGCCTCGAGATCGATGATTGGCGCGGGGAGCCGCTCGATCGTCGTGTCGTCGCACTGGGGGCAGTGGAGGCACAGCAGTCGAAGAGAGAGGTTGGCGAATCCCTGGACGCCCTCGCAGAATGGGCAGCGGATCAGATCCGGTGGGGTCCCGAAGCTGCCGATTCGCTCCAGGTCGATCGCGCGGACGAAGTCGCGATGGCAGCGCGCGCAGGCGATCCGAACGATGAGTTCCGTCGCTGTGCCGGCGGTGCGGCTTCCCCGGCCCGGTTCCCGCAGACGGGCGACTCCGTGACCGCTGGCGCAGGTGAGCTGTCTCTCGCTGATCTGACTCATCGCCCGTCCCTTTCCTCTGGTTCAGATTCGCGCGCGGCGTCGGCCGCCACGGGCGCCGCGCCGAGCGCATCGCAACTGAGCATCGTCATCGCCAGCTGCCCATCGCTGATGCGTTCGACATCGCGCTCCGACGCCGCGGTGTAGACATCCTTGCCGATGACGATCAATCGGACCTGCTGCAGGTCGTCGCGCCGCTCGTCGAGGACGCGCAGGCACTTGCGGATCGTCCCCAGAGCGACCCCCTGGCTGCGGAGCGCCAGCAGCGCCCGGATCTTGATCGCGTCGTGGTCGGTGTACAGACGACGCGGTTCCACTTCGTGGCCCGGCACGATCAGCCCGCTCCAGTGCCAGTGGTCGAGCATCCGCGCCGAGGCGCCGGTTCGGCGCCGCACCTCGCCGGACGTCAGATACGACATACAACACGCATGTTGTCCGTGGTGACATAAGAACGGACGTTCAAGCGGACATAAGCCGGCTTAAGCCGGCATTGAAACGTGACATAAGCCGGCGGCGCTCCACCATCGGCCGCGCCGTGCACCGGGCGAGGCGGCACGGCCAGGCCGGGCGCGGATTGCGGCGATAGTCCCGGCCGGCCTCTACGATCCTGGGCGCATGGTTCCCAACCGGTGGGCGATCTGGGCCGTCATCGGCGTGGGGACCTTCGTGAACGTCCTCGACAACCACATGCTCAACGTGTCGATGCCGACGATCCGCGCCGACTTCGGCGTCGATGTCGCGACCGTGCAGTGGCTGACCTCGGGGTACATGCTCGTCATCGGATCGCTGCTCCTCACCGCGAGCCGGCTGGCGGATGTGTATGGGCGGAAGCGTCTGTACCTGATCGGGATGGCGCTCTTCATCGGTGCGTCGGTCCTGGCGGCTCTGGCGCCGAGTGCCTACGCGCTCATCGCCTGCCGTCTGCTCCAGGGCATCGGCTCGGCGCTCGTTCAGGGTGTCGGCATGGCCATCATCGTGACGGTGTTCCCGCAGCACGAACGGGGGCGGGCACTGGGCCTCAACGTCGCCACGGTCGCGGTTGGCGCGTTTACGGGGCCGATTCTGGGCGGCATCATCTCCGAACTGTTCGGCTGGCGCTGGATCTTCTGGTTCCGTATCCCCATCGCGATCGCGTGCTGGATCGCCACGGTGCGTCTCGTTCCCGCTGACCCCGTGACGACGGTGCGGCGGCGGTTCGACTTCGCCGGGGGAACGCTCGTCTTCCTCGCCCTGGGATCGCTGCTTCTCGCGCTGAGCCAGGGTCGGTTCTGGGGGTGGAGTTCGCCCGAGGTCATCGGCCTCGTCGGCCTCTCGGTCGTGCTGTGGATCCTGTTCTTCATGGTCGAGGTCCGTGTGCCCGAGCCGATGGTGCCGCTGGCAGTGTTCCGGAACCGCATGTTCTCGAGTGCGAGTGCCAGCGCGTTCTTCTCGTTCAGCGCGACCTCGAGCTCCATGTTCCTGATGCCCTTTTTCCTCATCGAGGGCCTGGGCCTGCCACCCTCACAGGCTGGGTTCGTCCTGGTACCCGCCGCGGCGATGATGTCGATCTCCGGGCCGCTGAGCGGCCTGCTCTCCGATCGGTTCGGCTCGCGCTGGCTCAGCCCCCTGGGCCTGTTCTGTGTCGCCGCGGCGCTGGCCGCGCTCTCGCGGCTGGGACCGGACGCAGCGATCGTCGATGTCATCTGGCGCAGCGCGCTCATGGGGTTCGGGATGGGTACCTTCCAGTCACCGAACAACAACTCGATCGTGAGTGCGGTGCCGCGCGAGCAGGTGGGTCTCGCCTCCGGAACGGCCAACGCCGTGCGCAACCTCGGCAACGTCGTCGGCATCGCGGCCGCGGCGACGATCGTCGCGAATCGACAGGTCGATCACGCCGCGAGTCTCGGCGCCGCCGGTCTCGCGGGGTCAGTCGTGGACGCTCACGCGCTGATCTTCTCGATCAGCGACGCATTCGTCGTCGCGGCGTGCCTCGCCGCGGTCGGCTTCCTGGTCGCGACGCTGCGCGGCGAAGCACGACCCGTCCCTGTCCCGACCCGCCAGGCGAGTTGAGAGTCAGCGTCCAGGTCAGTCGATCGGCGCGACCTCGACCTCCCGACCCGCGGCGATGGAGGCATAGATCGCGTCGATGGCGGCCTGTGTCTGGAGCATCTCCCGAGGTCGCACGATCGATGGCGTGCCATCCCGCGCCGCGGCGACGAAATCGCGCGCCACATCAAGGTAGTAGTGGCGCTCGGGATCGTCGGACACGTCGGCGGGCGTCCGGTCCTCGACGACGCCGGCGCGGTCGTGCGCGACGCGCAACGGATGCATCTCGATTACCCCACCGGTCGCCAGGAACCGGGTGCTCCCGTGCCTTTCACCCGGATGCGCCAGCCAGGTCGTCTCGAGCGAGAGCGCGCTGCCATCCGCGAAGCGGAATAGCGCGGTCGCGAAGTCCTCAACCGTGCTCCCCGCGACGATCGCGGCACCGTCATCCCACGTATCGAACGGTGGTGGCGGACCATCCAGGCGGGGGGCCTTGGCGAAGCCGGAGGCCGAGATGGTCCGCAGCGTGGGGTTGCCGAGCATCCAGAGTGTCGCGTCGATGATGTGGACCGCGGTGGCGGCGACGACACCCCCGCCGCCGAGTTCCTGGCTCAGGAAATGGGGCGAGGGCGGCAACCTCCAGGTGTGGCCGGCCCAGACGCGCGTGTAGAAGACTGTTCCGAGGGTGCCGGAGGCGATCGTCTCGCGGATGAAGCGGGTCTGACGCTGATGGCGCAGCTGGAGCCCCATCGCCAGCACCCGTCCCGCGCGCGCGGCCGCCCGAACGATATCGCGGGCCTCCGCGAGCGAACGGGCGAGTGGCTTCTCGCACAGGACGTGGGCACCCGCTTCGAAGGCGGCCACAGCCTGTTCGCGGTGAACGAGCGGCGGGGTCGCCAGCGCGACCGCGTCCGGCCGCGCCTCCGCGAGCATTGTCGCGTAGTCCGAGAACGGGTGCGCCTCGGGCGCCAGTTCTGCGGCGGCGGCGAGATGTGCCGGATTCGGATCGACCAGCGCCACGACCTGGAGGCGCTCGCCGACCGCGATCAACTGGCGATACGCCTCCAGGTGGCCGCGCCGACCGTGATCGCCGCAGCCGACCAGAGCGAGCCGAAGCACGCGCGAGACGGTATCAGGCTCCGGGCTCGCCGTGCCGTCGGCGACGCGCCGGGCGTGGGGGTCGCGGACCCGCCGGGCGGCCCTCGATGGCGCGGCGTCGGACTTCGGCGACGAGATCGGCGTACGATCGGTTGAAGTCGCGCGCGCGAGCACGACCGCGGTAGAAGATCTCCGAGAGGTCCCGCACCCTCCGAAAGCTCTGCTCATTCGCCAGGGTGTTGAGCATCTCCGCGGACTCTATGTGCCCCAGCACCCAGCCGGTCAGCGCCTCATGACACGACTCGCACCCGCGCGGCACGTGCACCGCGGCCAGGTCCTCCCGAAGGCTCCTGAAGTAGGTCGAGGTCTCCCGCGCATAGACTCGCGACCGGGATATCACCACTTCGAGACTGCCGAGTCGCGCATCCTCCATCAGCGCGCCCACCCGGCTCACCCAGGCCGAACGCCCGCTCACGGCTCGCCGGATGAGGGGGCGGAGGTGGAGCAGGTAGATGGCGACATCGCGCGCCGGGCTGATACCCCGACGCTCGGCATTGAGGTCGACCATAGCGGCATCACCCATCCTAGGGGCGGAAGGTTTCGTGAACCTGTCAGAACTCTCTCATCTGGTGCCGTCGTCCCGGTGGCGAAACGAGGCGGCGTGTGATAGGGCGAACGGGACGAATCGGTCCGCGGCGCATCGGGCGCGACTTCCCGGACATAAGCCCGGCACGCCAGGTTGACCGTCAATTACCCCGACATAAGAGTCGCACGCCCGGCCCACCTCTCCGTAGCCGGAGGTAGACAGAATCGCGGACGAGCCCGCTCGACCGGACCGTTATTCCGTCATAACGTGGTCCACCGCCGATCGCCGCGGGGCTGGCGGGCGGCCGGCGCGGCCGGCGCGCCCGGATGTCGCTGGCGGGGATCGAGGCTTCCCCTGGCGGCCGGTCAGAACGACGAACTGACCTCCTGGACCTGACCACTCCGCGCCGCCCGATAGCCCGCCTCGATCACCTCGATGACGTGCGCGGCGTGGGCAGCGGAGTGGACGGGTGCGAGACCGTCCGCGACGCAGTCGGCGAAGTGAGCCAGGTCGGCGACGGTGTGCTTCATCCGCGGTTGGAGACGATCGGGACGTAGCCAGCCTTTCACGCCGTCATGGGGGCCGTGAATCTCCAGCGGCACGGCCGGCCGCGCCCAGCCCCCGATCTGGAGAACGCCCCCCGTCAGATAGATCTCCACCTGAGGCGTGTTGCGTGCCACCTGGCAGTAGGTGCCATTGACCTCGGCGAACACATTGTTCCCGAAGTCGAGGAGCATCAGCGTGCTGTCATCCATCTGGATGTCGATCGGCTGGCCGCGGTAGGTGCGGTTCGGGTTCGCGATGCCCGAGAGCGCGGTGACGCGCCGCACGGGTCCGATCAACCCGGTGAGCGAGTGCAGCGGGTACACCGCCACGTCCATTACCGGGCCGCCGCCGGGTCGGTAGTACCAGGTCGGGTCGATGCCGTAGGTATCCACGTTCTCGTGGCCGGGATGACTTCCCTGGCCGCGCGCGAACTGAACGCGTCCCAGGGAGCCGGACGCGATGATCTCCTTCGCCCGCGCGTGGCCCGGATCGAGCAGTTGCCCCGGCGAGGCGCAGAGGAGGACGTTCTTGCGCGACGCCCGGGCGATGAGGTCGGCCGCCTCGGCATAGGTGGTCGTCATCGTCTTCTGGATGTAGGTGTGGCGGCCCGATTCGAGCGCCGCGATTCCCTGCCGGTAATGGAACGGGATGGGCGTGAGGAGAACGATTGCCTCCGCCTGCGTCCGGGTCAGCATCTCGTCGTAATCGGCCCAGACCTCGGGGGCGCCATACTGCGCGGCGACCTGCCGCGCCCGATCGATGGCGATGTCGCAGACCGCGACCAACTCCACCCGATCGCGCAGATCCGGGGTCGCCAGCGCAGGAAAGTAGTCGGTGAGCGCGACCCAGCCGCATCCCGCGATCGCGATCCTGACCCGTCGTGATGCCATGTGCAGCCCTCCAGGGCCACAGCGTACCGCGCCCGAACGCCGGTCGGAATCAGCGTGCCGCGCGCGAGCCTTCGGAAGGCGGTGAAGTCAGAAATCCGAGCTCTGGATCTCCGTCATCGTGCCGGTGACCTCGAAGACGATCCGCTCACAGATATTCGTCACCCGGTCGGCGGTGCGCTCCAGGTTGTGGGCGACCCAGAGGAGCCAGGTCGCGCGGTCGATCGTGCGCGGATCGTTGAGCATGTAGGTGAGCAGTTCGCGGTAGATCTGGTCGTAAAGCAGGTCGACTTCGTCGTCGCGCAGCGCGACGCGGCGCGCGGCCTGGACGTCGCCAACGATGAACGCGTCGAGCGCCTCGCGGAGCATCTGGCGGGAGACGTCCGCCATACGCGGGATGTCGACCAGAGGCTTCAGGAGTTCCATGTCCTGATGACGAAGGGCGATGCGCGATGTCCCCACCGCATAGTCGCCGATGCGCTCGAGGTCCACGATGCTGTAGAGGACGGCCACGATCGAACGGAGGTCGGACGCGATCGGCTGCTGGGTGGCGATGAGCCGGATCGCGGTGTTCTCGATGCTGTACCGGCGATCATTGATCACCCGGTCGTGATCGATCACCTCCTGAGCGAGGCCGAAATCCAGTCGTCGGAGGCTATCCACCGCCTTCTCGGTGGCCTTATCGACCATGCTGCCGAGGATGAGGACCTCGTCGTGGAGCGCCTTGAGATCGCGCTGGAAGCTCTCGCGGTTGGGCATCACCCGAACCGCCCGGTGATGTAGTCCTCGGTGCGCTTCTCGCGCGGATTGGTGAACATCGCCTCGGTCTCGCCGAACTCGATCAACTGCCCGATCCGCTCCTCTCCCGCGAGGAAGAACGCGGTGTAGTCGGATACCCGCGAGGCCTGCTGCATATTGTGGGTGACGATCGCGATCGTGTAGCGCTGCTTGAGTTCCTGGATCAGTTCCTCGATGCGATAGGTGGCAATGGGGTCGAGCGCGGAGCACGGCTCATCCATCAGGATCACCTCCGGCTCGACCGCCAGCGTTCGTGCGATGCACAGACGCTGCTGCTGGCCGCCCGAGAGCGAGGCACCCGACTGGCGCAACTTGTCGCGCACCTCACCCCAGAGTCCCACCGCCTCGAGCGCGCCCTGCACGAGGCCGTCGGCATGCGAGCCGTTGCGCGCCTGCCCCGTCAGTCGGAGGCCGGCGATCACGTTGTCGTAGATGGACATCATCGGGAACGGATTGGGCTTCTGGAACACCATCCCGATGCGGCTGCGGACCCGGACGGGATCGACCCGGCGGTCGTAGATGTCCTCGCCATGGAGGTACACGTGTCCCTCGACCCGCGCGCCGCGGATCACCTCGTGCATCCGGTTGAGGCAGCGCAGCGCCGTCGACTTCCCACATCCAGACGGGCCGATGATCGCGGTCACCTTGTGGCGGGCGATATTCATCGTCACCTCGCTGATCGCGGGCCGGGTTCCCGAGTACCAGGCGGAGAGTTTTTCGACGCGCAGCGCCGGCTCCACGCGCTCGGCGATGGCCTCGGGGACAGGATTGATCACTTGCACAGCTTACTCCCAGCCAGACTCAGTACATCCGCGCGCCGCGCGTCGCCAGGCGCGTCAGCAGGCTCAGGGTACCCACGACGATGATCAAGATGAGGGCACTCCCCCAGGCCTTGGTGTGCCAGTCATCGAAGGGGGCGACCGCGTAGGAATAGATCTGCACCGGCAGCGATGCCATCGGGCGCAGAAGATCGAAGCTGAGGAACTGGTTCCCCAGCGCCGTGAGCAGGAGCGGCGCCGTCTCTCCGCCGGCGCGAGCCAGAGACAGCATGACCCCCGTGATGACACCGGCGCGTGCCGTTGGCAGGACGACGAAGAGCACCGTCCGCCAGTACGGAGCGCCCAGAGCGAGCGAGGCCTCGCGCAGGTGGTTCGGGACGAGTCGCAGGATCTCCTCGACGGTCCGCGTGACGATCGGAATCATGATGATCGCGAGTGCGACCGCGCCGGCGACCGCGGAGAAGTTGCCGATCACCTGTCGTACCAGGAGCGCCCACACGAACACGCCGATGACGATCGAGGGCATCCCGGCCAGGACGTCGAGGACGAACCGGACCACGCGGGGAAATGTCCCGCGCCCGAACTCGGAGAGATAGATCGCGGTCGCCAGGCCCGCCGGGATCGCGATCGCCCCGGCCAGGACGAGCATGACCATCGTCCCCGCCATGGCGGGGAGTACTCCGCCACCAACCTCGCCGTACGGCAATGGCCGCTCGGTGAAGAAAGCGATGTTCCAGGCGGGCAGGCCTCGGACCACCACGTACCCGAGGATCACCGCCAGGACGGCGACACCGAGGGCCGCGGATCCCACGATCAGCGTCGTAGCGATGCCATCGACGATCCGTCGGCCCAGTTCGCTCGGCTGAGCGCGATGGAGCGAGCGCGCGGTGGGAAGTGCGTCCGACGCCGCGCTCACGTAGCGTCCGCGAACGACGACGTGATCCGCGAGACGAGCACCCGCGATAGGAGATTCACGATCGTCGCCACGATGAGGAGCATCAACGCGACCTGCACGATCGCGGCGAAGTAGATCTCCTTGTCCGCCTCGGTGAACTGATTCGCGATCGCGCTGGCCATCGTGTAACCGGGCGTAAGGAGCGAGGCGCTGATTGTCGAGGAACTGTTGCCGATGACCATCGTCACCGCCATGGTCTCACCCATCGCCCGGGCCAGGCCCAGACCGGCCGCCCCGGCGAGGCCGCCGCGCGCGTACGGCAGGACGGCGTTGGAGATCATCTCCCAGCGCGTCGCTCCGAGGGCGAGCATGCCTTCCCGCTGTGTGTCCGGCACGGCGCGGAAGATCTCCCGCGAGATGGACATAATGGTCGGCAGGATCATGATCGCGAGGATGACGCCGGCCGTGAAGTAATCACGGCCGATCGTCGGTCCCACGAACAGCGCGCCGACGATCGGGAGCGGACCGATGGTCGCCTTCAGGGCAGGCTCGATGGTGAATCGGACGATCGGGGTGAGGATGAAGAAGGCCCAGAGGCCGAAGATGATGCTGGGGATGACCGCCAGCAATTCGACGATGAACCCGATCGGGTCGCCAAGCCAGCGCGGCGCGTACTCGGCCACGAAAAGTGCTGTCGCGATCCCGATCGGCGTCGCGATGAGAAGAGCCAGGATCGAGGTGACGACCGTCCCGTAGGCGTAATGAGCCGCGCCGAACTCCTCGAAAACCGGATCCCAGGTCGTCGTGAAGAAGAAGCTGAAGCCGTAACGGGTCAGGGAGGGGAGGGAGTCGTAGGCCAGCAGAATCGCCAGTCCCACAAGCAGCACGATTGAGCCGCTTGCGATGACCGCGGTCCCCCGGCTGAACAGCAGGTCGGAGTTACGCGAGAGGGCGCGGCCACTGGCCGCGCCCTCCACGAGCGAGGGACGAGATTCGGATCTCACGTGTGCGGGAAGGCCCTCTTGTCGTTCACGTTGATCGACAGAATCTTATCCGCTGCTTTCTCGACGATGGGATCCGGAATCGGCGCGTAGCCGAGATCGCCGGTGAACTTCTGCCCATCGTAGATCGACCACCACATGAGGCGGGTGAGCGCCTGAGCCTTGGGGAGATCCTTCACGTTGCGATAGGCGAGCAGCCAGGTGAATCCGGCGATCGGGTAGGCGGTCGCGCCGGGCGCGTTGACGATCGAGGCGCGCAGGTCCGGCGCGATGGTCGCCGCCGCCCCTGCCGCTGCCGCGCTCACCGTCTCCAGCTTCGGCTCGATGAAGGCGCCGGACTGGTTCTTCATCCAGGCGAACCCCAGCTTGTTCTTCGCCGCGTAGATGTACTCGACATAGCCGATCGAGTACACGTTGTTCTTTACCTCGCCGGCCACACCCTCGTTCCCCTTCGCACCGAGGCCATTGGGCCAGTTCACGGACGTGGCCACGCCGACCTTGTCCTTCCAGGTCTTGCTCACCGCGCTGAGATAGTCGACGAAGATGTACGTCGTCCCCGAGCCATCGGAGCGGTGGACGGTGGTGATGTCCTTGTTGACCGCGGCGAGGTCCGGATTGTCCGCCACGAGCTTGGCGTCATTCCATTTCGTGATCTCACCGAGGAATATGCCCGCCAGAGTGTCCGAGGTGAGCTTCATGGGCGTCTTCAGTTCGGGGATGTTGTAGGTGGGGACGACCGCGCCGAGCGCCATGGGGATGTGGAAGATCTCGCCGCCCTTGGCGGCCTTCATCTGCTCCTCGGTCATCGGTCCGTCGGTTGCGCCGAAGTCCACCGTCTGGTCGGAGATGCCCTTGATGCCGCCGCCCGAGCCGATCGACTGGTAATTGACCTTCACGCCCGTGAGCTTGAAGTACTCGTCGAACCACTTGGAGTAGAGGGCGGCGGGGAAGGTCGCGCCGGCGCCGTCGAGCACCGCGGACTCGCCCTCGAACTTGCCCTTGATGAGTCCGACCCCCATCGGCGGTGCCGCCGCGGCCGGCTTGGTCGGGGCCGGCGCAGTCGTCGCGGTAGGCGCCGCCGTGGCGGGAGCCGCTGGCGCCGGCTTGGTCGGAGCGGGTGCCGTCGTCGCGGTCGGGGCGGGTGCGGCCGGAGGCGCGGCCGGAGCGACCGGTGCCGCGGGCTTCGGCGCGGGCGCGGGAGTCGCCGTCGGGGCCGGTGCCGCGCACGCGGCGAGGGCGGCACCCGCGGCGCTGACGCCCAGGAACATCAGAAGCTGTCGTCGGGACAAGGGTCGAGGACTCATTGGTTCATCCATCCTTCTTTCTCGGAGTCGCAGAAAGCTAGGGAGCCGCTGTAAACGACCGTTTAACGCGCGGTGAATCCGCGGTTAAGGTTGCGCGCTGCCGTGCTGGAAGAGGCATGTCCGGCGCGGCGAGGGGTGGCGCGAGCCGCAACACGTAGCCCCGCCCGCGCACGGTGTGCAGGTAGCGAGGCGCGCGTTCATCATCGCCCAGGTGGCGCCGCAGCCTCCGGATATGGACATCGATCGTGCGGCTCCCCGCCGCCACCTCGTTGTTCCAGACGGCCTGGAGCAGGTGCCGCCGGCTGAGCGTGATGCCGGTGTTGCGGCCGAGGTGCGCCAGAAGATCGAACTCCCGGCGCCGGAGGGGAAGCACCTTCCCGCGCAGGGTCGCCGTGCGACGGGCCGGATCGATCGTCAGATCGCCGATCGACGACCCGCCGGCCGCCGGTGCCGGTTCGGCGGGCTGATGCGTCGGCACCGCCCGGAGAAGCGTCTCGCGGCGCAGATGCGCCCGGATGCGCGCGACGAGTTCGCGCACGCTGAACGGCTTCGTGATGTAGTCATCTGCCCCGACCTCGAGACCGACCACCCGATCGACCGGATCATCACGCGCGGTCAACATGAGGATCGGTACGCCCATGCGCGCGCGGATCTGGCGGCAGACCTCGAATCCATCGATGCCGGGAAGCATCACGTCGAGGATCACGATGTCGGGGCGTACCCGATCCACAAGATTGACCGCGGCGAGTCCGTCCGCCACGGTCGTCACCTCGAATCCGGCGCGCCGGATCGAGTATCCAACGGCCATCAGCAGATCCGGCTCATCGTCGACCAGCAGCACCCTGGGCACGGGCGGGCACTCTAGGGCGGCAGGGTAAAGGCCCGGTTAATGACCTGCTAACGTCGGTTAAGGTCCGAACCAATGTCCGTCCGAGCCGCACGGACAGATGCGATGGCCCGAGATATCGCTGTCACAGAACGGACACCGCGCGCCCACCGCGTCCGGGCGATCCACTGGCCCACCCTCGACTGTCCCGTCAGCGCCGTCCGGCGCAACCTCCGGAGATCGTGCCAGGAGTAGCGCGATCGAGAGGAAGCAGACGGCCACCACCTGCAGGAGAAGGCTGTCGCTCGGCACGGCACGGGCATGCTGATGCGCGCGTGTAACCGGGCCGTGTGCGCCGGGCAAATGTCGCCCCGGCGAGGGTTACGTCGCCCGGCAGCGCGGTGCGGCTCCGCCGTCCGAGCGGCGCGGACGCCTCGCCTGCCTATGATACGGGCCATGGCGCGTGTCCTCATCGTCGATGACGAGCCGACGCTGATCGCCACGCTCGACTACAACCTCCGCCGCGACGGGCACGAAGTCTTCATCGCGCGGGATGGGGTCGCCGCGGTCGATCAGGCGCGCGCGCAACGTCCTGATGTCATCGTCCTCGATGTCATGCTGCCGCGCATGGATGGGCTGGAGGCGTGTCGCGCGATCCGGGGGTTCTCACCGGCGCCCATCCTTCTCCTGACCGCGCGCGATGCCGAGATCGACAAAGTGGTTGGCCTCGAGATCGGTGCCGACGACTACATCACCAAGCCGTTCAGCATGCGGGAGTTGCTGGCCCGCGTGAAGGCGCAGGTGCGCCGCAGCGCGCGCGTGGGAGCCGCCGCCGGGAAGCCTGCGCCGGAACCCGAACACCCGGTGGTCGTCGGTGCGATCGAGATCGATCCCCGCGCGCGGACCGTGCGCCGGAATGGGGAACCGGTCCACTTCAAACCGAAAGAGTTCGCTCTGCTCCTGTTCCTCGCCACCAACCGCGGCCAGGTCTTCACGCGGGAGCAGTTGCTCGAGCGCGTCTGGGGCTATGCCTATACCGGGGATACCCGCACCGTCGATGTCCATGTCCGGTGGATACGAGAACACATCGAAGAGACACCCGGTAAGCCGCGCATCATCCAGACGATTCGGGGCGTTGGCTACCGGATGGTCGACTGAGGTGGCGCGACAGGTCGGGACCCGGTTCGCCCTGGCATCGCGTCTGGCTGCCACGACGGCAATCGCGATCTTCGCCGGCACGATCCTCGCGATCCTGATCGGGCGCGCCTACCCGGAGGGAGGCGCCATTGCCGGTGTCGTGGGCGCGCTCGCCGCCGCCACCTTGGGGGGCGCCGCGATCTGGCGGTACGGGCGGCGGACCGCGATCGAGATCGATCATCTCGCCTCCACGGCCCGCGCCTCCAGAGGTGTCGGGGCGCCCGTCTTCGATCGTGACTGGTCCGATCGCGAGGTCGATGATCTCGCCTCCGCGCTCCGCGATCTGATCGAACGCTCGGAGAGTCAGATCGCCGCGCTGCACGTCGATCGCGACCGCCTCCAGGCGATCCTCACGGTGATGGACGACGGCGTCATCGTGGTGGGAGCGCGCCTGGAGGTGATCCTCATGAACCGGGCTGCCGCCTCGCTCCTCGATGCAACGCCGGCGCCCGGGCAGTACCTGATCGAAGTCGTGCACGATCACGAGGTGTTCGAGGTGGCGCGGCAGGCCGCGGTGCAGCGCGTCGGGCGCGCCGAGCCGGTGCGCCTCAGTTCGAGCGGTCGCGAACTGATGATCTCGGCCGCGCCGATGACCGGAGGCGGCTCGGCACTCCTCATCGTCCGCGACATCACCGATGTGCGGCGCGCCGAGACGATCCGGCGCGACTTCGCCACGAACGTCTCGCACGAATTGAAGACGCCGATCGCATCCCTGAAGGCACTGGTCGAGACGCTCGAGGAGGGCGCGCTCGAGGACCCGACCGCGGCGCGCGATTTCCTCGCGCGCATGCACGTCGAGGTCGACCAGCTCGCCCAGATGGTGCAGGAGATCCTCGATCTCGCCCGCATCGAATCGGGGCGCGCGCAGATGGTCTTCACGCCGCGCCCGCCCGAGTCGCTGGTGGAGAGTGCCGTCCGCCGCCTCGCGCAGCAGGCGGTGCGCGCCGGAATCGACCTCCGCATCGCACCGACACCCGATCTGCCCGACGTGCGTGTCGATACCACACGGCTCGAGGGGGCGCTCGTCAACCTCATCCACAACGCGCTCAAGTTCACCGAGCCCGGGGGGCGGGTCGTGGTCGCGGCCGCCAGGGCCTCGGCCGACGGGCCGCCGGCGGTCCGCTTCTCGGTCGAGGATTCGGGATGCGGCATCGCCGCGGCGGATCTCTCGCGGATCTGGGAGCGGTTCTACAAGGCCGATCGCTCTCGTTCCTCCAGTGGCACCGGGCTGGGCCTGGCGATCGTGAAGCACGTCGCCCAGGCGCACGGCGGCACGGTGGGAGTCCGCAGCACGGTCGGCCAGGGTTCCACGTTCTGGATCGACGTGCCTGCCCACGAGCACGTCGAGAGCCGCACACCACCGATCGCGGTCACGTGATGCCATCCGGCCACATCGTCGATTCGCTCTTCTTCGGCGACCAGTATTCGACGGCGGAGATGCGCGAGATCTTCTCCGACCGGGCGATGCTCCAGGGCTGGCTCGATGCCGAGGCCGCGCTCGCGGAGGCCGAGGCCGCGGTGGGTATGGTGCCGCCGGAGGCAGCCGCCGCGATCCGGCGCGCGGCTCGCGCCGATCGCATCGATTTCGACGCGGTGCGCGCGGGGATCGACCGCACGTTCCATCCGATCGTGCCGATGGTGCGCGAACTCTCCCGCGGCGCGGATGATGAGTTCCCCGGCGCCGGCCGCTTCGTGCACTGGGGCGCCACGACGCAGGACATCATGGACACCGGCGCGATGCTGCAGGTCGCCCGCGCGGTCGAGATCGTGCGCGTGGCCGCCGCACGCATCGACACGACGCTCGCTCGTCTCGCCGCGTCCCACGCCGATACGCCCATGGCCGGGCGCACGCACGGGCAGCACGCGCTGCCCATCACCTTTGGATTCAAGGTCGCGATCTGGCTCGCGGAGTGGCGGCGCCACGAGGAGCGACTCACGGCATCGCTTCCCCGTGTTCTCGTCGGCCAGCTCGCCGGAGCCGTCGGCACGCTGGCCGGCTTCGGCCCCCGCGCCCGCGAGGTCCATCGCCGCTACTGCGCGGTCCTCGGCCTGGGCCGTCCGCCCATCGCCTGGCATACCGCGCGCGACGGTCTGGCCGAGATGGCGTTCTGTCTCGGCCTCTATGGCGCGACCTGCGGCAAGATCGCCCGCGAGGTCATCCTCCTCCAGAAGACCGAGGTCGCCGAGGTCGAGGAGCCGTGGAACGAGGGGAAGGTCGGTTCCTCGACCATGCCCCACAAGCGGAACCCCATGATCTGCGAGTTGATCGATGGGCTCTCCCGCCTCACCCGCGGCGAGGTGACGACCGCCCTGAACGGAATGGTGGGAGAGCACGAACGCGACATGGGTGCCTGGCAGGCGGAGTGGGAGTGGCTTCCCCGCCTGTTCCATCTCACCAGCGCCGCGCTCCACTACACCGGCCGTGTGCTCGACGGCCTGGTCGTGTACCCGGACCGAATGCGCCGCAACCTGGATCTGACCGGCGGATCCATCCTGTCCGAGGCGGTCATGCTCCGTCTGGCCGAGCATCTCGGCCGTCAGGAGGCGCACGAAGTGGTGTACGAGGTCGCGATGCACGCCCACGCGACCGGCCAGCGCTTCGCCGACGCCCTCGCCGCCGATCCCCGTGTCTGCGCCGTGCTGGACGGGGCCGCGATCGCCGGCCTCCTCGATCCCGCCGCTTACCTCGGCGAGGCTGCCTGGTTCGCGCGCGCAGTCGCGCAGGCGGACGCGTAGGAGGGCTGGCGCCTCAGCAGCCGTCCACGCCGCCGGGGTGTTCGATCGCGCCTCGATCCGGTCCTCGCCCCGCCGGAACCGTCGTGCCCGCGAAGTCGGTGGGCGCCAGGCGCGCCCCCTGGACCGAGGCGAGATTGATCGCGGTATCGCGCAGCGATGAGTCGGGGCCAGGGCGGACCGCCACGGCGACCGCCGAGATGTCCGGATCGGAAAGCGAGACGATCTGCGCGCCGCACAGGTTCGGGTTGCCCGTCTCGGCCAGGATCTGCCCGCCGAAGCGTTCCTGATCCGCACCCTCCACGAAGCGGGCGATCCCCTCGAATCCCTCGTGACCCCAGGCAACCAGATAGCGATCGGTTGCGTCGAAGTAGTGATTGCCCTGGAACACGGGCGCTTCGATCGAGATGGGATCGACCAGGAGCAGCGGTCCCTCGCCGACGCCGAACAGGTTGTTCCGCACCGACACCTCGCGCGGGATGCCCGCGCCGGCCTCGCCCTGGGCGACGAGCGCCGGTCCCCGCGCCACGAACACGGTGTTGTGGTGGACCTGGTAGTCACCGTCGCCGCCGCCGAGGCGAATACCCCCATCCGAACTGGAGCGACGCGCGTCGTTCAGGCTCACGTTGCGCTGCACCGTCGCGCGGCGGTCCGCTTCGGCGTTGTCGATCGTGATGCCGGGTCCGTCGTTCCGGTGGGTGTAATTGCTCTCGACGACCAGCGTCCGCCCGCTGACGGTGATGCCGCCGCCCTGCCACGGACAGTCGGGCGCGACCCGCTGCCCGATCACCTCGGCGCCGCGGATCTCCACGTCGACACCGTAGACCGCGATGCCGCTCGTGCCGCCGCCGCTGACGCCAGGATCGACACAGCCGTTCTGCCCGCCGTTGTCGGCGACGGCGATGCGCTCGACGCGCACGCCCTGGGCCATCGCGATGAAGACGCCGCTCCCGCTGAGGTTCGCGCCGGGTTCGACACGGGGGACGCCAGGGTTTCCCGCCGCGCGGCCGCCCGCGATCCGCACGTCGCGGAGGTGGAGCGTGCCGTCCGGATTGGGCTCGTCGCCCAGGATGACGATGCCGGCGGCGCGGTTATCCGTCGCGCGCACCTCGGTCAGGTGGAGGCCGACGAGGCGCGAGGGTCGCGCGACCCGCGCCATGACGCCGACGCAGTAGCCGCTGATATCGATCTGACTCAGGGCAATCGCGGCGTGCGGTTGCCCTCGCTCGTACAGGAGGTTGATCCCGTGGGCGCCGTCGAAACCGGATCCGCCGCAGGATGAGACGTTCCCGACGAGGCGCAACCGCTCGATCGTCAGACCGGAGACACTCTCGATCTGCAATGCGGTCCGATCGTCACTGACGATCTCGACCGGACGGCCGTCGGAGGAGCCAATCGCAATCGGGCGTTCGGCGGTCCCGCGGAAACGCTCGGGGACGATCTCCAGATTGCCGCGGAAGGTCGCGCCCCCCTCCAGCAGGATCCGATCGCCCGGACCGAAGGTCGTGCCATTGATCCGATCGAGCGATCCCCAGGCGGCATCCGGGGCAAGGCCGGTGGCGTTGTCATCGCCGGTGGTTGAGACGTAGTACGTCGCCCCATCTCCGGGCTTCGCATCGCCCGCGGCCTTCGCCGAGGGTTCCGACGTCGTGGCCGCTTTGCCTATCGGGAGGAGATCGGGCGCTTCACAGGCGAGGAGCGCCAGGAAGCACAGGAGGACGATGGCTCGACGCACCGGCAGTCACCATAACGAAGGGGGCGCCCCGCGGCAATCGGGGCAACCCTCATCGTCGTCACGCGAACCGTGCCTGCGGCGCGCCCGACGCCAGCGATCGATACCGGGCGTCGAGTCGAGCGGCCAGAGACACGAGACTATCGGCGAGCGCTCCACGCAGGCCGGCCGCGCCAGGCCGGCGCGCCGCGCGTGCGGCCGCTGCTTCGCGGTGGAGTTCCTCCGCGCGGCGGGTCGCCTCGTGGGCCAGGTAGTACCAGGTGTCGTTCATCGTCGGCCTCCTCTCCGTGTGCTCCTCTTCTGAGACACACGATCGCGCGCTTCTGTGAGATTCCGCGCGGTTTCCGCGGTGGTAATCGGCCCAACAGGCCGTCCGAGGTGCTCGCGCAGCAGTTCCGTGACCCGGTCGATCGCCTCGCCGCGCAGGCTGTACCGCTTGAGCGTGCTCCGGTCGGCGTGATTCCGAAGCAGGCCGGCGACCCGCAGCGCGAGCAGGTGGTGGTGGACCGTGCTGAGCGCCAGGCCGGTCTCCCGGGCGAGGTCGCCAAGGTTCCGGGGGCCCCCGCTCAGAATGCGCAGGATGCGGAGCCGACTCGGATCGTTGAGAGCGCGGAGCATGCGGATGAGCGAGCGCGGTGGATCGTCGGCTGAGGCTGTCGGTAGGTCGATCGCGTACAGAATGACCATCTCGCCGTGTTCCCGCTCGACCAGGTGGAAGGGAGCCATATGCGCCTGCGGGACCAGCCGGGCGCCGACCGCGTCGAACGTTCCCTTTTCGAACGTGAGGCCGGTCGCGAAACGATCGATGAGCGCATCGACGCCGAGCGCCTCCGCGGCCTGTCGAGCCTCTTCTGCCCGAGCGGCGAGCAGGTCCAGCAGGGCGGGGTCGAGGTGGCGGAAATAGCCTTCGTTCCAGGGTCGCAGCCAGCGAAGCCACGACGCGCGCACCGCGCCGAGATCGCGGGGCAGCGGTTCGCCATTGTCGGGCGCGGCACGCGCCAGATGTTCGTAGAGCTCCCCCACCGGTGCGCTCGCCAGCCAGGCAAGGAAGCCGTCGGCACTGCCGTCGCCGGGGCAGGCGTCCACCAGAGTCAGCAGCCAGCCGGCCTCGAATTGCTCGATTCGGTCGGACGCGCGCAGAGCCTCATCGTGGATGTCCGCGCCAAGGATCTGTCGGGCGCGTCGGGCAAGACCCGGTTCGAGATCCAGGTCGCGGTGCAGCTTTGGGTGGCAGACGGCGGCGAGGCTGACGACCAGTTCATATGCCGGCGTCCATGCCACGCGCACCGGCTGACGACCCTTGTCGTCGGGCCCCTGGAGTTCGATAGTCATCGAATCAATCACCTGGCGTGATTATCGTGAAACCTCCGCACCGTGTCAATGATTGCCGGCAGCCACAGAGACCCGCGGTCGTCGCTGTCGGCCCGCTCAGGAGGCGCAGGCCAGGCCGGCTACCGCGCTGGCTCGCCACTCCCCGGAGTGCCGCTCAACGCCTGCGCCAGCGTCGCCCACGCCAGCGTCGCGCACCCCACTCGCCGCGGGTACTTCCGCACCGCCCGCAGAGCGATCGCGTCACCCAGAGCCGCCTCGTCGGCCACTCCATCGCCGCTGATCATCCGCCGGAACGCCTCGCCCGATCGCTGAACCTCCGCGAGCGAGCGCCCGCGGATGAGGTCTGCCATCATCGAACTCGAGGCCTGGCTGATCGCGCAGCCCCGTCCGCCCACCGCCACGTCGGCGATGACATCATCGACGATGCGAAGAGAGAGCCGGATCTCGTCCCCGCAGAGGGGGTTCCGCCCCTCACCCGTGTGGGTCACATCGGCGATCTGGTGTCGGTTGGACCGCTCCCGGGCGTGCTCGAGGACGATCTCGCGATAGAGGTTGTCGATCGGACCGGGCGCGCCGTCGCTCACCGCAGGAATGTCTGTCGCACCGCGTGGAGCCCATCGATCAGCGCATCCACGTCGGCCTCGTCGTTATACATATAGAAACTCGCCCGCGCGGTGGCCGGCACGTCGAGACGGCGCATGAGCGGCTGGCAGCAGTGATGCCCGACCCGGATCGCGATGCCGCGCGCGTCGAGCAGCGTGCCGACATCGTGCGGGTGGATGAGGCTCTCCCTGTCGCGCGGATCGGCGAACAGATTGAACGCGACCACACCGGAGCGATCGGACGGGTTCGGCGGCCCATAGACGCGGACCCACGGCAGCGCCTCCAGCCTCGCCATGGTCTCGGCCACGAGCGCCCGCTCGTGGGCACGGATCGCCGCCCGATCCTGCAGGTCGAGGTAGTCAAGCGCAGCCACGAACGCGACCGCGTCGGCGATGTTCGGAGTCCCGGCCTCGAACCGCGCCGGGATCTCCGCCCAGGTCGATCGGTCCGGCCAGACCTCGTGGATCATCGACCCGCCCCCAAGGAGCGGTGGCGCTTCGGCGAGGATCTCCGGCCTGGCCCAGAGCACACCGATACCGGTCGGTCCGCACATCTTGTGCGCCGAGAATGCCACGGCGTCGACGCCCAGCCTCGCGACATCCAGCGGCAGGTGGGGCGCCGATTGCGCCGCATCGGCGAGCACGAATGCGCCGCGCTCGTGGGCATGGTGCGCCACTCGCTCCACATCGTGGATCGCCCCGGTCACGTTCGAGCAATGCGTCAGGGCGACGAGTTTTGTTCGCGCTCCGATCGCCTGAAGAAGCCGATCGAGGTCGAGAAGACCGTTTGCTTCCACGGGGACGACGCGCAGAGCCGCCCCGGTCGCCGCCGCGCACATCTGCCAGGGCACCAGGTTGGAGTGGTGCTCGAGTTCCGTCGTGACGATCTCATCGCCAGGCCCCAGAGAGGCGTGGCCCCACGTGCGCGCGAAGAGGTTGATGGCCTCGGTGGTGTTCCGCGTGAAGATGACCGACCGACGATCGGCTGCACCGATGAACCGGGCGACCCGTTCTCGCGCGCCCTCGTACGCATCGGTTGCGCGGTCGCCGAGGGTGTGCACGCCGCGGTGTACGTTGGCGTTGATCTCCCGGTAGAAGCGCGAGATCGCGTCGATCACCGCGGTCGGCTTCTGCGAGGTCGCGGCGCTGTCGAGGTACACCAGGCGATGGCCGTGGATGATCTGCTCGAGGATCGGGAAATCCGACCGCACGGCGGTCCCGTCCAGACGCACGAGCGACATGGTGTCCCCCATCATACGTTCGCCCGGGCGGACGTTGGCGGGTTTCGTCGACTTTCGCCGATCTGGCGCAGAACAGCCGCCCACCGGGCCGCCGCGTCTGGATCCTCGCGGGGCCAGGGTGTGAATCCGAGTCTTAGATAGATCGCGATCGCGGGGAGCCGATGGTCATCGGTGCGCAGAAAGATCGCTCGGTGATCCCGCATGCGGGCCCGGTCCATCACCTCCGCGCAGACGAGGTGACCCAGGCCGCGCCCACGATGGGCTGGGTGGACCGCGACCCACCCCAGCTCCACAGCCGGCGCGTAGCCGTCGTCCCGATGCAGGTTCAGTTGCGCCGTCGCGACCGGCAGCGCCTCACACAGGACCAGGACGCTGGCCGCCAGCGCCGTCCGGTCCTCGGCGAACTGGCGCTCCGCGCGCTCGGCGGACCACTCGCCGAGTTCACCGTTGGCCTGCATCAACGCGACCCATGCATCGCGATCGTCAGCCCGGATTGCGCGCACGTCATACCCCATCGGTGGCGACGGAACATCGGGCAGCGAGGTCAGCGCCCGACGCATGTGCAGTTGCGGTCGGGGATTCACCACGCGCGCGAATCGGGCACCGCGACCGGCCGGCCGCCGGACCGAATCGACTCCTCGGAGAGGAGGCCGGGAAGAGTGAAGTCCATCGCCCGATCGATATCGATCGGGTTGGCGATCTCACCGCGGATCGCGCGGATGAAGGCGCGGGCGGCGAAGAAGTCGGCACCGCCATGCCCGGAACCCATGGCATCGGCACCGTATCGGCGCCACTCCTCGGGGAGAAACTCGATCGCGTACGCCTCGAGAGGTTCCCACTCCTCCCGATGGGGCGAGCGATCCCGCAGCCAGACGAGCGGCTCCTCTCCGCTCCTCCGCGGGTTGAGGAACGCTCCCCGCGTGCCCTGGAGGACGAAGTCGGCCATGTTGTGTGGGCGTGCGGATTGCATGTCGAGCCGGATCTCGACCAGCCGGCCGCGCGCGGTCTGGCCCAGCATCGCGGTCACGTCGTCCTGGATGTGTCGCGGATCGGTGGGAGTGCCCGACCCGAGGCACGTCACCGTCACCACCCGATCGTCCATCCACGTGAGCGCTGGGCCGAGCGAATGGGTGCCGTAGGTGATGCCGCGACGACCGACCTGCCAGATCGTGCGCCAGGTCGGGGTGCCATCCTCCCGATACTGCACGAAGTGGCAATCGTGCATGTAGGCTCCCTCGACGAAAATGACCTCGCCGAACAGGCCGCGGCGGGCGAGGCTCTCGACGATCTGGGCGGTGCGCGAGAAACAGTAGTTCTCGGACATCATGTACGTCGCGCTGCTCCGGCGCGCCGCGGCCACCAGCGCGCGGCATTCCTCAACGCTTGTCCCGGCGGTGACCTCGGAGAGGACATGGATGCCGCGCTCGAGCGCGGCGATCGCCTCCCTGGCGTGCTCCTGCATCGGCGTCGCGACGATGACGGCATCGAGGCCGAGATCGAGCAGACGCGTGTAATCGGAGACCCTGCCGTCGATCCCGTACCGCGCGGCCACCCGCGCTCCCGCGGCCGTATCGAGTTCGCAGACTGCCGTGACGGTGACGTCGGGGCACGACCGCAGTCCGTGGACGAAGGCCGCGCCCCGCTTGCCGACGATGCCGACGCGCACCGCCGGATCGTAGCCCGGTTGCGGTGCGGGAGACCTCTCGCTCCCGCACCGTCGGTGACTACTTCTTGATGGGGGTGTTCGGGTTGTTTCCCCACTCGGCCCACGAGCCGTCGTAGTTCTGCACCTGGTTGTACCCGAGCATCCGGAGCGTGAAGAGCGTGTGCGCGGCGCGCACGGCGGTCTGACAGTAGGTGATGACGTTCTTGTCCCTCGTCACGCCGGCGGCCTCGTACATCTGGTTCAGGTCCGCGGCGGACTTCCAGACCTTCACATCGTCGTTGGTCACGTTCTTCTGCCAGTCGATGTTGACCGCGTTGGGGACGTGTCCTCCCCGCGCTGCGCGCACGTCGGTGCCGGTGTATTCGCCCTCCGAGCGCGCGTCCACGATGACGTAGTTCGTATCCGTGGTCGCCTTCTCGACGACATCGAGCGCGCAGATGACGCCCGGGTTGATCGTGGCCTTGAAGCCGCCGCCAGAGACCGTGGCCGGCTCGTTGCTCGTGGGGCGGCTCTCCTTCGCCCACTTGTTCCAGCCGCCGTTAAGGATCTGGGTGTTGGTGTGTCCGTAGTAGTCGAGCACCCACCAGAGCCGCGCCGGACCCAGACCGCCGTTATCGTCGTAGGCGATCACCTTCGTGGTCGGTCCCACGCCGAGATCGGTCATGTCCTTCGCGAACGTCTCCGGCTTCACGACGTACAGCTTCTCGTCGGCATCCTTCAGCTTGCCCGTGTCGAACCGGACCGCGCCGGGGATGTGGCTGGCGTTGTACTTCTCGGCGGTGCGCATGTCGATGATGCGGATGTCGGCGTCCTTCAGATGATCGGCGAGCCACCCGGTCTCGGCGAGCATCTCCGGTTTCGCGTACCGATCCTTTGGCGCGCTCGGTGCCGCCGGCGCAGCCGCGGGGGGCGCCGCGGTTGGTGCGGCCGGGGCGCACGCCGCGGCGAGCGCCGCGAGCGCTGTCGCGCCGGTCATTCCCAGGAACGAACGTCGACTGATGGTCACTTCTTTCTCCTTCGCTTTCTTGAATTGCGCCTGTGTGCGAGCGGCGGCTCAGCCCTGGCCGAGATGCCGGAGTTGCGCCGAGATCTTCTCGAGCGCGGCCGCGCGGTCCAGAACCCCCTCGTGGCGCGTGAGCGTGATGCGCCACTCGCCTCGCCCGGTCTCGGCGATCTCCGCGTCGTATCCGGCTTTGGCACCTTCCCACGGCACCGTCGAGAGCGCGGGGGCGTGATCGGTCAGCACGGTCAGCGTACCGGCCTTCAGCTTCGCGAGCGCCTCCTTCGCCTTCATCGCCGGGTAGGGGCACATCTCGCCGCGCACGTCCAGTTCCACCGAAGTTCTCCTTCTTCCCAATCGGTCAGGGCAGGCGACGGATCACGATCGTCCCGATCCACGCTCCGGCCGCCAGCGCCGCGGCGAACACCCAGCCGCTGACCGCGAGCGATGGGACGGCGGAGAAGAAGGCGCCGATCGTGCAGCCGATCGCGATCCCCGCGCCGTAGCCCATCAGCACCCCGCCGCCAATCGCCTGGACATAGCGCGAGCGCTGTCGCGGCACCCGGATGCGGAACTCGCCCGACGCCTGCGCCGCGCCGAAAGATCCCACGATCAGGCCCGCGTCGAGCGCCAGTGACGCGGTCAGTAATCCCGCGTCGCCGACCGCGAGGTTGCATCCCGCGAACTGGTCGGTGCCGATGAGCGTTCCCGCGCCCATTCCGAAGATGCCGGTGATGCGCTCGGCCCAGGCGGAGAGCTCTCCGGTCACGCCCAGCGGATGGTCGTAGGTGAACGACATCACGTTGAGCACCGCCAGCGCGATCCCGCCCACGGCGTAGGGCCACGCCTGTCGGAAGAACCGGCGGTGGAACGCGGCGAGGTGCTCGCCAAAGGTGATCGCCGGCGCGCCCGCCCGGCCCGACATGGGCGGGAAATCGGGGGCGTCGCGCGTCTCCCACCACAGCACCGCGAGGTAGAGCAGGATCAGCGCGCCGATCACCAGCGCGATCGACCATCCGTAACCGATGAGGCGCGGCAGCCAGAGCGCCTGCGTCGCGCCGATGTGGACCTGCCACCACCAGTTCCAGCTATGCGCGGCCAGACTCAGGCCGGCCAGGATGCCTCCCAGCGCGACGAGCGATCCGACATACCCCTCGCCGATCCGGAAGAGCGTCCCCGAGACGCAACCCCCGGCGACGACCATCCCGATACCGAAGAGAACGCCGCCCACCACGAGGTGCAGGCCCACCGGGATGATGTGCGCCCCGTGGGGCAAATCGCCGAATGAAGGGTCCGGCACCAGACGGGCCATCAGCAGGGTGAATCCCGGTGTAGCGATGAGGAGTCCGGTGATCGCGGCGCGAAGGAGACGCCCATCGCGCAGAAGAAAGAGATCGCGGAACGCCCCCGCGAAGCAGAACCGGCTCCGCTGCAGGATCGCCCCCAGCGCCAGACCTACGCCCCAGTAGACGACGAGACTCGTGCCGACACGTCCGAACGCGTAGGTGGCGATGGCCAGCGCCACGACCAGCGGGATGCCGACCGACACGAAACGAGAGTCGCGCGAGAACGATGCGGAGAGAGCGCGCGCCATTGATGAATCGTTACCTGACTAAGGGGATCGGCTTACTTGCCATTGTGGTTCGCACCGGCTGCGAAGTCAAGCGATGGCGCGATGCGCCCCGCGGAGTGACATGTCTCCAGCGTGGCGACGACAGGCTGGGCCGATCGACCGGACTTTCGGTACGGCGGATGTCGCTGCCGGCTCAGCGCCAGGCGCTATCGCGATCCAGTTCCGCCAGCGCGTCTGCCTCGAGATGGAGATCGGTCGCGGCGAGCAACTCCTTCACCTGGGCCGGGGATGTCGCGCTCGCAATGGGCGCGGTCATGCCGGGCCGCTGGATGATCCAGGCCAGCGCCACCTGCGCCGGAGTGGCGCCGCGGGAGGCGCCCACCCGCACGATCGCGTCGAGGATCTTCCAGCCGCGCTCGTTGAAGTACTGCCGCTCGACCCCCGTCGCGCGGTGCGACCCGGGCATCGATTGGCCCCGCCGGTACTTCCCGGTCAGGAACCCGCTCGCCAGCGAGGAGTAGGTGATGACGCCGAGTCCTCGGGCGCGGCAGAGATCCTCCAGATCCCGCTCGTACTCCTCGCGCGAGTAGAGGTTGTAGAGCGGCTGGAGCGACTCGAAGGCCACGCAGTCGTGGTACTTGCTCTCGCCGAGCGCTTCGGCGAGGCGCCACGCGACGTAGTTCGATGCGCCGATGTAGCGGACCTTCCCCTGTCGGACGAGGTCGTCGAAGGCGCGGAGCATCTCCTCCATCTTCGTATCGCGATCGTCGCGATGCGCCTGATAGAGGTCGATGTGATCGGTCTGCAGGCGGCGGAGCGAGGCCTCGACACCGTCCATGATGTGCTGGCGCGAGAGCCCGCGCTCGTTCGGCGCATCGCCCATCGGCAGGCCCACCTTGGTGGCCACGACCACCGAGTGGCGGTTGTTCCGGTCGCTGATCCAGTTGCCGAGCACCACCTCGGATTCGCCCCGCGTGTAGATGTCGGCGGTATCGATGAAGTTGCCGCCCCCCTCGACGAAGGCGTCGAGCACCGCGTTCGAGGCGGCCTGATCGGTGGCGCGGCCGAAGGTGTTCGTACCCAGGCACAGAGCCGAGACCTTCAGACCGGTCCGGCCGAGATTGCGGATCTGCATCGCGTCGTCTCCTTCTCCTCCAGGGGCGTGTTCGCCAGACCGCGTGGCGGCGCGCCATTGGACCGTCAGAGCGAGCGATCGTCACTGTAGGTCGCCGCGCCGTCGCCTGGCACGCCCATCGGGGACGGCACCGATGTGCGCGGTCGTGCGGCGACGTAGTGTGGAGAGGGATCGCCCCGGCACGAGGCGACGAGAGGCGGGCGACCCGGAGGTAACGCGAATGACCGAGAAGACGAAGGTACCCGCGCGACGGATGTGGCTCGATCCGTTCGATGTCCTCCTCGAGCCGACTCGGAACTGGGGTCTCACCTGGCCGTTCTCGATGGGGCTGTCTCGCCACGGTAACGGGCCCGCGACCTGGGTCCCGGCGGTCGACCTGTTCGAGAAGAACGGGCACTACGTCGTCAAGGCCGAGTTGCCGGGGATGAAGAAGGAGGAGATCACCGTCACCATCGAGGCCGAGGGGCTGGTCATCGAGGGAATGCGCAAGGAGGAGAAGGAGGTCACCGAGGAGAACTTCCATCGGATGGAGATCTCCCGCGGCTCGTTCCATCGCTTCGTGCCGCTCCCCGAGGATGCCGATCCGAGCCATGCCGAGGCCAAGTACACCGATGGCGTGCTCGAGGTGACGCTGCCGAAAGTCGCGCGGGCGACGCCGAAGGCGAAGACGCTTCCGATCGGCTGACGGCTCTCTGGCGGGTCTCACCACCGCCCGGCGCTCGCTGGCGTGCAGGCAACGCCGGGCGGTGGACGGCCCGCCGTAAGATTGATCGCGATGGCCCACGTCACGGTCGACCCCTCCCGGGTGCGGGAGTTCGGCGAGCGGAACCTCATCGACCGGCTCGCTTTCTTCGGCTCCGTCCTGCGCGACGATTTCCGCCCGGAGAGTGACGTGGACGTCCTCGTGTGGTTCGCGCCGGAGGCAAAGATCGGCTGGAACATCACCACCATCCAGGACGAACTCGGCGTCATCCTGGGCCGGCGGGTCGACCTGCGCACCCCCGCCGAACTGAGCCCCTACTTCCGGCAGCGCGTCCTCGACGAGGCGGAGACCTTCTACGTACGTCGATGATCTGACGCGCCTGCGTCACATGCGCGACCTCGCCCGGACGGCGCTCCGGATTGCGGCGGGCGTCACGCGTGATCGATTCGAGGACGACGAGGTGCTGCGCCTCGCGCTCGTCAAGGTGATCGAGAACATCGGCGAGGCGGCGCGCCGTGTGTCGGAGGATGGCCGCACCCGCGTCCCGCTGCCCTGGAACGCGATCGTGGGGATGCGCCATCGCCTCGCCCACGACTATCTGAACTATGACCGGGACGTCATCTGGAGGGTCCTCCGCGAGGAGCTGGCTCCGCTGCTTGCCGAGATAGAGGCCCACCTCAGTCCGCGCGAGTAGCAAGATCCGACACTTTCGACGACCGTCATCCTCCGCTCCACTCCACCCATCCCGCGACAGCGCGGGCGAGGGACGTCTGAGCCGTCGCCGCTGGTGTCGGTGCCGCGGTCACCACCGTTGCCGCCGGGATGTCACCCCCTCTCCCGTCGCGGTCGCGGCGGGAGAGGGGGTGAGGGTGTCCCAGCTTCGACGGTGGTGCAGGCGGGCGGGACGCCCGCGGTCCTTTAGCGAGGACTCTGCTGGCACGCCGGCGGCGGTGTTACCCCCTCTCCCGTCGCGGCGGGAGAGGGCGGGGGTGAGGGCCGTCCTGTCGGTACCGCAGATGGTGCCGGCGCTCGGGACGCCCGCGGTCCCTTGAACGAGGACACTCCTGGCACGCCGGCGGCGGTGATACTCCCTCTCCCGTCGCGGCGGGAGTGAGGGAATCGTGCGCCTCGCCGTCCGATCGCGCCACTCTTCGCCGCGATCGCGGATGCGGATCCGGGATCGTCCGGCCGTCGGCTGTCACCCCGGTCGGCCGCTCTCCTCCTCCGCCCGCCGCAGCATCGCCCGCATATAGCCGATCGTGTAGGCCGCACCGAGACGCGGATCGTCCCCCATCTGCGGCACGTGGTCCGGGATCGCCACGCCGCGGAAGCCGGACTCGTGGAGCGCCTTCATCACCAGGTACATGTCCTGGTAGCCATCGTCGACGAACGTCTCGACGAAGTGGGGCATCGGCTTGTCCACATTGCGGAAATGGACCTTGAACAGCTTGTTCTCCGCCGCGAAGTACTGGATCGCCGTGATCGCATCGGTTCCCCACTGGCCGGAGCCACCCTCGAGCCAGCAGCCCACGCACAGGCAGATCCCGACATTGGGGCTGTTGGCGAGCGCGAACGCCTTCTTGTACCCCTCGAAGGTGCTGAACAGGCGCGGCACGCCGCCCAGCGGCGAGATGGGCGGGTCGTCCGGGTGGATGCCGATCATCACGTTCTCGTTCTCCGCGACCGGCGCGACCTGCCGGATGAAGTGCGCGAAGTTCTCCCACACCTCGTCGTCGGAATAGACCCGACCGTTCGTGAGCGGCAGGTGGAACTCGGTGGTGTGCCAGCGGCCGAACTTCGCCTTCGCCAGGTCGAACGCGCGGGCGCTCGCGCCGCCGCGCGTCGTCTCCCGGTCGGTGCTCCAGATGCCGTTCGGCATGTGCGCGTAGGTGGTGTAGGGGATTCCGGCCTTTCCGAGCGCCTGGAGATGGCGCTTGTACTCCTCGATCTTCGCCGGGCCTTCCGCGGTGTTCAGGACGATCGCCGGCTGGTTGTGGACGTCGCGGTTGCCGAACCCGTAGACCTGCAGGCCGTTCTTCCGGAAGTGCTCCTTCCGTTCGGAGTAGTACGCCGCGCTCGACTTCGAGGCATCGGTCCAGAGCACGACGTGCTCGACCCCCATCTGGCGGATGAACGCCAGATCCTCATCCTTCGCCTCGGGCGAGATCTGGGCGGTGACTTTCACGCCCGGCTGAACGCGGGTGAGGGGACCGGTCACGGCTGGCACGGCTCTGGCTCCTTGTGCGCTTCGGGGGCCGATTCTACCCGCCGCACAACCCCGTTCATGCGGCCGTCGCCCATTCCGCGGAGAGCGACGCGGCCTGCTCGAGGACCGTCTGCGTGGCCTTCTCCTGCTTGTCGGGCGGATACCCATGCTTCCGGAGGATGCGCTTGACGAGCACGCGGAGGTGCGCGCGCACGTTCTCCCTGAGCGTCCAGTCGATCGTCACATTCTTGCGGACCGTCTCGACCAGCTCCCGGGCGATGCCGCGCAGCGCCTCGTCACCGAGCACCTTGACCGCGCTGTCGTTGGTCTCCAGAGCGTCGTAGAACGCCAGTTCATCCTCGGTGAGGTCGAGCTTCACGCCACGGGCGTCGGCCTCGCGCATCTGCCGGGCGATCTGGATCAACTCCTCGATCACCTGGGCCGCCTCGATCGCCCGGTTCTGATACCTCCGGATGGTCTGCTCCAGCAGCTCGGCGAGCGATCGCGCCTGGACGACATTCTTGCGGCGACGCGTGGCAAGCTCGCCCTTGAGGAGCTTCTGGAGCAGTTCGACCGCGAGATTCCGCTGCGGCATCCCACGGACGTCGGCGAGGAACTCGTCCGAGAGGATCGAGAGATCGGGCTTCTGAAGCCCCGCCGCGGCGAAGATATCGATCACCCCTTCCGGAGCGACCGCGCGCGAGATGATCTGGCGCACGGCGTGATCGAGCTCCTCCTCCGACCGGGCCTCTCCCGCCGCCCGCTTCGCGAGCACGGCCTGGACCGCCTGGAAGAAGGCCACGTCGTCGCGGATGGCGAGCGCGTCCTCGTGCGGCACCGCCAGAGCGAACGCCTGAGACAGTTCGCGCACCGCGCGCGCGTAGCGATCCTTGCCATCCTCCTGCGCGAGGATGTGCTCTTGGGCCGCCGGGAGAAGGCTCAGCCGTTCCTGGGGTGTACCGGTCTTCCAGCGCGATCGGTCGAAGCCGTGAAGGAGCGCCTGGCAGACTTCGTGCTTCTCCCGCATCATGGCCACCGCCTCGCCCTGGTCGAGCGCCGTCCGTCCCGTGCCGCCACTCTCCGTATAGGTGGCGAGCGCGGCCTTCAGTTCCTGCGCCAGGCCCAGGTAGTCGACCACGAGCCCGCCCGGTTTGTCCTTGAACACCCGGTTCACGCGCGCGATGGCCTGCATCAGGCCGTGTCCGCGCATCGGCTTATCCACATACATCGTGTGCAGGCTCGGCGCGTCGAACCCGGTGAGCCACATGTCCCGCACGAGCACCACGCGGAGTGGATCGGCGGGATCGCGGAAGCGATTCGCCAGCGCCTCGCGTCGGGACTTGCCGCGGATGTGTTGCTGCCAATCGGCCGGGTCCGACGCCGAGCCTGTCATCACGACCTTGATCTGGCCGATCTCATCGTCCTCGTGGTGCCAGGTGGGTCGCAGCGTCACCAGTTCGCGGTAGAGATCGACGCAAATGCGCCGGCTCATGCACACGATCATCGCCTTGCCATCGATCGCTTCCCACCGTCTCTCGAGGTGGTCGACGATGTCGCGCGCCACGAGCGCGAGACGCCTCTCGGCGCCCACTACCGCCTCGAGCTGGGCCCACCGGGTTTTGAGCTTCTCCTTCCGCTCGATCTCCTCGCCCTCGGTCGCCTCCTCGAAATCGGGGTCGATCTTCGGCCGTTCGGCTTCGTCCAGTCCCAGTTTCGCCAGGCGGCTCTCGTAGTAGATCGGCACCGTCGCGCCGTCCTGGACCGCGCGCTGGATGTCATAGACGCTGATATGGTCGCCGAAGACCGCGCGGGTATTCGCGTCCTGCAGCTCGATCGGTGTGCCCGTGAAACCGATGAACGAGGCGTGCGGCAGCGCGTCCCGCATATGGCGCGCATAGCCGTCGATGAAATCGTACTGGCTGCGGTGCGCCTCGTCGGCGATCACCACGATGTTGCGTCGCGGGGAGAGCGTCGGGTGCCGGTCCCCTCTCTCGTCGGGGAAGAACTTGTGGATGGTGGTGAAGATCACCCCGCCCGAGGCGACCGACAGGAGTTCGCGCAGGTGTGCGCGCGACTCGGCCTGCACGGGCGGCTGGCGCAGCAGGTCCTGGCAGCGTGAGAACGTGCTGAAGAGCTGGTCGTCGAGGTCGTTTCGGTCGGTGAGCACGACGATCGTCGGATTCTCCATCGCAGGCTCGCGGATGATCCGGCCGGCGTAGAAGGCCATGGTCAGGCTCTTGCCCGACCCCTGGGTGTGC